>NZ_NEII01000011.1:0-258886 GCF_002112685.1 Pseudomonas sp. R15(2017)
ACCCGAATTTCTTGACGACCATAGAGCGTTGGAACCACCTGATCCCATCCCGAACTCAGAAGTGAAACGATGCATCGCCGATGGTAGTGTGGGGTTTCCCCATGTGAGAGTAGGTCATCGTCAAGATTAAATTCCGAAACCCCAATTGCGAAAGCAGTTGGGGTTTTGTTTTGCCTGCAGGAAAGTTTTTGCTCGCGTCAGCGAACAAATTTGCACAGTTATTTTCGAATCAGAACACTAGAATAGATCCCAACTTTTTCGGAGCCAGAGCCCTTATGTCAGATTCGGTTGACGCCCCCGGGCTGTCAGATTTACCGCTGGATGACTTGGTGGCCTGTCATGAGTGCGATCTGCTGATGCGCAAGCCCAAGCTTGCTCACGGCGAAAAAGCCCTCTGCCCACGCTGCGGTTACGAACTCTACGCTCATCGTCATAACGTGGTGCAGCGCAGTCTTGCCCTGGTCATTGCCGCGCTGTTGCTCTACATACCGGCGAACTTTTTACCCATCATGCAGCTCAATGTTCTCGGGCAATCGTCGCAGGACACGGTCTGGAGCGGTGTGATCGGTCTGTTCAATACCGATATGCGCGGTGTCTCAGTCGTCGTATTCCTGTGCAGCATGGCAATTCCCCTGCTGAAACTGCTGTGTCAGTTGGTCGTGTTGCTGACCATCCGTTTCAACATCGGTCGTAGCTACGGCCTGCTGCTCTACCGCATTTATCACCACCTCAAAGACTGGGGCATGCTTGAGGTCTACCTCATGGGCGTCCTGGTGGCGATCGTCAAACTGGCGGACATGGCCGCCATCACCGTCGGTCTCGGTCTGGCATGTTTCATCGGCTTGTTACTGGTTCAGGTCTGGCTCGAAGTGGTGATGTCACCGCATCAGATCTGGCAGGCGTTATCAGGAGAAGATGCCCATGCGGGCGATTGATGCGGGCATTTTGATCTGTACCGAATGCCACGAACTGAACAGGCAGGATACCGACACCGATGTGCAGACCTGCACCCGATGCGGTGCGCTGGTTCACGCTCGGCGGCCCAATAGCCTTGCGCGAACCTGGGCGCTGCTGATTACGGCCGCGATTATCTACATCCCGGCCAACGTACTGCCGATCATGACCGTCAGCTCACTGGGGCAGGGTGATCCGAGCACGATCATGTCCGGCGTCATCCAGCTGGTGCAGCACGGCATGATTCCGATTGCCGCCGTGGTGTTCATTGCCAGCATCCTGGTGCCGACGTTCAAGCTGGTGGGCATCGCGCTGCTGCTGTTTTCCGTGCAGCGCCGCCAGCCCTTGTCCGCCCGTCAGCGGATCTGGATGTACCGCTTCATCGAGTTCATCGGCCGCTGGTCGATGCTCGATATTTTCGTGATCGCCATTCTGGTGGCGGTCGTCAACTTCGGCCGGCTTGCCAGTGTCGAAGCCAATCTTGGCGCCATCGCCTTCGCCAGTGTGGTGATTCTGACGATGCTCGCCGCTGTCACTTTCGATCCCCGACTGATTTGGGATAACACGGAGTCGGATGCCGACCATGACTGATTTGCCTGTAGCGAAAACCCGACCGGCTTCGAACTGGTCTGCCATCTGGGTGCTGCCCCTGATCGCTCTGATTATCGGTGGCTGGCTCGGCTGGCGTGCCTATAACGAAACCGGCATCGAGATTCAGGTGCGGTTTGAAAGCGGTGAAGGCATTCAAGCCAATAAGACCGAGGTGGTCTACAAAGGCATGCCGGTCGGCAAGGTGAAAGCACTCAAGCTCGATGATGAAGGCAACTCCAAAGGTGTCATCGCGACCATCGAGATGAACAAGGATGTCGATCAGTACCTGAAGACCAGCACTCGTTTCTGGCTGGTCAAACCGAGCGTGACCCTGGCCGGAATCACCGGCCTGGAAACCCTGGTATCGGGTAACTACGTGGCCATCAGCCCCGGCGAAGGCGAGCCGACCCGCAAGTTCAAGGCCCTGGCCGAAGAGCCTCCGCTGTCGGACTCCAAACCCGGTTTGCACCTGACGATCAAGGCTGATCGCCTCGGTTCGCTGAACCGCGGCAGCCCGGTGTTCTACAAGCAGATCAAAGTCGGCCAGATCAAAAGCTACGTGCTGTCGGAAGATCAGAGCACGGTCGAGCTCAAGGTGTTCATCGAACCGACCTACGCCAAACTGGTGCGCAAACACACCCGTTTCTGGAACGCCAGCGGCATCAGCATCGACGCCAACCTGTCCGGGGTGAAAGTGCGCAGCGAATCCCTGGCCAGCATCGTCGCCGGCGGTATCGCCTTCGCTACGCCGGAGAACCGCAAGGACAGCCCGCCCACCGATCCAAGCCTGCCGTTCCGTCTCTACGAAGACTTCGATGCGGCCGCCGCCGGCATCCGTGTAAAGGTCAAACTCAGCGATTTCGAAGGCCTGCAAGCCGGGCGCACCCCGGTGATGTACAAGGGCATTCAGGTCGGTAACCTGAAAGCGCTGAAGATCGATCCGGACCTGTCCAGCGCGACCGCCGAACTGACTCTCGACCCGCTGGCCGAAGACTATCTGGTCACCGGCACGCAATTCTGGGTGGTCAAACCGTCGATTTCCCTGGCCGGCATCACCGGTCTGGAAGCACTGGTAAAAGGTAACTACATCGCCGTGCGCCCGGGCGACAAGGGCGGCGCTCCGCAACGTGAATTCGAAGCCCGACCAAAAGCGCCGCCGCTGGATCTGCGCTCACCCGGCCTGCACCTTGTGCTGTTCACCGATACCCTCGGTTCAATCGATGTCGGCAGCCCGATCCTCTACAAGCAGGTCAAGGTCGGTTCGGTGCAGAGCTATCAGTTCTCCAAGACCCGCAAGCAACTGGTGATCGGCGTCCACATCGAGAAGGAATACGAAAACCTGGTCAACGCCTCGACCCGGTTCTGGAACGTCAGCGGCGTCACGCTGACCGGCGGTTTGACCGGCGGCATTCAGGTCAAGAGTGAATCGTTGCAGACCTTGATGGCGGGCGGCATCGCCTTCGAAACGCCGCAAGCCAAAGCGCCGCTGCAAAAACGTATCCCGCGCTTCCGTCTGTTCGCCAGCCATGATGAAGCGAATCAGAAAGGCGCCGTCGTCACCATCAAGGTGGATCGTGCGGACGGTCTGCGCAGCGGCACCCCGGTTCGCTTCAAAGGCCTGGACGTCGGCAAGATCGAAAGTGTCGACCTGACCGATGATCTGCAATCGGTCATCCTCACCGCGCGCATCACTGAAGTGCCGGAGAAGATTGCCCGGGTTGGCAGCCAGTTCTGGGTGGTCAAACCGGAATTGGGGCTGATCAAGACCTCGAACCTGGAGACCCTGGTCACCGGTCAGTACATCGAAGTGCAACCGGCAGCCAAGAACCTCGGCCCGCAGAAGAACTTCGTGGCCTTGGCCAATCCGCCGGAAGTCACCAAGCAGGAGGCAGGCTTGAGCCTTGTGTTGAGCGCTGCCCGTCGCGGTTCGCTCAAGCCAGGTGTTCCGGTGACTTACCGTGAGATCACCGTAGGTAAAGTCACCGGTTACGAACTGGGCCAGACAGCGGATCGCGTACTGGTGCACATCCTGATCGAACCGAAATACGCGCCACTGGTGCGCAGCGGCAGTCGCTTCTGGAACACCAGCGGCGTCGGTTTCGACATCGGCCTGTTCAAAGGCGTAACGGTGCGCACGGAGTCGCTTGAGACAGCGATTCAGGGCGGCATTGCCTTCGCCACGCCGGACGGCGAGCAGATGGGTAACCCCGCGCGCGCCGAGCAAACCTTCCCGCTGTTCGACAAGTTCGAAGACGAGTGGCTGAACTGGGCACCGAAAATCCCCCTCGGTAAATAATCCGGGAAATATGGGGCGTTGTTGAGGACGCCTTCGCGGGCAAGCCCGCTCCCACAGGTTTTTGTGTTGAATACAAATTTGTGTAAGACATCAATCCCTGTGGGAGCGGGCTGGCCCGCGAAGAGGTCCTGTCATTCAGCACAAAATTCCAAGACATAAAAAAGGGCCGCGATCCAATGGAACGCGGCCCTTTTTTGTGCCCGTCAGTTACGCATCAAACCGCATCCAGCTCCGGCTCGTCCGCTTCGACATTGACGGTGGCCTTCACCACATCGTGGCGACGGATGTACTTCCAGTCGGCCTCGTCGATGTAGATCCCGGCCGGGCCACTGCCGCCTTCCAGGTCGATGGCGACACTGGCGCAGACCTGCGGCTTCACACTCGCCAGAATCGGCACGAAGCCCAGTTGCAGGCTGGTTTCCAGCAGCGCTGCCTGGTTCTTCTCGTCGATGTCTGCTGCCTCGTCGAGGTAGTACGGCAGGCGCACGCGACCGGCCAGATCGCGGTCCATCAAGTGCAGCAACAGGTACATGTTGGTCAGCGCCTTGATGGTCATCGTCGTGCCGTTGGACGCCGCGCCATCGATGTCGGTGTGGATCACCGGCTGGCCGTTGACCTTGGTGATCTCGAACGCCAGTTCGAACAAGTCCTTGAGGCCGAGCTGGTTGTGGTTCGCCGCCACCAGCCGCGCCAGGTATTCCTTGGCTTCTTCGTTCTTGTTGTCCTGTTCCGCACTTTGGCTCAGGTCGAACACCGACAGGGTTTCGCCTTCTTCGTACTGACCGGCGCTGTGGATGATCTGGTCGATGTGCTTGAGCGCTTCCTTGTTCGGCGCAAGGACGATGCGGAAGCTCTGCAGGTTGGACACCTGACGCTTGTTGATCTCGCGGTTGAACAGCGCCAGTTGGTGCTCGAGGCTGTCGTAGTCGCTGCGGATGTTGCGCAGGGTCCGCGCGATATCGGTGACCGCTGCACGACGCGCCTTGCCCAGGGTCAGGGCTTCGTCGGTGCGGTGCGCGTAAGCGTTGATCAGCAACGACAGACGGCGCTCCATGTCGTCTTCGCTGTCGAACTTGGCCACGCCTTTGAGGCGCACCTGCGCGTACAACGCTTCGATCTGCCCGTCGGCGCGCAGCAGGCCTTGCCAGCTGTCCTGATAGTCGTTGAGCAGCGGCAGCAGGTTGTCCATCGAATCGTCGACCGGATCCATGAACGGCGTACCGAACGGAAGATCCGCCGGCAGCAGCTGACGACGACGCAGGGCATCGTCGAGGGTGCGTTGCTTGGCTTCCATATCGGCAATTTGCCGGCCGACCAGTTGCAGCTTGGCCGACAGTTGCTGGACGCGCTCGGTGAACGCGTCGCTGGAGCGCTTGAGTTCGTCCTGCGCGGCTTCCATCTGCGCCAGTTGCTCGAGCTTGTCGCTTTCTTCGGCGCTCAGGGTCTGAGTGCGGCGGAAATCTTCCAGCGCCTTCTGCGCATCCAGCACCTGCTGGTACAGCGCTTCGGTCTGGGTCTTGCTCGCGGCGCGGTCGGCGGCCACGGCTTGCTGGGTCTTGAGTTGCTTGAGCTCTTTTTCCAGACGTTCTTTCTGATCGCGCAGCGCGGCACGGTCGGCCAGCGCTTGCAGCGCCGGCGGCTCGATGTGCGAGATGTCGATCGACAGGCCCGGCACTTCGAAACGCTCGCCCTTGAAGCCGTCGAGGATCAGCTCGACCGATTTCACCCATTCGCCATCGTCGTCGAGGGTGATGCCGTGTTCGCCCAGCGGCAGGCTGAACAGCGCGCTGTTGAACAGGCGCATCAGGCGCTCGACGTCCTGTTGCGAGAACTCTTCGCGCAGACGGGCGTAGCTGTTGTTGTCGGCGTGATCGAGTTGCTGCTTCACCGACTTCAGGCGTTTTTCCAGATCGCGAAGACGTTCTTCGAGATCCTCGGCACTGAATTGACGAGACTGCGCCAGCGCACCGGCCAGTTCGTCGTGAGCGTCCTTGGCCGCCAGCAGTTGCTGCTCCAGGACTTTGACGTCATCGACCAGGGCGAAGCGGTTCTTCAGAACGGACAACTCGCCGAGCCAGCGCTGGATGCCGGAGATTTCCCGTTCCAGACGCATCAGTTCCTGAGTGCCACCGCGCTGATCGTTTTGCAGATCGTCCTGCTCGCGACGGTAGTGCTCGGCCTGGATGGTCAGCTCTTCCTTGCGCGCCGTGGCGTAGTCCGACCAGGTGCCGAGCAACGAGTCGAGCAGCGGCGACAGGCGATGCAGTTTGCCGCGCAGTACATCGCGCTGTTTCACGCCGTTGGACAAGGCTTCGACCAACGGGCCGGCCGCCACCAGCGAGTTGTAGTCCTGTTCCATGCGCCGCACGTCGCGGAAGGCTTCTTCGCACGCGGCGATGTAATCGACGCTGCCGGAACGCAGGCTGTGTTCGAAAGCATCGAGGAACAGTTGCTTGAGCTTGGCTGCGGTGATTTCGCGCATGTGCAGCAGGTTGATGAACAGCGCACGGAAGGTTTTCAGGCTCTGCTCGCTGGTGGAGCGCAGCGGGATCAGGGTCAGATCCAGCGGGATCGACGTATGACCGCCAACCAGCAAGCGACGCAGTTCATCCGGCTTGAGTTCGTAGGCTTTCAGGCCTTCTTTCTCAAGGTTGCTGAACAGCTCCTTCTGGCGCAGGCAGGTGTCGTTTTTCTGGTAGTGCGCCAGGTCGAGTTTGCCGGCGTAGGCAAAGAACTGGTGACCGAAACCGCCACCCGGGCCGCGACCGACCACGCCGATCACGTGCGGGCCGTGGGGCAGGTTCACTTCCACGAGGATGTAGCTGGTGTCGGAGGCAAAGTAGAAACGCCGGGATTGTTCCAGGCTGTATTTGCCGAAACTCATGTCCGACATGCGCGCCAGGATCGGGAACTGCAAGGCGTTGATCGAGGCGGATTTACCGAGGTTGTTCGCGCCGTAGACCGACAGCGGTTCTTCCAGCGGGAACAGGCCAAGGCTGTAACCGGCGGTGTTCAAAAGGGCAAAGCGGCGGATGCCGTAGCGTTCCTGGCTCATGCGTCGGACTCCTGTTCTTCGGCAATGGCGCGGGCCAGTGCGTCTTCTTCGCTCTCTTCATCAAATTCGGAAAGATCGAGCGGGTCGTCGGTGGCGAGGAATTTCGCCTCGGCTTCTTCGTCGATCAGCACCGGTGCCGGCAGCGGCAGAACGCTGTGCACGCTGGCCGCCAGATCGCGGTCCTGCTGAACCGACAGGCAGACGTCGAGGAACCGGTGCATCGGCGGCAGGAAACGGTACACGCCGTTTTCCTCGCTGGCGAAACCGAGCTGGGTCATGCGGCGCATGATTTTTTCTTCCAGCTCTTCAACCGTCTGCACTTCGGCCTGGATGAACAGGTCGCGGTACTTTTCCAGCAGCGACGGCAGTTCTTCGCGGCCGAGGCTGCCGCCGTCGAGTACGGCGATCGGGTCGCGGCCCTGATCGGCCAGATGCTCGACCAGGATGAAAGTGAACAGCGCCAGACGCTGAGCAGTCTTGTTCACCGCCGCTGCGGCCATGTCCGGCACGAAGTAATAGAAACCACGGGTGTCGCAGACCAGTTCGAAGCCCAGTGCCTTGAACAGCGTGCGGTATTGGTCCTGGAAATTCGACAGTTGCGCGTACAGCTCCGGGTCGCGGCGGCTGACGTGGTAACCCTTGAACAGCTCGCGGAAGATCGGCGCGAGTTGCGACAGTTCAGATAGATCAAGATGCATTGGGGATGCTCGCAGAATCCTCGGCGGCGGTGTCGGCGGCCGAGAGCAGGGCGAAGGAGCGCAGGCTGACCTGGTGCTCGTGAGTGTGGTATTCGCGGCGTTCCAGACGCTCGCGCTTGAAGCGTTTTTCCCGCGACAGGCGCGAGAACCAGTACAGCAATTCGTCGGTAGCGCCGTCCGGTTCCTGCTCCAGCAGCCAGGTCATCAGGTCCGGCATCGGCAGGGATTCTTCGCAGCGGTCGACCATCTCGCGCACTGTGCGCGGTGCGCGCGGGGCATCGCCGGTCTTCTGCGATTTGTGCGCCTTGGGAAAACGCGCCGGTTTCGGCTCGAAACGGGCCAGGGCGTAAACGTAGGCTTCGACCTGACTGGCGCTGCCGAGGAAGGTGCTTTGCGGCCGGGTGAACAGCGGCATCGCGGCTTGCGGCACGGCGTCGATGCCTTTCCGGCGGATCGCGGCGAGGGCGAGGGCGGCGCCACGGGTCACGGCGTTGTGCCGGCGGGCTTCTTCACGCAGCGGCAGCAGCAATTCCCGAGCGTGACGCAAGGTCAGCTGGGCACTGGTCTGCATTTCGAGTATGCGCGCGTGGGTGCGCAGCAGCATGTCGTCATCGACCAGATGGCCGAGGCGCTGCTGTTCGCTGAGCATCTTCAGCAATACGGTTTCGACCTTGCGCACGCCTTGCTCGAAAGCGCCGTCGGCGTTCACCAGATCGATCATCGGCTCGACGTATTCGTCCCACGTCGCCAGTACTTCGGCGTAACGCTGACGCAGCGGAATCTGCCGGTCGCTGGTCTTGGCCCGTTCGGCCACGGCCACCAGCGCCTGTTCGTCGTTGTCGAGTTTCTTCAGAACGTCGCGCACGCGCATGTCGAGCAGGCGCAACTGGCGGGCCAGATCATTGCCGTCGCGGACGTCGAATGCATCCTGAATGTAACCGGCCAGACGTTCGAGGTGGCGCAGGTAGGCTTCGATTTCCAGGCACAGGCCCAGACGGTGTTCGCGGCGCAGGTAGGCGAGAAAGTCGTGAATCTGCGCATTGAGTTCGAAACGGTTCGGGCTTTTCGCCACGGGAACCAGAATGTCGAGGCGGATCCACACGTCGAGCAGGCTGGTGATGTCCTGCGGCGTGCTGTCCAGTTGTTGGGCGGCCAGTTGCGTGCGCAGTTCGTTGAGGCTCAGGGTGCCCTGGTCGAAGTGCTCGCACAGTGGCTCCAGAAGTGCCCAGTGTTCAGCGAGGGCGCGCAAGACGCGCTTGGGTTCGATCATCGGAATGGCCGGCTGGTTGGCGATTAAAAGCCGCGATTGTACTGCATCACGAAGGATGCGATTCACTCTCGGGACGGGCTGTCGCTTTTCTTTGCGTCAAGGTATCGGTCAAGACTATCGATCAACAGCGCGCGATCTTGAGCGAAGGGCGGTAGAATCAGCGCACTTCAGTTATCCACAAGTGGCCGACCCTTGCTAATCGAGTCCCGCCGCCGCGCCTATTTGAACGCCATGCAGGTGGTCAACTGGCTGCCGCGCACCGAATTGCCCTTTGCCGCGCCGTCGCGGCCCGAGCTGCTGGACATGCCCGAGCCCGAGATTGCTGCGCCGGTGATCCCGGCCACCCCGGCCGAAGCGCCGGAGCAGCCGGCCGCGCGTCCGGTCGAACGGCCGAAAATCGAAGTTCCGCGACCTTCGCTGGCCAGCACCCGCACGGGCGCCATACCGGTCGAAGAAGTCGACGAAACACCCGTGGTGGCCAAGCCGGCACCGGTGCCGCCACCGCGTTTTGCCCTGCAATTGCTGCGCGCCGGCCGTTGCCTGCTGCTGGTGGAGTTACCCACAGGCGAAGCCTTCCAGTCCCGCGATCCTGCCTATCTGTTACTCAAGGACATGCTGCGTGCCGCCGGTCTGCCGGACGCGCCGCAGATTGTCGGTGAGCCGGTGCGCTGGCCTTGGCTGAACCGCGGCACGATGGATCAGGGCCCTGAAGCGGCCCGGGATTTCGTTCAGGGTTTCCTGTCGGTGCAGATGGAGGCGGCGCCGTGCGCCTGCCTGTGGCTGATCGGCCTGCCGGCGGTGCGCTTTGCCGGTGAGGCGGATGCCGAGGCGTTCAACACTGAATTGCAAATCGAGGGTCTTGGCCTGGCGTGGGCCGTGCCGGGGCTGGAATTGTTGATGGATGAGCCACAGCGCAAGGCCGCCGTGTGGCAAGCCATGCGTCGGCTGATGGCGCGCTGGAAAGAATCGAATGAGTGACGCTGTATCGTTTCGCCCGATGACCGAGGCGGATCTGGACGCTGTGCTGAAGATTGAATTCGCCGCGTACAGCCATCCATGGACTCGCGGGATTTTTCTCGACGGCCTGGGCAAGTACCAGATCTGGCTGATGTTCGAAGGAGAGCAGCAGGTGGGCCACGGGGTGGTGCAGATCATTCTCGATGAGGCGCACCTGCTCAACATCACGGTCAAGCCGGAAAACCAGGGGCGCGGGCTGGGGTTGACCTTGCTCGAATACCTGATGTCCCGCGCCTACGCCGCCGATGCCCGGGAATGTTTCCTGGAAGTGCGCGACAGCAACACGTCGGCCTTTCGCCTGTACGAGCGCTATGGCTTCAACGAGATCGGCCGGCGCCGGGATTACTACCCGGCGGTCGGTGGGCGTGAAGATGCCGTGGTCATGGCCTGCACATTGGTCGATTAAAACGTTAAAGCATCGCGGGCAAGCCCGCTCCCGCAGGTTCTGGTGTCGTATACATAATTTGAGTACGACCCGGATCTCTGTGGGAGCGGGCTTGCCCGCGATGGCGTCCTGTCAGGCAATACAATCAGCGGTTGCCATCCAGCGGATCGCGGCGCGCCAGTTCCGCTTCATCCAGCCCATTGCCGCCGCCGATGTCGTCCTCGTCGACCACGCTCAAATCCCAATCGGCCTGATCGCCTTCGCCGAGTTCCCGGGCATCCCGGGCACCGTCCTCACGGATCAGGGTTTCCGGGCTGAGGTCGTCGTCGGTAGGCTCATGATCGGCGGTCGATGCCCCAGTCAAACCGGCTTCGCGCACGCGCTCGCGTGGCATCAACTGTTCGCGCTCGCGTTCAGGCAGTTCATCGCCGATCTTCGCACTGGGCTCTTCATCGTCGAAATCCAGCTCGTGCACCGACCCCATGCGGTCTTCGTTATTATCGATGGGCTCCGGTTGCACCGCATCGAGGGGACGTCGTGAATCAGTCATGGCAAATCCTCATTCTGTGGGCCTTACTGAGGTGGACTCACCGGGTGCGCGAGAATTCAAAGCAAATCACCAGCGATCCGTGCGTGACCCCGACGGGCGGTCGACTGTCATACCAGCGCATCTTTCTTGAGGCCTTACAGCATGCATGACTTACAAGACCTGATTGATAACAACGAGCGTTGGGCTGACGCGATCACCAAGGAAGACCCGGATTTCTTCGCCAAACTGGCTCGCCAGCAGACGCCTGAATACTTGTGGATCGGCTGCTCCGATGCGCGGGTTCCGGCCAATGAAATCGTCGGCATGCTGCCGGGCGATCTGTTCGTTCACCGCAACGTCGCCAACGTGGTGCTGCACACCGACCTCAACTGCCTGTCGGTGATCCAGTACGCAGTGGACGTGCTCAAGGTCAAACATATCCTGGTGACCGGACACTACGGCTGCGGCGGTGTGCGTGCGTCGATGCAGGATCGTCAGTTCGGCCTGATCGATGGCTGGCTGCGTTCGATCCGTGACCTGTACTACGAGAAACGCGAAGAACTGGCCAGGCTGCCGACCGAAGAGGAACAGGTCGATCGTCTGTGCGAGCTCAACGTGATTCAGCAAGTGGCCAACGTCGCCCACACCAGCATCATCCAGAACGCCTGGCATCGCGGGCAGAGCCTGTCGATCCACGGTTGCATCTACGGCATCAAGGATGGTCGCTGGAAGAGTCTGAACACCACGATCAGCGGTTTCGAGCAATTGCCGCCGCAGTACCGTTTACGTCCGGTCGGCGCGCCTTGACCGGTCGTTCAGCGTAAACCTTGTCGCCGCCAGCTGAGCAAATAGCGCTGGCCTTCAAGATTGGGTGATTCGTCGTAACCGGTGATCCACCCACGGCAGCGCGAGGACCCGCAACCGCAGGCGAACTGCCGCAGCAGTTTGTCTTCGGTGGCGGTGTAATCCACCGTCAGCCGTTCTCCCGCGACAATGTCGCGCAATGCCCACAGCCATAACTCGCTCATGTCGAGAAAGGTGTTCGGGTCGCAACAATGCTCGATTGCCCCGCAAAAACGCGGATCGTACAGATGGATGCCGGCCAGCAGTTGCCGAGTCTGTCGGCAGCGATAGGGCAGCAACTGGCCCGAAAACCGGCACATTCGGGTGATACGCATAAATGCCCGGCACGCTATGACAGCGGTGGCCACGCCTTCGGGATCGTGAACAATCTCGAAATCCTGCTTCGACGGAAATCCCAGGCGGACGGGGAGTCCGGCAAAAGGATAAATGCCCTCGGTATCGCGTGCCGGTTTACCCGGTAATGCGTAAGTGTTCATAACGCTCCCTGTTGGCTCGGTGTCGCGACTTCCCTGGGCTGACGTCCTGTCAGTCCTGCAACACAATGATTGGATCCAAGATCCCGTAAATCACACTAGCGGTCTACTGTCAGATCTGACAGGCGAAATAGACGCTTTCCCGAGTCAGCCGAGGCTGACACGGGAACGTCGCACGTTCGTTCAGAGGTGGGCGGCGGGCGCGGCCATGTCCGGCAATGGGCTTTTCAGCTGTTGCAGTTGGGATTTGACCGGTGCGGTCGAACAGGTTTTGTCCGCCTGTGCCACGGTCTCGTTGCGGATCGTGGTGTAGAACAGCTCGCAGGTCTTGGCTTTCTGCGTCACTTGCCAGGTCTGGGTGCAGCTGTTGAGCAGTGTCTTCGGATCGGTGCCCGGTTTGCTGCCCATTCCGGCCTGCCAGCAGGCAGCGCTCAAGTCTTGTCCCATCACCTTCAGACCGGCCGCATCGGCCTTGGCCTGGGCATCGTCGCCGGTGTAGTTGCTCGGGTCGGCGGCGTACCAGATGTAGCTCGGGTGGTTGGAACCCAGCACCGGTACGTTCACCCCCGCGCTCGGGCTGATGGTCGCCAGGCCCAGTACATTCACGGTCGCACCGTATTGCTGCTTGATCCAGTTACGCACTGGCGCACCAAAGGCAACCATCGGCAGCACGACGCCGCTGGCGTTCTGGCTGACCTGCCTGACCATGGTGGTCTGGTAATCCTTGAAGTAGTCGTACACGCCTTCCAGATCCTTGCCGGCGCTGGCGGGCGCGGCGATCGGGGCGATGTCGATGATGGTCTGGTAGGCCGGCGTCTGGTCGGCGGGGATGCCATTGTCGGCCAGCAGCGCGGCCCAGCGGTCGGTGGTGTTCGAGCGCAGGTAATCCTGGGCCTGGGTCAGCGAGTAATCCGGCGGGAAGTGCAGCAGCTCGACACTTTTGCGGTTTTCCAGGGCCATGCCCAGTGGCAGGAACAGATACCAGCTGTACGACCATTTGCCGTCGGCATTGAGTTTGCTGGCGCCGTTGTAGGCCAGATCGCCGGCGTCGAGCAGCGCTGTCAGCGGTTTGTCGTAGCCCTGTGGTACGCCGCTGATTTCGGCATAGAGCTGATCGTTGTCGTTTTTCACCAGCACTTTGGCGTTGGTGTAGCCGTCGCGCTGCACGCTCTGGCTCAGGTAATGGGCGACGGTCTGCTCCAGCGTCCAGTTGCGAAAGCAGATCACGCTGCAATTGTTGGGGTAGGCGAAGAGGCGGGTGACGCGTTCGGTGCTGCCCAGTTTCAGGTCGACATCGGCGTGGGCTGCGGCGCTCAACGTGAGCGCCGCGAGGGTGAGGCCTGCGAGTTTCAACATGCTCAGATCCTTTTCAGCGAGGGTAAAACCTTGGTGGAGGGCAATCCGGCCCGCGTCTAGCCTAGCCGGGGAACAGGTGTTTCAGCGAATAACCAAGCTGACTGGCAAGAATCACGCCGGTCATGACCACCAGAAACAGCAATTGCAACGGGCTGAAATGCGCCCAGTGCAGCGCGGTCAGCCATGGGTGCTTGTCGCTGAACTCCGGGTCGAGCGTGCCGATACGTCGCTTGTGCCAGAGCCCGATCAGAATCACGCCGATATAGGTGAAGGCCCCCAGGCCGCCGAGCATGACCGAGAACAGCAGGATCATGACGGCTTGCGGCACGCCATGGCGCAGCACGAGCCAGCGGGTGTCAGGGTTCCATCGGCGTGGAATGATCTTTTCGGTCAACCACAGATCCTGAACGATCAAATGGGCGCTGATCAGAAACCAATAACTCAGGCCGATCCGGAAAAACCAGACAGGAACGCAGGCGAAGGCCAGCGGGATGACGATGCTCATCGCCGTGGTCTTGTGCTCGGCGGGTAGATAGAACAGCCACAGCGCCAGCGCGATCGCCGCCCATGACTGCATCCAGGTTTCGGCGGCGATGTAGCGCGGCAGAAACCGTCGCCAGTAGAAAACATCGGCGTACGGAAGACGGGCGAGCAGGTCAGGGAAACGCCACTTGAGGGTTTCCGACAACTGCTGGCAGGCCTGCCAGTCCGCCGGAATGAAGCGGTCGGTCATGTCTTTGTGTTGCCGCGGCTTCATCGGGCTGATCAGCATCCGTGCGGCCAGCGCATCGGGCGACCCGTTGCGCTGATCTTCGGCCCGGGCGCACAGATTGTCGTAGAGGCTTTCCTGATTGCAGCGCTCGATCATCTCCTGCCAGAGCCAGTCCGGTTGCGGATGAATGCCCTTGGTGTCGTCCCAGCCAAACAACTGGGACACTCGGTCGAACAGCGGCACGCTCCACTCTGTGTCCTGCAGCAATTGCAGAACGATCTGCTGCCAGTGTTCCCGACGGTCGAACACCTGGAGCCAGGGTTGGGCCGTGTAAGTCTTGAGCAGGGCGAGAAATTCACGCTCGTTTTGCGAGGCGAGCAGCGTTTCCAGCGATTGTCGATAATCGGCCAGCAGTTCGTTGGCGAGAATGCTGCGCTGCCCGTCGCCGATGACGATTTCCTGCCACGGGCCCAGCCAACCCAGGTGCTGTACCGCCCAGCGGGCAATCGAAAGGCGCAGGGCGGGCTGATCGAAGCACAACGTCAGCAACAGTTCCTGGAACGCTTGCGCACAATCCTGCTGGCGCGCTTGCTCCCAGCGCTGGTCCAGATTGGTGTCCGAGAGGCCGTTCAGCAATTGCGATGCGGCTTCAATGGCCGGGTCGGCAGTCGGCTGCTCGGGTTCCAGGTTAAGAGGCTCCGGATTCAGGGACTGTACCCGCAAGATCGGCGACTCGAGCGGTGCTTCGGGCGCGGCCGGGGCCACCGGTTCGAACAGCGCCGCAGGGTAATCCCACGCATCGGTCCCGGTTTTCTGCAGTGGCTGGGCCATGGACAGCTCTTGTACCGCCAGCGCGGCGATCCCCGGGGCTAGGATGACGTCGTCGTGCTCTTCGGTCTCTTCGTTTTCAAGGCGCCACTGGGCAATCGACAGTGCGCGTTCATAAGCCTCGCGCAGGCGCTGGAAGCCTGCGGCATCTTCATCAGGCCGGAAGACTTTCAGCAGACGCGCGTAACTGCGCTTGATATCACGCAGCCCGGCGTCTTCGGGCAGTTGCAGGACAGACCAGCATTCCATGTCGTGCTTCCTTACTGCCAGGGGCTGCGGTCGAGGGCGCTCAACTGCTTGCTCAGTTCGGTACGGGTTTCGCGGATCTGCCGCTCGTCCTGGGAATCCAGCGCTTGCTGGAATTGCTTGGCCCAGTAGCCGATCTGATCGCGCAGGTCGCCCAGGCTTTCCTGATACAGACGTTCCAGCCGTGCGCTGAGCAGGGTGTTCACTTGCTGCTCGCGCGGATGGATCTTCAGTTGCGCCAAACTTTGCAGGCGTTGCTGGATCTCCTCGGGCGTCAGCACGCCGGGGTTGTTCTCGATGACCAGCGAATGCTGCTGACCGGTCAGAGGAATGCTGACCTGGGCTTCGAGCAAGCCGTTGTTGTCGTAGGTGAAGCGCACATCCAGCTCGACTTCGCCGGCCTTGCGCTTGGGCACCTTGATGTCCAGTTGGCCGAGCGCCACGTTGTCTTTGACCAGACGGCTTTCGCCCTGAAAGATTTTGACGACGACCTGTTCTTGATTGTCGTGAAGGGTCTGCACGGTTTTCACCCGGCTGACCGGGACGATGCTGTTGCGCTCGATGATCGGCAGGTAATGACCGCTTTCATACTGGCGACCGACCTGAGTGGAGGTCTCGATCCCCAGGGTGTAGGAGCAGACATCGGTGAGCACCACTTCTTCCAGCGCGGCCGAACGGGCCTTGAGCGCTGCCTGAATCGCCGCGCCCTGAGCGACCACTTGATCCGGATCGAGGCTGATCGACGGGAAGCGGCCGAACAGCCCGGCAGCCAGTTTGCGCACCAGTGGCATGCGGGTGGTGCCGCCGACCAACAGGATTTCATCGAGGTCGCTGACGCGGATGCGTGCGTCGCGCAGGGCCCGTTCGATCGGCGCGCGCAGGCGTTCGAGCAACGGCATGTACAGCGTCGCCATTTGCGCCTGAGTAATGGTCTGGATCCATTGCTTTTCGCCGACCTGCACTCTGAATTCGGCGCTGGCGTCCTGGCCCAGTGCGCGGCGCACACGCTCGGCTTCGCGGCGCAGCGGCTGGAGGATGGTCGAGCGCTCGGGGAAGTCCGACACGTTGCGATGCTGATCGATAAAGTGCTCGAGCAGCACATTGTCGAAGTCCTCGCCGCCGAGGAAGTTGTCACCGGCGCTGGCGCGCACTTCCATGACACCCTCGAAGAGTTCGAGAATCGACACGTCGAACGTACCGCCGCCCAGGTCGAACACCAGGAACGAAGTTTCCTTGTCCCGTTGATGCAAACCATAGGCGAGTGCGGCGGCGGTGGGTTCGTTGATCAGTTTTTCGACTTTCAGGCCCGCCAGCTCACCGGCGATGCGCGTGGCCTTGCGCTGGGCGTCGCTGAAATAGGCCGGAACGCTGATCACGGCTTCCGTGACGGCTTGACCGTAGGTGCGCTCGACGTCTTCTTTCAGGCTCTTGAGCACCAGCGCAGACAGTTCTTCTGGACGGAATTTTTTATCCCCGAGGTAGACCTCCGTCGCACTGCCCATATGGCGCTTGAACAGCGACGCGGTCAGACGCGGATGAGTGTGCAGGCGTTCGCGGGCAGCTTGTCCGACCAGAATCCGGCCCTGATCGTCCAGACCCACCACGCTGGGTGTCAGGAACTGGCCCAGGGCATTGGGCACCAACTCAGTGGCATCGCCCTGCCATACGGCAACAAGGCTATTGGTGGTTCCCAGGTCAATCCCGACGATCATTGCAACGAACTCCCTTTGCGCTCAGACAAAAAATGAAACAGATATTGGCGCGCAAGAATATTACCGAGGCAGTGGCGCGGTAAAGAAAGATGATGGCTCTGAGCCATTATTTGCGACAGGCAACCGCAGAACGGTTCGTTCGGGTGATTTTGTTGAAGAGAAAGACAGGGCGCCGGGGCCGGCACCCTGTCGCCATCGTTTATGGCATCACGGGCGGGAGATAGGAAAGGGTCGTGCCCAGCGCCCACAGCAACACCAGCACCAGTGGCGTGTGCACCAGCAATTGCACGAACGAGAAACCGATCAGATCCCGCGCCTTCAGCCCCAGAACGCCCAGCAGCGGCAGCATGTAGAAGGGGTTGATCAGGTTCGGCAGGGCTTCGGCGGCGTTGTATATCTGCACCGCCCAGCCAAGGTGATAGTTCAGATCATTGGCCACCTGCATCACGTACGGCGCCTCGATGATCCACTTACCGCCGCCCGACGGAATGAAGAAACCGAGAATCGCCGAGTACACACCCATCAGCAATGCATAGGTGTCGTGGGAAGCGATGCTGACGAAGAACGTCGAGATGTGATGGGCCAGGGTCTGGGCATCGGTGCCTTTGACCGTGGTCATCAGCGCGGCAATCGAGCCATACAGCGGGAACTGGATCAGCACCCCGGTGGTGGTCGGCACGGCGCGCGCCACTGCGTCGAGGAAGCTGCGCGGACGCCAGTGCAGCAACGCGCCGAGCATGATGAACAGGAAGTTGTAGGTGTTGAGCCCGGAAATCGCGGTGATCGCCGGTTTGGTCGAGAACTCGTGGAACAGCCATCCGGCCGCCAGCAGCACCAGCAGGATGATCAGCAGCGGGCTGTGTTCCAGCCATTCGCCGGGACGGGTGCGCGGTTGCAGCGGCGGCAGGTTGAAGGCCGGGTCGATGCCGCAGGCCTTGGCGTCACGTGCCGAGTTCGGGCCGGGCGCGGTGGCGTAGGCGATGATGATCGAAATCACGATCAGTGCCAGCAGCATCACGCCCGACTGCCAGAGGAAAATCGTCTGGGTGAACGGAATCACCCCGGTGATCGACAGGATCGACGGCGGCAGGCTGGCCGGGTTGGCCTGCAACTGCGCGGCGGACGACGACAGGCCCAGCGCCCACACGGCGCCGAGGCCAAGGTAGGCGGCGGCACCAGCGGCGCGATAGTCCATTTTCAGATCGGTGCGGCGGGCGAGGGCGCGCACCAGCAGACCGCCGAACACCAGCGACAGGCCCCAGTTGAGCAAGGACGCGACCATCGAAATGAGCGCGACCCACGCCACGGCCGAGCGACCGTTCTTCGGGATCCGCGCCAGGCGATCAATCAATTTCACGGCGGGCGGCGAACTGGCCACGACATACCCGCCGATCACCACGAACGCCATCTGCATGGTGAACGGGATCAGGCTCCAGAACCCGTCCCCGAAGGCCATGGCGGCGTCAGTGGGTCTGGCGCCCATGGCCAGGGTCGCCAGCGCGACGATGATCACCGCCAGCGCGGCGAATACCCAGGAGTCGGGAAACCAGCGTTCGGCAAAACTTGAACAGCGCAAGGCAAAGCGCGCAGAGCGGCTATCTTCGATATCAACGGCCACGGGAGTACCTCGGATTTTTATGTTTATTGTGGTCTTCAGGGCCTGGACGGCCCGTCTGGACAGGTGCCAACAGTAAATCAACGGCGGATTTTTGTGAGCGTGTTTTGCAGCAATCAGGACTATGGTCTAACGGGTTGTCCGGCGGCCCGTTTGCGTAGACCATGGGCGCCTTGGTTTTTTGCCTGCCAGAGTTCTTTGCCATGACTGCCCATTCCACTGCCCGACCGGCGCCGTTCAGCCGTTCCGACTACAAGACCCTCGGCCTTGCGGCCCTGGGCGGGGCGCTGGAGATCTACGATTTCATCATTTTCGTGTTCTTCGCCCTGACCCTCAGCCAGTTGTTCTTCCCGCCGGAAATGCCCGAGTGGCTGCGCCTGCTGCAAAGCTTCGGGATCTTCGTCACCGGCTATCTGGCGCGCCCGCTGGGCGGGATTCTGATGGCGCATTTCGCCGACCGGTTGGGGCGCAAGAAAGTCTTCAGCCTGAGCATCCTGATGATGGCGCTGCCGTGCCTGCTGATCGGGATCATGCCGACCTACGCGCAGATCGGCTATTTCGCACCGCTGTTGCTGCTGGCGCTGCGCATCCTGCAAGGCGCGGCGGTGGGTGGTGAAGTGCCGAGCGCCTGGGTGTTCGTGGCCGAGCATGCGCCGGCCGGCCATCGCGGTTATGCCCTGGGCTTTCTGCAGGCGGGGCTGACCTTCGGTTATCTGATCGGCGCGTTGACCGCGACCTTCCTGGCGCAAGTGTTCACCCCGGCCGAAGTGCTCGATTACGCGTGGCGTTATCCGTTCCTGCTCGGCGGCGTGTTTGGCGTGATCGGCGTCTGGCTGCGCCGCTGGCTGAGCGAAACCCCCGTGTTCATGGCCATGGAGGCGCAACGCGAGGCGCGGGTCGAACTCCCGCTGCGCACCGTGCTGCGCGATCATCGACTGGCCATGTTGCCGGCGATGCTGCTGACCTGCGTACTGACCTCGGCGGTAGTGGTGTTCGTGGTCATCACCCCGACCATGATGCAGAAGACCTTCGGCATGACTGCCGGCCACACTTTTGCGCTCAGTGCGCTGGGCATTGTTTTCCTGAACATCGGCTGCGTGATCGCCGGTCGACTGGTCGATCGCATCGGCGCGTGGCGCACGGTCATGCTCTACAGTCTGTTGCTGCCACTGGGGATCGGCCTGCTTTACACCTGCCTGATCAGCGGCGGGGACTGGATCGGTCTGGCCTACGCCATCGCCGGGCTGTGCTGTGGCGTGGTCGGTGCGGTGCCGTCAGTGATGGTCAGCCTGTTCCCGGCGCGGATCCGCGTTTCCGGGATCTCCTTCACCTACAACATTGCCTACGCCGCCTGGGCCAGTTTCACGCCGTTGCTGCTGATCGGTCTGATGCCATGGAGCCCGTGGATCTGCGTGATGTTCTGCGCGGTGATGGGCGCGGTGGGCGTCGTCAGTGCAGCGTATTTCGGCTCGCGGATGCCGCGCGCGGAGCCGTGTCCGGTGGCCGGCACCGCCTGAGTTGTCGAGGCTTAACTATTTTTGTAGGACAAGCCTCGCGCGCTCTTCAGAAAAGATTTCCAAGGCCGATGGTTAGGCTGCATACCCGCTATCCATCCAGTCCATCGGTGCTTTCCCATGTTCAACAAACGCCTGAAGCAAGAGCTGGCGGCTCTTCGTGAAGAACTCTCCAGCCTTCTGCAAGTGAAGGAGAGCCTGGAAAGCGAGATGCTGGTGCTCACCCTTGAGCCCGACGGACGGATTCAGTCGGTCAATCAGAACTTCCTCAACGAAATGCTCTACAAGAGCCACGACCTGATCGGCCGCGCCATCGAAGACATCGTGCCGGCCCATGTGAAGTCGGACGAGTTTCATCACCGCTTCAAGGCCGCTCTGACCCGTGGTGAGCATTTCGCTGGCGCTGTGCGCCTTTCACGCGGTAACGGCGAAGAGGCGTGGTTGCGCTCCATCGTCCAACCGGTTCGCTCATCGGATGGCCGGATCAAGCATTTCTCGATTTTCTCCAGCGACCTGACCCGCACCATCGAGGCCTCCCGCGAACACGAAAACCTGATCGGCGCGCTGGTGCGTTCGACTGCCGTGATCGAGTTCGACCTCAGCGGCAACGTACTGAGTGCCAACGACCGGTTCCTGCAGGGCATGGGTTACAGCCTGGCGCAGATCAAGGGTAAACATCACCGCCAGTTCTGCGAGCCGGAGGAGTACAACAGCGCCGAGTACCAGAACTTCTGGCGTCGCCTGAATAACGGCGAATTCGTTGCCGGCCGTTTCAAGCGGTTCGACAGCCATGGTCGTGTCGTCTGGCTGGAAGCCTCCTATAACCCGGTGCTCGACGCCAACGAAAAACTCTACAAAGTGGTGAAGTTCGCCACGGTGATCACCGATCAGGTCAATCAGGAGCAGGCCGTCGCCGATGCCGCCAATATCGCCTACAGCACGTCCCTGCAAACCGACAGCACCGCCCAGCGTGGCACCCGTGTGGTGACCGAAGCGGTCAATGTGATGCGCGATCTGTCGAAGCACATGCAGACCGCCGGCGAGGGTATCGAGGCGCTGAACGAGCAATCCCAGGTGATCGGCACCATCGTCAAGACCATCAGCGGCATTGCCGAACAGACCAACCTGCTGGCGCTCAACGCTGCCATCGAAGCCGCACGCGCGGGTGAGCAGGGCCGAGGCTTTGCCGTGGTAGCCGACGAAGTGCGGCAACTGGCCTCGCGCACCAGCCAGGCGACCGAGGAAATCGTCGGTGTGGTGCGCCAGAACCAGGACATGGCGCGCAACGCCGTGGCCCTGATGACCGACGGCAAACAACAGGCCGAACAGGGGCTGGCGCTGGCGGCGGAGGCGGGTACGGTGATTGTCGAGATTCAGGACGGCGCGCAGAAAGTGGTGGATGCAGTCGGCCAGTTCGCCAACCAGCTATCCAGCTGATGCCTGCCAGGCGAAGGGATTGCCCACGGCAATCCCTTCGTTGTTTTTATCCCGCTACAATCGGCTCTTTTTCCCGGAGCAGATCCCATGAGCGAGTCCTTCCGTCGCCCGGTTCCCCTGAACAAAGCCTACCGCTTGCTCAATCACGGGCCGACCGTGCTGGTCAGCGCCGCCCATGACGGGCAGCGCAACATCATGGCTGCTGCGTGGGCCATGCCGCTGGATTTCGAACCGCCGAAAGTCGCGGTGGTCCTCGACAAATCCACCTGGACCCGGCAACTGCTCGAGGCGTCGGGCACCTTTGTTCTGAACGTTCCTTGTGTGCATCAGGCCGACATTGTGCAGACTGTCGGTTCGACCTCGGGCCTGGAAATCAATCGCGATCAAGGTCAGGACAAGTTCCAGGCTTATGGCCTGCAGACTTTCGCTGGTGAACAGGTTGAGGCACCGATGCTGGACGGTTGCGTGGCCTGGCTCGAATGCCGGTTGCTGCCGGAGCCGCGCAATCATGAACAGTACGATCTGTTCCTGGCCGAGGTGATCGCGGCGCAGGCTGATTCGCGGGTCTTCAGCGATGGACGCTGGCATTTTGAAGGGCATGACGGCCTGCGCACGCTGCACCATGTGGCCGGTGGACATTTCCTGACCATTGGCGATCCGGTGGATGGCAAGATGCTCGAGGTTTGAGCGCCGCTGAATGACAAGTCATGGCCGGATGTTGCAATACAAAAAAGGCTTACCTCTCGGTAAGCCTTTTTCAGTTGGAGGGTGGGGAATTCAGGGTGAGCAATAGATGTTGAGGTGCCTGCATGGCTGTTTTTTATCAGACCGATTTCATGGGTTTGATCAAACTCTCTGCCGGAATACCGAACAAATCGTGAAGTTTCCAGATCATGGGAAGCGTCAGCGCGCGTTTGCCATTCAGAACCTCATAAACGCGGTTTGTCCGGCCAATTGCAGGAGCGAGATCGGCTGCTGACAGCCCGGACTGCTCCATCCGAAACCTTATGGCGTCAATCGGGTTGGGCAGGTCGAGTGGGAAGTGCCTGGCCTCATAGGCTTCGATAAGGGTGATCATGATGTCGAAGTAATCACCTTCAGGTGTGCCGGGCTCTGGCTCATTCTCGAAAAAAACGGACACGTCTTTGAGTGCCGCACGGTAGTCTTCTTCGGTATGAATCGGACGTATGTTCATGGGTTACTCCATTTCGACGGTATCAGCGTCGATTGCGTCGTACTGTTTGTGAGTGCCGACAAATTTTATGTACACCGCGCCAAAGCGGTACGCCACGGCGACAATCAGGCGATAGGAATTGCCTTTTATATTGAACACAACTCTTCGGCTTTTCAGAATGCTGGCGCAAGCAAACTGTGACTTGATATCCACAGGTGTTTTCCAGCTTGCCTTTCTTGCTTCGTCTATCCATGCCAGCAATGGCTGCTCTGCCTCCGGATATCGTTCCCAAAAGACTTTTAGCTGACTGATGGCGATGATTCTCATGGCGTGATCCTAGTCCCGCTGTGGGACTGCTGCAAGTCTGTCGGTGAATTCTGGACAAATGGTTGGTGTCAATTGATGACTTTTACCGATGCTGTCGGCAGTGGAGGGAAAGGGGGTGTGAGTGAATTCAGTGGATGAAAACTCTATCCCGGACAGCATTTTTCCGGTGTAGGAAAAGGCAGCGTGAATTAGCCGAATTGGATTCATGGACATACAAAAAAGGCTTACCTCTCGGTAAGCCTTTTTCAGTTGGCAGCGTTGATTCAATCCCCCAACGCTACTCCTTCGCGCCGAGGATCTGCCCCACCTGACAGCGTTGCCTTCCCCGCAGCATCCTTGACCCGCACGATGGCCTGGGTGCCGCTGGTCATGTCGATTTCGCTGACGGTGTGGCCCTTGTCCTTGAGTGCCTGGATCAGCGTCGGGCTGAACTGGCCTTGTTCGAGTTCCGTCGGGCCGTTGCGGCTGCCGAAGTTGGGCAGGCTGATGGCGCTTTGCGGGTCGAGGTTCCAGTCGAGCAGGCCGACGGTGGTTTTGGCCACGTATTCGATGATCTGCGAACCGCCCGGAGAGCCGACGGTGGCGACGAACTCGCCGCTGTTGCGGTCGAAGATCAGGGTCGGCGCCATCGATGAGCGCGGGCGTTTGCCGGGTTCCACGCGGTTGGCGACTTTCTGGCCGTTCTCTTCGGGGATGAACGAGAAGTCGGTCATCTGGTTGTTGAGGAGGAAGCCCTGAACCATCAGGTGCGAGCCGAACGCTGCTTCGATGGTGGTAGTCATCGACACGGCGCCACCGAAGTCATCCACGGCCACCACTTGTGAGGTGGAAATGCGCAGCGGCGAGCGATCCGGCGCATAGGCAACCTGTATGCCCGGCGGTGTACCGGGTTTGGCGCTGCCCATGCTGCGTTCGCTGATCAGGCTGGCGCGGCTGGCCAGGTAACCCGGATCGACCAGGCCTTTGACCGGTACCGGCACGAAGTCGGTATCGGCTACGTATTGCGCGCGGTCGGCGTAGGCCAGACGCTCGGCTTCGGCGATCAGGTGCACGGCTTGCGGTGCAGGTTCGATGCCGGCGGGTTTATC
Organism: Pseudomonas sp. R15(2017); assembly: GCF_002112685.1. Lineage (NCBI taxonomy): Bacteria > Pseudomonadati > Pseudomonadota > Gammaproteobacteria > Pseudomonadales > Pseudomonadaceae > Pseudomonas > Pseudomonas sp. R15(2017). The sequence goes on from NZ_NEII01000011.1 coordinate 24,142, forward strand.
GGTCTTCGCAGGCTTGAGCGGCGTCAGGGCCAGACGCGGATCGCGCGTTTCCAGCGCCTGCAAGGTGCCGAGAATCTGCGCCACCGCAATCCCGCCCGATGATGGCGGCGGCATCCCGCACACCTGCCAGCGCTTGTAGTCGGTGCACAGGGGCGCGCGTTCCTTGGCCTGATAGTGCTGAAGGTCGGTCAGCGACAGGCTGCCGGGATTGGCGTGGCCCTGAACCTTGGCCACGATCTCTTCGGCGATCGGGCCTTTGTACAGGGTGTCTGCGCCTTCGTTGGCGATGCGCTTGAGCACGGCGGCCAGCGCCGGGTTCTGCAAGCGAGTGCCGACGGCTTTGACGCTGCCGTCGCTGTTCAGAAAGTACTTGGCCATGTCTGGCGAGCGGCGTATCTCCGGATCGGATTCCAGCAGTGAATGCAGGCGCGGGGAGATCGCAAAGCCCTGCTCGGCGAGTTTGATCGCCGGTTCGAACAGCTTGGCCCACGGCAAGCGGCCGTGCTTTTTGTGCGCCAGTTCCAGCGCTCGCATCACGCCCGGCGTGCCGACGGAGCGCCCGCCGATCTGCGCCTGCGGGAACGGCATCGGTTTGCCGTCAGCGTTTAGAAACAGCTTCTCGGTCGCGCCGGCCGGTGCGGTTTCGCGACCGTCATAGGTGCGCACTTGCTTGCCATCCCACAGCACGATCATCGCGCCACCACCGATCCCCGAGGATTGCGGCTCGACCAGGGTCAACACGGCTTGCATTGCGATGGCGGCATCGATGGCGGAACCACCCTGACGCAACATCTCGCGACCGGCTTCGGCGGCCAGTGGATTGGCAGCGGCGGCCATGTGTTTCTCGGCGTGGCTGGCTTGCAGGCCGGTGCGGTAGCCGGAGGCGGCTTCCGGCGCCAGCGGCAGGGTCGAGGAGGGCGGTGCGTTGCAGGCCGTAAGGGCAATGGCGCTGACGATCAGTGTCAGGGCGGGCAGACGAAAGCGGTTCAGGGAAAGGGCTGGAAGCACGCGGGGCTCTCCGTCCGTGGGATAAAAGTCTGACGGACTGTATCGGCCGACCGTGCAGGACGCAAACCATCGGTGTGTTTGTCCTTCATGCCTTGGCGAATTTTCTGTAGGGTCAGAGCCAATAGTGAAGCCAGAACAATCAACAAGAGGCCGTCATGCACAACGCATTTCCGACACAGCCCAGCTATCGCGAACAGCGCGAGCGCTTTCTTGCTGCCGCGAAGGTGGCGGGTGCCACGCTCTCTTCGTACGCGCATCCGCTCAATGGGCCGTTTGGCGAGTCTTTGAGTACCGATGTCGCGGTGCTGGGGGATCCAGCGGCCAAGCGGCGCCTGGTGGCGCTCAGCGGCACCCACGGTGTTGAGGGTTATTATGGTTCGGAGTGCCAGATCGACTGGCTGAAGCATTTCACGCCGCAGTCGCTGCCGAAGGATGTCGCGGTCGTGATGGTTCACCTGATCAACCCGTGGGGCACGGCGTGGCTGCGGCGGGTCAATGAAGACAATATTGACCTCAACCGCAATCACCTGGATTTCAACCGACCGCTTCCGGACAACCGTGCTTACGCGGCGCTGCATGAAATCTACGCCTGCACCGATTTTAACGGCCCCGAGCGACAAAAGGCTGATGCCTTGCTCGATGCGCAAATTGCCGAGCACGGCTGGCCGGCGGTGATGTCGATTGTCGAGGGCGGTCAGCACAGTCATCCCGACGGATTGTTCTTCGGCGGGCTCGCGCCGAGTTGGTCGAATCGCACGTTGCATTCCATCATCGAGAATCATCTGGCCGGCGCTGAAACCGTGATGTGTTTCGACCTGCACACCGGCGCCGGTGAGTACGGGCATCCGATGCTGCTGACGATTACCCAAGCGCCGTATCCAGCACTGGCCCAAGCGCAATCGATTACGGCCCGTGGCTCTACACGCTGCACACCGGCGCCGAAACCCTGAGCGAAACCGGTGTCGCGGCAACCGCTACCGGTTACACCTCGCAGGCGTTGCTCAACGCGTTGTCGAATGTGCAACTGATGCCGTTCGTGATCGAGTGCGGGACTTATCCGGGGCCGGACGTGCATCGTTATCTGCGCGACGATCACTGGCTGCATCTGCATGGCGATCCGCTGGATGCGACGGGGAGGGCGATCAAGTTGAATCTGCTGGAGCAGTTTTATCCGGCGGATCCGGACTGGCGGGCGATGGTCGGTTTACGGACGCGGCAGATTTGGGCGAAGGGGCTCAGGGCGTTAGGGGGCGAGGCATAAAAAAACGGCTTGCCTTTCGGTAAGCCGTTTTGACCACTTAGCTATACGCTGCCGTTTGGAGTCTCAATGCCAGATTGTTACTGCTTGAAACCAGGCAGGCCGTTGGCAGCACGCCAATCTTTCACAGTTTTCGTGATGCCTTCAGGAGTGCATTGAGCATCATTCTCAGGCCAATAGATCAAGTCAGTACCTGCGGGATGTTCTGCCAGTTCACAAAAGTTATCCAGCATGTCTGCCAGTACAGTCTCTGGCGTGCCATTCCTGTTAGAGGTGAATATTTCTTGCAGCAGTTCTATAAACTGCTCTTCAGTGTAGCCAGTGATTTTATTTGACATGGGAGTTGACCCGGTGAATGTTCAAGTGATTTGCAGGTGTGGTGACACGTAAATTGTCGACGTCATACACGGATCCACCTTTCGACACCCATTCAACGTGATGCAGTTCGAATGTTTTCCTTTTCCCGGCTGCATCGTTGTACCTGGCGTGAGGCGCTCCGCCGTTTTGCATCAATGCAATGTTCTCCGGTTTAAACTGCTCAACCAATTCTGGATCATTGGCCACCTCCTCCCAAAACGCCTCCCTGAATTTGTCAAAGCTTGAAAACTCCCGTCCTCTGAGCCTGTCCGCAATCCGCGTCGGAATAGGCACACCAATCCCCGTTCCTGCTCCCGCCAGCCATATCCCGGAAACATCCTCACCAATTCCCGTCACCGTCCCAGGCATCAATCTGGCCGGCTTCGAAAACACCACATACAACGACTTCAGCCCGGTCTCAGCCGGAAACACCAGAATACAATCCTCGGCGGTGATGTCTTCGCCGGGCAGGATTTCAATCTGGCTGTCGGTGTTCGCTGCGATCGGGTGGACGAGGATCGTGCTCAGTGGTTCGCCGTGCTCCGGATACACCAGCGGCGGCATCGATCCCAGCGGCCCGCGTTGCGGCGTCCACAAAATCGTGATGCCGTTGAGCTTCGCCTCCATGGCGGTCTTGTCGCTGTTCCACTCGACTTTTACGGTACGCACGGAGTCGTCGCCCGAGGCTCCGGTGTGGATGCCGTAAACCTGCATGACGCCTTCGGCATCGCGTCGGAACTGGAACCGCACGCGAGTGGTTGCGCGAGACAAGGTGCGTAGCTGATCGTCGGTGTAGAGCGTGCCGTCGCCCATTCGGGTCGGCAGCATCCCGAGGATGAACACACTGGCGGGGCCGCCGGTGCCTCGTATTGCCCAGTTGAGGCGTTGCTGCAGGATGCCACCGCCCGCCATGCGCCCCAGGGCCAGATCGGCGCCGATGGCCTTGGCTATGGCGGTACTGGCTGCGGGAAAGCGTATGGCGCCCGCCACCATGATCTTGCCGAAACTGGAGGCGGGCTCAGGTGTTGTACCGGCCTCCGTTCGGCACCAGTTATCCGGTGTGCAGGATTTGGCAAATACCAGATCTTCGCGGGGCGTCGGGGTGGGCCATTCGTCTGTCCGGATATAAACGGGTTCTGGTGGCGGGGGTGGAATCCATCCGGTCCATGTCGCGTTTTCGCTCGGGCGTTTTCGACGCCACTCATCGTCGAAAAGGAATTTGTTCAGGTCCATGACCACTCCCTGTCTGTCCTGGAATCGAGACAGGGGAGCGTGTCGGTCAATCGGGATGGCGATCAAATCGACTGGCGCAGATGCAGGTGCCTGAACGAACGAATAATCCTCTTCTTACGCCTTTCGCACCGGGTTCCTACAGAATCAGACCGATCCAGCGGGGAGGGCACTTTTCTCGAGGCATAAAAAAACGGCCTACCTTTCGGTAAGCCGTTTTTAGTACTTGGTGGCTACACAGGGACTTGAACCCCGGACCCCAGCATTATGAATGCTATGCTCTAACCAACTGAGCTATGTAGCCAAGTGGCGCGCATTATTCCCCTGAAATGAAAAAGCGTCAAGCGTAAATTCAAAATATTTCTTCTTATTTTCAACCGCTTATCCTCCCGCGCCGAAAAAAGGCGCGGGAAGGGCTTTCAACGCAGCTGAAATCTTCCGGTGTTGGCACTCAAGGCATGGCTGCCCTGGCTCAAGGTGTCCGCCGCAAGGTTCACCGCCCGCGCGCCTTCGAGCAGGCGAACCGCCGCCTGATCCACCTGCTGGATATTGCCGCTGACCTCATCGGCGGTGCTCGCCTGTTCCTCGACCGCCGTGGCGATCTGGGCGAGGGTGTCGGTGACGCTCTGCACGGCGCTGGCGATTTCCCCCAGGCGTTCGCCAAGTCCCGTGACCGCCGCGGCATCCGATTGCGCCTGGCCGCACGCAGCCTCCATCAGGCTCACGGCTTCGTTGACCGTATTGCGCAGGCTGTCGACCGTACCGGCGATCTGCGCCGTGGACGATTGCGTACGTTGCGACAGGCTGCGCACCTCATCGGCCACCACGGCAAAGCCACGACCTTGTTCACCCGCGCGAGCGGCCTCGATAGCGGCGTTGAGGGCGAGCAGGTTGGTCTGCTCGGCGACGCCACGGATGGTGTCGACCACCAGTTGAATCTGCTGCCCTTGCTCGCTGACCCGGCCGAGCGCTGCGGCAGTTTCGTTCAGGCGCTGATTGAGCTGTTGAATGCTCGCCGTGGTGCGCTGACTGTCACGGCTGCTGTCGGCAGCGATGCGCCGGGTGTGCTGGGCGCTGCCGGAAGCCTGTTCGCAACTCTGCGCCACGCCTTGGGAGGTCGCCGCCAATTGCGTGGCTGCGGCGGCGATCTGGCTGATCTGCAATTGCTGCGCTTCGACTTCGCTGAGAGCTCCGCTGGAGTGATCATTAAGGCTGCGCACCGCGTTGCTCAGTTGCGAAGTCTCGTGATCGACACCCAGCAGGCTGTTGCGCAATTGCACCACGGCCACGTTGAGCGCGGTGCTGATCGACGCCAGTTCATCACGGCCCACGACTGGCACTTGCAGGCTCAGATTGCCGTCACGCAGGGCCTCGGCCAGCAGCGTGATGCCACTGGCGCTGCGGCGGATCGAGGCTTGCAGGCAGACGAACAGGTACAGCGCCGCCAGCAACAGAAAACCGAAGACCGCCGCGACAACGATGAACTGACGAATCGCCGACCCATGGTAGTCATCCAGCCTCTGATCCAGCGACACCAGCGATTGCTGGCGCAACGTGGCGAGGTTGCCGAGCAGGGCGTCGAGGGTGCGCTCGAACTCTTCCGGCTTGAGGTTGATGCTGCCGCCGAACACGCCGTCATCCAGCACTTTGAGACCGGCATCCAGTTGCTTGAGGCTGTCGTGATATTGCCCGGCCCAGCCTTGCAGAGCGCTCGGTAGACGCGCTTCGAGCAGGCCGGCAGTTTTTACAAGCTGCTCGCGGGCATCGCCGATGCGGCTGCGCAGGTCACGCAGTTGCAGACGGCTTTGCAGGGTGAACTGGCCGGAAACTACAGAAGCCTGGCCGACGGCTGCCAGTCGGCCGACCCGCTCGATCAGGTCCGGTGCGTGCTGGGTGGAAATCTGTGTCAGCAGATAGGTTTCCAGCCACGGCGCGAGGATCAGGCGATTGTCCATCGCGATTTGTTCGCGCAACGCTTGCAGGGCGCTGAGCGCATTGGTGAAGCGGTCGTAACCATCCGGCCACCAGCCGACACCGGAAAGGCTTTTCGAGTCCAGACCATTGAGCGCGGCTTGCAGAGCCTGATAGCGGGTCAGGGTTTCGCTTTCCGCGCCTTCGGCTTGCAAGGCATTGCCCAGCTCCAGCGTGGCCTGGGCCACGGCAGGTTGCACGCCATCGAATGCGGCCACGGCGGCCAGGGTGGCGGGCGTCGGCTGGCGGTTGGTTTCCGTGGCGCGCCAGCGGGCGGCGCGGTCACGTTGAGCGGCGAGCAGGTTGTCGAGTGCATCGAGGGCGAGCAACTGCCGCACACCGGCACGTTCGCCGGCGATCAGGTTGAGTTTGTCGCGATAGTCCTGGCCGATCATCAACAGGCTACCGGCCAATGGCAGGATAAACAGCAGAAACAACAACTGGAATTTACGCGCGAAGCCAAACCGCCCCAGCAACCTGATCCCCGGTGATAAAAAAGCCTGCATGCCCCATGACTCCTCTGGACACCACGCACCATCGGCGTGCATCGCGGTCACTGCGACCGGGATTGGTGCCCTGCTAAAAGGCCTCGAAAGTTCACCCTTGCCCGCTCTGTAGGCCGGCTCTGTAGCGAAACTTCCCATTCTCGATGCCCTTTGTAAGGGCGCCGCGTTCAAGCCGATAAGCAAGGCAAGATTCAGACCATGGCGTTGCGCTATCACTTGCGGCGCGACGACTGAATAGTTCGTTAGCTGGCTAAGGGGATGGCGCTGACGCACCGAAAAATGGCACATTGACGCACCTGCCCGCGTGCACCCATCTGCAGTCCGGAAACTCCCATGGCTATCAGCAACGTTCAGACCGCCGCTGCCTCGGCGTCCGCTCCTCCCCAGAGCAGTCCACTGGTGATGCGCATCATCGGCGCGGTGGCGCTGGCGCATTTGATCAATGACCTGATCCAGTCGGTGCTGCCGTCGATCTATCCGATGCTCAAGGCCAACTATGGTTTGAGTTTTACCCAGGTCGGCCTGATTACCCTGACATTCCAATTGACCGCTTCGCTGCTGCAGCCGTGGGTCGGTTATCACACCGACCGGCATCCGAAACCGTGGCTGTTGCCGGCCGGTTCCGTGTGTACGCTGATCGGTATTGTGATGATGTCGATGGTCGGCAGTTTTCCGCTTATCTTGCTGGCGGCGGCGCTGATCGGTATCGGCTCTTCGACCTTCCACCCCGAAGCTTCCCGAATAGCACGGTTGGCCTCGGGCGGGCGTTTCGGTCTGGCGCAATCGACCTTTCAGGTGGGCGGTAACGCCGGTTCGGCCTTCGGCCCGTTGCTCGCCGCGGCGATCATCATTCCTTTCGGGCAGGGCAACGTGGCGTGGTTCGGGCTGTTCGCGGTGTTTGCGCTGTTCGTGCTCTATCGCATCAGTCGCTGGTACGCCCATCACCTGAACCTGTTCAAGCTCAAGGCCGGCCAGGCCGCCACTCATGGACTGTCGAAGGGCAGGGTGGTCAGTGCGCTGGTGGTGCTGGGTCTGCTGGTGTTCTCCAAGTATTTCTACATGGCCAGCCTGACCAGTTACTTCACCTTCTACCTGATCGAGAAGTTCGACCTGTCGGTGGCCAGTTCGCAGTTGCACCTGTTTCTGTTTCTTGGCGCGGTGGCGGCGGGCACATTCTTTGGCGGGCCGATTGGCGACAAGATCGGGCGCAAGGCGGTGATCTGGTTCTCGATCCTTGGCGTGGCGCCGTTCACGCTGCTGATGCCACATGTCGACCTGTTCTGGACCAGCGTCCTGAGCGTGGTGATCGGTTTCATCCTCGCTTCAGCGTTCTCGGCGATCGTGGTGTACGCGCAGGAGCTGGTGCCGGGCAACGTCGGAATGATTGCGGGGGTGTTCTTCGGTCTGATGTTCGGCTTCGGCGGGATTGGTGCTGCGTTGCTTGGCCATCTGGCGGACATTCACGGCATCGAATACGTGTATTTCCTGTGCTCGTTCCTGCCGCTGTTCGGTGTGTTGGCGATCTTCCTGCCGAGAACCAGAAAGGCCTGACAGGCTGAATTTCAGGCATAAAAAAGCCGCGTATCGAACGCGGCTTTTTCTTGGGTGCAGCTTTTACACGTTGAAGCGGAAGTGCATCACGTCGCCGTCCTTGACGATGTAGTCCTTGCCTTCCAGGCGCCATTTACCGGCTTCCTTGGTACCGGCTTCGCCCTTGTACTGGATGAAGTCGTTGTAGGCGATCACTTCGGCGCGGATGAAGCCTTTCTCGAAGTCGGTGTGGATCACGCCAGCGGCTTGCGGTGCGGTGGCACCGACGCGGACGGTCCAGGCGCGGACTTCTTCTACACCGGCGGTGAAGTAGGTCTGCAGGTGCAGCATCTCGTAGCCGGCGCGGATTACGCGGTTCAGGCCAGGCTCTTCCAGGCCCAGGGCTTCGAGGAACATGTCTTTCTCTTCGCCGTCATCCAGCTCGGCGATTTCCGCTTCGATCTTGTTGCAGACCGGAACGACCATGGCGCCTTCTTCTTCGGCGATGGCCTTGACCACGTCCAGATGCGGGTTGTTCTCGAAACCGTCTTCAGCGACGTTGGCGATGTACATGACCGGCTTGGTGGTCAGCAGGTGGAAGCCCTTGATGATCGCTTTTTCGTCGGCGCTCATGTTCTTCATCAGGCTGCGCGCAGGCTTGCCTTCGGTGAAGTGCGGGATCAACTGCTCAAGCAGGGCCTTTTGGGCCACCGCGTCCTTGTCACCGCCCTTGGCGTTGCGCGAAACCTTCTGCAGTTGCTTCTCGCAGCTGTCGAGGTCGGCGAAGATCAGTTCCAGGTCGATGATTTCGATGTCGCGCTTCGGGTCGACGCTGTTGGAAACGTGGATCACGTTTTCGTCTTCGAAGCAGCGCACGACGTGGGCGATCGCGTCGGTTTCGCGGATGTTGGCCAGGAACTTGTTGCCCAGACCTTCACCTTTCGAGGCGCCAGCCACCAGGCCTGCGATGTCGACGAATTCCATGGTGGTCGGCAGGATGCGCTTCGGATTGACGATGGCCGCCAGAGCGTCCAGACGCGGATCCGGCATCGGCACGATGCCGCTGTTCGGCTCGATGGTGCAGAAGGGGAAGTTCTCGGCCGCGATCCCGGATTTGGTCAGGGCGTTGAACAGGGTGGACTTGCCGACGTTAGGCAGGCCGACGATGCCGCAATTGAATCCCATGGTGTTTCCCCTCGGATTAGAGTCAGGCCTTCTGGCTGTGCAGGTTTTTCATCGCGCGGTTCCATTCACCGGCGAGGATATCCGGCAGCACGCCGAGGGCAAAGTCGATGCTGGCATCGAGTTTTTCCTGTTCGGCGCGTGGCGCACGACCCAGGACGAAATTTGAAACCATACTGGCGACGCCCGGGTGGCCGATGCCAAGCCGCAGGCGGTGGAACGTATTCTGATTGCCCAATTGCGCAATGATGTCGCGCAACCCGTTGTGACCGCCATGGCCGCCGCCGACTTTGAGTTTGGCGACGCCCGGAGGCAGATCGAGTTCGTCGTGTGCCACCAGGATTTCTTCAGGCTTGATGCGGAAGAAACCGGCGAGTGCCGCCACGGCCTGGCCGCTGCGGTTCATGTAGGTGGTGGGAATCAGCAGACGAACATCCTGACCCTGATGCGAAAAACGCCCGGTCAGGCCGAAATACTTGCGATCGGCCACGAGATTCACGTTCTGTGCGTGGGCGATGCGCTCAACAAAAAGGGCCCCTGCGTTATGCCGGGTCTGCTCGTATTCAGCGCCTGGATTTCCCAGGCCAACGATCAGTTTGATGGCAGTCACGATAGGGGCCCTTCCTTTGAGTGGTGGATAACATCGCCGCGATCCGTGAAGGCGGCGAAAGTGGACGAAAAATGCTCATTTACCATGGATGTAAACTCCGCGTTCCCGCCCGCTTTCTCGCTACGTTCCAGTCCGCGATGTTACCTGTTCACTCAGGCATGGCAGAGTGAATTACTCTGCTGCGCCTTCTTCGGTAGCTTCTGGAGCAACACGTGGAGCGTGGACGTTGGCAACAGCCTTGTCATCGCCGTGTGCCAGAGCAACGAACTCAACGCCTTTAGGAGCTTTGATGTCCGACAGGTGAACGATGGTGCCGATTTCAGCGTTAGCCAGGTCGACTTCGATGAACTCAGGCAGATCTTTCGGCAGGCAGGAAACTTCGATCTCGGCAACAACGTGCGAGATTTCGCCGCCTTTCTTCACTGGAGCAGCTTCGTTGATGAAGTGCACAGGAACGATAGCGGTCAGTTTCTGGCCAGCTACAACGCGTACGAAGTCAGCGTGCATCACGTGGCCTTTGGCCGGGTGACGTTGCAGAGCCTTGATGATCACGTTCTGCTTGGTGCCACCAACGTTCAGTTCGATAACGTGGCTGTAGGCCGCTTCGTTTTCGAGCAGTTTGGCAACTTCTTTGGCCAGCATGCTGATGGATTCAGGGGCTTTGTCGCCACCGTAAACAACAGCTGGAACCAGGGCAGCGAGACGACGCAGGCGGCGGCTCGCACCTTTCCCCAGGTCGGAACGCAGTTCAGCATTCAAAGTAAAATCGTTCATTTTGTATCTCCAAAATAGCCATGACCGAGTGGCGTTTGCGACCAGCGCCGAACACGGTATGGGCAAAAAAGCCCCGCCCCGGCAGGAATGCCGGGGCGGGGCGCTTTTCGTCAACGAGACATTTCGCGAAGGGCAGGGCCCTTAACGGAACATCGCGCTGATCGATTCTTCATTGCTGATGCGGCGAACCGCTTCGGCAACAACCGGTGCGATATCCAGTTGACGGATACGTGCACAGGCTTGTGCTGCAGCGGACAGCGGGATGGTGTTAGTGACCACCAGCTCGTCCAGCACGGAATTTTCGATATTCTCGATGGCCCGACCCGACAGCACAGGGTGTGTGCAGTAGGCAAAGACCTTGGCTGCGCCATGCTCTTTCAGGGCCTTGGCCGCGTGGCACAGAGTGCCGGCGGTATCGACCATGTCATCGACCAGAATGCAGGTACGCCCTTCGACATCACCGATGATATGCATCACTTCAGAGTGATTGGCTTTCTCACGGCGTTTGTCGATGATCCCGAGATCCACGCCCAGGGATTTGGCAACGGCACGTGCACGCACGACGCCACCAATGTCCGGGGACACGATCATCAGGTTCTCGAAGCGCTGATCTTCGATGTCATCCACCAGAACCGGGGAGCCGTAGATGTTATCTACCGGAATATCGAAGAAACCCTGAATCTGGTCAGCATGCAGATCAACCGTGAGAACACGGTCGATGCCGACTACGGTAAGCATGTCAGCAACGACTTTTGCGCTGATAGCCACACGTGCGGAACGCGGACGGCGATCCTGACGGGCATAACCAAAATAAGGAATAACAGCAGTGATACGAGTAGCCGAGGAGCGGCGGAAGGCATCAGCCATCACTACCAGTTCCATCAGGTTATCGTTGGTCGGAGCGCAAGTCGGCTGAATAATGAAGACGTCTTTACCACGAACGTTTTCATTGATCTCGGCTGTAATTTCGCCGTCGGAGAATTTACCGACAGAGATGTCACCGAGAGGGATATGCAGCTGACGTACGACACGCCGAGCCAGATCGGGGTTAGCGTTCCCCGTAAAGACCATCATCTTGGACACGCGCAGTACCTGAAGGCTGAGGGTATACCTGGATGAGTATAGGAAAATGGCAGGGGCGGCTGGATTCGAACCAACGCATGGCAGGATCAAAACCTGCTGCCTTACCGCTTGGCGACGCCCCTGTATCTGTTGCTTTCAAGTGCCGGGCACTTGATTCCTTTAGAGCAGACTTTGCAGCTTGCGATGCAACATCGAAACGTTGCTTCCTTTTGCTACAAACCCTGTAAGGGTCTCTGTCAGAAGGGCCGAGACTTTATCAGCTTCAGCTTTGCTTGGGAAGCCCCCAAACACACAACTTCCAGTTCCGGTAAGTTTTGCTTCGGTAAAATTACCTAACAAATTCAATGCGTTACGTACTTCTGGATAACGCCTCGAAACCACCGGCAAGCAGTCATTTCGACTGTTTCCCTCGGGAACGGGGCGCACTTTAATGGGCGGCGTGTTACGTGTCAACAAAGGATCTGAAAAAATTTCTGCCGTACTTACAGAGACTTGCGGAACGAGCACGACATACCAAGGTTCGGCGGGCTCGACCGGGGTGAGTTTCTCACCGACACCTTCGGCAAAAGCCGCATGGCCACGCACGAACACCGGCACGTCGGCGCCCAGCGTCAGGCCCAGTGCGGCCAGGCGATCCTCATCCCAATCCAGTTGCCATAAATGATTGAGGCCAAGCAGGGTGGTGGCCGCATTCGAGCTGCCGCCGCCGATGCCGCCGCCCATCGGCAGGACCTTGTCGATCCAGATGTCGATGCCAAGCGGGCAAGCGGATTGTTCCTGGAGTTTTTTGGCCGCGCGCACGATCAGGTTGCTGTCGTGGGGCACACCGTCGAATTCGGTGTGCAGGCGAATCACGCCATCGTCACGGACGGCGAAGGTGATTTCGTCGCCGTAGTCGAGGAACTGAAAAAGCGTCTGCAACTCGTGATAACCGTCTTCACGACGACCGAGAATGTGCAGCATCAGGTTGAGTTTGGCCGGCGATGGCAGCGTGAGGCGTGGAACGGTCATGCTTTATTGCCCCAGTTTGCGCGGTTGCCAGGTCTTGATCACCAGCGTCACGTCCAGATCGCTGCCGTGCAGCTTGATCCGCTCGGGCAGCCAGTAACCGTTCTGTTCGGCATAGCTGAGGTATTCGACCTGCCAGCCATCCTGATCCAGATTGGCCAGGCGACTGTTGCCGTCCAGGGTCAGACGGCTTTTGCTGTCCGGTGCCGGGAGGCCGCGAACCCACCAGGCCAGATGCGAGACCGGCAGTTTCCAGCCCAGTTGCTCTTCGACCAGTGCTTCCGGAGTCGGCGCTTCATAACGGCCCTGATTCGCCACTTCCAGCGACACGGCACCCGGGCGGCCGGTGAGTCGCGCCGCGCCACGCCCCAGCGGGCCGGACAGGCGAATGTCGTAGTAGTCCTGACGTTGCAGCCAGAACAATGTGCCGCTGCCCGAGTCTTTCGGGGCGCGGATACCGATCTTGCCATCGATCTGCCAGCCGTCGAGGCCGGTCAGTTGCTGTTTGTTCGCGGCCCATTGTGCAGGGCTGCCTTGGCCCTCGACCGATTCACGGGCGCCGAAGCCCGCGCAGCCGGCGAGCAGGGCGATGAAGCTGAAAACGATGACGTGGCGCAAAAACATGAGTTAAAGAGTCTCGGATCCGGTCAGGCGCTTGATGGTGCTGCGCAGGATGGTGCTGTCGGGTTGGTCCTTGAGGAACTTGCCCCAGATTTGTTTCGCTTCGCGCTGTTTACCCTTGGTCCACAGCACTTCGCCCAGGTGTGCGGCGACTTCGTGGTCGGGGAAGCGCTCAAGGGCCTGGCGCAGGTATTTCTCGGCGTCTTCCAGATTGCCCATGCGGAAGTTCACCCAGCCGAGGCTGTCGAGAACCGCCGGGTCTTCCGGGTTGATCTGGTGGGCCTGTTCGATCAGCGCCTTGGCTTCAGCGTAGCGGGTAGTGCGGTCGGACAGGGTGTAGCCGAGGGCGTTGAGGGCCATGGCGTTGTCCGGATCGCGCTTGATGATCAGACGCAGGTCTTTTTCCATCTGCGCCAGGTCATTGCGCTTTTCCGCCTGCATGGCGCGGGTGTAAAGCAGATTCAGATCGTCCGGATACTGCTGCAACGCTTGTTGCAGGACTTTCCAGGCCTTGTCGCCCTGATTGTTGGCGGACAGGGTTTCGGCTTCGATCAGGTACAACTGGATCGCGTAGTCCGGCTGCTCGTCACGCTCGGCGGCGAGTTTGCTCTGGGCTTCGGCGGTCTTGCCGTTGTTCATCAGAATATCGGCCTGACGCAGTTGCGCCGGCAGATAGTCGTTGCCGGGGCCGACCTGGGCGTACTCGATAAGCGCGCCTTGCGGGTCGTTGCGTTCTTCGGCGATGCGGCCCAGGTTCAGGTGCGCCGAATCGACATGGCTTTCCCGGGCGATCAGGTCTTCCAGATAGCCCTTGGCCTCGTCCCAGGCCTTGGCTTCCAGGCAGACCAGTGCCAGCGAGTAACGCAGTTCGTCGTCTTCCGGGTATTGCTGAACCAGGGTGGAGAACTCGACCTTGGCGTCGTCCATCCGGTCCTGTTCCACCAGCATCCGCGCGTAGGTCAGGCGCAGGCGCTTGTCGTCCGGATACTTCTTGATGCTCTTTTGCAGCAGCGGCAAGGCTTCGTCGCCGCGATTCAGCCCTTGCAGCAGGCGCGCGCGCAGCAGGATCGGGGCGATCTCGCCGTCTTCCGGCGGATTGTCTTCGAGCAGGGTCAGCGCACCTCGGGTGTCGCCATCCTGCTGCATCAGCAGGGCCTTGCCGAAAATCAGCTGATTGTTGTTCGGGTGACGCTGCAACAGGCGGTCGAAACTTTTCATCAGGCCGTTGCGGGTTTCCTGATCGGTGTCGGCAGCCGACAGCGCGAGGAAGTCGAAATGGGTGTCGCCCTTGCCCTGAAGGACTTTCTCCATGTAGACCATCGAGTCGTCATAACGCCCGGCGCGCGCCAGTTGCACGGCGGCGGCGCGCTGTGCTTCGAGATCGTCCGGGGCATTTTTCGCCCAGATCAGCGCGGTATCGAGGGCCGGCTGGTCGGCGCCCAGGTACTCGGCGATACGGAAGGCACGCTCGGAAACGCCCGGATCCTGGGTGTTGATGGCCTGGGTCACGTAGTTGTCCAGGGCAATGTCGAAACGATTGCGCTGGCCGGCGAGTTCGGCACTCAGCAGGCTGAACACCGTTTCCTGGCTGAACGAGCTGTAAACCTTGGGCTTTTCAGGGGCCGGCGTGGTGTCTTCGACCGGTGAGGCACCGTCCTGCGAAACGGGGGCCAAGGCCTGGCAGCCGCTGAGGAAGACAAAAGCGAGGAGCAACGCGGAAGATCTATTCATATAGGAAGAGGACGACTAACCTGCGGTCGGATCATCATGACACAAGCCTTCGGCCAAACATAACCGAGTCTCGATTGTGGCCATTATAGGGGCTGGCAATTGGGACAATAGTCAGCGGTAGTTGTTCTGAATCTGACGAAGTAGGACAATTGCCGGCTTCACGTCACCATCAGCGACCTTGAATGGCCTTCCTTGCACTCGGTATCAACCACAAGACTGCTTCAGTAGACGTCCGCGAGCGCGTGGCCTTTACCCCTGAGCAGCTGGTGGAGGCCTTGCAGCAGCTCTGCCGACTCACCGACAGCCGCGAAGCTGCGATCCTCTCCACCTGCAATCGCAGTGAGCTGTATATAGAACAGGATCAGCTGTCGGCCGATATCGTGCTGCGCTGGCTGGCCGACTATCACCATTTAAGCCTCGATGAGCTGCGCGCGAGCGCTTATGTGCATGAAGACGATGCGGCCGTTCGTCACATGATGCGCGTCGCCTCCGGGCTCGACTCGCTGGTGCTGGGCGAGCCGCAGATTCTCGGCCAGATGAAGTCAGCCTACGCCGTGGCCCGCGAGGCCGGCACCATCGGGCCGCTGCTCGGGCGACTGTTCCAGGCAACCTTCAACGCCGCCAAGCAGGTGCGTACCGACACTGCCATCGGCGAAAACCCGGTGTCCGTGGCGTTTGCCGCCGTCAGCCTGGCCAAACAGATTTTCAGCGACCTGCAACGCAGCCAGGCCCTGCTGATCGGCGCTGGCGAGACCATCACCCTGGTCGCCCGTCATCTGCACGAGCTGGGGGTCAAGCGTATCGTGGTCGCCAACCGGACCCTGGAACGTGCCAGCCTGCTGGCCGAACAGTTCGGCGCGCACGCGGTGTTGCTGTCGGACATCCCGGCTGAACTGGTGCGCAGCGATATCGTGATCAGCTCCACCGCCAGTCAGTTGCCGATCCTCGGTAAAGGTGCGGTGGAAAGCGCGCTGAAGCTGCGCAAGCACAAGCCGATCTTCATGGTCGACATCGCCGTTCCCCGTGACATCGAGCCGGAAGTCGGCGAACTCGACGACGTTTACCTCTATAGCGTCGACGATCTGCACGAAGTGGTCGCCGAAAACCTCAAGAGCCGTCAGGGCGCGGCCCAGGCTGCCGAAGAGATGGTTTCGGTCGGCGCCGACGATTTCATGGTGCGCCTGCGCGAGCTGGCAGCGGTCGATGTACTCAAGGCCTATCGTCAACAGAGCGAACGCCTGCGCGACGAAGAACTGCAAAAGGCCCTGCGCCTGCTGGCCAATGGCGGCAACGCCGAAGACGTGCTCGGCCAACTGGCCCGTGGCCTGACCAACAAACTCCTGCACGCCCCGAGCGTGCAGTTGAAAAAGCTTTCTGCCGAAGGCCGCCTCGATGCGCTGGCCATGGCTCAGGAACTCTTTGCCCTTGAGGGCTCACCGGATAGCTTTTCGGATAAAAAACCGCAATGAAAGCGTCACTGCTCAATAAGCTGGACATTCTCCAGGACCGTTTCGAGGAACTGACCGCGCTGCTCGGCGACGGCGAAGTCATTTCCGACCAGACCAAATTCCGCGCCTATTCCAAGGAATACGCCGAACTTGAGCCGGTGGTACAAGGCTATAAAAAGCTGCTCGGTGTACAAAGCGATCTTGAAGGCGCGCAGGCGCTGCTCAAGGACAGCGACCCGGACATGCGTGAAATGGCCGTGGAAGAAGTCCGCGAAGCCAAGGAATTGCTGATCACGCTGGAATCCGACCTGCAACGCATGCTGCTGCCCAAGGATCCCAACGACGGGCGCAACGTGTTTCTCGAAATTCGCGCCGGCACCGGTGGTGACGAGGCGGCGATCTTCTCGGGTGACCTGTTCCGCATGTATTCGCGTTACGCCGAACGGCGTGGCTGGCGGGTGGAAATCCTTTCGGAGAACGAAGGCGAACATGGCGGCTATAAAGAAGTCATCGCCCGCATCGAAGGCGACAACGTTTACGGCAAGCTGAAATTCGAATCCGGCGCGCACCGCGTACAGCGTGTACCTGCCACCGAATCCCAGGGCCGTATCCACACCTCGGCCTGCACCGTGGCGGTATTGCCCGAGCCGGACGAGCGTGAAGCCATCGAGATCAACCCGGCGGATTTGCGCGTCGACACTTACCGCTCCTCCGGGGCCGGTGGTCAGCACGTCAACACCACCGATTCGGCGATCCGCATCACCCACATCCCGACCGGGACCGTTGTCGAGTGCCAGGAAGAACGTTCCCAGCACAAGAACCGTGCCCGGGCGATGGCCTGGCTGGCGGCCAAACTCAACGACCAGCAGACGGCGGCGGCGGCCAACGCCATCGCCAGCGAACGTAAATTGCTGGTGGGTTCCGGTGACCGCTCCGAGCGCATCCGTACCTACAACTTTGCCCAAGGCCGGGTCACCGACCACCGCGTCAACCTGACCCTGTATTCCCTCGACGAAATCCTCGCCGGTGGCGTCGAAGCGGTGATCGAGCCGTTGCTGGCCGAATACCAGGCCGACCAGCTCGCAGCGATAGGTGAGTAAATGACCATCATCGCCAGCCTGTTGCGCGCCGCCGAACTGCCGGACTCGCCCACGGCGCGTCTGGACGCCGAATTGCTTCTGGCTGCCGCGCTGGGCAAATCCCGCAGTTTTCTCCACACCTGGCCCGAGCGCATCGTGCCCAGCGAAGCCGCTCTGGTTTTTGCCGAGTACCTGCAACGTCGCCGCGGCGGCGAGCCGGTCGCCTACATTCTGGGTCAGCAGGGTTTCTGGAAGCTCGATCTGGAAGTCGCGCCGCACACGCTGATCCCGCGCCCGGACACCGAACTGCTGGTGGAAGCCGCGCTGGAATTGTTGCCGGCAACCCCGGCCAAA
Source organism: Pseudomonas sp. R15(2017) (assembly GCF_002112685.1). Classification (NCBI taxonomy): domain Bacteria; kingdom Pseudomonadati; phylum Pseudomonadota; class Gammaproteobacteria; order Pseudomonadales; family Pseudomonadaceae; genus Pseudomonas; species Pseudomonas sp. R15(2017). The sequence continues at coordinate 41,892 of NZ_NEII01000011.1, forward strand.
GTGCTTGATCTGGGCACCGGCAGCGGGGCGATTGCTCTGGCCCTGGCCAGCGAGCGCCCGGCGTGGCAGGTCACTGCCGTGGATCGCGTGCTGGAAGCCGTGGCCCTGGCCGAGCGCAATCGGCAGCGCCTGCACCTGAACAACGCCACGGTGCTGAGCAGCCACTGGTTCAGCGCCCTCGAAGGCAAGCGTTTCGAGTTGATCATCAGCAATCCGCCATACATCCGCGCCGCCGATCCGCATCTGGTGGAAGGCGATGTGCGCTTCGAACCGGAAAGCGCCTTGGTTGCCGGCATCGACGGGCTCGACGATCTGCGTCTGATCATCGCCCAGGCGCCAGCGCATCTGGAGGCCGGTGGCTGGCTGATGCTCGAACACGGCTATGATCAAGCCGAAGCTGTGCGCGATCTGCTGCTGACGCAAGGTTTCGAAGAAGTCCACAGCCGCACCGATCTGGGCGGCCATCAACGGATCAGCCTGGGGCGCCTGCCGTGCTGAATGATCAGGAATTGTTGCGCTACAGTCGGCAGATCCTGCTGCAACACATCGACATCGATGGCCAGTTGAAGCTCAAGGACAGCCGGGTTTTGATCGTCGGCCTTGGTGGTCTCGGTGCGCCGGTTGCCTTATATCTGGCGGCGGCGGGTGTCGGTGAATTGCATCTGGCGGATTTCGACACGGTCGACCTGACCAACCTGCAACGCCAGATCATCCACGACACCGATAGCGTCGGCATGCCCAAGGTCGACTCGGCGCTCAAGCGCCTGAGCGCGATCAATCCTGACATCAAGCTGGTGCCCCATCGTCAGGCGCTTGACGAGGATTCCCTCGCCGCAGCCGTGGCGGCGGTTGATCTGGTGCTCGACTGCTCAGACAATTTCTCCACCCGCGAAGCGGTTAACGCCGCCTGTGTGGCCGGGCGCAAGCCGTTGGTCAGCGGCGCCGCGATTCGCCTCGAAGGGCAGCTTTCGGTATTCGACCCGCGTCGCGCCGAAAGCCCGTGCTATCACTGCCTGTACGGGCACGGCAGCGAAGCCGAACTGACCTGCAGCGAAGCCGGCGTGGTCGGGCCGCTGGTCGGTCTGGTCGGCAGCCTGCAAGCGCTGGAAGCCCTGAAGTTGCTGGCGGGATTCGGCGAGCCGCTGGTGGGGCGTCTGCTGTTGATCGATGCACTGGGCTCGCGTTTCCGTGAGCTGCGGGTCAAGCGCGACCCCGGTTGCAGCGTCTGTGGTTCGCAGCATGCGTGAAGCGCCGATTGCCGTCTTCGATTCCGGCGTCGGCGGTCTGTCGGTGCTGGCGGAAATTCAGCGTCTGCTGCCGAATGAATCGCTGCTGTACCTCGGTGATTGCGGCCATATTCCTTATGGCGAGAAAACTCCGGAATTCATCCGCCAGCGTTGCAGCGTGATGGCCGGTTTTTTCCGCGAGCAGGGCGCCAAGGCGCTGGTGATCGCCTGCAACACCGCGACCGTGGCCGGTGTCGCCGATCTGCGCCGGGACTTTCCTGACTGGCCGATCGTCGGCATGGAGCCGGCGGTCAAACCGGCCGCAGCCGCCACCCGCAGCGGTGTTGTGGGCGTACTCGCCACCACCGGTACGTTGCAGAGCGCCAAGTTCGCCGCGCTGCTCGATCGTTTCGCCACCGATGTGCGGGTCATCACTCAGCCGTGTCCCGGACTGGTCGAGCGCATTGAAAGCGGCGATCTGCACAGCCCCGAGTTGCGTGCATTGCTCAAGCACTATGTCGATCCGCTTCTGGCCAATGGTTGCGACACGATCATCCTCGGCTGCACCCACTACCCGTTTCTCAAGCCGATGCTCAAGTCGATGATTCCCGAGACCATCAGCCTGATCGATACGGGCGCGGCGGTAGCACGGCAGCTGCAGCGGTTGTTGGCCCAGCGTGATCTGCTTGCCGAAGGTTCGAACCGACCGGTCAGATTCTGGACCAGCGCTGATCCCGCGTCTTTACGCAAGACCCTGGCCCTGCTGGGGCAAGTCGCCGGCGAAGTCGAGAAATTCAACTTGTAAAAAAAATGTGAAATATCTAAAAAGTCAGCTGAACTTCTGACCAAGCGCAGATTTCTATAGCGCAGAGTGACCTAGAAAACCAAACGATCGTTCCGGAAAAGGAAGTTTCAAAGTGAAGCGACTATTCTGCTTGGCCGCGATTGCGGCTGCACTGATGGGGCAAAGTTTTACCGCACAGGCTGCTGGCGTCGAGTTTGCAGTGGGTGCTACCAGTGATTCGACCATGACTTATCGCCTGGGCATGAATTTCGACTGGGACAAGAGTTGGCTGCAAAGTGACGTTGGTCGTCTGACCGGTTACTGGAGCGGCGCCTACACTTATTGGGAAGGCGACAAGACGTCGAGCAACAACAGCCTGTCGTTCTCGCCGGTGTTTGTTTACGAGTTCGCCGGTCAGTCGGTCAAACCGTATGTCGAGGCGGGGATCGGCGTGGCGCTGTTCTCCAACACCGAATACGAAGACAACAAGCTCGGCGGTTCCTTCCAGTTCGAAGACCGTATCGGTTTCGGCCTGCGCTTCAATGGCGGGCATGAGGTGGGGATCCGTGCGACGCACTATTCCAACGCCGGTCTGAGCAGCGACAACGACGGTGTGGAAAGCTACGCATTGCATTACACGATGCCGCTGTAAGCACGCGGAAAGTCAGTTCAAGAAAAAAGGAGCGCCAGGCGCTCCTTTTTTTTGTGCTCAGCGGTACGCCGTAGCAATCCCCTGGCGTTCGTCGAGGCATTCCGGGGCGCCCATTTCGAACTCGCGGCAGATCAGCGGGCGCTTCTCGTAGATCGTGCACATCATCGTGTCGCGATCCAGCGCCGCGCACCAGCCGTCATCCAGACGCAGCATCACCTCTCCACCCCAATCGTCGGTATCGATAAAGCGCTCGGGCACGCCGGTATCGGTAATCAGCATCACTTCGAGCTGACAGCAGCAGGCTGCACAGGTCGAGCAGGTGACAACGGGTTCGGCGATTTGCCGATGGGGAATGGTTTTCATGGCGCCAGTGTACGGCAGTGGCCGATGACCGTGTGAAAGGCCTGACAGGCGTTTAGCGCGCCAGCCGTCGGGACAATTGATGCAGCAACGGAAACAGCATCGCCCACAGCAGCGCCACGCCGATCAGGGTCGCAAGCTCACCGTGAGGAAACTGCACGCCGGCCAGTCGTCCGCCGGCACCGTAGGACAGGGCGCCCCCGACTGCGCCAAGCAGGCTGGCGAGCCACCACGGCCTGGCGCTCCATTGCAAGCAATGGCGCAACGTCGTGGCAAACAACGCCCAGAGCAACATCAGCCACAGCGGGATCAGCGGCGACAGATCCTTGAACTCGAAGACCCCGAGACCGCGCAGCGTACTGTCCACCGCCGTGCCGATAATCACTACGCAGAGCAACAGGCGACCTTCCTGCGCCCAGCTGCTGATCCAGCGCAGATGAATCACCAGCACCGCCAGCGCCAGTAGCAGCCAAAGGCTGTCGCCACCGAGCACGCAGGCCAGCCAGCCGATCTGGAACAGCACCGCGTTGGCCAACCGCTCAAGCATCGAACCGGCCCAGCAAAGGCTCGGTCATCGCCGCCGGTTTGGCCAGCACCAGTTGTGCGGTGCCGATGGTGCGCTCGAGGAATCCGCCCTCGCAGTAACACAGGTAGAACTCCCACAACCTGAGGAAGTAATCGTCATAGCCCAGTTCGGTCAGACGGCCGTGAGCATGGCGGAAGTTCTCGTGCCACAGGCGCAGGGTGCGAGCGTAGTGCAGGCCGAAATCTTCCATGTGCAACAGGTTCATATCGGTGTCGCGGCCGACGATTTCGAGCATTTTCTGTACGCAGGGCAGGGCGCCGCCGGGGAAAATGTAGCGCTGGATGAAGTCCACGCCACGGCGGGCCTGTTCGTAACGCTGTTCGCGGATGGTGATCGCTTGCAGCAGCATCAGGCCGTTGCTCTTGAGCAGTTGCGCGCATTGCTTGAAGTAGGTCGGCAGAAAGCGGTGGCCGACCGCCTCGATCATTTCGATCGACACCAGTTTGTCGTACTGGCCGGTGAGGTCGCGGTAGTCCTTGAGTAGCAGCGTCACCTGATCCTGCAAACCGAGGCGTTCGATGCGGGCCGCGGTGAAGGCGAACTGCTCTTTCGACAGCGTGGTGGTGGTGACTTTGCAGCCATAATGCTGCGCCGCGTAGAGCGCCATGCTGCCCCAACCGGTGCCGATTTCCAGCAGATGGTCGCCGGGCTTGAGCGCGAGTTTCTGGCAGATCCGCTCCAGCTTGTTCAGTTGCGCCTGCTCCAGGCTGTCGTCAGGGCTGAGGAACTGCGCGGCCGAATACATCATGGTCGGGTCAAGAAACTGCTCGAACAGGTCATTGCCCAGATCGTAATGAGCGGCGATGTTTTTCTGCGAGCCCTTGCGCGTATTGCGGTTGAGCCAGTGCAGCCCGCGCACCAGCGGGCGACCGAGCCGGGCCAGGCCACCTTCCATTGCGTCGAGCACTTCAAGGTTGCTGACGAAGACCCGCACCACGGCCGTCAGGTCCGGCGAGCGCCAGTAGCCATGGATGAAGGCTTCGCCCGCACCGATCGAACCATTGCCGGCGACCAGGCCCCAGACGGCCGGATCCAGAACTTGAATCTCGCCCACCAGGGCGCTGCCCGGCGTGCCGAAGACGTGGCGCTCGCCGTCCTCGATGACGATCAGTTGACCCTGCTTGAGCTGCTCCAGCTGGCGCAGTACTCCCCGGCGCAGCAGCGAACCGCTCAGGCCGTGAGGGCTGAACAGGCTGGCTTTGGCCGAGACGCTAGTGGATTTCATGGTGGCGTTCCTCGGTCGGTACAGTGGCGGTTCGAAAACGGTCGTCGGCGCGCTGGTGGTCATACACCGGGGTGCGCTTGAGCAACAGGCGCAGCGCCTGCCAATAGATCGCCAGCGCGGTCTTGGCAGTCATCCAGGGAAAGCGCCACAGGTGCCGGTGCAAGTGGCTTCGATCAAGGGGGTCGCGTTGCAGGTCGAGGGTGGCGTCGAACAGTTTTTGCTCACCCTGCCAGTCGGCCATGTGTACGCCCAAAGTCTGCGCGGCCGGGCTGAAGCTCATGCGGTATTCCAGGTCCGGCGGCAGGAACGGCGACACGTGAAAGGCCTTGGTCACGGCAAAGTGCTGATGAAAGTCCTGCAGATGAGTCGGCGCTCGAGCCGGCAGCACGTAGTGATAACGCTCGCGCCACGGTGTGTTGCGGACTTCGCAGAGAATCGCCGCCAGTTGGCCGTCGGCCTCGTGGCAATAGAAAAAGCTCACCGGGTTGAACGACAGGCCCCAGCTGCGCGGTTGGGTCAGCAGGCAGATCGAACCTTGCGGCGCATGGCCCAGGGCTTCGCCGACCAACTGGCGCACCGCATCGCTCAGGCGCACGCCCCGGTCGGTGAAGGTTTTCAGGTAATCGGTTTCGCGAAATGAAAACGGCGCAAAGCGGCTCGAACCCGCCAGTCGGGACAGGCCCAGCACCGCTTCCTGTTCAGCCAGATCCAGATACAGCATGCCGATCCGGTAACGGAATTGATGACGGCGCGGTGCGAATCGCCGATGGGCAATCCAGCCACTGTAGAGCGCGCTGTTCACAGACTTTCTCCGAAGGCTGCGGCCACGCGCAGGGCGCTGACCACGCCGTCCTCATGAAAACCGTTGGCCCAATAGGCGCCGCAATAATGCGTGTGTTGCGCGCCGTCGATTTCAGCCCAGCGCTGCTGTGCCGCCACGGCCGCGAGGCTGAATTGCGGGTGGGCATAGGTGAAGCGCGCCAGCACTTTGGACGGCGTGATGCCAGCGCTCTGGTTGAGGCTGACGCAGAACGTGGTGTCGCTCTGGATGCCTTGCAGAATGTTCATGTCGTAGGTCACGGCCGCCCGGGTATGACCGGCTCCGCCGAGGCGATAGTTCCAGCTGGCCCAGGCCCGCTTGCGCGTGGGCAGCAGACGGGTGTCGGTGTGCAGCAGCACTTCGTTGTCGGCGTAGGGCAGGGCGCCGAGGATTTCCCTTTCTTTATCGTCAGGACTCCCCAGCAGTCGCAGGGCCTGGTCGCTGTGGCAGGCCAGCACCACTTTGTCGAAACGTTCGATGCCGGCCGGGCTGTGGATAACCACGCCGTGCGCATCACGATCAATCCGGCCCACCGGGCAATTCAGGCGGATACGCTCCTTGAACGATGCGGTCAACGGCGCAATGTAAGCGCTGGAACCCCCCTCGATGACCTGCCATTGCGGACGGTTGCTGACCGACAGCAACCCGTGGTTCTCAAAAAAACGCACGAAGAACTGCAACGGAAAATTGAGCATTTCGGCCATCGGCATCGACCAGATCGCCGCGCCCATCGGCACGATGTAATGCAGGATGAAGCGCTCGCCGTAAGCGCCGGCCTTGAGGTAATCGTCGAGTGTGGTGTCCGCGGTGATCCGCTGTTCGGCAAGGTCGCGCCGGGCTTCTTTATTGAATCGCAGGATGTCGCGCAACATGCCCCAGAATCCGGGCGACAGCAGATTGCTGCGCTGGGCAAACAGGCTGTTCAGGTTGTTGCCGTTGTATTCCAGACCGGTGTCCGGATCGTTGACCGAAAAGCTCATCTCGGTGGGTTTGAACGTCACACCCAGTTGGCCAAGCAAACGGATGAAGTTGGGATACGTCCAGTCGTTGAACACGATGAAGCCGGTGTCCACCGCATACTCGCGCCCGTCCACGGTCACAGGCACGGTGTGCGTGTGGCCGCCGATCCGGGCGTCGGCTTCAAACACCGTAATGTCATGCCGACGAGCGAGCAGATAGGCACAGGTCAAACCGGCGATGCCGCTGCCGACAATGGCGATCTTCATGTTGCGTCCTTGAGCGGAGGGTTGCTGCGCACCATGCGTTTGCCAATTGCCAGTTGTACCCGCGCAGGCATTTTCGACAGTGGCCACAGCACCGCCATGAACAGTGCCGGAAAGGCGATTTCCAGCGGTCGATCTTTCAGCTTGGCGAAGATGTGCCGTGCGGCTTTATCCACAGGCCAACTGAGCGGCATCGGGAAATCATTTTTGGCGGTCAGCGGTGTCTCTACAAAACCGGGGCTGATCACGGTCACTTCAATGCCTTCGTCCGCCAGATCGATACGCAGGGACTCGAACAGATAGCGCAGCCCGGCCTTCGATGCGCCATAGGCTTCGGCGCGGGGCAGCGGCACATAGGTCACCGAGCTGGCCATGCCCACCAGATGCGGTGCCGTCCCTTTGCGCAGCAAGGGCAGCGCGGCTTCGATGCAATAGCTGCTGGCGAGCAGGTTGGTGCGCACCACGTGCTCGATGATCGAGGCGTCGAACTGTCGGGCATCGACGTACTCACAGGTGCCGGCGTTGAGGATCACTGTGTCCAGCGCGCCCCAGTCCATGGCGATCTTCTCGCCGATTTCCCGGACAGTCTGGCTGTTGGTCAGGTCTCCCGGCACTACCAGCACCTGGCCCGGATAGCGCTGTGCCAACACTTTGAGCGGCGCGACCTGTCGGGAACTGACCGCCAGATGTGCGCCGCTCTTCAGAATTTCTTCCGCGAGTGCCGCGCCGATGCCACTGCTGGCACCGGTCAGCCAATAACGCCGTGGAGCTGTACGACTCATCCCAATCTCCTTTTCAGCCAGGCGATCACCCGACCCAATATGGGTAAATGTTCATAAAGCAGTGCTCCGGCATCGAAGTAATCCCGATGACGGTAAACCTTGTCGCGCCAGAGCAGGTGCGAGCAGCCGGAGACTCGAATCAGTTGCCCGCTGGCCAGGCGCGGGTGGCGGTAGCTCATGACCCAGCGCAAATAACCTTCGCCGTCGCCGATCTGGTCGAAACCGTGGAAATCAAAGCGCAGTTCGTTGACGTTGGCGTACAACTCGCTGAAGTAGCTGCGCAGTTGCGCCAGTCCCTGCACTTCGTGCAGCGGATCGGTAAAATGAATGTCCTCGCTGTACAGTTCGTCCAGTTTGCGCAAATTGTCTTTATTCAACTGTGCGAACCGCTGGGCAAAACCGCGCAGAAATTCACTCATCGCTCTCTCCTTGAGACGACCGCGACGGCAGGTTCTTGAAGGCTGCCAGCGCCCGCTCCCGCGATGTGCTCAGATTGACGATCGGCGGCGGATAGTCCGCGACGCCGAACAGCCCGCCGGCACTGGCCGGGTTGTGTACGTCTTTTTTGTTCAGTCCGGCCAGCTCCGGCAGCCAGTGCTTGATGAACAAGCCTTCGCTGTCGAATTTTTCCGACTGGCTGACCGGGTTGAAGATGCGAAAGTACGGCGCCGAGTCGGTGCCGGTCGAGGCGCTCCACTGCCAGCCGCCGTTGTTCGCGGCCAGGTCGCCGTCGATCAGGTGGCGCATGAAGAAACGCTCGCCTTCGTGCCAGTCGATCAACAGGTTCTTGGTCAGAAACATCGCCACCACCATTCGCAGCCGGTTGTGCATCCAGCCGGTTTCCAGCAGTTGGCGCATGGCTGCATCGATGATCGGCAGGCCGGTGCGGGCTTCCTGCCAGGCGGCCAGATCCTCGGGGGCATCACGCCAGGCCAGGGCTTCGGTTTCCGGACGGAATGCGCGATGCCGTGAAACCCGTGGGTAACCGACGAGGATGTGTTTGTAGAACTCACGCCACAGCAATTCGTTGATCCAGGTGACAGCGCCGACCTTGCCGCTTTCGAATTCGCCCTGATTGCTTTGCAGGGCGGCGTGCAGGCATTGGCGCGGCGAGATCACGCCAGCGGCCAGATAGGCCGAGAGCTGGCTGGTGCCGGGTTTGGCCGGGAAGTCACGTTCGCTCTTGTAATAGTCGATCTGTGCATCGGCGAACGTGTCGAGGCGTCGCCGGGCCTCGGTTTCACCGGCGGGCCACAGGGCGCGCAGGGATGCGCCGGGAGTCGGGAATCCTTCGATGGCTTCTGGAACGGGGTCGCTGGCGATGTTCAGCGCTGACTGTTTGCCCGGCGCCTGTTTCAGCGAAGGCATCGAACGGTGCAGGTGCTCGTAGCAGACTTTGCGGAACTGACTGAACACCTGAAAGTAAGTGCCGGTGCGGGTCAGCACGCTGCCGGGCTTGAACAGCAATTGGTCGAGGTAGCTATGGAGCGTTATGCCTTCGGCTTGCAGCGCCTTGGCAACGGCTGCGTCGCGACGGCTTTCGTTGATGCCGTATTCCTCGTTGACGTGCACTGCCTCGATCTTCAGTTGCCGACACAGCTCGAGCAGCACCGCCGGTGCCTGATCCCAGTGAGACGCGGTGCGGATCAGGAGCGGCATGTTCAGGTCGCCGAGGCTTTTGCTCAGCTCGTGCAGATTGCGCAGCCAGAAATCGATCTTGCACGGCGCGTCGTCATGTTCCTGCCACTGCTGCGGACTCAACAGGTACACAGCCACGGTCGGGCCACGCTCGGCGGCGGCCGCGAGGGCGGTGTTGTCGTGTTGGCGCAGGTCGCTGCGCAGCCAGATCAATTGCATGTCGGTCTCTGTCTGAATCATTAAATCAATCCACGCTGAATGAGCACCCGATGCGCCGAAAGAGGGTCTTCGGCCAGGAGCAGATCAGCGAAATCGGAAGTCTCTGCGGACAACTCGGCGTGGTGAATGCACACCGTTGGTCCGGCAATCAGTTTCGGGCAGCTGATGCCATTCAACAGTTTCGGCAGTTGGGCAAGGTTCAGGGCTTTGCTGGAATACAGCAGTACGCCACGGGCTTGCAGGGTATCGGTTGCCAATGCCAGTTCGCCGGCCGGCAGCGGCCAGTCGAGTACTTGTACCGGGCAATCGGCGCTGCTGATGAGCCAGGCGCAGAGCCACAGATGCGGCTCCAGCGCCAGGTCCGATTGATTGACCAGCAGCAGCGGCGCAGTGCGCAACTGACGGTTGTTATGGTAGATGCGTGCGCCGAATTTGCTGCGCAACCAGGCATAAAAGAACACGCGCTCCATCTGCGCCCCGAACTGGCCCTGCCAACGTTGTTCGAGATCGCTCAGCAGCGGCAGCAACAATTGCTCACACAGGGTGCGCGGCGGATACAGCGCCATCGCCTGGTTGACGCTGTCGTCAAGGCTGCGCTCGTTCAGTTGAGTGACCGCCAACAGGGCGGCCTGACGCAGGGGATGCCATTCGTCTTCCACCGGTTCGTTCAAGGCCTGAGCCGTGTCGAGCAGCGGTTTGACCTGGCTGACCGCTACGCCACGGTTGAGCCAGGTGAGAATATTCTGGATACGCAGCACATGATCGGCGTTGTACAGGCGATGGCCCTTGGGCGTGCGTTGCGGCACGATCAGCCCGTAGCGCCGTTCCCAGGCGCGCAGGGTGACGGCATTGACGCCGGTCTGACGCGCGACTTCGCGGATCGGCAGCCAGCCTTCGTCGAGGGCTTTCTTGAAGTCGGCGCCGAGGTCTTCACGGGCGCTGGTGTCGAGTGAGTCGTTCATCAAATGGCGTTTCGCAGGCTGAGGTTTTCCGGATGCGGCTGCAGGTACACCTGCTGCGCAATGTAGGGATCCGGGTGGAGGCGAAAGTGATGTTTGAGCAGCGTCAGCGGTACTACCAGCGGCACGATGCCGTGTCGGTATTGGCCGATGATGTGCTGCACTTCCTGTTTGTCTTCGGGGCTGATGGCCTGCTTCAGGTAGCCACTGATGTGCTGCAGGACATTGCTGTGGGTGCGGCGGGTGGCGCATTTCTTGAGTGCCGCCATCAGTTCACTGAAATAGCGTGGGCCCAGTTCGATCGGGTCGGTCCGGCCCATGTTGCCCAGCAGATTGCCCAGCGCCTTGTATTGCACCGGGTTGTGAGCCATCAGCAGGTATTTGTAGCGCGAATGGAAGTCGGTGAGCGCGCGGCGGCTCAAGCCTTGCTGGAGCACTTGCTGCCATTCGCGGTAGGCGAGTACGCGGGTGATGAAATTTTCCCGCAGCACCGGATCGTTAAGACGCCCGGCTTCTTCCACCGGCAGGTCCGGATGCCGTGCACAGAACGCGTCGGCGTAAATGCCGCGCCCGCCACCATTCACCGGTGCGCCGTTGGCGTGGTAGACCTTGACCCGCTCCAGTCCGCAGGACGGCGATTGCTGCATGAAGATGTAGCCGCAGATGTCACTGAGTTCCCCGGCCATTTTCTCGCCGTAAGCGGCCAGTGGCTGGGTAACATTGATCGATGGATTGACGGTGCCGACCGCATCAGGCTTTTGCGGGTCGCCGACCAGACGAATCGGCTCGCGGGGTATCCCGAGACCAATCGCTACCTCAGGACAGACGGGAACGAACTCAAAATGCTCGGCCAGGGTGCGGCTGCACAAACGCGATTCCTTGTGGCCGCCGTTGTAGCGAACTTCGGCCCCCATCAGGCAGGCGCTGATGGCGATTTTTGGCAGGGACGTCGATGAGTCGGACATGCAACAACCTCGAATCTGATCCTGTACAGACGAATAGATCTGTACAACATTCTCTCAGCATAGATTCATGGGTGTACAAGTCAAACTTTTTGTATAAGTTTTTTTGAGGTTTTTAGCGCCAGCCCATTTTCCAGTGTGAATCATCCTGCAAAGCGCGCCAGTCGCATTGCTCGGTACGCCGGGTGAGCACAGCCTGCAATTCGATTTCCAGCACCGTACCGTCCTCGTCACGGAACAGTTCGGTCACCAGAAAATGCTTTTCACGGTTTTGCGGGTGGGCTGCTGTCCATTTCGACAGCAGCAATTTGCGCGGATTGATACGGTTCACTGCAAGTGTTCGTGCAAGCGTCTTGCCGCCTCCTGACCACTGAGCCATGCCCCTTCGACCCGACCCGACAGGCACCAGTCGCCACAGGCGTACAGACCCAGGTCGGCGTCGGCCAGAGTGCCCCATTCATGACTGCTGGCAGGCCGGGCATAGAGCCAGCGGTGGGCGAGGCTGAAGGTCGGGGCCGGCATGGCGCTGTGCAGCAACTCGGCGAAGGCGCCGTGCAATTGTTCGATCACCGCTTCCTTGGGCAGGTCGATGTGCTGCCTGCTCCAGGCGCTGGTAGCGTGCAGGACCCAAGTGTCGCATGTGGTGTCGCGCCCCGGTTTGCTGCGGTTGCGGGCCAGCCAGTCGAGGGCGCTGTCCTGGACGAAGCAGCCTTCGATCGGCGTATCCAGCGGCGTGTCGAAGGCGAGGGCGACGGCCCAGGTCGGGTCCATTTTCACCCCGGCGGCGGCACCGGCGAGTTTCGGCGCAGCGGCCAGCAGAGCAGTGGCCTGGGGCGCCGGCGTGGCGATCACGACGTGGCTGAACGGCCCGTGGGTGAAGCCTTCGGCGTCCTGCAGGTGCCAGTGTTGTTCACCGCGATAGACCTCGGTGATGCGGCAGGCGAAATGCACTTCCAGGCCATCGAGCAGGCCCCGGGTGATGGCACTCATGCGCGGCGTGCCGACCCAGCGGGTCTGCTCGTCCGGCGACAGGTTCAACTGCCCGCCATGAAAGGTGTAGAGCTGTGGCGCCCATTCGGTAACCCAGCCTTTGCTTTGCCAGCGCTGGACTTCGGTCACGAAGCGTCGGTCACGGGCAGTGAAATACTGCGCGCCCATGTCCAGCGAGCCGGCGTCACTGCGCTTGCTTGACATACGCCCGCCGCTGCCGCGGCTTTTATCGAACAACTGGACGGTATGCCCGGCATCCGTAAGGGCCTGGGCGGCGGAGAGTCCGGCGATGCCGGTGCCAATGATTGCGATAGGTACAGTCATAGGGGCCTCGTTTACCTTTCTGTACAGACTACGCCGTGGATGAAACCTGTACAATTCTGTTTTTTGGTATAACTTCCAGCGTTCTGGTTCTGACAGCTTGGCCTATGGTTAAACAATAGAGCCTGCCCGATAGAAAAGATCCCTGTTTATAAAAATAGACTAGTGATCGGGGTAAAACGCCACGCGAGGAAGAAGTCATGCACATATTGCTGACCGGCGGTACTGGATTGATCGGACGCCAGCTTTGCCGGCACTGGTCCGGGCAGGGGCATCGCCTGACGGTCTGGAGTCGTCGTCCGGAAAAAGTCGCGAACATCTGTGGCGCCCAGGTGCGTGGCATTGCGCGTCTGGAGGACCTTGGCGACGAGCCGGTCGACGTGATCGTCAACCTCGCCGGCGCGCCAATTGCCGACCGGCCGTGGACCCATCGACGCAAGGCGCTGTTGTGGAGCAGCCGGATCTCGCTGACCGAATCGTTGTTGGCGTGGCTGGAAAAGCGCGGGCAAAAACCGTCGCTGCTGATCTCGGGTTCGGCGGTGGGTTGGTACGGTGACGGCGGCGAGCGCGAGTTGACCGAGGACTCGCCGCCGGTGATCGACGATTTCGCCAGCCAGTTGTGCATCGCCTGGGAAGAAACCGCGCAACGTGCCGAGGCGATGGATATTCGCGTGGTGCTGGTGCGCACCGGGCTGGTGCTGTCGGCCGAGGGCGGCTTTTTGTCGCGCCTGCTGCTGCCGTTCAAGCTCGGGCTGGGCGGGCCTTTGGGCAACGGTCGGCAGTGGATGCCGTGGATTCATATCGACGATCAAATCGCCCTGATTGATTTTCTTCTGCACTGCAATCAGGCGAGCGGTCCTTATAATGCGTGCGCGCCGAAACCGGTGCGCAATCGCGAATTCGCCAAGACGCTGGGCAGTGTGCTGCACCGCCCGGCGTTCATGCCGATGCCGGCCCTCGCCTTGAAGGTCGGGCTCGGCGAGATGTCATTGCTGTTGCTGGGTGGCCAACGGGCCATGCCCAAGCGCTTGCTGGAAGCGGGATTCACTTTCCGGTTCACGGATTTACGCGCGGCCCTGGACGATCTTTCCAGCCGCCTCTGAAATAGGACGTTGCATGACCGATCACGCCTTGCTTCTGGTCAACCTGGGTTCGCCGGCCTCCACTTCGGTGGCCGATGTGCGCCGCTATCTCAATCAATTCCTGATGGATCCTTACGTGATCGACCTGCCGTGGCCGGTGCGGCGTCTGCTGGTGTCGCTGATCCTGATCAAGCGCCCCGAGCAGTCGGCCCATGCCTACGCTTCGATCTGGTGGGACGAAGGGTCGCCGCTGGTGGTCCTCAGTCGTCGCCTGCAGCAGCAGATGAAGGCACAGTGGACCCACGGCCCGGTGGAACTGGCCATGCGTTACGGCGAGCCGTCCATCGAGACTAGTCTGTTGAAGCTGGTTGCGGCGGGGCACAAGCGCATCACCCTTGCGCCGCTTTATCCACAGTTCGCCGACAGCACCACCACCACCGTGATTGAAGAAGCCAAGCGTGTGGTGCGCGAGAAAAAACTCGATGTGCAACTGTCGGTGTTGCAGCCGTTCTACGATCAACCGGAATACCTCGATGCCCTGGTGGCCAGCGCCAGACCGCACTTGCAGCAGGATTACGATCACCTGTTGCTGAGCTTCCATGGTTTGCCGGAGCGGCACCTGACCAAGCTTGACCCGACCGGCAACCATTGCTTCAAGAATGAAAATTGCTGCAAGAATGCTTCGGCTGCCGTATTGGCCACCTGTTATCGCGCCCAATGCCTGCGCACAGCGGCGTTGTTCGCTGAGCGCATGGGCCTGCCGGACGGCAAATGGTCGGTGTCGTTTCAGTCGCGGCTGGGCCGGGCGAAATGGATCGAACCCTACACCGAAGCGCGGCTGGATGAGCTGGCCAAAAGTGGCGTGAAGAAGATTCTGGTGATGTGCCCGGCGTTTGTCGCCGATTGCATCGAGACCCTGGAAGAGATCGGCGATCGCGGCAAGGAGCAGTTCCGCGAGGCGGGGGGCGAGGAGTTGGTGCTGGTGCCGTGTCTGAATGACGACCCGCAATGGGCGAAGGCGTTGGCAACGTTGTGTGAACGGGCGCCATTGGCCCTTTGATGATCGTCGATGATTGATCGTTCCCACGCAGAGCGTGGGAACGATCAGTGTGGGGTGATCCGCGTGGGAACGATCTTGAAGCCAAGGCTTAGATCAGCGGCTCATCCGCCTTCTTCTGTTTCCAGCTGTCGTTGCCCGGCAGCAGCAGGTTCAGCGCAATCGCCACCACCGCGCACAGCGCGATGCCTTTGAGCCCGAAATCATCCGGACCGGTGCCGGTGCCGACCAGCACACCACCGATACCGAACACCAGGGTCACCGAAACGATCACCAGATTGCGCGCCTCGCCCAGGTCGATCTTGTGACGGATCAGAGTGTTCATCCCCACCGCCGCGATCGAACCGAACAGCAGGCACAGAATCCCGCCCATCACCGGCACCGGAATGCTTTGCAGCAGGGCGCCGAACTTGCCGATGAACGCCAGGCTGATGGCGAAGATCGCCGCCCAGGTCATGATTTTCGGGTTGTAGTTCTTGGTCAGCATCACCGCGCCAGTCACTTCCGCGTAGGTCGTGTTGGGCGGACCACCGAACAGGCCGGCAGCCGTGGTGGCGATACCGTCACCGAGCAGTGTGCGATGCAGGCCCGGCTTCTTCAGGTAGTCGCGACCGGTCACGCTGCCGACCGCAATCACGCCGCCGATGTGTTCGATGGCCGGGGCCAGCGCCACCGGGACGATGAACAGGATCGCCTGCCAGTTGAACTCCGGAGCGGTAAAGGCTGGCAGGGCGAACCATGGTGCTGCGGCAATCTTCGCGGTGTCGACCACGCCGAAGTAGAAGGACAGGGCAAAGCCCACCAGCACCCCGGAAATAATCGGCACCAGACGGAAAATGCCTTTGCCGAACACCGCCACGATCAACGTGGTCAGCAGCGCCGGCATCGAGATCATCATTGCGGTCTGGTAATGGATCAGCTCCGAGCCGTCGCCAGCCTTGCCCATCGCCATGTTCGCGGCAATCGGCGCCATCGCCAGGCCAATGGAGATGATCACCGGGCCAATTACGACTGGCGGCAGCAGACGGTCAATGAACCCGGTGCCTTTGATCTTCACGGCCAGGCCGAGGAAGGTGTAAACGAAACCGGCCGCCATCACGCCGCCCATGGTCGCGGCGAGGCCGAACTGACCCTTGGCGAGAATGATCGGGGTGATGAAGGCAAAGCTCGATGCCAGGAACACCGGCACCTGACGCCCGGTGACGATCTGGAACAGAATCGTGCCTAAACCTGCGGTAAACAGTGCCACGTTCGGGTCCAGGCCCGTGATCAGTGGCATCAGCACCAGGGCGCCGAAAGCCACGAACAGCATCTGTGCGCCGGACAGTACCGTGCGCCAGAGCGGATCGTTGAACTCTTGCTGCATGCTTACGCGTCCTTCTGCTTGGTGCCGAAGATCTTGTCACCGGCATCGCCAAGCCCAGGAATGATGTAACCGTGCTCGTTGAGTTTCTGATCGATGGACGCGGTGTAGATGATCACGTCCGGATGAGCTTTCTCGACGGCGGCAATACCTTCCGGCGCGGCAACCAGCACCATTGCGCGGATGTCCTTGCAACCGGCTTTCTTCAGCAGGTCGATGGTCGCGACCATGGAGCTGCCGGTGGCGAGCATCGGGTCGATGATCATCGCCAGGCGTTCGTCGATTTCCGGAACCAGTTTTTCCAGATAGGTGTGGGCCTGCAGGGTTTCTTCGTTACGGGCAACGCCGACGGCGCTGACTTTGGCGCCCGGGATCAGGCTCAGCACGCCTTCGAGCATGCCGATGCCAGCACGCAGGATCGGCACGACGGTAATCTTCTTGCCGGCGATTTTCTCGACCGACACGGTGCCGCACCAACCTTCGATATCGTAGGTTTCCAGCGGCAGGTCTTTGGTCGCTTCATAGGTCAACAGGGCACCGACTTCCTGAGCGAGCTCGCGGAAATTCTTGGTGCTGATGTCTGCACGGCGCATAAGGCCAAGTTTGTGACGGATCAGCGGATGGCGGATCTCTTGGATGGACATGGGGAAAGGCTCCGGCGGCGGGCAAAAAAACCGGCCTAGATTAATCTATCCGAGGGTGATGTCCTATAGGACATACAGTACGTTAGTCCACAAATGCTTGATTCGGCCCCGGTTGATGCGTACCTTTGCCCGCTTTTCCGAAATCCGTCCCCCTGGAGAGCGCCATGTCCGCTGATCTCGAGCATATCCGTCAAATCATGCGAGAGGCTGACTGCCTGTACACCGAAGCTGAAGTCGAGGCTGCCATTGCCCGCGTCGGTGCACAAATCAACGAACAACTGGCCGACAGCAACCCGGTGGTGTTCTGCGTGATGAACGGCGGCCTGATCTTCTCCGGCAAACTGCTGACGCATCTGCAGTTCCCGCTGGAAGCGTCCTACCTGCACGCCACCCGTTACCGCAACGAAACCAGCGGCGGCGACCTGTTCTGGAAAGCCAAGCCGGAAGTCTCGTTCATCGACCGTGACGTGCTGATCATCGACGACATCCTCGACGAAGGTCACACCCTGGGCGCGATCATCGACTTCTGCCGTCACGCCGGCGCGCGCAAAGTGCACACTGCCGTGCTGATCGACAAGGATCACGACCGCAAGGCCCGTCCTGACCTGAAAGCCGATTTCGTCGGTCTGCCGTGCATCGACCGTTACATCTTCGGTTATGGCATGGACTACAAAGGCTACTGGCGCAACGCCAACGGAATTTTCGCCGTCAAAGGCATGTAATTCCGGGTAACCCCGATCCCTGTGGGAGCGGGCTTGCCCGCGATGGCGGACTGTCTGACACATTGATGTCGGATATGCCGACGCTATCGCGGGCAAGCCACGCTCCCACAGTTGTTTTGTGTGTGCTGATCCATCCGCGATACCCATGCTAGAGTGCTCGGCCCCGCCTCCCGGAGTCTGTCATGAGCCTCTTGATCCGCAGCTGCGCCGCCCTGTTGCTGACCCTCAGCCTGCCCCTGGCCGCCGCCCCGCTGCACAGCCAATTCCTGCCGCCCGACGACCTGACTCTGCGTGATGCCGAGCCCGAGCAGCAGCAATTGTTGCAGGTCACCGACTATTCTGTGGTGGTGGGGGCCCAGCGCCAGTCCAATCAGCAGCCGATTCCGGTCACCTCGTCTTTGATGATCCGCCTCAAAGGCAAATCCCTGAACAAGGGAGCGACGATCAATCAGGTGCTGGTCAACTTCGATGGCGAAAGCAAAAGCCTGAAAAAGCCGGCGTATGACGCCAAGAGCAAGACACTGACGCTCTACTACCCGCTGGCCCAGTACCGGGTGGTGATTGATCTGTTGCGCAACGACACCGTGTATTGCCAGTTCCTGACCTACGCCAACGGCCACATCTGGGCCGATTTGCACACCGGCAGCACGCGCTCGCGTTGAGCCTTGTGCCTGCGCAGGGGTAAACTGCCCGCCCCGTGAAATGTCTGCGAGCTGGAGTCGGCAATGCGTAAAGATAAGAAGCAAGTGATTGGTGACGAGATCGGCGATGAGCAGATCAAGCTGTTCCTCGATTTTGAGCCGGTCGACGCCACTTCGCCGTCGCTGCACAAACTGGTCAAGGCTTACCGTGGCCTGCGTATCGACGATTTCGAGCGTTTCCTGACGTTCTTCGTTGCCGCCGGTTATGACCTGGACGGAAAGGACGAGCACGGCCAGACCTTCGTCGACCAGATCCGCGATCAACGCAACGCGGCGGAATACATCGAGCTGATCGAAAAAGCCCGCGGCTGATCGGCCGAAGTTTTCCACAGGCATAAAAAAACGCCCCGCACTCACCGAGTGCGGGGCGTTTTTCATGGAGCCGAATCAGGCGTAGCTTTCGGTCTCGTTGCTGGCTTCAACCAGTTCCAGCGCGACGTTGTTCTGCGTGTTGATCTTGCGATAGAGCGCAGCGTCGGTTTCCAGGACCTTTTCGCGGGCCGGGAAGATTTCCGCCAGTTTGGCAGCCCACTCACCCTTGGCCTTGGCCGGGAAGCATTTCTCGATCAGTTCCAGCATGATCGAAACGGTCACCGAAGCGCCTGGCGAAGCGCCGAGCAGGGCGGCGAGGGAGCCGTCCTTCGCAGCAACCAGTTCGGTACCGAACTGCAGGATGCCGCCTTTTTTCGGGTCTTTCTTGATGATCTGCACCCGTTGGCCGGCCACTTCCAGGCGCCAGTCTTCGGCTTTCGCCTCGGGGTAGAAACGACGCAGGGATTCCAGGCGCTGTTCCATCGACTGCATCACTTCGCTGACCAGGTACTTGGTCAGGTCCATGTTGTTTTTTGCCACGGCCAGCATCGGCCCGATGTTGCCGGCGCGAACCGATAGCGGCAGGTCCATGAAGGAACCGTGCTTGAGGAACTTGGTGGTGAAGCCGGCGTATGGCCCGAACAGCAGGGATTTCTTGCCATCGACCACGCGGGTGTCCAGGTGCGGCACGGACATCGGTGGCGAACCCACGGCGGCCTGGCTGTAAACCTTGGCCTGGTGATGCTTGACCACTTCCGGGTTGTCGCAACGCAGCCACTGGCCGCTGATCGGGAAGCCGCCGAAGCCTTTGCTCTCTTCGATGCCCGAGGCTTGCAGCAGCGGCAGGGCCGCGCCACCGGCGCCGAGGAATACGAACTTGGCGTCGACTTCACGGCTGCTGCCGCTGTTGACGTCCTTGATGCTGACGGTCCAGCCGTTGGCGTTACGCTTGAGGCCGGTCACGCGCTTGCAGTACTTGACCTGGGCATCGGGTGCGCTGGTCAGGTGCTTGAGCAGCTGATTGGTCAGGGCGCCGAAGTTGACGTCGGTGCCGTTGATCACGCGGGTGGCGGCGAGCACCTGGTCTTTCGGACGACCCGGCATCATCAGCGGCATCCACTCGGTCATCTTCGCCTTGTCTTCGGTGTATTCCATGTCGGCGAAGGCGTGGTGCTTGCGCAGCGTATTGAAACGTTCCTTGAGGAACGACACGCCTTTCTCGCCCTCGACATAGCTCAAGTGCGGCACCGGGCTGATGAAGGATTTGCACGAGCCGAACGTGCCTTTCCTGGTCAGGTACGACCAGAACTGCTTCGACACCTCGAACTGGGTGTTGATGTGCACGGCCTTCTTGATGTCGACGGTGCCGTCGGCAGCCTGCGGCGTGTAGTTCAGCTCGCACAGGCCGGCGTGGCCGGTACCGGCGTTGTTCCAGGGGTTGGAACTCTCCGCGGCACCGGAATCCATCAACTCGACGACTTCCAGCTTGATCGCCGGGTCGAGCTCTTTGAGCAGTACTGCGAGGGTGGCACTCATGATGCCGGCCCCAACCAGAACTACGTCGACTGCTTCGTTATGCGCCATTTAACGCGTCTCCAAAATCTGCAGCACCAAATTGTCGGCATGGCTGCCAGGCGTCCAGGGCAGGTCAGTTGAGCCCCGGGTATCCTTGGTCAGGTGTGCCATGTCCGAATCTTCGCAATTTTTCGCAACTTCGACGGATGCGTGCGGCCTGGCTTAAAGAGTCCCATGAACTCATTTCGGCACGGGGCTGGCAATTCGACTTATGGTCGAGACATCCGTTTGTGCAACCAAATCCGTAGCGGACAGGCTTCAGGCTCCGGTAGTCGAGGCGTTCCCGTTCCTGTGTCGTTGGGCTGTTTCAGACGCTAATGGTGCATGTTCAGACGCAAAACTATTCATTTGCTCGCCACACTCTTGTGAAGTTGTGAAAACCCGTTTTTTTCACGCTCTTTTGAAGACGTGAACCTCAAAAAGGGCTGTCCGGGGCTGGCACCGTGCCCGGAGGGGCAAACAACTCAGTGGCCGAGCGTCATGACAGCTCTGCAGATTCGCGAAAAGCGGGATTTGCCAGGGAAACAGCAAGCACGCCAGCTTCACTCGATCTGTGTGGGCGGCTCTCTGTGGGCGATTTGGATGCCAATGCAAGCGCATTGACGCTGTTGCGGGGCCCGATCAGGAGACGTCCTTATAATCGGGGGGAGATTGTATCGAAGAAATGCGCGGAGTTGGTCGAGTTTAATGACTTTTATTAGGCATCCGGTCAGATGCTCAACATCGCTTGAGCCCGTGCGCGTGGGCGCTGCTGTTCGACCCGGGCGCTGGCGGGCAGTGGCTGGTGCAGCCAGTTGAGACGGATTTCCTCGATTTCCACCCAGCCGTCACCCATCGGTTGCAGGCTGCATTGCTTGAAGGCCTGGCAATGGCCGTTGCGGTCGAGCAGGGCAAAGCTGCGATGCAGCGGGCGTGGGGCGAACAACGAGATCAGATAGCGCATGGCAGTGTTCCTTTTGGGGATCTGTGAGGAAGATTGGCAAAGGGCCGTGACGCGCACGTGTATGGGGGGTGAAGAATCTGTGACAGGAACCGCTGGCAGCGGGTTTTGTCTGAGATTTCAGTGCTGGTGACCCACAGTGGCGCACCGCTATACTGCCGGCCTGTCTGTGCCTGATTCTGGAGAGAAGAGCATGTTGCAACGCCTGTTGTTCGGTTTGATCACTGTGACCAGTTTGACCCTGGTTGGCTGCGCCCACAGCCCGCAACAACTGAGCCCGGAACCGAAGCTGACCACTCAGCTGGCACCGGTCGGCCACGGCCAGCCTGTCGTGGTTCGTGTGGTCGATGGTCGTCCGTCGCCAACCCTCGGCACCCGTGGCGGCCTGTACCCGGAAACCAGCGCCATCACTGTTCAGCGCGAGCAGATCCTGCCGAAGTTGCAGGCCCAGGCTGAGGCGGCCGTGCGTCTGCTCGGGTTCACTCCGACCAACAACGCGCCCAATGCACCGCAACTGACCGTGACCTTGGCGGAACTGAAATACCAGTCGCCGAAAGAAGGCATGTACGTGACCGAGGCCACCATCGGCGCGACCTTCCGCTCCGACGTGCAGAACGCCAACCGTCGCTACAGCGGCCGTTACGGTGCCTCGCTGGACCAGCGTTTCGGCATGGCGCCGAACCAGGAAACCAACACCAAACTGGTCAGCGACGTGCTGAGCGATGCGCTGACCCGTCTGTTCAAGGACCCGACCGTGGGTCAGGTCCTCGCCGAGTAAGTGTTCGGTTGATGTGAAAAAGCCCGGGGCCAGTGATGGCTCCGGGCTTTTTCGTTCAGGCGGCTTGTGAATAGAAGTCGAGAACGCTGACGCCGGTCAGCAGGTCGGTCTCGGGCAAGTCCGCATGCTGGTGCCCGCCGAGGGCGCAATACACCAGCCAGTGGCGATCCTGGACATTGAAGGCCAGGCTGCCGACGAGGGTTTGCTGCTCGTCGGACGGGGAGATGAGGTACAGGCGATCCTGGTTTTCAGCGTGAAGCATGTCGCGTTCCGTGTCGGTTTCGAGGCGCGCAGGGTGACTGAAACAAATGACGATGCCGTGACACAGGACAGCCATCGGTCGATTGACGGGTTATTTGTCGTAAAGGGTAGGGCAGTCGGGGAGGGTTTCGGTAGAATCCGCGCCGCGGTCGTCGGTCTGGCGCTCGCCATACCGGTCTAGATTGAGGTCTGTGATGTCGCTGCACTTGATGACGCTGTTTACTGCCCATCCCGCCAAGCTGATTAACCTGTTGGCCTTGCTGTTGGCCTTTCCCGGCAGTTGGCTGCTGCACGCGACCCGCCGCCGTGAACAACGGGCCATGGCCAGTATCGCGGCCCAGCGTCAGAGTCAGCCGGATCAGGAACCGGTGCTCGATTGGGCGACCCTGCGCATGAACCGCTTCTTCTATCGCTTCGGTTTTGCCTGCCTGGGCCTGGCATTGCTGGTGTCCTGGATCAGTACCCGCTTCTGAACGAAAAACGGCGCCCGAAGGCGCCGTTTTTGTCTCTTGCCGAAACCGCTTACAGCGGCAGGCCAGCCTTGACCCGGTACTGATTGCGCACCGGCGTCGCATATTGCAGCACCAGATACGGACGATGCTCTTGCGGGCAAGCGTCCAGACGGCTTTGCCATTCTTCCTGGGCCTTGGCCAGTTCCTCGGCGCCAAACACTTCGGCAGCCTTCGGCACGTTCAGTTGCGGATCGGCATCAGCCCACTGCGCGTATGCCAGGTAATGCACCGGGAACAACCGGTAGCCGCCGAGAATCTGCTTGTCCATTTCGACCGCCAATTGCTTGGTGTCCTCGAACAGCTCGGTGATCGGCGCGGCGAAGTTCACGTGCACCCGGCCCTTGTAGCCGGTGATGCCCTTGGCAATGCTCACGTCATCCTCGCCCGGCGCCTTGCTGTAGGTGCCGGTGGTGGCGCGGATGTACAGCTCGCGGGCCTTGGCCTGGTCGCACGGGTCGTATTCGTAGCTGATCGACACCGGGGTCAGGTTCAGCGACTGAATGACTTCGCCGAACGGCTCGTCCTTGCGGCTCATGTGGAACATCTTGAGGATCGCCGATTCGGTACGGTCGTCGCCGTCCTTCGCGCGGCCTTCGGCCTGGGCGATCCAGATCGAGGCGCAATCGTTGCGGATCGAGTGGTTGATGTACGCCGACAGCAGTTGATACGCCGCCATTTTCTCGCGGCGCCCGGTGATCGAACGGTGCACGATGAAGCTCTTGTTCAGACGCATCAGATCGCTGACGAACGGCTTTTGCAGCAGGTTGTCGCCAATTGCGATGCGTGGGGTCGGCAGGCCGGCGTGGTACACGGCGTAGTTGACGAAGGCCGGATCCATCACAATGTCGCGGTGGTTGGCAATGAACAGATAAGCGCTGCCGGACTTGAATTGCTCGACACCGGTGTAGGTCACGCCGTCGGTGGCGCGCTCGATGGTGTGGTCGACGTAGAACTCGACCTTGTCCTGCAAAGTGGCCACGGAGGTCACGTCGGCAAACTCACGACGCAGCCGATGGGCTATAAGTGGTTTGAGCATCCAGCCGAAGGCACCGGCAAAACGCGGGAAGCGGAAGTGGGTGAGGATATCTAGAAACGCCTTGTCGCCGAGCAGTCGCGCCAGTACCGCAGGTACTTCGCTGTCGTCGTAAGGTCGGATGGCATCGAATTCGCCCATCATGCTCTCTTGTTGGAAACGGCTAGGGTAAGTAAAGGTTTTGATCGAAAACCAACGGGGCACGGTCTGAAAAAGTAGCCAGACAAAAATAGCCCTGCAAATAGACCGGCGATTATACGCACAAGTCACCCGGGAGACCGCGATGCTGGAAAGCGCAGTATATGAATGTCCGTATTGTGGTGAAGAGGTCGAGACGACCGTGGATCTCTCCGCTGGCGACCAGACCTATATTGAAGACTGTCAGGTGTGTTGTCGGCCGATCACGTTTGTTTTGCAGGTCCACGGAGAGGACTGGTTTCTGGAAGTCTTCAGCGAAAATGAGTGAGGGGCGCCCATGCAGCGAATCTACGAACCGGAAAACCTGATGGAAGGCGAGATGCTCAAGGGCATGCTCGCCAGCGAAGGCATCGAGGCGCATCTGGTCGGGCGCGATCTGCTGGGCGGCACGGGGGAGTTGCCGATCTTCGGTTTGCTGGGCCTGTCGGTCGATAACGACCAGGCCGAATACGCCCGCGAGCTGATCCGTGCGTACAATGCCGCGCTGCCGCTGCCCGGCGATGAACCGGACAGTTATCCCGGGACGCTGGTCTGTTAGGCTGGCGTTCGTTTTGTTTGTGAGTCGTGCTGCCCCATGTGTGGACGTTATGCCCTGTTTCGCTGGAACCGCGATTTCGCGAGCCTGCCAGGTTTTCCTGCCGATCAGCAGGCGCAGTGGAACATTTCCCCCAACGATTCGGTGTTGATGCTGCGCGCCGAACCTGACGGCCAGCGCACGCTGGCCCGTGCCCGTTGGGGCCTGACGCCGCCGTGGCTGACCGACCTGTCACGCACGCCGGCCCACGCTCGGGCCGAAACCGTCGCCGAACAGCCGATGTTCCGTGAAGCCCTGCGTCTGCGGCGCTGTCTGCTGCCGGCCAACGGTTTCTACGAATGGCGCGGCAATGTGCGCAAACGGCCGTACTGGCTGACACCGGGGGAGGGGGCTTCGCTGTATTTTGCGGCGATCTGGGAGGCGTATCCGGTGCAGGAGCAGGTTTGGCTGAGCACTGCAGTGATCACCCAGCCGGCGGCCAGTCAGCGCCGACCGTTGATTCTCGATGAGGCGGGGCAGGCGGCGTGGCTCGATCTCGAGACGCCGCTGCATGTCCTGCAAGGCCTGCTCGCCAGCGAACCCGCTGCCTTGCGCGAGCGGGTGCTGGCGAATCTGGTCAATGATCCGAAGCTCAACGGGCCGGAGTGTCTGACTCCGGCCTGATGTGTCGCTGCTCGCGGCCCAATCGCGAGCAAGCTCGCTCCCACACTGGATTTTCGGTGCTCACACACTTTGTGATCACACGCTCCCCTGTGGGAGCGAGCTTGCTCGCGATAAGGTCCGAAGGACCTTCCGGCGTCTTTACACCTTGAACTGATTGATCAACCGCCGCTGCTGCTCCGCCAGTTTGGTCAGATCCGCACTCGCCGAACTCGACTCATCCGCACCACCCGCCACTTCATTGGCCACCTGACCGATATTGATCACGTTGCGGTTGATGTCGTCGGCCACCGCGCTCTGTTCTTCGGCAGCACTGGCGATCTGGGTGTTCATGTCGTTGATCACCGACACTGCCTGGGTGATGGTTTCCAGCGCTTCGGCTGCCTTGGCCGCGTGTTGCACGCTTTCGTCGGTGCGGTTCTGGCTGTCTTCCATGACCCGCACTACATCGCGAGTACCCTGTTGCAGTTGCTGGATCATGCTCTGGATTTCTTCGGTGGCCTGCTGGGTTTTCTGCGCCAGGTTGCGCACTTCATCGGCCACCACCGCAAAACCGCGTCCTTGTTCACCCGCGCGGGCCGCTTCAATCGCCGCGTTGAGGGCCAGCAGGTTGGTCTGCTCGGCGATCCCGCGAATGGCGATCAGGATCGCGTTGATGTTTTCGCTGTCCTTGGCCAGGGTCTGCACCACGTCCACGGCCTTGCCGATTTCCACGGCCAGCACGCCAATCGAGTTGGAGGTGTCACGCACGATCTGCATGCCCTGACTGGCGGCCTGATCGGCATGGCTGGCGGCTTGTGCCGCCTGGGTCGCGTTGCGCGCGACGTCCTGGGCGGTGGCGGTCATTTCCTGCACGGCGGTGGCCACCTGATCGATCTCGGCCATCTGTTTCTGAATGCCGATATTGGTCCGGATCGCGATGTCCGCGGTGTGCTCCGAGGAATCGCTGACGCTCTGTACCGACGCCACCACCTGCGTGATCATCCCCTGCAATTTGGCGAGGAAGGTATTGAAGCCTTTGGCGATGGAGCCGAGTTCGTCGTTGCGATCACTGGTCAAACGACGGGTCAGGTCACCTTCGCCCTGAGCGATGTCATCGAGCATGGTCACCATTTGCTTCAGCGGACGGGCGATGCCGTGGCCCACCAGCCAGATCACCAGCAGGCCGAGGCCGGCGATGATCAGGCCGACCATGGCCATGCCGAAGGTGTCGGATTTGCGCTGGGCATCGAGGTCGCCTTGCAGCTTTTGCAGATCAGCCATCACCGCGTCTAGCGGCAGTTGCAGCATCAGTGTCCAGCGCGTGTCGGTCTGGCCGATGCCGAACGGCAGATACAACTCGATCCGGCCTTGCTCTTTATTGACGGTGTAAGTCACTTCGCCGCGCTTGAGATTGGCCATGTTGGCAATCTGTTGGGCGTCGAGAATGTCGCTGACCTTCTCGCCGAATTTGCTCGGGTCCTTGGTATAGGCGACGATCCGGCCGTTGCTGCCGATCAGGGCCATTTGCCCGGCGCCGCTGTACAGCTTTTGGTTAGCGCCCAGGAGCATTTCCTGGATGAAGTTCACCGACAGGTCGGCGCCGACGATGCCCTGGAAGGCGCCGTTGAGCATGATCGGTTCAATAAAGGAGGCGAGCATGACGATCTTGTCGCCGACCTTGTACGGGGCGGGATCGATCACGCAGGACTTTTTGGTTTCTTTCGAGCACAGGTAGTACTCGCTGGCGCGCACGCCGGTGGACAGGACTTTCTGGTCGTCGACGTCCACCAGTTTGTCCAGGCCCAGGGTGCCGTCGTCGTTGCGGAACCACCACGGCAGGAAGCGCCCGTTGGCGGGATCGATCCCGACAACCTGAGTGCCGACGTAGGCCGCGTCATTGTGGTCCAGTGCGTTCTTTTCCCAGCCGATGTAGGTGCCGAGAATCTTCGGATTCTTCTCGACGTTTTCCTTGATCAGGCTGATCAGTTGCTCGCGGCTGACGTTCAGGCGTGGCTGGCCGTCGGCGCCCGGTGTGCCGAGCAGGGCGTTGACGCGCACCAGTCCGCCGGCAATCAGCAGCGGCGCTTCCAGTTCGCGCTGGATCTGGCTGACCTGAGTCTGCGCCAGCGACGTCAGGCGCTGTTCGATGACTTGCTCGAACTGGGCCTGAGTCCGTTGCTGGACCATTTCCTGGGTGCGGGCACCGGAGAACAGCGCATACAGCACCAGCGCAGCGACTACGCTGAGCACGATGGCGCCGGCCAGGGCTGCCACGGAAAACTGGATCGACTTGAACTTCATGGGAGCTCCGCACGCGAGAGGACGTCTGCGCTGTTGTATCGGCAGCCACTATTGAGCCATGAGGTATAGAGAGAGTAATTGCAGCGCAATGTCGCAAATGGATCAGTGAGCGACGCAGTTGCAGCGGGTTTGTCGGTGGATATGAATGTTTTCCTACAGGTCAGAAGGAGGTCTTCTGAAATCAGGTGCAACACGTCCGTTGTATCTGGCGTCGATACCATTACCCGCCTAGGATACGCGGCAGGTTTTCAGGGAGCTTTTGAATGAACAAGACATTGGTTGTAAGTGCACTGAGCGCAGCGCTGTTGCTGGCCGGTTGTCAGTCGGTCAACACCACCAGCGGCGGTGCCGTGGGCGTCGAGCGCAAGCAGTACATGTTCAGCATGCTGTCCTCGCAAGAGGTCGACCAGATGTATGCCCAGTCCTATCAGAAGACCGTGGGCGAAGCGTCCAGCAAAGGCGTGCTGGACAAGACCAGCAACGATGCCAAACGTGTTCAGGCGATTGCCAACCGCTTGATCGCTCAGGCGCCGAACTTCCGTCCGGATGCGGCGCAATGGCAGTGGGAAGTGAACCTGATCAAGAGCGACGAGCTCAACGCCAACTGCGGGCCTGGCGGCAAGATCATTTTCTACACCGGTCTGATCGACAGCCTGAAACTCACCGACGATGAAATCGCCGCGGTCATGGGCCATGAAATCGCCCACGCCCTGCGCGAGCATGGTCGTGAAGCCATGTCCAAGGCTTATGGCATCGAAATGGCCAAGCAGGGCGCCGGTGCGTTGCTCGGCCTGGGTCAGGACAGCCTGGCGCTGGCCGACACCGTGGCCAACTACGGCATGACGCTGCCCAACAGCCGCGCCAACGAGAACGAGGCCGACCTGATCGGTCTGGAACTGGCCGCGCGTGCCGGGTACAACCCGAATGCCGCCATTACCCTGTGGAACAAGATGAGCAAGGCCTCTGAAGGCGCGCCGCCGGAGTTCATGAGCACTCACCCGTCTTCCAGCAGCCGCACGGCTGCGTTGCAGGCGGCGATTCCGAAGGTCATGCCGCTTTACGAGAAAGCGCCCAAGTCCTGAAACCATGATCGCTCCCACACTGAGTGGGGGAGCGATCTGCCGGATCAAACCCAGCCGCTGCTCTGCATTGCCTTGTAGACCGCGACGATTGCCAGGATCAGGAACGCCGAGGCGGCCAGTCGACGGATCAGGGTCAGTGGCAGTTTCTCCGCTGCAAAATTACCCGCCAGTACCACCGGCACGTTGGCGATCAGCATGCCCGCCGTGGTGCCGATGATCACCAGCCACAGCTCCGGGTATTGCGCCGCCAGCATCACGGTAGCGATCTGGGTCTTGTCACCGATTTCCGCGAGGAAGAACGCAATCAGCGTGGTCAGGAATGGCCCGAACTTGCGGGCGGTGCTGGCTTCATCGTCATCCATCTTGTCCGGCACCAGCGTCCACAGGGCGGTGGCGGCGAAACTTGCGGCGAGAATCCAGTGCAGGACGGAATCGGAGAAGAAGCTGCCGAACCAGGCGCCGACCGCACCGGCTGCCGCGTGGTTGGCCAGGGTCGCAGCCACGATACCGGCGATGATCGGCCAGGGTTTGCGGAAGCGAGCGGCGAGAATCAGCGCGAGCAGTTGCGTCTTGTCGCCGATTTCGGCCAAGGCAACGATTGCGGTGGGAACGAGTAACGAGTCCAGCATCAGGATTTCCTAAGGGGCGGGTCGACACGGCTATGACACGTACAGCCTTCCCGCCCCGGGTAAGGTGTGCGTGTCATAGGTCTTGTCAAACCCTGCGATCCGTCTGGTGCGGACGCTTGGGTCGCATACGCCATGATCTGAGGATCAAGTATGTTGACGTATGCCGGACGAGCTTGGCGCTCGTGGGAGACTACTCCCCTAGGACGGAGCGGATTCTGCCTAGGCGCAATCCATTCGGCAAGTGCTAATTTTCAGCCGCGCTTGGCCCGGTAAATCCGGAAACCATTGCCTTCGGCCTTGATCGCGCAGACTCCGAGATGCTCCTCGATCAGCGGCTGGTATTTCAGGAAGCTGTTGGCAACCAGACGAAGTTCGCCGCCGTTTTTCAGATGTTTGGCCGCTTTTCGCAGCAAATTCTCGGTGGCGAAATAATCGGTGTGGACGCCGACATGGAACGGTGGATTGCTCAGAATCGCGTTCAAACCCATCGGCGCGGCGTCGATGCCGTCACCGGTCAGCACCTCGGCTTCCAGACCATTGGCGGCCAGGGTCAGCCGGCTGCTGGCGGCAGCGAAGGCATCAACGTCGAGCAACGTGACCTGATTGTGCGGGTAACGACGCTTGACCGCCGCGCCAAGCACGCCGGCACCGCAACCGAAGTCCAGCAAATGACCGCTCGGCAGTTTGTCCAGGTGTTCCAGCAGCAGGGCGCTGCCGCGATCCAGTCGGCCATGGCTGAACACGCCCGGCAGGCTGATGACTGTCAACGGGCCTTCGGCCAGCGGCAGTTCGTAGGTTTGCGCCAGGCTTTCCAGCGGTTTGGCTTCAGGTGCGTTGGCCACCGTCACTTGCCACAGCTGACAGTGTCGTGCGCTGTCGAGCTTGCGCGGTTTGCCGAACGGGTTGAGCTGTTTGGAGGCGCCTTCGATACCGCTGCGTTTCTCCCCGACCAGATACACCTCACGCCCGGCCAAGCGCGAAGCCACGGCATTGAGGATGTAATCGGTCAGGTCCTTGGCCTTGGGCAGGAACACCACGGCATTGGTGAATTCGCGCTCCGGCACGTTCACGCCAAAATGGCTACGCCCTTCGAAGCGCGCTTCGAGCGCAGCCTGATCGCCGGCATGCCAGCACCAGCCAAACGCCTCGGGCAGGCGCCCCAAAAGATCATCGGCAGGCAAACCGGCCAACAACACCGAACCCTGGAATAACTCGGCCTGACGAAGCAGTACTTCACTGCGCGGATCCATAACTGCTCCTGTGAAAAAAAGTGCCGCAGTTTATCAACTGACGACCCGCAGCGCCTTACCGCTGTAGAACGCCCGGGTGTTTTCCACCAGTTGGCCGACGATTCGCTGCCGCGCTTCGCGACTGCCCCAGGCGTTATGCGGGGTGACGATCAGGCGCGGGATGTCGGCGGCCAGCAGCGGATTGCCGTTGGTCGGTGGTTCGACGCTCAACACATCGGTGGCCGCGCCGCCGAGATGACCACTGCGCAGAGCATCGGCCAGGGCCTGTTCATCGATCAACCCGCCACGGGCGGTGTTGACCACGAAGGCGCCGGGTTTCATCGAAGCGAGTTCGCGGGCGCCGATGAAGTGCCGGGTGTGTTCGTTGAGCGGGCAGTGCAGGGTGAGGGCGTCGATTTGCGGCAGCAATTCTTCCAGTGGCAGGCGATCCGGACGGGCCGGGCGCCCCGGAATCTGCCCCAGCAACACGCGCATGCCGAAGGCTTCGGCCAGTCGCGCGACCGCGCCGCCGAGTTCGCCATGACCGAGCAAGCCAAGGGTTTTGCCTTCCAGCTCGACGATCGGGTAATCCAGCAGGCAGAACTGTTTTGCTTGCTGCCAGCGGCCTTGGCTGACGGCTTTTTGATAATCGGCCAGACGCGTGGCGAGGTTGAGCAACAGCATGATCGTGTGCTGCGCCACCGACGGCGTGCCGTATCCCTGACAGTTGCACACGGTGATGCCGTGGGCGCGGGCGGCGGCCAGATCGACGTTGTTGGTGCCGGTGGCGGTGATCAGGATCAGCTTCAGCTGTGGGTTGGCGGCCATGGCGGCGGCGTCGATCAGGACCTTGTTGCTGATCGCCACGGTCGCACCTTGCAGGCGTTCGGCAACCTGCGCAGGCAACGTCTGGGCGAACAGTTGCAGATCGCTGAAGCAGTCACGCAAAGGGCTCAGATCGAGATCGCCAAGATCCAGCGAAGGGTGATCGAGGAATACGGCGCGGTGGGCGTTCGTCATCAACTGTACCTGTCGTGCTTTGAAGGGAAGGCGTAATCTGCCGAGCCTACCAGATGAAACAACTCGTTACGCTTGGCCGAAAGGAGCCCCCATGTACTGGACCGAATTCTTGACCGTTGCCCTGATCCACCTGCTGGCCGTCGCCAGTCCCGGTCCTGATTTCGCCGTGGTGGTGCGCGAAAGCGTGACTCACGGGCGTCGTGCCGGAACCTGGACGGCGTTGGGCGTGGGCACGGCGATTTTCCTGCACGTCGGTTATTCGTTGCTGGGGATCGGCCTGATCGTTTCCCAATCGATCGTGCTGTTCAACGCCCTGAAATGGGCGGCGGCCGCGTACCTGCTGTACATCGGCTTCAAGGCCTTGCGCGCGCAACCGGCAAAAACCGTGACCGATGATCTGCATAAAGAGGCCGGTGAGCGCACCGCCCGTGGCGCCTTCACCTCGGGTTTCGTGACCAACGGCCTGAATCCGAAAGCCACGCTGTTCTTCCTGTCGCTGTTCACCGTGGTGATCAACCCGCACACCCCGCTGGCAGTCCAGGCCGGTTACGGCATCTATCTCGCCGTCGCGACCGCGACCTGGTTCTGCCTGGTGGCAATGTTGTTCAGCCAGCAGCGCGTGCGCGCCGGTTTCGCCCGTATGGGCCACTGGTTCGACCGCACCATGGGCGCGGTGCTGATCGCCATCGGCGTGAAACTCGCGTTCACCGAAATGCATTGACCCTGCGGTAACGTAACGGATTCCGGCAAATGCTGGCGCAAAGCTAGCATTTGTACGGCTCTGCAAATCATTCCTTTGGCTGATTTGGCTGACGTATAACGGTTCTAGAGTACGAAACTCCAACGCCAACACCGTGCAGTCAGAAAAGGGATTCTTATGTTGCAGACTCGCGTTATTCCGCCCGCCGAAGGGGCGTACCAGTATCCACTGCTGATTAAACGGCTGCTGATGTCGGGCGCCCGTTACGAGAAAACCCGCGAGATCATCTACCGTGACCAGCTGCGTTACAGCTACCCGACCCTGATCGAGCGTGTTGCGCGGCTGGCCAACGTGCTGACGGCGGCCGGCGTAAAGGCGGGTGACACCGTGGCGGTAATGGACTGGGACAGCCATCGCTACCTGGAGTGCATGTTTGCGATCCCGATGATCGGCGCGGTGATTCACACCATCAACGTGCGTCTGTCGCCGGAACAGATCCTCTACACCATGAACCACGCCGAGGACCGCTTCGTGCTGGTCAACAGCGAGTTCGTCGGGCTGTATCAGGCCATCGCGCCGCACCTGACCACGGTGGAGAAAACCCTGCTGCTGACCGATCTTGCGGAAAAAACCGCCGATCTGCCGAATCTGGTCGGCGAATACGAGCAATTGCTGGCGGCCGCCAGTCCCCAGTACGACTTCCAGGATTTCGACGAGAACTCGGTCGCCACCACGTTCTACACCACGGGCACCACCGGCAATCCGAAAGGTGTGTATTTCACCCATCGGCAACTGGTGCTGCACACCATGGGCGTGTCGACCATCATGGGCGCCATCGACAGTGTGCGGCTGCTGGGCACCAACGACGTGTACATGCCGATCACCCCGATGTTCCATGTGCATGCGTGGGGCTTGCCGTACGTGGCGACCATGCTCGGGCTCAAGCAGGTTTATCCGGGGCGTTACGACCCGGAATTCCTGGTCGAGCTGTGGCGCAAGGAAAAGGTCACGTTTTCACATTGCGTGCCGACCATCCTGCAGATGGTGCTCAATGCCAAAGGCGCGCAGGGCACCGATTTCGGCGGCTGGAAAATCGTCATCGGCGGCAGTGCCCTCAATCGAACACTGTATGAAACAGCCAAAAGCAAGGGCATTCAACTGACGGCCGCTTACGGCATGTCGGAAACCGGGCCACTGGTTTCGTGCGCGCATCTGAACGACGAATTGATGGCAGGCACCGAAGACGAGCGCACCACTTACCGGATCAAGGCCGGCGTGCCGGGGCCATTGGTCGAAGCAGCCATCGTCGACACCGAGGGCAATTTCCTCCCGGCGGACGGCGAGACCCAGGGCGAACTGGTGCTGCGCGCACCGTGGCTGACCGAAGGTTACTTCAACGAACCGCAGAAGGGCGCCGAGCTGTGGGCCGGCGGCTGGCTGCACACCGGCGACGTCGCCACGCTGGACAGCATGGGCGTGATCGACATCCGCGACCGGATCAAGGACGTGATCAAGACCGGCGGCGAGTGGATCTCTTCGCTGGACCTCGAAGACCTGATCAGCCGGCACGTCGCGGTACGTGAAGTAGCAGTGGTGGGGATCGCCGATCCGCAGTGGGGCGAGCGCCCGTTTGCCTTGCTGGTGGTGCGCGAAGGGCACGTTATCGGGGCGCGCGAGCTCAAGGAACACCTCAAGCCGTTCGTAGAACTGGGGCACTTGAGCAAGTGGGCGATTCCGAGTCAGATCGCGCTTGTTACTGAAATTCCCAAGACCAGTGTCGGCAAGCTCGACAAGAAGCGCATCCGCCTCGACATCACCGAATGGCAGGCCAACAACAGCACCTTCCTCTCGACGCTTTGAGCGTCCGCTGGCGCGCCGAAAACGGCGCGCCAGACCCACCAAGCAAGCGCTTGGCTTGTGAAATCCGAATTTTCAGCCATCCTTGCCGTGCCGACATGTGTCGGACTGGCGAAAGGACTGTTCCAGAGTGGCCGGCAGCTGCAAATCACACTTTAGAGGGATCAAGCAGTACCACCTGCTGGCTATAGTCCGCTCAAGGATTTTTAAGAACGGGGCACACGCACAAACGGGGCGATGCAACATTGAAGCGATTTCGGGAAGCCTCTGGCACCCGGTCCTTCAGGCGTTCTTAAAAGTACTCACTGCCATAACAATAATGCACATGGAGTAGCGTCGATGACCTCAGTAAACCAGTTCTGGCGCCGGGCAAAGCTGCCTCTGGCCGTCAGTCTTGCTTCTTCGCTCGCCGGGCCCGCATTCGGCGTCAGTTTCAACGTCGGTGAAATCGAAGGCCAGTTCGACTCCTCCCTGTCGATCGGTGCCAGTTGGTCCACCCAGAGCCCGAACAAGAACCTCATCGGCGTCAACAATGGCGGTCACGGTCTGTCCCAGACTTCCGACGACGGCCACGCCAACTTCAAGAGCGGCGAAACCTTCTCGAAGATCTTCAAGGGCATCCATGACCTTGAACTGAAATACGGCGACACCGGCGTGTTCGTCCGTGGCAAGTACTGGTACGACTTCGAACTGAAGGACGAGAGCCGCGAGTTCAAGGACATCAGCGACAGCAACCGCAAGGAAGGCGCCAAGTCCGCCGGCGGCCAGATCCTCGATGCCTTCGTCTACCACAACTACGCGATCGCCGATCAGCCGGGCTCCGTGCGTCTGGGCAAACAGGTGGTGAGCTGGGGTGAAAGTACCTTCATCGGTGGCGGCATCAACTCGATCAACCCGATCGACGTTTCCGCGTTCCGTCGCCCAGGCGCCGAGATCAAGGAAGGCCTGATCCCGGTCAACATGTTCTACGTGTCCCAGAGCCTGACCGACAACCTGTCGGCCGAAGCCTTCTATCAGCTGGAATGGGACCAGACCGTCGTCGACAACTGCGGCACGTTCTTCTCCCAGCCGGACATTATTGCCGACGGCTGCACCGACAACTTGCGCGTACTCAACAAGCGCTCGCAGATCCCGGCCATTGCCCTGGGGCCATTGGCGGCCAACGGTGTCAACGTCAATGAAGAAGGCGTGCTGGTGCCGCGCGGCGCCGATCGCGATGCGCGCGACAGCGGCCAGTGGGGCGCGTCCCTCAAGTACATGTTCGAACCGCTGGACACCGAATTCGGTGCCTACTTCATGAATTACCACAGCCGTGCGCCGATCTTCAGTGCCACTGGCGCGCCGCAATCGGTGTACAACGGCGTAGCCGCATTGCCAGGTCCGTTTCAGGCACTCGGGCCGCTGCTGGTCGCGGGCAATTCGAAGTACTTCGTCGAGTACCCTGAAGACATCCGCCTCTACGGTCTGAGCTTCTCCACCACCTTGCCTACCGGTACGGCGTGGAGCGGTGAGATCAGCTATCGCCCGAATGCACCCGTGCAACTTAACTCCACCGACATCCTGTTCGCCGGTGTGCGTCCGCTGGGTGGCCCTTACGCCAACGCATCGCTGCTCAATGGCGTGCCGGGCCAGGATCTGCATGGCTACGAGCGCAAGGAAATCACTCAACTGCAAACCACCTTCACGCACTTCTTCGATCAGGTCATGGGCGCCAGCCGTCTGACCCTGGTGGGTGAAGTGGGCATGACTTACGTGGGCGGCCTCGAAAGCCGATCCGACAAGCGCTATGGCCGCGATCCGGTCTATGGCCCGGGCGAGCTGCCAGCCACCGGTACCACCAACACCTGCGTCAACATCCTCAACAACGGCACCATCAACGGTGCCGGACCAGGTTCGCCGCAGAACAACCGCAGCCGCAATTGCGACAACGACGGTTTCACCACGTCGATGTCCTGGGGCTACCGCGGCCGTGCGATCTGGGAATACAACGATGTCTTCGCCGGTGTGAACCTCAAGCCGAACGTGGCCTGGTCCCACGACGTCAGCGGCTACTCGCCAGGCCCTGGCGGCAACTTCGAGGAAGGTCGCAAGGCCGTCAGTCTGGGCGTCGATGCCGAGTATCAGAACACCTACACCGCGAGCCTGGCGTACACCAACTTCTTCGACGGCAAGTACACCACCGTGGATGACCGCGATTTCGTGGCGCTCAGCCTCGGCGTGAACTTCTAAGCACTGCATTTCAGGACGAACGAATTTATGAAAATAACAAAGAGTCTGTTCCACGCCGGTGTTCTGAGCCTGTCGCTGCTGGCGACCGGCGTCATGGCGGCGGTGCCTGCCGCCGAAGCGGACAAGCTGGGCAAGAGCCTGACCCCGATGGGCGCCGAAATGGCCGGTAACGCCGAC
This sequence comes from Pseudomonas sp. R15(2017), assembly GCF_002112685.1. Lineage (NCBI taxonomy): Bacteria > Pseudomonadati > Pseudomonadota > Gammaproteobacteria > Pseudomonadales > Pseudomonadaceae > Pseudomonas > Pseudomonas sp. R15(2017). The sequence goes on from NZ_NEII01000011.1 coordinate 78,218, forward strand.
GGCTCGATCCCGGCCTGGAAACCGATGCCGAAAAATGCCGGCACCGTCGACAGCAAAGGTTTCCTGTCCGATCCGTACGCCAGTGAGAAACCGCTGTTCACCATCACCAAGCAGAACGTCGATCAGTACAAGGCCAAGCTCGCGCCGGGCCAATACGCGATGTTCCAGCGCTATCCTGACACCTTCAAGATGCCGGTCTATCCGTCCCATCGCGGTGCCACCGTGCCGGATGCGGTGTTCGCAGCCATCAAGAAGAACGCCACCACCACGACCCTGGTGTCGGGCGGTAACGGTCTGGAAAACTTCGATACCGCCGTGCCGTTTCCGATTCCGAAAACCGGTGTGGAAGTGATCTGGAACCACATCACCCGCTATCGCGGCGGCAGCGTGACGCGTCTGGTGACCCAGGCCACGCCGCAACCGAACGGCTCGTTCAGCCTGGTGTACTTCCAGGACCAGTTCGTGTTCCGCGACAAGATGAAGGATTACGATCCGGCGAACCCGGGCAACATCCTGTTCTACTTCAAGCAGAAAGTGACCGCGCCGGCACGTCTGGCCGGTGGCGTGCTGCTGGTGCACGAAACCCTCGACCAGGTGAAGGAACCGCGTTCGGCGTGGGTCTACAACGCCGGTCAGCGTCGTGTGCGCCGCGCACCGCAAGTGTCCTATGACGGCCCGGGTACCGCGGCGGACGGCCTGCGTACCTCCGACAACCTGGACATGTTCAACGGCGCACCGGATCGCTACGACTGGAAACTGGTCGGCAAGCAGGAGATGTACATCGCCTCCGACAGCTACAAGCTCGACGATCCGAAACTCAAGTACACCGACATCATCAAGGCCGGGCACATCAACCAGGATCTGGCGCGTTATGAACTGCGTCGCGTCTGGCACGTGACCGCGACCCTGAAGGAAGGTCAGCGTCACATCTACGCCAAGCGTGACTTCTTCATCGACGAAGACACCTGGCAAGCCGCTGTCATCGACCACTACGACGGTCGTGGCCAACTGTGGCGCGTCGCCGAAGCGCACGCCGAGAACTACTACGACAAGCAAGTGCCGTGGTATGCCCTGGAAACCCTCTACGATCTGCAATCCGGTCGTTATCTGGCGCTGGGCATGAAGAACGAAGAGAAGTCGGCGTATGACTTCGGCTTCACCGCCACCACCAGCGACTTCACCCCGGCCGCCCTGCGTCAGGACGGTGTTCGCTAAGCTGCTGTAAACCGAGGCCGCATCCTCGTGAAAACGCCCCGACTGGTTCGGGGCGTTTTTTTTGCTATCAATTTTTCCGTAGGCTTTTTGTAGCCATTTGTAGCAACGACCTTCATAACCGCTCCGTTTAAGGCTAGTCTGCGGACATCTGCTACGCCGCCAACAGCCATACGAACAAGAGCCGGCCATGACTGATCTGTCCCCACTTCCGGGTCCCGCAAGCGTTGCCGTCGCGGCACTGGACGGGCGTTTTTTTCGCCCGCCGCTACCCGATGGCTACGTGCTGCGACCCCGTTTGTGCGAGCGCCTGAGTGCGGGGCTCGGAGGGCGCCTGTTGCTGGTCAGCGCTCCGGCCGGTTTTGGCAAGAGTTCGCTGGCGGTGGAGTTCTGCCAGAGTTTGCCGGCGCACTGGCAAAGTCTGTGGCTGGGCCTGAGCGCTCGCGACAGTGATCCGGGACGCTTCCTCGAGCGCTTGCTCGAGGGTCTGCAAGACTACTTTCCCGAACTCGGCAGCCGCGCACTCGGTTTATTGAAAATGCGCCAGCGTCATCAGCCATTCGCCTTCGAGGAATGGCTCGACGGCTTGCTCGATGAACTGGCTCTGCACCTGCTACCGACCTCGCCGTTGCTGCTCGTGCTCGACGATTACCACCTCGCGCAAGGGCCGGTGCTTGATCGTTGCCTGCAGTTTTTCCTCAACCATTTGCCCGATGGTCTGCTGGTCATGGTCACCAGTCGGCAGCGCCCGGACTGGCACCTGGCCCGTCTGCGCCTGTCGCGCCAGTTGCTGGAACTGCACGAACAGGATCTGCGCCTGACCCACGATGAAGCCCTGGCACTGCTCGATCGTCACAGCAGCTCACTGCGTGGCGAGGCGCTGGAAAACCTGATCCAGCGCAGCGAAGGCTGGGTGGCCGGGTTGCGATTCTGGCTGCTGGCGATTTCTGAAGCCGGCACCGAATCGGCCTTGCCTCAAGCGTTGAGCGGCGGGGAAGGGCTGATCCGTGAATACCTGCTGGAGGAAGTCATCGACTGCCTGCCCGCCGTGGTGCAGGCGTTCCTTTATGACACCGCACCGCAGGAGCGCTTTTGCAGCGAGCTGTGCGACGCGGTGCGCGAATCCCATGACAGTGCCGAGATCCTGCGTTTTCTGCTGGCACATCAGGTATTCCTCGTGCCGTTGGACGAGCACGGGCACTGGTATCGTTATCACCATCTGTTTTCGGATTTGCTGCGCAGTCGTCCCGTCGCCGGGGCGCTGGTACCGGCGGCCACGCTGCACCTGCGCGCTTGCCGCTGGTTCAATGCCCAGGGCCTGCTGGATGAAGCGGTGGAACAGGCATTGCGTGCAGGGCATCTGGACGTTGCGGCGAATCTGGTACAGAACCTGTCCGAAGAACAACTGCTGGCCGAGCAGAACGTCGGCATGCTGCTGCGCTGGAAAATGGACTTGCCTGACAGCCTGCTGATCAGCACCCCGCGCCTGATCGTGTTGTACAGCTGGGCGTTGGGACTGGCCTGTCAGCTCGACGCGGCCGAAGAACTCGCCAGTCACCTGAGCCGGTTTCTGCCGGCACCTTCTGCCACTGCACAGAAATCGATGTTGGCCCAATGGCTGGCGCTCAAGGGCATCATCGCCCGTGGGCGGGGCCATCGCGAGCAGACCATCGAATATTGCAGCGAGGCACTGGAAAGCCTGCCGGCCAAGCGCTACGGCCAGCGCCTGATGTGCCTGTCGACCTTGTCCAACCTCGCGATCGCCGACGGTGATCTGTGGCGTGCACGGGGCCTGAACCGCGAGTCGCTTGAACTGGCGCAGCGGGTCGGCAATCCATTGTTCGAGGCGCTGGCGCATTACGATCGTGCCCGCGTCCTGCAGGCACGGGGCGAAATCCTGCGCGCGCTCGATGAAGTGCGCCAAGGGCTGGAGCGCTTGCGCGGCTTGTCCGTACAGCGGTTGTACGCCGTGCGTGCGCGACTGACGCTGTACGAGGGTTTTCTGCTGGCCATGCGGTTGCAGCCGCAGGCGGCAAGGGTGCGATTGCAGGCAGGCCTGACTGAAGCGCGGGCCTGTCGCGACATCAGCGTGCTGATCGGTCACTGCGTGATCGCCCGCCTGGACGGCAACAGCGGTGATTACGCCCGGGCTTTCGCCGAACTGGCAGAAGCCGAGCGTCTGATGCACATCTGGGATGTGCCACCGATCTACTATCTGGCGATGATTACTCTGGTCAAATGCGAGTTGTGGCTGGCGCAGGGGCGGATTGACCTGGCCGAAGCCTGGCTGGCGCGACTGGGCCAGACCTACACCGGCGAACGCGCGGCGGCTCCGCCGGAGTTTCATCCGCAGCTGCCGTTGCATGTCGAATTGCAGCAGGCGCTGCTGGATGTCATTCAGGGGCAGCCGATGCTTGCTGAGGGTCGGCTGAACGTGCTGCTGGAGAACGGCCAGCAAACCGGACGACAGCTGCTCAGCGTGATGGCGTTGACGCAAAAAGTGGCGTTGCTGCTGGCGGATGGGCGCGAACCCGAAGCCCGCAAGGCGTTGAGTCAGGCGCTGGAAGCGGCGGCCGGCGGGGTCCTGCAACCCTTCGATGCGCTGGTCAAAGAACATGCGGACTGGCTGCGGGGGCAATTGTCTCTGACCGCACCGACACCTGTCGGTCAGCAATTGCTCGAGCATTTTCCCCAGACGCCGGCTCGCTCGACTGCGGAGTCGGCCGTCACTGAACAGCTCAGCAGTCGAGAGCTCGCCGTTTTGCGGTTGATTGCTCGGGGTTGCTCGAATCAGGAAATCAGCGATCAGTTGTTCATCTCGCTGCACACGGTTAAAACCCATGCCAGCCATATCAACAGCAAGCTGGGAGTGGAGCGCCGGACACAGGCGGTGGCGCGGGCCAAAGAACTCGGAGTTTTGAGCTGAGACTTCGGGCTCGATCAAGGCAAACAAAAACGCCCCGAATCAATCGAGGCGTTTTTGTTGTATGACCCGCGAGCGGGCCGGGGGAAAACGTTGTATCAGGCGACCAGATCGTTGGTGTTGAAGTCGTTTACGCCCACCAGCTGGATTTCAAAGTCTGCACCAGCGTTGCCACTGACGTTGCCCGATAGTACGTGGTCGATGAAGCGCAGTTGACCTGCTCCGGTGAAATCGGCAGCACCGATAAAGCTGAACCCGTTGAAACCGGCAGTCAGCAAGTTGGCATCAAACTGAGTCAGGTCGATCTTGTCTCCCTGCAGGCTGTTGAAGTCAGTGATGACGTCACGGTTGGCTCCGATGCCCATTTGATTGACCGCCGCAAACACGAACGTGTCGGCCCCCGCGCCACCCGTGAGGATGTCGGCCCCGGCACCGCCGTCGAGGACGTTGTTGCCCGAGTTGCCGGTGATCTGGTTGTTCAGTGCGTTGCCGGTACCGTGCAAGTTGGCGCTGCCTTGCAGGATCAGGTTTTCGACATTGTTGGTCAGGGTGTAATCGACCGACGCGTACACATAATCGATTTCCGATGCCGAAGTGCCGTTCTCGATGACCACGTCACCGACGTTGTCCACCACATAGATGTCGTTGCCGGCACCACCGTTCATGGTGTCGGCGCCGGCGCCGCCATTGATGATGTTGTTGCCGGCGTTACCGGTGATCACGTTGTTCAGCTCGTTGCCGTTACCCGACGTGTTGCCCATGCCGGTGAGCACGAGATTTTCGAGATTGGCGCCCAGTGTCCAGTCCACGGAGGACTGAACGGTGTCGATCTCGCCGACCACGGTGCTGGTTTCGAAGATTGCATCATTGATGCTGTCGACGATGTAGGTGTCGTTGCCGGCCCCGCCGACCAGAACGTCGCCGCCGCCGACGCCGCCGTCGAGGATATTGTCGCCGGAGTTGCCGGTAATCAGGTTGGCCAGGCTGTTGCCGGTACCGTTGATGTTGGCGGTGCCCTGCAGGGTGAGGTACTCGACGTTGGCGCCCAGGGTGTAACTGACTGTCGAGTAGACCGAGTCGATTTCCGAAGCCAGGGTGCTGGTTTCGATGATCACGTCACCGACGTTGTCCACCACATAGATATCGTTGCCGGCGCCGCCAACCATTGTGTCGGCTCCGGTGCCGCCGTTGAGGAGGTTGCTGTCGGCGTTGCCGATCAGGGTGTTGTCGAGGCTGTTGCCAAGCACGGTGAATACGCCGGCCCCCAGCACTGCGACGTTCTCCATGTTGTTCAGATTGCTCTGATTCAGGTCAATGGTATTAGTCTGCGCCGTGGCATTGAAGGTGATGGACAGGGTGTCGGTACCTTCATTGGCCAGTTCCTGCACCAGTGCCAGTTCGTCGAACTGGTCGAGGCTGTAGGTATCGTTGCCCTTGCCACCGATCATGGTGTCGAGGCCGGCGCCGCCGTCAAGAACGTTGTTGCCATCGTTGCCGGTCAGCACGTTGTTCAGGCTGTTGCCGACCGCGAAGGTGTTGCCGGTACCGGTCAGCGTGATGTTTTCAATGTTGGCGCCCAGCACATAGGAAACCGAGGCCAGGACACTGTCGATCTCGCTCGCCAGGGTGCTGGTTTCGACGACGACATCCCCGGCGTTGTCGACGATGTAGGTGTCGTTGCCTGTCCCGCCAATCAGGATGTCGGCCCCGGCACCGCCGTCGAGGACGTTGTTGCCCGAGTTGCCGGTGATCTGGTTGTTCAGTGCGTTGCCGGTACCGTTGAGGTTGGCGCTGCTTTGCAGGATCAGGTTTTCGACATTATTGGTCAGGGTGTAGTTGATCGACGCGTACACATAATCGATTTCCGATGCCGAAGTGCCGTTCTCGATGACCACGTCACCGACGTTGTCGACCACATAGATGTCATTGCCGGCACCACCGTTCATGGTGTCGGCGCCGGCGCCGCCGTTGATGACGTTGTTGCCGGCGTTACCGGTGATCATGTTGTCCCGCTCGTTGCCGGTGCCCGAAGTGTTGCCGGTGCCGGTGAGCACGAGATTTTCGAGGTTGGCGCCCAACGTCCAGTCCACGGATGACTGGACGGTGTCGATCTCGCCGACCACGGTGCTGGTTTCGAAGATTGCATCATTGATGCTGTCGACGATGTAGGTGTCGTTGCCGGCCCCGCCGACCAGAACGTCGCCGCCGCCGACGCCGCCGTCGAGGATATTGTCGCCGGAGTTGCCGGTAATCAGGTTGCCCAGGTTGTTGCCGGTACCGTTGATGTTGGCGGTGCCCTGCAGGGTGAGGTACTCGACATTGGCACCCAGGGTGTAGCTGATCGACGAGAGAACGGTGTCGATTTCCGACACCAGGGTGCTGGTTTCGACGACGACATCACCGGCGTTGTCGACGATGTAGGTGTCGTTGCCGGTCCCGCCAATCATGATGTCGGCCCCGGCACCGCCGTCGAGGACGTTGTTGCCCGCGTTGCCGGTGATCTGGTTGTTCAGCGCGTTGCCGGTACCATTGAGGTTGGCGTTGCCTTGCAGGACCAGGTTTTCGACATTGTTGGTCAGGGTGTAGTCGATCGACGCATACACATAGTCGATTTCCGATGCCGAGGTACCGTTCTCGATGACCACGTCGCCGATGTTGTCGACCACATAGATGTCGTTACCGGCGCCACCGTTCATGGTATCGGCCCCGGCGCCGCCATTGACGATGTTGTTGCCGGCGTTACCGGTGATCACGTTGTCCTGCTCGTTGCCGTTACCCGACGTGTTGCCCATGCCGGTGAGCACAAGATTTTCGAGATTGGCGCCCAGTGTCCAGTCCACGGAGGACTGAACGGTGTCGATCTCGCCGACCACGGTGCTGGTTTCGAAGATTGCATCATTGATGCTGTCGACGATGTAGGTGTCGTTGCCGGCACCACCGACCAGAACGTCGCCGCCACCGACGCCGCCATCGAGGATGTTGTCGCCGGAGTTGCCGGTGATCAGGTTGGCCAGGCTGTTGCCGGTACCATTGATGTTGGCGTTGCCCTGCAGGGTGAGGTACTCAACGTTGGCGCCCAGGGTGTAACTGACCGTCGAGTACACTGAGTCGATTTCCGAAGCCAGGGTGCTGGTTTCGATGATTACGTCGCCGACGTTGTCCACCACATAGATATCGTTGCCGGCGCCGCCAATCATGGTGTCGGCACCGGTGCCACCGTTGAGCAGGTTGCTGTCGCCATTACCGATGAGAGTGTTGTCGAGGCTGTTGCCAAGCACGTTGAACACGCCGGCCCCCAGCACTGCGACATTCTCCATGTTGTTCAGATTGCTCTGATTCAAGTCAATGGTGCTGGTCTGCGGCGTGGCATTGAAAGTGATGGACAGGGTGTCGGTACCTTCATTGGCCAGTTCCTGCACCAGTGCCAGTTCGCCGAACTGGTCGAGGCTGTAGGTATCGTTGCCTCTGCCACCGATCATGGTGTCGAGGCCGGCGCCGCCGTCGAGGACGTTGTTGCCATCGTTGCCGGTCAGCACGTTGTTCAGGCTGTTGCCGACCGCGAAGGTGTTGCCGGTACCGGTCAGCGTGATGTTTTCAATATTGGCACTCAGCACGTAGGAAACCGAGGCCAGGACACTGTCGATCTCGCTCGCCAGAGTGCTGGTTTCGAAGATGACATCACCGGCGTTGTCGACGATGTAGGTGTCGTTGCCGGTACCGCCCACCAGAATGTCTGCACCCGCGCCGCCATCAAGGATGTTGTTGCCCGAGTTGCCGAAGATCTGGTTGTTAAGCGCGTTGCCGGTACCATTGAGGTCGGCGCTGCCTTGCAGAGTCAGATTCTCGACATTGTTGGTCAGGGTGTAGCTGATGGATGCGTACACCGAGTCGATTTCCGATGCCGAGGTACCGTTCTCGATCACCACGTCACCGATGTTGTCGACGACATAGATGTCGTTGCCTGCGCCGCCGTCCATCGTGTCGGCACCTGCCATGCCGTCGAGCAGGTTGCTCAGGTCATTGCCGATGAGGGTGTCATTGAACGCCGAACCGTAGGCGTTTTCGATTTTGGTGCCGTAGGCAATGGCCAGCCCTTCGTTGAACGAAGTCATGGTATCGGTTTGCAGGAATGCCTTACCGATCTGGCTGAATGCGCCTTCGTTCAGGTTGATACGTACGGCCTGAAGCTGGTTGCTGCCGTCGATAGCATCGACGCCGCCGGTATCCCAGATGGTTTCGAAAACCGATTGGTCTGGAGCCCAGTTGTAAAAGTTGTTGCCTGACTGATATTGGGTATTGGCACCGTACAGTTTCTGGATCGCCAGAATGTCCAGCAGCATCGGAGTGGTCGGCTGGTAGGAGTAGGAGTCGTTGTAGCTCATCACCGTGTACCGGACATCGTCCAGGGCCGGGGTGAGGATGGTGCGGTTATCGCTGCTGGCTTCAAACGGATGCTTGAGGCCCAGGGCATGGCCGATCTCATGCACAAAAGTCAGATAGTCGTATGAACCTTTGACCGGGGACGGATCGTTGGTCTGCGGGCCTATCCAGACATCGCCTGCTACCGGGGTTTCATCCGGGAAGTATGCCCATGCCGCATATTTTGAGTCCATGCCCAGATAACCGCCAAAACGCAGGTCGCCTACGCTGGAGATGGATTCCTGCACACGAGTGAACTGGAGATTGGCAACGGAGCTCCACATGCTCAGAGCGCTGGTCACCGCATTTTCCTGAGCCGTGGACAGGGTGAACCCGTTCAGATACTCATTATTAGGGCTGTAGTCGCGAGCGAAATAGGAGTTGTTGGTGGTGACGAAGCTATAGGTCAGCAGGGTCGGGGTGCCGCTTTTGTGAAACAGCGTCCCTGTCCAGTAGTCACCAGCCAGAAGGCTGTCGAGTGCCTTGTTGCCGGTCATCGTCGTGAACGTGGTGTAGGAATATCCGGTTGGAGTAGGCATATTGGTTCCTGAATGCTCTGCGGCCTTTCCGTATTGCGACCGCTACAAAGAAAGCGATTTTGCACGAGAATTTTCAAATTGACATCATTTGGCCACTATTTTGATTAGTGGCGTCAGAATACTGCCCCGGCGACCTGTATCGGCAGTTGACGTAGAATTCTGAAGACTCGCGCTGCGTACGTTTCGGCGCCTGCTCATCGATTCGGGACTATTCAATGACCGCTGTGACAACTGCCTTGATTCGCGAAACCTTCCCCGTCGGCCCGCTCCAGTGCAACTGCACGATCATCGGCGACCCGATCACCAAAAAAGCCATCGTCGTCGACCCGGGCGGCAATCCCGATCTGATCATGGCGCGCCTCGATGCGCTGGGCCTGAAAGTCGTCAGCATCATTCACACCCACGCGCACCTCGATCATTTCCTTGCCTCCGGGCAAATGAAGGAAAAAACCGGCGCGACCCTGCATTTGCACAAGGAAGACCAGTTTTTGTGGGACAACCTCGAGATGCAATGCCAGATGTTCGGTGTGCCCTATACGCCGGTGCCGTCGCCGGATCGCTGGTTGAGCGACGATGAAGAACTGGCTTGCGGCTGTGGCGTGGCACTGCACACGCCGGGGCATACGCCAGGTTCCATGAGCTTCTGGTTTTCCGAGGCTAAGCTGTTGATAGCTGGCGACACGTTGTTTCGTCGCGGAGTAGGGCGCACGGATTTGTGGGGCGGCGATCAGGCGACCATCGTGCGATCGATCAAGCAGCGGCTGTACACCCTGGATGAAGACGCGACCGTTGTGGCCGGGCATGGTCCGGATACGCGTCTGGGGGATGAAATGCGTGAGAACCCGTTTGTGCGTGTCTAAACATTTTGTCACGGGTGCCCGGCGGAATTTTTGTGCATTGTCATGATCCAACGCCCGCACGGGCCAGTTGCCAATGGCCGCTGCACCACAGAATGCAAAAGTAGGAGCACTCCATGTTCACCACGCGTCGTTTGATTATTGTCGCTACTGCCGTGGCCGTTTTGTCCGGCTGCGCCTCGCCCAACCCGTATGACAACCAGGGTCAGGCCGACGGTGGCTCCCAGGGCATGAGCAAAACCGCCAAGTACGGTGGCCTCGGTGCACTGGCCGGCGCGCTGGCCGGTGCCGCCATCGACCACAACAACCGCGGCAAGGGCGCGCTGATCGGCGCGGCCGTCGTCGGTGCCTCGGCCGCCGGTTACGGCTACTACGCCGACCAGCAGGAGAAAAAACTGCGCGCCAGCATGGCCAACACCGGGGTTGAAGTGCAGCGTCAGGGCGATCAGATCAAGCTGATCATGCCGGGCAACATCACCTTCGCCACCGATTCGGCGAACATCGCTTCCAGCTTCTATCAGCCGCTGAACAACCTGGCCAACTCCCTCAAGGAGTTCAACCAGAACCAGATCGAAATCGTCGGCTACACCGACAGCACCGGCAGCCGTCAGCACAACATGGACCTGTCCCAGCGTCGTGCGCAGAGCGTTGCCACCTACCTGACTTCGCAAGGCGTCAGCGGTGCCAACCTGAGCGCCCGCGGTGCCGGTCCGGATAATCCGATTGCCAGCAACGGTGACGTCAACGGCCGGGCGCAGAACCGCCGTGTCGAGGTCAACCTCAAAGCCATCCCTGGCCAGCAGTACGGTGGTCAGCAACAACCGGGCACGGTTCAGCAGTACCCGTAACCGTCAGGTACAAAAAAGCCCCCGGACAAGTGATTGTCCGGGGGCTTTTTGTTGGCGCGAAGGCTGATTACTTCTTCAGACCGTAATGCTCGTCGAGCATGCCCGGCGAGTTCGGGGTCTTCGGCGCGTAGTCACGCGGCGGCTCCTGATCCCGTGGTGGCGTCAGGCGTTCCCGTGGTGCCTGGGCTGCTTCGGAATGCAGCGAGGCCAGCAGGCGTTGACGAGTCTGCTCGTCCAGGGCCAGGCGGTTGGCACCCTCGGCGAGGTGATCCTGCACTTCCTGATAGCTCTGGGTCAGTTTCTTGACCAGATTGGCGGTGCTGTTGAAGTGGGTCACCACTTCATTCTGATAACTGTCGAAACGTTCCTGAATATCGTCCAGTTGACGCTGCGTGCGGCTGGGCGCGGCGTTCGGCGCAACGCGAGCGATCAGGAAACCAATGGCGACACCCACAACCAGGGCAAGAGTCGGTAACAACCAAACTAAGAGCGAGTGTTCCACGAGTCCTTCCTCTATAAACGGCTTTGCTTTACGTTAACGGCTCGAACCTGCGCTGTATACCGCGATTCACTCGCAATAGACTGGCACAGACAATTTGCTAGACGAGTCGACCCGATTCGAGGTCACGGAGTTCCTTCCTTGCTGATGCGTGAAACCCCTGTATTGATTGATGGCCCTGTGGGGCAACTTGAGTCTTTGTATCTGGACAACGAGCAGCCTCGCGGTATCGCGCTGATCTGCCACCCGAACCCGGTGCAGGGCGGCACCATGCTCAACAAGGTCGTCTCGACCCTGCAGCGCACCGCGCGCGACGCAGGCCTGATCACCTTGCGCTTCAACTATCGCGGCGTCGGTGCCAGCGACGGTTCCCATGACATGGGCACCGGTGAAGTCGATGACGCCCAGGCCGCTGCTGCATGGCTGCTGGAAAAACACCCGGATCTGCCGCTGACCCTGTTCGGTTTCTCCTTCGGTGGATTTGTTGCAGCAAGTCTCGGCGGTCGTCTCGAATCTCGGGGCATCACGCTCAAGCATCTGTTCATGGTCGCGCCGGCGGTGATGCGTCTGGGTGATCAGGATCAATTGCCGCAGCAGGGTGAGCTGACGGTGATCCAGCCGGAAACCGATGAAGTGATCGATCCGCAGCTGGTCTACGACTGGTCTGAAAAACTCCCGCGCCCCCATGAGCTGCTGAAAGTGGCAGAATGCGGACACTTTTTTCATGGCAAGCTGACCGATCTCAAGGATCTGATCCTGCCGCGTCTCTCGAATTGATTGCAGTCTGACAAGCGATTACCCATGACGAACCGTACCCGCATCCTCACCGGCATCACCACCACCGGCACCCCGCACCTGGGCAACTACGCCGGCGCCATCCGCCCGGCGATTCTCGCCAGCCGCGACAGCAACGCCGATTCGTTCTACTTCCTGGCCGACTATCACGCCCTGATCAAGTGCGATGACCCGCTGCGCATCCAGCGCTCGCGTCTGGAAATCGCCGCGACCTGGCTGGCCGGTGGCCTGGATGTGGATCGAGTGACCTTCTACCGTCAGTCCGACATCCCGGAAATCCCCGAGCTGACCTGGCTGCTGACCTGCGTGGCCGCCAAGGGCCTGCTCAACCGCGCCCATGCTTACAAGGCTTCGGTGGACAAGAACCTCGAGAGCGGCGAAGACCCGGATGCCGGTATCACCATGGGTTTGTACAGCTATCCGGTACTGATGGCGGCGGACATTCTGATGTTCAACGCGCACAAGGTGCCGGTCGGTCGCGATCAGATCCAGCACGTGGAAATGGCCCGTGACATTGGCCAGCGCTTCAACCACCTGTTCGGCCAGGGCAAGGAGTTCTTCACCATGCCCGAAGCGCTGATCGAGGAGAGCGTGGCCACGTTGCCGGGCCTGGACGGTCGCAAGATGTCCAAGAGCTACGACAACACCATCCCGCTGTTCACCAGCGCCAAGGACATGAAGGACGCGATCTCGCGGATCGTTACCGACTCCAAAGCGCCGGGCGAAGCGAAAGATCCGGACAACTCTCACCTGTTCACCCTGTTCCAGGCGTTCGCCACACCGGCGCAGGCCGACGAGTTCCGCAGCGAGCTGCTGGGCGGTCTGGGTTGGGGCGAGGCGAAGAACCGTCTGTTCCAGTTGCTCGACAACGAGCTGGGCGAATCCCGCGAGCGTTATCACCAGTTGATCGAGCGTCCGGCAGATCTGGAAGACATCCTGCAACACGGCGCCAAGAAGGCCCGTGCGGTGGCGACGCCGTTCCTCAACGAGATGCGCGAAGCGGTCGGCCTGCGTTCGTTCGTCAATCAGGTTCAGGTGGCCGCGACCACCAAGAAGAAAGCCGCGAAAGCCGCACGTTTCGTCAGCTTCCGTGAAGACGACGGCAGCTTCCGCTTCCGTCTGCTGGCGGCCGATGGCGAGCAACTGTTGCTGTCGCGCAACTTCGCCGACGGTAAAACCGCCGGTCAGGTGACCAAGCAACTGCAATCGGGTCAAGCGCTGGATGTGCGCAGCGAAGACCTGAGCTTCAGCGTCTGGCTGGAAGGCGAGTGTGTCGGCGACAGCCCGGCGTTCGCCGACGTGGCTGCGCGGGATGCGGCTGTCGAGGCCTTGCGGATCGCTCTGACACCGGTTCAGGAATAATCAACGGGCCGGCCCGACCAAGGGCCGATTGCCATTCCCACGGGCCATCGCTACAGTGACGGCCCGTTTTTGTTGCCTTGCTAACGAATTATGACGCCCCTAGAACGATATCAAGCTGATCTGAAACGCCCGGACTTCTTCCATGATGCGGCGCAGGAAACTGCCGTGCGTCATCTGCAACGCCTGTATGACGATCTGATCGCGGCCGAGCAGAACAAGCCGGGTTTGCTGGGCAAGCTGTTTGGCAAAAAGGATCAGACGCCGGTCAAGGGCCTGTATTTCTGGGGCGGCGTGGGTCGCGGAAAGACTTACCTGGTGGACACTTTCTTCGAAGCGCTGCCATTCAAGGAAAAGACTCGCACTCACTTCCACCGCTTCATGAAGCGCGTGCACGAAGAGATGAAAACCCTCGGCGGCGAGAAAAACCCGCTGACCATCATCGCCAAGCGTTTTGCGACTGAATCGCGAGTCATCTGCTTCGATGAATTTTTCGTTTCCGACATCACCGATGCCATGATCCTCGGCACGCTGATGGAAGAGCTGTTCAAGAACGGCGTGACCCTGGTCGCCACGTCGAACATCGTGCCGGACGGCCTGTACAAGGACGGCCTGCAACGTGCGCGCTTCCTGCCGGCCATCGCGCTGATCAAGCAGAACACCGAGATCGTCAACGTCGACAGCGGCGTCGACTACCGTCTGCGCCACCTCGAACAAGCGGAGCTGTTCCACTATCCGCTGGACGAAGCCGCCCACGAAAGCCTGCGCAAGAGCTTCCGCGCGCTGACGCCTGAATGCACGGCGGCGGTGGAAAACGATGTGCTGATCATCGAGAACCGCGAAATCCGTGCCCTGCGTACTTGCGACGACGTGGCCTGGTTCGATTTCCGCGAACTGTGCGACGGCCCGCGCAGCCAGAACGACTACATCGAGCTGGGCAAGATCTTCCACGCCGTGCTGCTCAGTGGCGTGGAGCAGATGAGCGTCACCACCGACGACATCGCCCGACGCTTCATCAACATGGTCGACGAGTTCTATGACCGTAACGTCAAACTGATCATTTCTGCCGAAGTCGAATTGAAAGACCTGTACACCGGCGGGCGTCTGACGTTCGAGTTCCAGCGTACCCTCAGCCGTCTGCTGGAGATGCAATCGCACGAATTCCTGTCCCGGGCGCACAAGCCTTAAGCGGATTCGGCAAACAAAAAGGGCCTGCAGATGCAGGCCCTTTTTTGTGTCTGGTCGAATCGTCAGGCCGCTTGCTGGAACTGCTGCCGGTACTGGTTCGGCGACAGTTCGGTGTGCTGGCGGAACAGGCGTGCGAAGAAGCTCGCATCGTCGTAGCCGACTTCGTAGCTGATGGTCTTGATGCTCTTGCGACTGCCGGAGAGCAAACCCTTGGCGGTCTCGATGCGCAGCCGTTGCAGGTAGTGCAGCGGTTTGTCGCCGGTGGCGGTCTGGAAGCGGCGCATGAAGTTGCGGATGCTCATGCCGTGCTCGCGGGCCACGTCTTCGAAGCGGAACTTGTCGGCGAAATGCTCTTCGAGCCAGTGCTGGATCTGCAGGATGATCACGTCCTGATGCAGTTTCTGGCCGCCGAAACCGATGCGTCCCGGTGCGTAGCTGCGTTGGACTTCATAGAGAATGTCGCGGGCCACAGCCTGAGCCACGTTGGCGCCGCAGAAGCGCTCGATCAGGTAGATGTAGAGATCGCAGGCCGAGGTTGTGCCGCCGGCGCAATACAGGTTGTCGGCGTCGGTCAGGTGCTTGTCCTGATTGAGATAGACCTGCGGGAAACGCTCGGCGAAGGCGTTGAAGAAGCGCCAGTAGGTGGTCGCTTCCTTGCCGTTGAGCAACCCGGCCTCGGCCAGCCAGAACACGCCGGTGGCCTCGCCGCACAGCACGGCGCCCCGGGCATGTTGTTCGCGTAGCCACGGCAGGATCTGTGGATAACGCCGACACAGCGTATCGAAATCGTCCCAGAAGGCTGGAAGGATGATGACGTCGGCGTTTTCCAGGCCGCCGTCCACCGGCATGATCACGTCACTGAAGCTGTTCACCGGTTTGCCGTCAGGGCTGACCAGGCGGGTTTCGAACGCCGGAGTCAGGCCATGGCCCAGTTGTTTGCCGTAACGCAGGCTGGCCAGATGGAAAAAATCCTTGGCTTGCATGAGGGTGGAAGCGAAAACCCGGTCGATCGCCAGGATGCTGACGCGCCGCAAGGGCGTGGAGACTTGCTTGGACATAATTCAACTTTTGTTTTTATAAGGGAAAGTGGTCACCAGACGGCTGGATCGTCTTATTTTTTGTCGGATGTGTCCAGTGTCCTGTATCGGAAGCGAGGCTTAGTCTCTGAAGGTCTGACCCCTCCAACAATAAAGAAAAGGTGACGCATGATTCCCAGAACCCTGTTCAGCTCCGAGCACGAATTGTTCCGCGACAGCGTACGAACATTCCTCGAAAAAGAGGCCGTGCCGTTCCATGGGCAATGGGAAAAACAAGGCTACATCGACCGCAAACTGTGGAACAAGGCGGGGGAGGCGGGGATGCTGTGCTCGCACCTGCCGGAGGAATACGGCGGGCTGGGGGCGGACTTTCTCTACAGTGCGGTGGTCATCGAGGAAGTGGGGCGGCTGGGCCTGACCGGCATCGGTTTCTCGCTGCATTCGGACATCGTTGCGCCGTACATCCTGCATTACGGCAGCGAGGCGCTGAAGCAGAAATACTTGCCGAAACTGGTGTCTGGCGAGATGGTTACGGCCATCGCAATGACTGAGCCGGGCGCCGGTTCCGACCTGCAAGGGGTCAAGACCACGGCGGTACTGGATGGCGACGAATATGTGATCAACGGTTCGAAAACCTTTATCACCAATGGCTTCCTGGCGGATCTGGTGATCGTCGTGGCCAAGACCGATCCCAAGGCCGGTGCCAAGGGTACCAGCCTGTTTCTGGTGGAGGCGAACACGCCGGGCTTCGACAAGGGCAAACGCCTGGAGAAGGTCGGAATGAAGGCTCAGGACACGTCGGAATTGTTCTTCCAGGACGTGCGCGTGCCAAAGGAAAATCTCTTGGGTCAGGCCGGGGCGGGGTTTGCTTATCTGATGCAGGAACTGCCGCAGGAACGTCTGACCGTGGCGATTGGCGGCCTGGCTTCAGCCGAGGCGGCGCTGCAATGGACGCTGGATTACACCCGCGAGCGCAAGGCGTTCGGCAAGTCGATTGCCGACTTCCAGAATACCCGCTTCAAACTGGCGGAAATGGCCACCGAGATTCAGATCGGCCGGGTGTTCGTCGATCGCTGCCTGGAGCTGCATTTGCAAGGCAAGCTCGACGTGCCGACGGCGGCGATGGCCAAGTATTGGGGCACCGACCTGCAATGCAAGGTGCTCGACGAGTGCGTGCAACTGCATGGCGGCTACGGTTTCATGTGGGAATACCCGGTGGCCCGGGCCTGGGCGGATGCGCGGGTGCAGCGGATCTATGCCGGCACCAATGAAATCATGAAGGAGATTATTGCGCGGTCGCTGTAATGCAGCGTGATCGTTCCCACGCTCTGCGTGGGAATGCCGACATGGACGCTCTGCGTCCGCTTTGGGGGGGGCAGTCCACAGAGCGTGGGAGCGATCACCGGCGTGGATTACGGCGCCGGGTTCGGATGATCCTTGTGAATCGCTTCGATCCCTTCCAGCACTTCCTTCGACAGTTTCAGCTCGTAACTGGCGATATTGCTGTCCAGTTGCTCCAGTGTCGTCGCCCCGATGATGTTGCTGGTGACAAAAGGTTGCTGGTTCACAAAGGCCAGGGCCATTTGCGCCGGATCCAGGCCATGTTCACGGGCCAGTGCCACATAACGGCTGCAGGCCGCTTCCGATTGCGGGTTGAAATAGCGGCTGAAGCGGCTGTAGAGGCTCAGGCGGCCTTTTGGCGGGCGCGCCCCACCTTCGTACTTGCCCGACAGGAAACCGAACGCCAGCGGCGAATAGGCGAGCAGGCCGCATTGTTCACGGATGGCGATTTCCGCCAGGCCGATCTCGAAACTGCGGTTGAGCAGGTTGTACGGGTTCTGGATTGATACGGCGCGCGGCCAGCCACGGGCTTCGGCCAGGGCGAGAAAACGCATGGTGCCCCACGGCGTTTCGTTGGAAAGACCGATGTGGCGGATCTTGCCGGCCTTCACTTGCTCATCGAGCGCCTCAAGGGTGTCTTCGAGCGGCGTCAGGTTGGCTTCGGTCTGGTGCTTGTAGCCCAGCTGTCCGAAAAAGTTGGTGCTGCGCTCCGGCCAATGCAATTGATACAGATCGATGTAGTCGGTCTGCAGGCGTTTGAGGCTGGCGTCCACGGCCTCGGTGATGTGCTGGCGGTTGTGGCGCAGGTTCTTGTCGCGGATGTAGTCGATGGTGTTGCCGGGGCCGGCGATCTTGCTGGCGAGAATCCAGTCGGCGCGGTCGCCACGGCTCTTGAAGTAATTGCCGATGTAGCGCTCGGTGGTGGCGTAGGTGTCGGCTTTTGGCGGCACCGGGTACATTTCGGCAGTGTCGAGGAAATTGATCCCGGCCTCTTTTGCCCGTTCGATCTGGGCGAAGGCTTCAGCTTCAGTGTTTTGCTCGCCCCAGGTCATGGTGCCGAGGCAGATTGCACTCACGTTCAGGTCGGTACGGCCTAGCTGGCGATAGTCCATCGGGTGCTCCTTGGGCAAAACAAGCATAAAAGCAGGTTGAAATTTTTTTCGCAATCTGCATAATTGCCGACCTCTTTCTGCAGTGGAAGTGATGCCCCGCCGCCGAAGAATCTTGCCGTTGAACGGACGCGCCGACCCGAGCCCCCGAAAGCGTCTGTATCCGGCTGCCTTTGACTTGTCAAAGTACGCACTATTCAGTAAGATCCGCCGTCTTATTTACAGGCGGCCCCTGAGGCTATAAAGAATGAAAACTTTTACTGCTAAACCGGAAACAGTAAAGCGCGACTGGTTTGTCGTCGACGCTGCTGGTCAGACCCTGGGTCGTCTGGCCACCGAAATCGCGAGCCGTCTGCGTGGCAAGCACAAGCCTGAGTACACTCCTCACGTTGACACCGGCGACTACATCGTCGTAATCAACGCCGAGCAGATCCGTGTTACCGGCGCTAAAACCACTGACAAAATGTACTACTCCCACTCCGGTTTCCCGGGCGGTATCAAGTCGATCAACTTTGAAAAGCTGATCGCCAAGGCCCCTGAGCGCGTGATCGAGACCGCGGTTAAAGGCATGCTGCCTAAAAACCCACTGGGTCGCGACATGTACCGTAAGCTGAAAGTCTATGCGGGCGCTGCACACCCTCATACTGCTCAGCAGCCCCAAGAACTGAAGATTTAACGGAATAGTTCATTATGTCGGCGACTCAAAATTACGGCACTGGCCGTCGCAAGACCGCAACCGCACGCGTTTTCCTGCGTCCGGGTACTGGTAACATCTCCATCAACAACCGCTCCCTGGACACGTTCTTCGGTCGCGAAACTGCCCGCATGGTAGTTCGTCAGCCGCTGGAACTGACTGAGACTGTCGAGAAGTTCGACATCTACGTCACTGTCATCGGTGGTGGTGTAAGTGGTCAGGCTGGCGCAATCCGCCACGGCATCACTCGCGCTCTGATGGACTACGACGAAACCCTGCGTAGCGCTCTGCGCAAAGCTGGCTTCGTTACTCGCGACGCCCGTGAAGTTGAACGTAAGAAAGTTGGTCTGCGTAAAGCGCGTAAGCGTCCGCAGTACTCGAAGCGTTAATTTCGCTTCCACGTTCAAAAAGAACGCCCGATTCCTCGCGGAACCGGGCGTTTTTTTATGCGTGCGATTTCTTGAATAATTGCGCTGTGACAACTTGCCACATTCGTAGACCCCCTATACTACAAGGCTTGAGGGCCAGCCCTCCGGGTAATTACCTTGTCAGAATTGGGGGTTTTCATTACCATTCGGCAAAATTTTTATAAGTACATAGTTTCAATTTAGTAGACGCCTGATTTAACAGGCCACAAAGCTGATGGGAGAGGACTGAATGAGCAATGACGGCGTGAATGCAGGCCGGCGTCGCTTCTTGGTAGCAGCCACATCCGTGGTGGGTGCTGCAGGAGCGGTGGGGGCTGCGGTCCCGTTCGTGGGGTCATGGTTTCCCAGTGCCAAGGCGAAGGCTGCCGGAGCACCGGTGAAAGTGAATGTCAGCAAAATCGAGCCAGGGCAGCAGATGATTGCTGAATGGCGCGGCCAGCCGGTGTTCATTGTCCGCCGTACCGAGGAAATCCTGGGGAATCTCAAGAAGATCGAGGGCCAGCTCTCCGATCCGACCTCCAAAAACTCCACGCAACCCACTTATGTCGACCCTGAAGTGCGTTCGATCAAGCCGGAAATCCTGCTGCTGATCGGGATCTGCACTCACCTGGGTTGCTCACCGACCTTCCGTCCCGAAGTGGCACCCGCGGATCTGGGCAAAGACTGGGTAGGCGGTTACTTCTGCCCTTGCCACGGTTCCCACTACGATCTGGCTGGCCGCGTCTACAAGTCGCAACCTGCGCCTTTGAACCTGCCAGTACCCCCGCATTCCTATGAGACCGATGACCTGATTGTCATTGGCGTCGATACGGAGAAAGCGTGATGAGCAAGTTCATGGATTGGGTTGATGCACGCTTCCCCGCCACCAAGATGTGGGAAGACCATCTCAGCAAGTATTACGCGCCAAAAAACTTCAACTTCTTTTACTTCTTCGGTTCGCTGGCGCTGCTCGTTCTGGTCAACCAGATCGTTACCGGTGTCTGGCTCACCATGAGCTACACCCCGTCGGCGGAAGAGGCGTTCGCCTCCGTCGAATACATCATGCGCGACGTCGAGTACGGTTCGATCCTGCGCCTGCTGCACTCCACCGGCGCTTCGGCGTTCTTCATCGTGGTCTATCTGCACATGTTCCGTGGCCTGCTCTACGGTTCGTACCAGAAACCGCGTGAGCTGGTGTGGGTCTTCGGCATGCTGATCTACCTGGCGCTGATGGCTGAAGCCTTCATGGGATACCTGCTGCCATGGGGCCAGATGTCCTACTGGGGCGCCCAGGTGATCATCTCGCTGTTCGGCGCGATCCCGGTCATCGGCAACGACCTGACCCAGTGGATCCGCGGTGACTACCTGATTTCCGGGATCACCCTGAACCGCTTCTTCGCCCTGCACGTGGTTGCGTTGCCGATCGTGATTCTCGGTCTGGTGGTGCTGCACATCCTGGCGCTGCACGAAGTCGGTTCGAACAACCCGGACGGCGTGGACATCAAGAAGCACAAAGACGAAAACGGTATCCCGCTGGACGGCATTGCGTTCCACCCGTACTACACCGTGAAAGATATCGTCGGCGTCGTGGTGTTCCTGTTCATCTTCTGCTTCATTGTGTTCTTCTTCCCGGAAATGGGCGGTTACTTCCTCGAAAAACCTAACTTCGAGCAGGCCAACCCGTTCAAGACTCCAGAGCACATTGCACCGGTCTGGTACTTCACTCCGTTCTACGCAATCCTGCGTGCGGTCCCTGACAAACTCATGGGCGTTATCGCCATGGGGGCGGCCATTGCGGTGCTGTTCGTCCTGCCGTGGCTTGATCGCAGCCCGGTCAAATCGATGCGCTATAAAGGCTGGCTGAGCAAGATCTGGCTGGTGGTGTTCTGCATTTCGTTCGTGATCCTCGGCATTCTGGGCGTTCTGGCCCCGACGCCAGGCCGTACGCTGCTGTCGCAGGTCTGCACCTTCCTGTACTTCGCCTACTTCATTCTGATGCCGTTCTATACCAGGCTCGAGAAGACCAAACCGGTTCCGGAAAGGGTGACTGGCTGATGAAAAAGTTATTTTTTGCTCTGATTTTTGCTGCTCTGCCAGTGCTGTCTTTCGCCGCTGAACACGGTGGTCCGGAACTGGAAAAGGTCGACATCGACGTTTCCGACAAGGCTGCCCTGCAGGATGGTGCGCGTACTTTCGCCAACTATTGCATGGGGTGTCACAGTGCCAAGTTCCAGCGTTACGAGCGTGTTGCCGATGACCTCGGCGTTCCGCACGAAATGATGCTGGAGAAGCTGGTGTTCACTGGTGCCAAGATCGGCGATCACATGAACATCGGCATGCAACCGGCCGACGCCAAGACCTGGTTTGGTGCGGCGCCGCCGGACCTGACGCTGGTGGCTCGTGTTCGCGGCACCGACTGGCTCTACGGTTACCTCAGATCGTTCTACGAGGATCCAGCGCGCCCATGGGGTGTGAACAACAAGGTCTTCCCGAACGTCGGCATGCCTAACGTGCTGGTCGGCCTGCAAGGTCGTCAGGTCGTGGGTTGCAAGCAGGTACAGATCGTCGAGGACGGCAAGAAGCAATATGACCCGCTGACCGGTACGCCTCTGACTCATGAAGCGTGCGACCAGTTGACCATCGTGCCGAAAACCGGAACTCTCAACGAAGAGCAGTTCGATGAGAAGGTCAAGAATCTGGTAACCTTCCTGGCTTACTCGGCTAACCCGGTTAAGCTGCAACATCAGCGCATCGGTACTTACGTCTTGCTGTACCTGGCGTTCTTCTTTGTGTTCGCCTACCTGCTCAAGCGTGAATACTGGAAAGACGTGCACTGATAACGCTTCAAGCAATTGCTGTTAATCGCGCGCGCCCAAGGGCGCCTCTGAAAACGCAACGTCTGGTTCGCCAGCGGTTGCGGGAGGCGCCCTCTGGGCGCGCGCGTTTTTCCGGCTCCGACTATTTCAACAAGCGAGGAGGATCGCCATGGGCGTGACCAATCGGTTGGCCTGTTACTCCGACCCCGCCGACCACTATTCCCACCGAGTGCGCATCGTGCTTGCAGAGAAGGGTGTCAGCGCCGAAATCATTTTTGTGGAGGCTGGTCGTCAGCCGCCTAAACTGATTGAGGTGAACCCTTACGGCAGTCTGCCGACGCTGGTCGATCGTGACCTGGCGTTGTGGGAGTCGACCGTGGTGATGGAGTACTTGGATGAGCGTTACCCGCATCCGCCATTGATGCCTGTGTACCCGGTGGCGCGTGCCAACAGCCGTCTGCTGATTCATCGCATTCAGCGTGACTGGTGTGGTCTGGTGGATCTGATTCTGGATTCGCGCACCAAGGAAGCGGCGCGTGCGGTGGCGCGCAAGGAATTGCGTGAAAGCCTGACAGGCGTGTCGCCGCTGTTTGCCGACAAGCCGTTTTTCCTCAGTGAGGAACAAAGTCTGGTGGATTGCTGCCTATTGCCAATACTCTGGCGTTTGCCGATTCTGGGTATAGAACTGCCGCGGCCCGCCAAGCCGCTGCTTGATTATATGGAGCGCCAGTTTGCGCGTGAGGCATTCCAGGCGAGTCTGTCTGGTGTCGAACGCGACATGCGCTAAGGCTTAAGGAGCCGCTATGAACTCCAGTCGACCTTATCTGGTCCGCGCGCTCTACGAGTGGATTGTGGATAACGATTGCACCCCGCACATGCTGGTCAATTCCGAGTACCCGGCAGTGCAGGTGCCACAGGGATTTGCCAGTGACGGGCAGATCGTCCTGAACATTTCGCCAAGTGCCGTGCGGCACTTGCACATGGACAACGACGTGGTGACCTTCGAAGGGCGCTTCGGTGGCGTCCCGCACAGTCTGTACGTGCCGATTGCTGCAATCCTGGGCATCTACGCCCGGGAAAACGGTCAGGGAATGGTGTTCGATCTCGAGTCGCCGATGGATGACGAGGACGAGCTCGAGCAGGACGACGACGTTCCGCCACCGGACAGTGAGCCACCGCGCCCAAGCGGTCGGCCAAGCCTGAAAGTGGTGAAGTAATAAAAAAGGCGATCCGGTTGGATCGCCTTTTTTGTGCCTGCATTTTGCGGTCAGTCGATGTACTCGAACAGCTTCACAATTTTCTGCACACCGGAAACGCCTTGAACCAGGTTGGTCGCCTGGGCCGCTTCCTGTTTGGTCAGCAGGCCCAGCAGGTAAACGATGCCGTTCTCGGTCACGACCTTGATGCGCGAGCCGGGAATGCTGGCATCGGTGAGCATCTGGGTCTTGATCTTGGTGGTCAGCCAGGCATCGTTCTGGCGGGCCAGCAGGGAGGAGGGCTGCAACACTTGCAGTTCGTTGTGAACCTTCTTCACGCGTTGAACATTGGAGGCGGCCTGTTCGGCCTTCTCCTTGAGGTCTGCGCGCGGGGTCTGGCCGGCCAGCAGCACCACGCCATTGAAGCTGGTGACGACGATGTGCGAGTCGTTGTCCAGGGCCGGATCGGCCTTGGCCACGTTAACGCCAACTTTGGTTTCGATCAGCGAGTCATCGATCTTGCTGCCGAAAGTGCGGGTGCCGCGGTCGTCTTCGATCGGCGCTTCACGGCTGGCATTCACCACGGAGGTGCAGCCGCTGATGCCGAGGCACAGGGTCAAGGCCAGAAGGCCAAGGCGATGAGGGGTCATTCTTCACTCCCGAACAGTTGGCTGTCGATCAGATCGCAAAGGCAATGGATCGTCAGCAAGTGGACTTCCTGAATACGTGCGGTGACGTTGGCCGGTACGCGAATCTCGACATCTTCGGGCAGCAGCAGTGAAGCCATGCCTCCGCCATCGCGTCCGGTCAATGCTACGACAATCATTTCGCGATCATGTGCGGCCTGGATCGCCTGAATAATGTTCGCCGAGTTGCCGCTGGTCGAAATGGCCAGCAACACGTCACCCGGCTGACCGAGTGCGCGAATCTGCTTGGAGAACACTTCGTTATAGCTGTAGTCGTTGGCGATCGAGGTGATCGTCGAGCTATCGGTGGTCAGCGCTATCGCAGGCAGGCTCGGGCGCTCGCGCTCGAAACGGTTGAGCAGTTCCGAGGAGAAGTGCTGGGCATCGCCGGCCGAGCCGCCGTTACCGCACGAGAGCATTTTGCCCTCGTTGAGCAGGGCGTTGACCATCACCTGGCTGGCTTGCTCGATGTGCGGTGCAAGTACGTCCATCGCCTGTTGCTTGGTGTCGATGCTGGCCTGGAAAAGCTGGCGAATTCGGGATTGCATGTCCATCTGTGTGACCTTAATTAGCGCGGCTGTCCGGCACATGAATGTGCAGCCCGCAAAGCAAAGAGCAAAAGTGTTGAGTGAAAGTGTCCGGGGTGGAGCAGGCGTCAGCTGTCGAACGCATTCTGCAACCAGTTCAACTGACCCTGGTGGCTGTCGATAGCCACCACGTCGAAGCGACAGGGGGAATTGGCCCAACGTGATTCACGCTGAAGAAAATACTGTGCGGCGAAAATCAGTTTCTGCCGTTTGCGCCCATCGATGCTGTCGAGTGCGCCACCCCATTGAGTGTTCTTTCGGTAGCGGACTTCGACGAATACTACTGTATCGCCATCAAGCATGACCAGATCAAGCTCACCGCGTTTGCATAACCAGTTCTGCGCCAGCAGGCGCAGACCCTGGTGTTGCAGATGCTCGAGCGCCTGGCGCTCGGCATTCTTGCCGCTTTGCAGGTGTGACCTGTCGGGCATCAGCGAGGAGTGTCCGGCAGGCGCTGGATCTGACCGCTGACGAACTGCGCCCATGGCAATTGACGCACCACGCGCTGGGACTGGGTCATGCCCAGGCTGCCCGACTGACCTTCGATGCGGCTGTCCGGCAGTGCCTTGAGCTGGTCCAGGCGTGGTGCCAGGCGGTAGGCATCGACACCCATTGCGTACAGGCGACCCAGGCTGCCGCCGGCTTGGGGCCATTGCGCGGTGACCTGCTGACGCAGCGGATCACTGGTTTCCAGCAGCCACGGGGTTTCGCAGAAGCGCACGCCGTTCATGTCGTTGTACTGATTGACGTCACCACTGGCGCTGAATACATGGGAGGTCGCGTAAACCGGCACGTCACCGGCGTACTGGAAGTTCAGGGTCGGCTTGATCTGCTGCGCCTGTTGCGGTGTCGCGGCGAGGAAGATGAATTCGATGTCCTGGCGACGCGAAGGCTGAGCGGCAACGTTGGTGCCGACGGCGTTCTGCAGACTCTTGGCACGGGCTTCGCTCTGACGCAGTTGGAACATGTCGGCGATTTGCTGGGCCAATTGTACTGGCTGGTCAACGCGTTCGGTGGCGACGATGCTGCCGCCATTCGCTTGCCAGTCCTGGCTGAAGGCGCGCAGGACGCGGTCGCCCCATTCGCCTTTCGGCACCATGATGGCGGCGCGGTGCAGGCCGTCGGCGCGGGCGCGGCGGGAGACTTCGCGGGCTTCGTCTTCAGCCGCCAGACCGAACTGGAACAACTGCGCCGGGCCTTGATCGCCTTCACTGTAGTTCAGAGCGAGGGTGGTGATCGGCAGTTGCGGGCGAGTGCTCAACTGTTTGACCAGCGGCTTCTCCAGCGGGCCGACGACCAGTTGCACGCCATCGGCCTGGGCCTTGCGATAGAACTCGTCGAGATTGGTCAGTTTCGAGCTGTCGTAGAACTCGATGGCCGGTGGTTTCTGGCCGGCTTGCTGAGCCTGATAGTGTGCGGCCATGAAGCCGTCACGCAGGGCCTTGCCGACCGAGGCCAGCTGGCCGTCCTGTGGCAACAGCAGGGCGATCTTGCTCAGGGGCTGGCTGGCCAGTTCCTTGAGTTTGGTCAGGGGCAGCGGCAGGTTGATCGCGGCTGGGTGCTTTGGATGCTGGTTGCGCCAGTTGTCGATGGCGGCTTGCTGCTGTTCCAGGGTGCCGGCGGTTTTCACCGCCAGGGCCAGGCTCATCCAGCCGCCGAGGTCATCGGTGGTGTTCGCTTGCAGTTGATCGGCCGGCAGCGACGCAATCAGGGTCCAGATCGCTTCGTGGTTCTTGCTGGCAGCTTCACCTTCCAGCATCGGCGCGATGAAGATGCGCTCGCGGGCTGCGGCCAGGGTCTGGCCGTCGGCTTCAAGGGCGCGGGCGTGAACCGTGCCGGCGCGAACTTGCAGCGGTACGGACAGTTCGCTCAGGCGTTGCAGGCTTGGATGGCTCAAGGCAGTCAGCGCGGCTTTCGGCTGATTGCGGGTCATGGCCAGTTCAGCAGACAGCGTGCTGGCGAATGCCTGCTGGCCCGGCTGGAGTTGTTCCATCGGCACTTGCTGCAGGATTTGCGCGGACTGTCCGGCATTGCCCTGGCGGTACGCCATGTCTGCCGCACTCAGGCGCAACAGCGCAGCCTTGTCCGGCGATTTGGCCTGGGCAGCCTGTTCGAGCAATTGCTCGATGGTGGCATCCGGGGTCCGTGGAAGTTCGCCAAGGCTGGAGGAAGGGGAGCTGGCGCAAGCCGCCAGCAAGGCAGCGAGGCAGAGGGCAGTGAACAGCCGCAGGCAAGCGATCATGTAAGTGTTCCTGATACTCGATCAAATTAGCGTCGAATTGTACCCAAGCACTGGCCGGGGCGCGATGTTACTGGCGTGAAACCGTCAATTTAGCTGATACAAAGAGTGCGCAGCCTCACAATGGTGCGACAAACCGTGTCCGACCCGAGCGCATCGTTCGACGTACTACGCGCTACAATGGCGGCTTTTACCGATCATGAGGTGTGCGCTTTGACTGCTCCAGGTCCTTTGAATTCCGCTGCGGGCTCGCTTTATGTGGTGGCGACGCCCATCGGCAACCTGGATGACATCAGCGCGCGGGCGTTGAAGATCCTGCGCGAGGTGGCGCTGATCGCCGCCGAAGATACGCGCCACTCGCAGCGCCTGATGCAGCACTTCGGCATCTCCACACCGCTGGCGGCCTGTCATGAACACAACGAGCGAGATGAAGGCAGTCGCTTCATAACTCGTCTGCTGGCGGGTGATAACGTTGCACTGATTTCCGATGCCGGTACGCCGCTGATTTCCGATCCGGGTTATCACTTGGTGCGTCAGGCGCGTGCCGCCGGGATCAATGTGGTGCCGGTGCCAGGTGCCTGCGCGTTGATCGCGGCGCTGTCGGCTGCTGGTCTGCCGTCTGATCGTTTCATCTTTGAAGGTTTTCTGCCGGCGAAGGCGGTGGGGCGCAAGGCGCGCCTTGAAGCCATCAAGGAAGAGCCGCGCACGCTGATTTTCTACGAGGCACCGCATCGCATTCTTGAATGCCTGCAGGATATGGAGGCGGTGTTCGGCGCTGATCGTCCTGCATTGCTCGCTCGTGAAATCACCAAGACCTTTGAAACACTCAAGGGATTGCCGCTGAGCGAGTTACGGGCATTCGTCGAGGCGGACAGCAACCAGCAACGCGGCGAATGTGTTGTGGTGGTGGCGGGCTGGACCGCGCCGGAGTCCGAAGACGCCGTCAGCAGTGAGGCGATGCGTATCCTCAATCTGTTGCTGGAAGAGATGCCGCTCAAGCGCGCGGCGGCCTTGGCAGCGCAAATCACCGGTGAGCGCAAAAACGTGCTGTATCAGGTGGCGCTGGATCAGCAAAAAGACGCGTAACCCGTCGCGCAGACCGGTTTGCGGGCTATTAGCGCTTGTTCTTCGGCCGCTCTGCCGTTAACCTGCGCGGCGGAGAGTCGATCGGACAGTCGCTGCCCTCTATGAAAATTAGGGGGGGGAGGAAAGTCCGGGCTCCATAGGGCGAAGTGCCAGGTAATGCCTGGGAGGCGTGAGCCTACGGAAAGTGCCACAGAAAATAACCGCCTAAGCGCTTCGGCGCCGGTAAGGGTGAAAAGGTGCGGTAAGAGCGCACCGCACGTCTGGCAACAGTTCGTGGCTAGGTAAACCCCACTTGGAGCAAGACCAAATAGGGTCCCAAGGCGTGGCCCGCGCTGGGACCGGGTAGGTTGCTAAAGATGTCCAGTGATGGCCATCGTAGACGAATGACTGTTCAAGACAGAACCCGGCTTACAGATCGACTCTCCACCTTTTTCTTTTCCCTGCTTGAATTAAAGACGACAGGGCTGTTTATTATCAGCAGGCCTGCGCTGGAAACCGGCAGCGGCAAACGCAGTAATAGCCATTTCCCACCTTGCTTCAATCAACAGCAGAAGCGCTTTTGTAATACCGAAAAAATCTTACTCTTAACAAATCACTTTAACTTTCGAGCGCAGCTTTCAGTGCTGCTTCAAGTTATTGGATAAAAGCATCCGCCAGATTCTCGTTACTCCTCCTTTTATGCTCCTAAATCTCCGTTCTGTAAGGGTTTTCCTTTAATCCGCGCCTTGACGGTGTGGTGGGCGCATTCCTATAGTGTGCGCAAGTGGCGGAAAGTGGCATGAAGTGGGTTTTTTGAGCTCAAAACGATAAAAATTGGAGAAACGCAGACGTGTTTCGCGGAGCTAACGCTATCAGTCTCGACGCAAAGGGCCGTCTCGCCATGCCGAGCCGGTACCGTGACGAGCTCGATTCGCGCAGTTCCGGCCAGTTGATCGTGACCATTGATGCCGTTGATCCGTGTTTGTGTGTCTACCCGCTCGATGAGTGGGAAATTATTGAAACCAAGTTGCGCGCGCTCCCTTCGCTTCGCGAAGAGAACCGTCGTCTGCAACGCTTATTGATTGGTAATGCCGTTGACCTCGAGCTCGACGGCAGTGGGCGTTTCCTGGTGCCGCCACGTCTGCGCGAATACGCGAAGCTCGACAAGCGCGCGATGCTGGTGGGCCAACTGAACAAGTTCCAGCTGTGGGACGAAGATGCCTGGAACGCGGTTTCTGCCGCTGACCTGGCTGCCATACAACAACCGGGCGCCATGCCTGACGAACTGCGTGATCTGATCCTGTGACTATTGATAGCGGCTTTAACCACATCACCGTACTGCTTGACGAAGCCGTCGAGGCTCTCGCCGTACGTCCTGATGGCTGCTATCTGGACGGCACGTTCGGACGTGGCGGGCATAGCCGGTTGATCCTGAGCAAGCTCGGGCCGGACGGTCGGCTCATCGGATTCGACAAGGATCCTCAAGCGATTGCCACCGGGCAAACGCTAGCGGCCGAAGACGGCCGCTTTGTCGTTGTGCAGCGCAGCTTTGCCGAGCTTGGTTCGGTGGTTGCCGAACAGGGGCTGACAGGCAAGGTCAGCGGCATTTTGCTGGATCTGGGCGTGTCTTCGCCGCAGCTCGATGACGCCGAGCGCGGCTTCAGTTTCCTCAACGACGGCCCGCTGGACATGCGCATGGATCCGTCCCGTGGCATCAGCGCAGCCGAGTTCGTCAACACCGCGCCAGTGGAAGAAATTGCCCGTGTCTTCAAAGAGTACGGCGAAGAACGCTTCTCCGGTCGCATGGCCCGTGCCGTTGTCGAGCGCCGTGATGTCACGCCGTTCGAGCGCACCGCCGATCTGGCCGAAGTCCTGAAAGTCGCCAACCCGGCGTGGGAAAAGGGCAAGAACCCGGCAACCCGCGCTTTCCAGGGGCTGCGCATTCATGTCAACAACGAGTTGGGCGACCTGGAAGCAGGGCTTGAAGCCGCGCTCGAATGCCTGGAAGTGGGCGGCCGTCTGGTCGTGATCAGCTTCCACTCGCTGGAAGACCGTATTGTCAAACTGTTCATGCGCAAGCTGGTGAAAGGCGAAGCCGACAACCTGCCGCGCAATCTGCCGGTTCGCCACGTTGCGTTCGAACCGAAAATCAAAGTCCATGGCAAAGCGCAGACGGCCTCCGACGCCGAACTCAAAGCCAACCCACGTTCTCGTAGCGCCGTCATGCGTGTCGCGGAGAAGTTGCGGTGAGCAAGCTTTTCGCCAAGCCATTGCCCGGCGGCAGCTTTTTCATGCTGCTCCTGTTCATTGGCGTGCTCGTGTCGGCCATCGGCGTGTCTTACAGCGCCCACTGGAATCGGCAGTTGCTCAACACCCTGTACAACGAACTGAGCGTGCGCGACAAGGCGCAGGCCGAATGGGGGCGCCTGATCCTGGAGCAAAGTACCTGGACCGCCCACAGCCGGATTGAAGTGCTGGCCACCGAACAACTGAAGATGCACATCCCCGGTGCGGCTGACGTGAAGATGGTGGCGCCATGATGAAACTCGAAGGGGCACTCTTCCCGTGGCGCTTCCGTCTGGTGGTCGGTCTGCTGGGCATGATGGTGGCCGCGATCTGCTGGCGCATCATCGACCTGCAAGTGGTGGACCGCGACTTCCTTAAAGGCCAGGGCGATGCGCGCAGCGTTCGTCATATTCCTATTCCGGCGCACCGTGGCCTGATCACCGACCGTAATGGCGAGCCGCTGGCCGTCAGCACGCCGGTGACCACCCTGTGGGCCAACGCCAAGGAAATGCAGACCGCCAAAGAGAAGTGGCCGGCACTGGCCGCCGCGCTGGGGCAGGATCCGAAAGCCCTGGCCGAACGTCTCGAAGCCCAGGCCAACAAGGAATTCATTTATCTGGTGCGCGGGCTGACCCCCGAGCAGGGCCAGGCCGTACTCGACCTGAAAGTGCCGGGCGTCTATGGCATCGAAGAGTTCCGCCGGTTCTACCCGGCCGGTGAAGTGACAGCGCACATGGTCGGGTTCACCGATATCGATGACCACGGTCGTGAAGGTGTCGAACTGGCCTACGACGAATGGCTGGCCGGCGTGCCCGGCAAGCGGCAAGTCATCAAGGATCGGCGCGGTCGGCTGATCAAGGATGTCCAGGTCACCAAAAACGCCAAGGCCGGCAAGCCCTTGGCGTTGTCGATTGACCTGCGTCTGCAATACCTGGCCAACCGCGAACTGCGCAACGCGATCATCGAGAACGGCGCGAAAGCCGGCAGTCTGGTGATCATGGACGTGAAAACCGGCGAGATCCTCGCCATGGTCAACCAGCCGACCTATAACCCGAACAACCGTCGCAACCTGCAACCGGCGATGATGCGTAACCGCGCGATGATCGACGTGTTCGAACCCGGTTCGACCATGAAAGCGATCTCGATGAGCGCCGCGATCGAAACTGGCCGCTGGAAGCCGAGCGACACTGTCGAGGTGTATCCGGGCTCCCTGCAGATCGGCAAGTACACCATCAAGGACGTATCGAAGACCGAAGGTCCGGTACTCGACCTGACCGGCATTCTGATCAATTCCAGTAACGTCGGCATGAGTAAGGTCGCGTTCGATATCGGCGGCGAAACCATTTTCCGCCTCGCACAGAAAGTCGGCCTCGGCCAGGACACCGGCCTCGGCTTCCCGGGCGAACGTGTCGGCAACCTGCCGAACTACCGTGAGTGGCGCAAGGCCGAGACCGCAACGCTGTCATACGGCTACGGTATTTCCGTGACCGCGATCCAGTTGGTGCACGCATTCTCGGCGCTGGCCAACAACGGTCGCCTCGCACCGCTGACCCTGATCAAAACCGACAAGGCGCCGCAGACCACCCAGGTGCTGCCGGAGGCCGTCGCGAAAACCATGCAAGGCATGCTGCAACAAGTGATCGAAGCCCCGCGCGGCGTGTTCCGTGCGCAGGTGCCGGCGTATCACGTGGGCGGCAAGTCCGGTACTGCGCGTAAAACGTCGGTCGGCACCAAGGGCTACGCCGAAAACTCTTACCGCTCGCTGTTCGCCGGTTTCGGCCCGATGAGCGATCCACGTTATGCAATCGTCGTGGTGATCGATGAACCGACCAAGGCCGGTTACTTCGGTGGTCTGGTTTCGGCGCCGGTGTTCAGCCGTGTGATGTCGGGCACCCTGCGCCTGATGAACGTCACCCCGGACAACCTGCCGACCACACAACAGGCCAACGCCACCCCGGCCGTTCCGCTGAAAGCCAATGGAGGGCGCGGCTGATGTCTCTGAGTCTGAACAAGATTTTCCCCCACGCCGGCCACGATCTGTTGATCCGTGAACTGGCGCTCGACAGTCGCAATGTACGCGCGGGGGACCTGTTCCTCGCGGTGCCGGGCGGCAAGTTCGACGGTCGTGCGCACATTGCCGACGCCTTGCAGCGCGGTGCTGCCGCCGTGGCTTATGAAGTGGAAGGCGCCACCGTGCTGCCGATCACCGAAGTGCCGCTGATTCCGGTCAAAGGCCTGGCAGCGCAGCTGTCGGACATCGCCGGGCGTTTTTACGGTGAGCCAAGTCATCACCTGAACCTGATCGGCGTGACCGGCACCAACGGCAAGACCAGCGTGACCCAACTGGTGGCGCAGGCGCTGGACCTGCTCGGCCAGCATTGCGGCATCGTCGGCACCCTCGGCTCCGGTTTTCATGGCGCGCTGCAAAGCGGCCTGCATACCACGCCGAATCCGATTGCCATGCAAGCGACTCTGGGCGACCTGAAAAAGGCCGGCGCCAAAGCCGTGGCCATGGAAGTTTCGTCTCACGGTCTGGATCAGGGCCGGGTTACTGCGCTGGCGTTCGACGTGGCAGTGATGACCAACCTGTCCCGCGATCACCTGGATTATCACGGCACCATGGAGGCCTACGCCGAGGCGAAGGCCAAGCTCTTCGCCTGGAATGACTTGAAGTGCCGCGTGGTCAACCTCGACGACGATTTCGGCCGGCAACTGGCCGCTGAAAAGCGCGAGTCGCGACTGATTACTTACAGCCTGCTCGACAGCAGCGCCTATCTCTATGTACGTGAAGCGCAGTTCGATGACCATGGCGTGCGAGCCACGCTGGTCACGCCGCAGGGCGAGCACCATCTGCGCAGCACGCTGCTCGGTCGTTTCAATCTGAGCAACGTGCTGGCCGCCGTCGGTGCGCTGCTCGGTCTCGACTACGCGCTTGACGAAATCCTTAAGGTATTGCCGAAACTCGAAGGCCCGGCCGGACGCATGCAGCGTCTCGGCGGCGGCACTCAGCCGCTGGTTGTGGTCGATTACGCGCATACCCCGGACGCCCTGGAAAAAGTACTGACCGCGTTGCGTCCGCACGTCAAAGGTCAACTGCTGTGCCTGTTCGGCTGCGGCGGTGATCGCGATCGCGGCAAGCGTCCGCTGATGGCCGAAGTGGTCGAGCGTCTGGCCGACCGCGTGCTGGTGACCGATGACAATCCGCGCACCGAAGACCCGGCGGTAATTTTCGATGACATCCGCGCCGGCTTCACGGCTGTGGATAACGTGACGTTCGTGGCCGGTCGCGGCCAGGCCATCGCACAACTGATTGCCGGTGCTTCGGCGGATGACGTGATCGTTCTGGCCGGCAAAGGTCACGAGGACTATCAGGAAATCAACGGCGAGCGCCATGCGTTTTCCGATCTGGTCGAGGCTGATCACGCCCTGACCGCGTGGGAGGTGGCCCATGCTTAAGGCCCTGAAACTCAGCGAACTGACCAACGCGCTTGACGCCCGTCTGATCAGCGCCGACGCCAGTTTTGACGGCGTGAGCATCGACAGCCGCGCGATCAAGGCTGGCCAACTGTTTATCGCCCTGACCGGCCCGCGTTTCGACGGTCATGACTATCTGAATGAAGTCGCCGCCAAAGGCGCCGTTGCGGCATTGGTCGAGCGCGAAGTCGCCGACAGCACGCTGCCGCAATTGCTGGTCAAGGACACTCGCCAGGCCCTCGGCCAGCTGGGTGCCTTGAACCGTGCCGCGTTCACCAAACCGGTCGCGGCCGTTACCGGCTCCAGCGGCAAGACCACGGTCAAGGAAATGCTTGCGAGCATCCTGCGCACGCGCGGCTCGGTGCACGCGACCCGTGGCAACCTGAACAACGACCTCGGCGTACCGCTGACCCTGCTCGAACTCGCCCCGGAACACAGCGCGGCAGTGATCGAACTGGGTGCTTCGCGTCTGGGTGAAATCGCCTACACCGTCGGGCTGACCAAGCCGCACGTAGCGATCCTCAACAACGCCGGAACCGCCCACGTCGGTGAGTTCGGCGGGCCGGAGAAAATCGTCGAAGCCAAGGGCGAAATCATCGAAGGACTGGCTGCCGATGGCGTCGCGGTGCTGAACCTCGATGACAAGGCGTTTGGTATCTGGAAGACCCGCGCTGCCGGTCGCAAAGTGCTGACTTTCGCATTGAGCAATACTCAGGCGGACTTCCATGCCAGCGACCTGGCCACCGATGCCCGCGGCTGCCCGGCGTTCAACCTGCACAGTCCTGAAGGTGTGGAACGGGTTCAACTGAACCTGCTCGGCACCCACAACGTCGCCAACGCCCTGGCCGCCGCCGCTGCCGCCCACGCTCTGGGCGTGTCGCTGTTCGGCATCGCCACCGGGCTTGGCGCGGTACAACCGGTCAAGGGTCGCACCGTCGCGCAACTGGCGAAAAACGGTATGCGCGTGATCGATGACACTTACAACGCGAACCCCACCTCGATGTGCGCGGCCGTTGATATACTCGCCGGCTTTTCCGGCCGCACCGTTCTGGTGCTCGGGGATATCGGCGAGTTGGGCGACTGGGCGGAGCAGGGGCACCGCGACGTGGGCGAATACGCCCGGGGCAAGGTTTCCGCGCTATACGCCGTCGGGCCGAACATGGTCCACGCCGTGAACGCATTCGGCAAAGAGGCGCATCACTTCGGCACACAGGCCGAACTGATCCAGGCCCTCGCCGCCGAGCAGGACACAAACACCACCATTTTGATCAAGGGTTCGCGCAGCGCAGCGATGGAAAACATCGTTGCGGCCCTGTGCGGGTCCAGTCTGGAGAAACATTAATGCTGCTGCTGCTAGCGGAGTATCTGCAACAGTTCTACAAAGGCTTCGCGGTCTTCCAGTACCTGACCCTGCGCGGGATCCTCGGTGTGCTGACCGCGCTGGTCTTGTCGCTGTGCTACGGCCCGTGGATGATCCGCACCCTGCAGAACCGTCAGATCGGCCAATCGGTTCGTAACGACGGCCCGCAATCGCACCTGTCCAAATCCGGTACGCCGACCATGGGTGGCGCGCTGATTCTGTCGTCCATCGGCGTCAGCACCCTGCTGTGGGCTGACCTGAGCAACCGCTACGTGTGGGTCGTGCTGCTGGTGACCCTGCTGTTCGGCGCCATCGGCTGGGTCGACGACTACCGCAAGGTCATCGAGAAGAACTCCCGTGGTCTGCCGAGCCGCTGGAAATATTTCTGGCAGTCGGTGTTCGGCCTCGGTGCGGCGATCTTCCTTTATATGACTGCTGCCACTCCGGTGGAAACCACCCTGATCCTGCCAATGCTCAAGGACTACAGCATTCCGCTGGGCGCAGGCTTCATCGTGCTGACTTACTTTGTGATCGTCGGTTCGAGCAACGCGGTCAACCTCACCGACGGCCTCGACGGTCTGGCGATCATGCCGACAGTGATGGTCGGCGGTGGCCTGGGCATCTTCTGCTACCTGTCGGGTAACGTGAAATTCGCTGAATACCTGTTGATCCCTTATGTACCGGGCGCAGGCGAGCTGATCGTGTTCTGCGGCGCGCTGATCGGTGCCGGCCTGGGCTTCCTGTGGTTCAACACCTACCCGGCGCAAGTCTTCATGGGTGACGTCGGCGCACTGGCGCTGGGCGCTGCCCTGGGCACCATCGCGGTGATCGTCCGTCAGGAAATCGTCCTGTTCATCATGGGCGGCGTGTTCGTGATGGAAACCCTGTCAGTCGTCATTCAGGTTGCGTCCTTTAAGCTGACCGGTCGCCGTGTGTTCCGCATGGCGCCGATTCACCACCACTTTGAACTCAAGGGCTGGCCCGAGCCGCGCGTGATCGTCCGTTTCTGGATCATCACCGTGATTCTCGTGCTGATCGGCCTTGCCACCCTGAAGCTGAGGTAGAACGAGTGTCTCTGATCGCTTCTGACCACTTCCGCATCGTTGTCGGCCTCGGCAAGAGTGGCATGTCCCTGGTTCGCTTCCTGGCGAACCGGGGCGTGGCGTTTGCCGTGGCCGACACGCGGGAAAATCCACCGGAACTGGCCACGCTCCAGCGTGACTATCCGCACGTGGAAGTGCGTTGTGGCGAGCTGGACGTCGAGTTCCTGTGCCGTGCCGACGAGCTCTACGTGAGCCCCGGCCTGGCGCTGGCGACCCCGGCCCTGCAAGCCGCCGCGGCCCGTGGCGTGAAGCTGTCCGGCGATATCGAGCTGTTCGCGCGTAACGCGAAGGCGCCGATTGTGGCCATCAGCGGTTCCAACGCGAAAAGCACTGTCACCACCCTGGTCGGCGAGATGGCGGCTGCGGCCGGCAAGCGCGTGGCCGTGGGCGGCAACCTCGGTACGCCGGCGCTGGATCTGCTCAGCGATGACGTCGAGCTGTACGTGATGGAGCTGTCGAGCTTCCAGCTGGAAACCACCGACCAGCTCAACGCCGAAGTGGCGACCGTGCTCAACATCAGCGAAGACCACATGGACCGTTACAGCGGTCTGCCGGCCTATCACCTGGCCAAACACCGGATCTTCCGGGGTGCGAAGCAGTTCGTGGTCAACCGTCAGGATGCGTTGACCCGTCCGCTGATGGGCGAGGGCCAGCCGTGCTGGACCTTCGGCCTGACCCAACCGGATTTCAAGGCGTTCGGTCTGCGCGAAGAGAATGGCGAGAAGTACCTGGCCTTCGAATTCCAGAACCTGATGCCGGTGCGCGAACTGAAGATTCGCGGCGCCCACAACCAGTCCAACGCCTTGGCGGCGCTGGCGCTCGGCCACGCGGTCGGGCTGCCGTTCGACGCCATGCTCGCGGCCCTGCGCACCTTCGCCGGCCTCGAACACCGTTGCCAGTGGGTACGTGAGCTGGACGGCGTCGGTTACTACAACGATTCCAAGGCCACCAACGTCGGCGCCGCACTGGCGGCCATCGAAGGTCTGGGCGCGGACATCGACGGCAAGGTCGTGCTGATCGCCGGTGGCGACGGCAAGGGTGCCGACTTCAAGGACCTGCGCGATCCGGTGGCGGCCCATTGTCGCGCCGTGATCCTGATGGGCCGCGACTCCGACAGGATCGGCGAAGCCATTGGCGATGCCGTGCCGCTGATTCGCGCCACTACGCTGGTCGACGCGGTCGCCCAATGCCGCGCCGCCGCCCAACCGGGTGACGTGGTGCTGCTGTCGCCGGCCTGCGCCAGTTTCGACATGTTCAAGAACTACGAAGACCGTGGTCACCAGTTCGTCCGCGCCGTGGAGGATCTGGCATGAGCTTGAGAAACATCATCAAGCCATACCCGTCGCCGCTCATTACCGGACGCGGAATCGACCTCGACTTCCCGATGCTCGCCGGTTGCCTGGCGTTGCTCGGTCTGGGCCTGATCATGATCGCCTCGGCCTCCACCGAAGTGGCGGCCGTGCAGTCGGGCAGCCCGCTGTATTACATGATTCGTCACCTGATCTACGTGGTGCTCGGCCTGGGTGCCTGCATCGTCACGATGATGATCCCGATCGCCACCTGGCAGCGCCTGGGCTGGATGATGCTGATCGGTGCTTTCGGCCTGTTGGTGATGGTGATCATCCCGGGGATCGGCCGTGAGGTGAACGGTTCGATGCGCTGGATCGGTTTCAGCTTCTTCAACGTTCAGCCGTCCGAGATCGCCAAGGTGTTCGTGGTGATCTACCTCGCCGGTTATCTTGTGCGTCGCCAGAAAGAAGTGCGCGAGAGCTGGATGGGCTTCTTCAAGCCGTTCATCGTGCTGTTGCCGATGGCGGGCCTGTTGCTGATGGAGCCGGACTTCGGTGCCACCGTCGTGATGATGGGCGCGGCGGCGGCGATGCTGTTCCTCGGCGGGGTCGGGCTGTTCCGGTTCTCGCTGATGGTGGTACTGGCCGTCGGTGCGGTGGTGTTGCTGATCCAGATGCAGCCGTACCGGATGGCGCGTCTGACCAACTTCGCCGACCCTTGGGCCGACCAGTTCGGCGCCGGTTATCAATTGTCGCAAGCCTTGATCGCGTTCGGTCGCGGTGAATGGCTGGGCGTTGGCCTGGGCAACAGCGTGCAGAAGCAGTTCTATCTGCCGGAAGCCCACACCGACTTCGTGTTCTCGGTGCTGGCTGAAGAGCTCGGCGCCGTGGGTTCGCTGTGCACCGTGGCGCTGTTCGTGTTCGTGTGTATTCGCGGCATGTACATCGGTCTTTGGGCCGAGAAAGCCAAACAGTTTTTTGCCGCTTATGTTGCCTATGGTCTGTCGTTCCTGTGGATCGGCCAGTTCCTGATCAACATCGGCGTGAACGTCGGTCTGCTGCCGACCAAGGGCCTGACCTTGCCGTTCCTCAGTTACGGCGGCAGTTCCCTTGTGATCTGCTGCGCCTGCCTTGGCCTGTTGCTGAGGATCGAGTGGGAGAGCCGGACCCACCTGGGCAGTGAAGAGATGGAATTCCATGAGAGCGACTTCGCCGAGGAGCCGAACCATGGGCGCTAACGTATTGATCATGGCCGGCGGCACCGGTGGCCACGTGTTCCCGGCGCTGGCCTGTGCCCGCGAATTCCAGGCGCGCGGCTACACCGTGCACTGGCTCGGCACGCCGCGCGGGATCGAGAACGATCTGGTGCCGGCGGCAGGTATTGAACTGCACCGCATCAACGCCAGTGGCCTGCGTGGCAAGGGCAAGCTGTCGCTGCTCAAG
Source organism: Pseudomonas sp. R15(2017) (assembly GCF_002112685.1). Lineage (NCBI taxonomy): Bacteria > Pseudomonadati > Pseudomonadota > Gammaproteobacteria > Pseudomonadales > Pseudomonadaceae > Pseudomonas > Pseudomonas sp. R15(2017). The sequence continues at coordinate 116,989 of NZ_NEII01000011.1, forward strand.
GCGCCGTTCATGCTGCTGAAATCGGTATGGCAAGCGCGGGCGATCATTCGCCGCTTGCGTCCGGTGTGCGTGGTCGGATTCGGCGGCTATGTGACCGGTCCCGGTGGTCTTGCCGCCAAACTGGCCGGCGTGCCGGTGATCGTTCATGAGCAGAACGCCGTGGCCGGCACCGCCAATCGGTTGCTGGTGCCGTTCGCCGCCCGGGTGTGTGAAGCGTTCCCCGACACCTTTACCCTGTCGGACAGCCGCCGTACCACCGGTAACCCGGTGCGCAGCGAGCTGTTCCTCGAAACACCGCGCCCGGCCCTGGCCGGACGCAAGGCGCGTTTGCTGATCCTGGGCGGAAGCCTGGGCGCAGAGCCGTTGAACAAGTTGCTGCCTGAAGCCCTGGCACAAGTCGCTGCCGACTTGCGTCCGGAAGTGTTCCATCAGGCGGGCAGAAACCACGATGAAGTGACTGCAGAGCGCTACCGCGCCGCCGGCGTGGACGCGCAGGTGCAGCCGTTCATCAAAGACATGGCCCAGGCCTATGGCTGGGCTGACCTGGTGGTGTGCCGCGCCGGCGCATTGACCATCAGTGAACTGGCCGCCGCCGGTCTGCCCTCGATGCTGGTGCCCTTGCCCCACGCGATCGACGATCACCAGACTCGCAACGCCGATTATTTGGCCCGTGAAGGCGCTGCCTTCCTGATGCCGCAAAGAACGACTGGCGCCGCGGACCTTGCCGCGCGCCTGACAGAGGTCTTGATGCAACCGCAACGACTCGAACAAATGGCCCAAGCGGCCCGCCGTCTGGCGAAACCCGAAGCCACCCGTAGCGTGGTCGATACCTGTCTGGAGGTGGCCCATGGTTGAGAATCAGAAAGCCATGCCGCAACCGGAAATGCGCCGCATCCGTCGCATCCACTTCGTCGGCATCGGTGGCGTGGGCATGTGCGGCATCGCCGAAGTGCTGCTGAACCTGGGCTATGAAGTGTCCGGTTCGGACCTGAAAGCTTCGCCGGTGACCGAGCGCCTGGAATCCTTCGGTGCGCAGATCTTCATCGGCCACCGTGCCGAGAACGCCGCTGCCGCCGATGTGCTGGTGGTGTCGAGCGCCGTCAATACGTCCAACCCGGAAGTCGCAACTGCGCTGGAACGCCGGATCCCGGTGGTGCCGCGTGCCGAAATGCTCGCCGAACTGATGCGCTACCGCCACGGCATCGCCGTCGCCGGTACCCATGGCAAAACCACCACCACCAGCCTGATCGCTTCGGTGTTCGCGGCCGGTGGCCTGGATCCGACCTTCGTCATCGGTGGCCGTCTGAATGCTGCGGGCACCAATGCCCAGCTCGGCACCAGCCGTTATCTGATCGCCGAAGCCGATGAAAGCGACGCAAGCTTCCTGCATCTGCAGCCGTTGGTGGCCGTGGTCACCAATATCGACGCCGACCACATGGCGACCTACGACGGTGACTTCAACAAGCTGAAGAAAACCTTCGTCGAGTTCCTGCACAACCTGCCGTTCTACGGTCTGGCGGTGATGTGCCTGGATGATCCGGTGGTGCGTGAAATCCTGCCGCTGGTCAAACGTCCGACCGTGACCTATGGCTTCAGCGAAGACGCCGACGTGCGCGCGATCAATGTTCGTCAGCAGGGCATGCAGACCTTCTTTACCGTGCTGCGCCCTGATCGCGAGCCTCTTGATGTGTCCGTGAACATGCCGGGCAATCACAACGTGCTCAATTCCCTGGCGACCATCTGCATCGCCACCGACGAAGGCGTCAGCGACGAGGCCATCGTCCAGGGCCTGTCCGGCTTCCAGGGTGTCGGCCGACGCTTCCAGGTCTACGGCGAACTGCCGGTGGACGGCGGTAACGTGATGCTGGTCGACGACTACGGTCATCACCCGACCGAAGTGGCAGCAGTCATCAAAGCCGTGCGTGGTGGCTGGCCGGAGCGCCGTCTGGTGATGGTCTACCAGCCGCACCGTTACAGCCGCACCCGCGACCTGTACGACGATTTCGTCAATGTACTGGCCGATGCCAACGTGCTGTTGCTGATGGAAGTCTATCCGGCCGGCGAAGAGCCGATCCCGGGGGCCGACAGCCGCAAACTGTGCAACAGCATCCGCCAGCGCGGTCAGCTCGATCCGATCTACATCGAGCGCGGCGTCGATCTGGCGCCGCTGGTCAAGCCGCTGCTGCGCGCCGGCGACATTCTGTTGTGCCAGGGCGCCGGTGATATCGGTGGCCTCGCACCGAAACTGTTGAAAAGCGAGTTGTTCGCCGGTGCCGTGGCGGCATCGGTCGAGGGGAAGTTGAAATGACTGCTGCCTACGCCAACCTGTTCTCCACCATCGCCCCGAAGGATTTCGGCCGGGTGGCCGTGCTGTTCGGTGGCCTGAGTGCCGAGCGTGAAGTCTCGCTGAAGTCCGGCAACGCCGTGCTCACCGCGCTGCAAAGCGCGGGTGTGGACGCGTTCGGCATCGACGTCGGTGCCGATATCCTGCAGCGCCTGCTGAGCGAAAAGATCGACCGTGCGTTCATCATCCTCCACGGTCGCGGCGGTGAAGACGGCAGCATGCAAGGCCTGCTCGAAGTGGCCGGCATTCCGTACACCGGCAGTGGCATCCTGGCTTCGGCACTGGCGATGGACAAGCTGCGCACCAAGCAGGTCTGGCACACGCTCGGGATTCCGACGCCGCGTCACGCCGTGCTGCGCAGCGAGGCCGATTGTATTTCGGCGGCGACGGAACTGGGCTTCCCTTTGATCGTCAAACCGGCGCATGAAGGTTCAAGTATCGGGATGGCCAAAGTGACTTCCGCGTCCGAGTTGATCGACGCATGGAAAGCGGCCAGTACCTACGATTCGCAAGTGTTGGTCGAGCAATGGATCCACGGTCCCGAGTTCACCATCGCCACCCTGCGTGACCAGGTGTTGCCTCCAATCGCCCTGGGTACGCCACACACGTTCTACGACTACGACGCCAAGTACATCGCCAACGATACCCAGTATCGGATTCCGTGCGGGCTCGATGCCGCCAAGGAAAAAGAACTCATGGACCTCACGGCGCAAGCCTGCGAGGCGCTGGGTATCGCCGGTTGGGGCCGGGCGGACGTGATGCAGGACGCCGACGGCAAATTCTGGTTCCTGGAAGTCAACACCGCTCCCGGCATGACCGACCACAGCCTGGTACCGATGGCGGCGAAAGCGGCCGGTCTGGATTTCCAGCAACTGGTCCTGGCCATTCTGGCCGCCAGTGTCGATGCCGATGGCAAGAAAGAGGCGCGAGGTTAAGACCATGCAAGGCGCACAGCTCAGACATCAGCCACCCGCACCCGGCCGCAAGCCGGTGCCGCGGGGTGCCAGCCGAATGGTGGCCAAAGAGCCGATGTCCGCGCGCCTGCCAAAAGCCAACTTCGGCTTCTTGAAAGGTCTGTTCTGGCCGGTGCTGCTGGTGGCCCTGGGGTTCGGCACTTACGAAGGCGCGCAGCGATTGCTGCCGTACGCCGACCGGCCGATCACCAAGATCGCGGTGCAGGGCGACCTGAGTTACATCAGCCAGCAGGCGGTGCAGCAGCGGATCGCCCCGTACGTGGCGTCGAGCTTCTTCACCATCGACCTGGCGAGCATGCGAACAGAGCTTGAGCAGATGCCGTGGATCGCCCACGCCGAAGTACGTCGGGTGTGGCCGGACCAGGTGGTGATCCGCCTCGAAGAGCAACTGCCGGTGGCCCGTTGGGGCGACGAGTCGTTGCTCAACAACCAGGGCCAGGCGTTCACGCCCAAGGAACTGGCGAACTACGAACACCTGCCGCAGCTGTTCGGTCCGCAGCGGGCCCAGCAGCAAGTGATGCAGCAATACCAGGTGCTGAGCCAGATGCTCCGGCCATTGGGCTTCTCGATTGCGCGGCTGGAGCTGCGTGAACGTGGCAGCTGGTTCCTGACCACCGGTGCCGGCAGTTCCGGCCCCGGGATCGAGCTGCTGCTGGGACGCGGCAACCTGGTGGAAAAGATGCGCCGCTTCATTGCCATCTATGACAAGACGCTCAAAGAACAGATTACGAACATTGCGCGCATCGATCTGCGCTACGCCAACGGCCTTGCTGTTGGCTGGCGGGAACCAGTAGCGCCGACGACAGCCCAACCCGCTGTCGCAAAGAATTAAGAAGAGGCAGGACCCATGGCAAACGTGCAAAGCGGCAAAATGATCGTCGGTCTCGATATCGGCACCTCCAAGGTGGTGGCGCTGGTCGGCGAGGTTGCGGACGACGGCTCGCTGGAAATCGTCGGGATCGGCACTCATCCGTCCCGCGGCCTGAAGAAAGGCGTGGTGGTCAACATCGAGTCCACCGTGCAGTCGATCCAGCGCGCGATCGAAGAAGCCCAACTGATGGCGGGCTGCCGCATTCACTCGGCGTTCGTCGGTGTGGCGGGCAATCACATTCGCAGCCTGAACTCCCACGGCATCGTCGCGATCCGTGATCGCGAAGTCAGCTCGGCGGACCTGGAGCGTGTACTCGATGCCGCCCAGGCCGTGGCGATCCCGGCCGACCAGCGTGTGCTGCACACCCTGCCGCAGGATTACGTGATCGATAACCAGGAAGGCGTGCGCGAGCCGCTGGGCATGTCCGGCGTGCGTCTGGAAGCCAAGGTTCACGTGGTCACCTGCGCCGTCAACGCCGCACAGAACATTGAAAAGTGCGTGCGTCGCTGCGGTCTGGAAATCGACGACATCATTCTCGAGCAACTGGCCTCGGCCTATTCGGTCCTGACCGACGACGAAAAAGAGCTGGGCGTGTGCCTGGTCGACATCGGCGGCGGCACCACCGACATCGCGATCTTCACCGAAGGCGCGATCCGCCACACGGCCGTGATCCCGATTGCCGGTGATCAGGTGACCAACGACATCGCCATGGCGTTGCGCACCCCGACCCAGTACGCCGAAGAGATCAAGATCCGCTATGCCTGCGCCCTGGCCAAACTGGCCGGTGCCGGCGAGACCATCAAGGTGCCGAGCGTCGGCGACCGTCCGCCGCGTGAACTGTCCCGTCAGGCCCTGGCCGAAGTGGTCGAGCCGCGTTACGACGAACTGTTCACCCTGATCCAGGCCGAGCTGCGTCGCAGCGGCTACGAAGACCTGATCCCGGCCGGCATCGTGCTGACCGGTGGTACCTCGAAAATGGAAGGCGCCACGGAACTGGCCGAAGAAATCTTCCACATGCCGGTCCGCCTGGGCGTGCCGCATGGCGTGAAGGGGCTGGATGACGTGGTACGCAACCCGATTTATTCCACTGGCGTCGGCTTGTTGATGTACGGCCTGCAGAAGCAGTCCGACGGGATCTCGTTCTCGGGCATCGGCAGCCGCGACAGCTACAGCAACGATGAGCCGCAGGCGCCGTTGCTGGACCGTTTGAAGAAGTGGGTTCAAGGCAACTTCTAACGCTTTACCGCAGCACCGCAACAAACAGCAGTAGGCGAAAAAACTAGAGAATGTAAGGAGAGGGAAAATGTTCGAACTCGTAGACAACATCCCCGCAAGCCCGGTAATCAAAGTTATCGGTGTTGGCGGTGGCGGCGGCAACGCTGTCAATCACATGGTCAAGAGCAACATCGAAGGCGTGGAATTCATCTGCGCCAACACCGATGCTCAAGCGCTGAAAAACATCGGCGCGCGCACCATTCTGCAACTGGGCACCGGCGTGACCAAAGGCCTGGGCGCCGGCGCCAACCCGGAAGTCGGCCGTCAGGCTGCGCTGGAAGATCGCGAGCGCATCGCTGAAGTGCTGGCCGGCACCAACATGGTGTTCATCACCACCGGCATGGGCGGCGGTACAGGTACCGGTGCTGCGCCGATCATCGCCGAAGTGGCCAAGGAAATGGGCATCCTGACCGTTGCGGTCGTGACCCGTCCGTTCCCGTTCGAAGGCCGCAAGCGTATGCAGATCGCCGACGAAGGCATCCGCATGCTCTCGGAAAGCGTCGACTCGCTGATCACCATTCCGAACGAAAAACTGCTGACCATCCTCGGCAAGGACGCAAGCCTCCTGTCGGCTTTCGCCAAGGCTGACGATGTACTGGCCGGTGCCGTTCGCGGTATCTCCGACATCATCAAGCGTCCGGGCATGATCAACGTCGACTTCGCCGACGTACGCACCGTGATGAGCGAAATGGGCATGGCGATGATGGGCACTGGCTGCGCCAGCGGTCCGAACCGTGCACGTGAAGCGACCGAAGCGGCCATCCGCAACCCGCTGCTGGAAGACGTGAACCTGCAAGGCGCACGCGGCATCCTGGTGAACATCACTGCCGGTCCTGACCTGTCCCTGGGTGAGTACTCCGACGTGGGTTCGATCATCGAAGCCTTCGCTTCCGAGCACGCAATGGTCAAGGTCGGTACCGTTATCGATCCGGACATGCGCGATGAACTGCACGTGACCGTGGTTGCCACTGGTCTGGGCGCAAAAATCGAGAAGCCTGTGAAGGTCATCGACAACACCGTTCACACCTCGATGGCGGCTGCTCAAGTGCAGCAACCGGCACCCGCTCGTCAGGAACAGCCAGCGGTGAATTACCGTGACCTGGACCGTCCGACCGTCATGCGCAACCAGGCTCAGGCCGGTGCTGCGACTGCCGCGAAGATGAATCCGCAAGATGACCTGGACTACCTGGACATCCCGGCTTTCCTGCGTCGTCAGGCCGATTGATGAAATGTATCAGGGGTATTCAGGTGATTGGTGTTCAGCAAAGGCTCGGTCTGCTATCATCGCCAGCCTTTGTTGATACCAGTTCGCAATTTGCGCTGAAGCGGCCCATGCCATGATTAAACAACGCACACTGAAAAATATTATCCGTGCCACCGGTGTAGGTCTGCACTCCGGGGAGAAGGTTTACCTGACCCTCAAGCCTGCACCTGTCGACACCGGGATCGTCTTTCGTCGTGCCGATCTCGATCCGGTTGTCGAGATACCGGCTCGCGCGGCCAACGTCGGCGAGACAACCATGTCGACGACGCTGGTCAACGGTGACGTGAAGGTAGACACGGTGGAGCACTTGCTCTCGGCCATGGCTGGCCTGGGCATCGATAACGCCTACGTCGAGCTCTCCGCGTCTGAAGTCCCGATCATGGATGGCAGCGCTGGACCTTTCGTATTCCTGATTCAATCGGCTGGCCTGGAAGAACAGGACGCCGCCAAGAAATTCATCCGCATCCTGCGTGAAGTGACAGTGGAAGACGGCGACAAGCGCGCCACTTTCGTCCCTTTCGAAGGGTTCAAGGTGAGCTTCGAGATCGATTTCGATCACCCGGTTTTCCGGGATCGCACCCAAAGTGCAAGCGTGGATTTTTCCAGCACTTCGTTCGTAAAAGAAGTCAGCCGCGCCCGTACTTTCGGTTTCATGAGTGACATCGAGTACCTGCGCAAGCACAACCTCGCACTCGGCGGCAGCGTGGAAAACGCGATCGTGGTCGATGCCGATGGCGTACTGAACGAAGACGGCCTTCGCTACGAAGACGAATTCGTGAAGCACAAGATCCTCGATGCGATTGGCGACCTGTACCTGCTGGGCAACAGCCTGATTGGTGAGTTCAAGGGCTTCAAGTCCGGCCACGCACTGAACAACCAGCTGCTGCGCAAGTTGATTGAGCAGAAAGATGCCTGGGAAGTCGTGACGTTCGAAGACGCCAGCACTGCACCAATCTCTTACATGCGCCCGGTTGCGGCGGTGTAAGTAAAAAACCTCTCTAGTTTTTTGAAGGCCACCTTTGGGTGGCCTTTTTTTATGCCTGCTGGTTTTGCATTGGCTGTACCGGCCTCATCGCTGGCAAGCCAGCTCCCACAGGTTCTCCAGTTATCCAAAGATCCTCAATACACCCAAAACTCTGTGGGAGCTGGCTTGCCAGCGATGAGGCCGGAAAGGCCAAAACCCCCATCAAGCCACGACGACCTGGTTCCGGCCACCTTCCTTGGCCTGATACAGCGCCCGATCCGCCGCGAACAACAGTTGTTCCAGACTGATTTCGCTCGTCGCCGTCCAGGTACTGATACCGACGCTCACGGTCATCGGTGACTGGTCTTGATTCAGGCTCGGCAATTGCTCCACCGCTGCACGAATGTGCTCGGCGATCTGCTGCGCCCCGACGCTGTCGGTTTCCGCGAGGATCACCGAAAACTCCTCACCGCCATACCGCGCCACCAGATCCGCCGGACGCCGCACATTGGCGGTGATCACTCTCGCCAGTTCACGCAACGCCTGATCCCCGGCCTGATGTCCATGCCGGTCATTGAAGGCCTTGAAGTGGTCCGCATCGATCATCAGCAATGACAGGGGTTGGCCCGAGCGTTGGGCGCGGAACCACTCGTGGCGCAGCGACTGGTCGAGCATCCGCCGGTTGGCGACCCCGGTCAGGGCATCAGTTGCGGCGAGTTGTGCCAGTTCATGTTCGGCCCGATGCCGCAGGCGCAGCTCCCGGGCGAGCAGCCAGGTCAGCCACAGCAGGCCGGCACACAACACGCCGGTGGCGCCGCTGATCAGGATCGCCGTGCGTCGCCACGCGCCGAACACTTCCTCGCTGGACAGGGCAACGATTACCGTCAGCGGCAGATTGCCGACCCGCGAGTAGGTGTACAGCCGTTGCTGATGATCCATGCTCGAGATGCTGTTGAAACTGCCATTGCCGTTGCTGTCGCGCAGGATCCGCACCACATTGGGCCGCGCGGCAAAGCTCTTGCCGATCGAATCGCTCTGCAGATAAGGCTTCTGTGCCAGCAGGATGCCGTCGTTATTGATGATGTTGAGGGTGCTGTCGATGCCGATGTCGAGGCTGTTGAACAGCTGATCGAAGTAATCGAGTTTCATCGACGCCACGGCCACGCCGAGGAACTCGCCGATGTCCGACGAGATGCGCCGACTGAAACTGATCCGCCACTGGTCCGCGTCATCGCAGTCGCAGCGGGGCTTGAACGGACGGCTGATGAACATGCCGGTGTCGCGTTTGAAGGCGTGGGCGAGGAAGTAGTCACGGTCGGCGAAATTGCCTGGCAGCGGATCGACCCGTGAGGAATCGGCGATCACTTCGCCATGCTTGTCGAGCAGCAGGATGTCGCCCTTGAAGCGCGCCGTGGTGGAGCGATCGAACAACGCCAGATGGCGGATCTGCGGCGACACATCTTTCAGGTCGTCACGCTGGGCAGCGGCAATCAGCCCTTGCAGCGTCAGGTCATACAGCTCGACAGTGCGCAGCACATCGGCATCGATCAACTGGGCGATGGTGGTAGCGCTACGGGTCGCCGATTCCTGGGCGTTGGCGCGTTCACGGATCAGCAGGAACGTCACGATGCACACAATCGCGATCACGCTCAGCAGGCTGCCAAGGATCAACAGCAGCTCGGAGCGTCCGGTCGTGCCGGGAACGGTAGGGGTGCGGCTCGCGATCATGGTCCGGTTTTCGATTGGAGATTCTTCTAAGCGTAGTTGTACCCGCTCGCTGCCACAGGCAAGAAAAAGGCCAGCGCGTCAGGCTGGCCTTTTATCGTAGTGCCGATCTTAGAAGACGTTGATCGGGTAGTCGATGATCACACGGTATTCATCGGTGTCCGTATCGATTGCGCCGTAACCGTTGCCGCCGCGGTTGGTCGCCCATTGCAGGCGTACCGCGAGGTCTTTGGCCTGTCCGCTTTGCACCACGTACTTGAGGTCGATGTCGCGTTCCCAGTGCTTGGCGTTGCGACCTTCGGCGCTGTACCACGAAGCGTAACCCTTGCTGTGCGGATCGACCTTGGTCAGGTCCAGCGTGCCGCGCGAGTAGGACAGCGACGAGGTCAGACCCGGCAAGCCGACGCCGGCGAAGTCGTAGGCGTACTTGAGCTTCCACGAACGCTCGTTCGGGCCGTTGAAGTCCGAATACTGCTGCGAGTTGTCGAGGTAAACGCTGTCACCCTGGCTGATGTAATCGAACGGCGTGTTGCCGTTGACCCGCTGATACGCGGCGGTAACGCTGTGGCTGCCGATGCCCACGGTGAAATGCAGGCTGTAGGTGTTGTTGTCGATGTTGCCCAGCAGCGCGTCGCCGGTGTCCTGGGTGTGATAGAAGTGCAGGCCCGGGTTGAAGGTCACCCGATCATTCAGTGCCCTGGTGTAGTCGAGGTCGTAGTAGTACTGGTTCCAGATGTCCTTCAACTCGGAGGCATACAGGCTGCTGGTCAGGCCTTCGACACCACTCCAGGCCACGCCGGCCCAGTTCAGGTGCTGGCTCTTGTCGCCGTCGGCTAGGGTGCCGTAAGAGGTGCCGATGCGTTTGTGGCCGCTCTGGTTGTAGGGTTTGGTGAAGCTGGCCTGACCACCTTCGATCATCCAGCCGTCGAAGCTGTGGTTGGTCAGGCTGAGGCCGCGAAAGGTCTGCGGCAGCATGCGCGTCTCGCCACCGGCGATCACCGGGTTGGCAAGGAACAGGTCGCCGGCCTTCAGCTCGGTATCGAACGCACGCATTTTCAGGGTGCCGCCCGCCGTGGAGAACGAGCCCGGCGCTTTGCCGCTGCCGTCGCTGACCGGCAGGATGCTGGAGTTGTCGGTGCCGCCACCGCCGTCGAGCTTCAGACCGAGCATGGCGTGGGCATCGAGGCCGAAGCCGACCGTACCTTCGGTGTAACCCGACTCGAATTTGCCGAGGAAACCCTGGCCCCACTCGATGTTGTCGTCCGTCTGCTGCAGACGGTTGCGGTTCATGTAGTAGTTGCGGGCATTGAGGTTGAGGCTCGCGCCTTCGACGAAACCCTGTTTCTCGGCTTCGGCGGCGTGGGCAGTGGGGGCAATCGTTGCGGCAATTGCAATGAACAGCGGGGTGAAGCGAACTGGGTAACGCACGTGCGGTAAAGCTCCTTGGGTCAACTGACACTTCAATGTCTTGAGGTGCGGGATGTTTCCAGTTGTTAAAGACGAACCAGACAGCGTTCAGACCACAACGAAAAAAGGCCGCTGAATATCAGCGGCCTGCAAGGACGACGGTTGAACGGGAAGAGCCAAACAACCGCGTCGAGGGAAACGTTGCGCGGTGCGCGACTCAGCTGTCTTTCTCGGAAGCTTGAGCCTGCGAAGTTGCGGCCTGTGGGGCTTGCGTAGCGTCCTGCGCCTTGGCCATCACTTCTGCCTGATGCTGTTCGAATGCGTGAGCGCGAGCGGCATTTTGCGCTACGAACGTCTGCGATTCTTCAGCCATCGCCAGCGGCGACAGGATCAATGAGGACAAAACGAAAGCGCTGGCAATACCCATACTGTTGGACATCTTGAAAACCTTCTTGCTTGGCAAGTGCTGTTTGGTGCGGGCAAAGATAAGGTTGCCGGGCGTTGGGAAACAGCGTGATTTTCATAAATGACTGTTGCGCGAATGGCAATGATCCCTGACCTCAGACCGGAAGGTGGATCCCGAAGGTGTTCATCCCGCGATCACTGCGCACAAACACATCGCCGCCGTGCATTAACGCGATCGCCTTGACGATCGCCAGCCCCAACCCGTGATTGTTGCCACTGTTGCTGCGCGACGCATCGACCCGGTAGAAACGCTCGAACAAGCGCGGTAAATGCTCGCTGGCAATCGGCGAACCGGGGTTGGCTACGCCGATGCTGACCTGATGGTCCTCGACCGCGATCTGGACTTCGATCACCTGACCGGGCGCGGTGTGTTGTACCGCGTTGCTCAGCAGATTGATCAAGGCCCGGCGCAGATGGGCGATCTCGATCTGTACCCGCGCGTCGCCGCTTACCCGCACCTGGACCTGCGCATCTTCGAGAATGAAGTCGAGGTATTCGAGGGTGGTCGCCACTTCATCGGCCAGCGACGTTGAGGTCAGTTTGGTGGCTTTACTGCCCTGATCGGCGCTGGCCAGAAACAGCATGTCGTTGATGATCGAGCGCAGGCGTTCCAGCTCTTCGAGGTTGGATTGCAGCACTTCGAAATAATGCTCGGCAGAGCGCCCGCGCGTCAGGGCAACCTGGGTCTGGCCGATCAGGTTGGTCAGTGGCGAGCGCAGCTCATGGGCGACGTCGGCGTTGAAGGATTCGAGCCGCGAATAAGCCTGTTCAACCCGCTCCAGCGTCGAGTTGAACGAATCGACAAATTGCTCGAGTTCCGGCGGCAACGGCGACAGTCGCAGACGCCCGGCCCGCAGCGGCGGGGCGAGGCGTTGGGCTTCGTGGGACAGTTTGATCAGCGGCTTGAGGCCGATCCGCGCCACCCAGTAACCCAATGCCGACGCCAGCAGCACACCGATCACCGCCAGGCTGACCAGCGCGATCAGCAACTGATGCTGGGTCTGATGAAAGGTCTCGGTGTCGATGCCGATCATGAAGCGCAGGGGCGGGCGCTGATCCTTGGCCGGTAGTTCGGTGAGCAGCACTTTCAGCGGATAGGGATGATCGGGCAGTTGCAGGTCGCGCATGCCCAAGGGGCCTTGGGCGAATGAGCGGATCAAGGCATCCGGCTCGCCGAACTCGTAGCCCGGATTGCCGCTGACCACCCAGAAACGGATGCGCTTGTCCTCTTCGCCGAGCAGCTTGAGCTTGGCGTTGATCTTCACCCAATGCTCAGGAGTGCCATAGCGGTTGAGCGCGGATTCGAGCACGCTGTAACGTGCATCCAGTTCCGCTTCCGGCAGCAGGCCGAGGCCTTTGTCCACTTGTTGATACAGCGCGCCGCCGATCAACAGGAACACCAGCAGCGCCACCAGCGTGAACATCCCGCTCAGGCGCAGGGCGATGGAATTACTGGACACCACGGCTCTCCAGCACATATCCCATGCCACGTATGGTGTGCAGCAGTTTCTCGTCGAACGGCCCGTCGAGCTTGGCCCGCAGGCGTTTGATCGCGACTTCGACCACGTTGGCGTCGCTGTCGAAATTGATGTCCCAGACCATTTCCGCAATCGCGGTTTTCGAGAGGATTTCGCCCTGACGCCGGGCCAGCACGCTGAGCAGCGAAAACTCCTTCGCGGTCAGATCCAGCCGGGTGCCGGCGCGGGTCGCCTTGCGGCTGATCAGATCGATCCACAGATCGGCGATGCTCACTTGCACCGGTTCGTGGCCGCCACTGCGCCGGGTCAGCGCTTGCAGGCGCGCCACCAGTTCGAGGAAGGAGAACGGTTTGCCGAGGTAATCGTCGGCGCCGTCGCGCAGGCCGCGGATCCGGTCTTCGACCCGTTCGCGGGCGGTGAGCATGATCACCGGTGTCTGCTTGCGCGCACGCAACGCGCGCAGCACGCCGAAGCCGTCGAGGCCCGGCAGCATCACGTCGAGAACGATCACCGCGTAGTCGCTTTCCAGCGCCAGATGCAGGCCCTCGACGCCGTCGCGGGCCCGATCCACGGTGTAACCCTGTTCCGTCAGGCCGCGGTGCAGGTAGTCCGCGGTTTTCTCTTCGTCTTCGATAATCAGAACGCGCATGACCCGCCTCAGTCTGTCGTTGCCAGCGCCGCGACGGGCGCAGGTTTGGGCTTGTGGAACAGCCGCTCAAGCCACAAGTATATGACCGGCGTGGTGAACAGCGTCAGCATCTGGCTGACCAGCAGCCCACCCACCACTGCGATTCCCAGCGGCTGGCGCAGTTCGGCGCCGGTGCCGTAACCGAGCATCAGCGGCAGGGCGCCAAGCAGCGCGGCGAGGGTGGTCATGATGATCGGCCGGAACCGCGTGATACATGCCTCGAAAATCGCATCCTGCGGCGACAAGCCGCGATGACGCTGCGCTTCCAGGGCGAAGTCGATCATCAGGATGCCGTTCTTCTTCACGATACCGATCAGCAGCACCAACCCGATCAACGCCATGATCGAAAAGTCCTGCCCGCAGATCCACAGCATGATCACCGCGCCGAGACCCGCCGCCGGCAAGGTCGAGATGATCGTCAGCGGATGGACGAAGCTCTCGTAGAGCACGCCAAGGATGATGTACACCGCCACCAGTGCCGCGAGAATCAGCCATGGCTGACTTTTCAACGAACTCTGGAACGCCTGGGCCGCACCCTGGAAGTTGCCGCTGATCGCGGTCGGCATGCCGATCTCGGCCTTGGCCTGATTGAGCAGGATGACCGCGTCGCCCAGTGCCACGCCGGGCGCCAGGTTGAACGACAGATTGGCGGCCGGGAACATGCCGTCGTGGGCGATGGACAGCGGGCCGATGGTCGGTGCGTCGAATCGGGCCAGCGCCGACAGCGGCACCATTTCTCCGCTCAGCGGCGAGCGCAGGTAGAAATAGTTGAGGCTTTCGGCCTTGCCGCGCTGTCTGGTGTCCAGTTCCAGGATCACGTTGTACTGGTTGACCTGGGTCTGGAACTCGTTGATCTGCCGCTGGCCGAAGGCGTCGTACAGCGCCTCGTCGACATCACTCGCCGTCAGGCCGAAACGCGCGGCGGCGCTGCGGTCGATGCTGATGTGAGTGATGCTGCCGCCCAGTTGCAGGTCGTTGGAAATGTCACGGAACGCCGGGATGCTACGTAGCTTTTCGGTGAGTTTCTGGGTCCAGGTGGCGAGGGTCGGCCCGTCGTTGCTCTTGAGCACGTATTGATACTGCGCACGGCTTGGGCCGGAGCTGAGGTTGATGTCCTGGCCGGCGCGCAGGTAAAGCACGATGCCGGGGACTTTCATCAGTTGCGGACGGATGCGGTCGATGAACTGGCTGGCCGAAACATCGCGGTCACCGCGTTTTTTCAGGGCGATCCAGAAGCGGCCGTTGGCGATGGTCTGGTTGCTGCCGGACACTCCGACCGAGTGGGAAAACGCCTGCACGGCTGGGTCGGCGGCGACGATTTCGGCCATTGCCAGGTGTTTTTTCACCATGTCGCTGTAGGAAATATCGGCAGCGGCTTCGGTGGTGCCGAGGACGAAGCCGGTGTCCTGCACCGGGAAGAAACCCTTGGGGATAAACACGTAGCCGCCAATCGCCAGCGCCACGGAAATGCCGAACACGCCGATCATCAATTTCTGGTGAGCGAGGGCGCGGCGCAGGCCTTTTTCGTACCAGCCGAGCAGGCGTTCACTGAAGCCCGGTTTGTCATGGGCGTGATGCACCGGTTTGCGCATGAACAGCGCTGCCAGCGTTGGCGCCAACGTCAACGACACCACCACGGAAATCATGATGGTCGAGGTGGCCGTCAGGGCGAATTCCTTGAACAGGCGCCCGACCACACCGCCCATGAACAGCAGCGGAATGAACGCCGCCACCAGCGAGAAACTGATCGACACTACGGTGAAACCGATCTCGCCGGCGCCCTTGATCGCGGCGTCGCGCATGCTGTCGCCGGCCTCCAGATGGCGGTGAATGTTTTCCACCACCACGATGGCGTCGTCGACCACGAAACCTACCGCCACCACGATGGCCACCAGCGTCAGGTTGTTCAGACTGAAGCCGAGTAAATACATCAGCGCGAAACTGGCGGTCAGCGACACACCGAGCACCGCCGACACAATCATCGTCGCCGACAACTGGCGCAGAAACAGCGCCATCACCGCCACCACCAGCAGGATCGCGATCAGCAGCGTGATTTCCACTTCATGCAGCGAGGCGCGGATGGTCTGGGTGCGATCGATCAGGGTTTTGACCTGCACCGAGGCCGGCAGCATGGCTTCGAGGCCGGGCAGGGCGGCCTGAATCCGGTCCACGGTTTCGACGATGTTGGCGCCGGGCTGGCGCGAGATCACCAGGTTCACGCCCGGTCGATCGCCGGCCCAGGCTTGCACGTAGGCATCTTCCGAACCGTTGACGACTTTCGCGACATCCCTCAGGTGAACCGGGGCGCCGTCCTTGTAGGAAACGATGAGCTGGCTGTATTCCTCGGGGTGGAACAACTGGTCGTTGGTCGACAGCGTGGAAATGCTTGAGTCGCCGTACAACGCACCCTTGGCGAGGTTGAGGCTGGTCTGCTGGATCGCCACACGAATATCGGCGAGGGTCAGGCCGATGGCCGCCAGTTTGTCGGCCGAGGCCTGTACGCGAATTGCCGGACGTTGCTGACCGGTGATGTTGATCTGGCCTACACCGTCGATCTGACTGATCTGACGCGCGAGCAGGGTTTCCACCAGATCGCTGAGTTCAGTGCCGGGCATTTGCGTGGAGCTGACGCTGAGGATCAGCACCGGGCTGTCGGCCGGGTTGACCTTCTTCCAGGTCGGCAGGGTCGGCATGTCTTTCGGCAGTTTGCCGGCGGCGGTGTTGATCGCGGCCTGCACTTCCTGGGCGGCGGTGTCGATGCTCTTGTCGAGGGTGAATTGCAGGGTCAGCAACGTGGAGCCCAGCGCACTGCTGGAGGTCATCTGGGTCATGCCGGGAATGGCGCTGAATTGCACCTCCAGCGGCGTGGCCACGGAAGAAGCCATGGTGTCCGGGCTGGCGCCGGGTAACTGTGCTGAGACTTGAATCGTCGGAAATTCCGCTTCCGGCAGTGGGGCAATCGGCAGGCGCGGGAAGGCAATCACCCCGACCAGCACCAGCGCGATGGTCAGCAGAATCGTCGCCACCGGGTGATCGATGCACCAGGTCGAAACGCCTTTGTGCTGCTTCATGGCTTGGGCTCCGCTTGCACCACCTGCGGCGGTTCGCTCATGACCTGCACGGTCGAACCAGGCTTGAGCCGCGACTGGCCATCACTGACCAACACGTCGCCGGGTTTCACGCCCTTGATGATGTCCTGACCGCTGCCCTGATAAACCATCTGCACCTGCACCGCTTCAACCTTGTCGCCGTTGACCCGGTACACGAAGTGTTGATCGAGTCCGCGTTGTACGACAGTGGGCGGAACCACCAGCGCATCTTTATCCAGTGCCGTCTGAATCTTTACCGTCACCAGCAGGCCGGGCCAGAGTTTCTGGTTGGGGTTGTCGAACTCGGCCTTGGCGCGGATGGTGCCGGTGTTGGCGTTGATCTGGTTATCGATCAGGGTCAGGTGACCTTCGCCGAGCAGGTTGCCGGTTTCGCCGTCGGTGTCGGCGCCGATGTAGGCCTTGACCTGTGCGCGCTGCGGATCGCTGATCAGACCTTGCAGGGTCGGCAGCATTTGCTGGGGCAGGGAAAACTCGACGGCGATCGGGTCGATCTGGGTCACGGTGAACAGACCCTGGGTGTCGGTCATGCGCAGGAAGTTGCCTTCGTCGACCGTGCGAATCCCGACGCGGCCGGTGACCGGGGAACGAATCTGGGTGTAGGAAAGTTGTACCTGTGCCGCGTCAATCGCGGCCTGATTGCCTTGGGCGGTGGCCTTGAGCTGGTTGACCAGTGCCTGCTGCTGGTCGTAGGTCTGCTTCGATACACCGTCGTCGACGCTGAGCAGTTTGTAGCGCTTGAGGTTGACCAAAGCGACTTGCAGTTGCGCCTGGCTTTCGCCCAGTTGCGCCCGGGCCTGGTCGAGGCTGGCGCGGATCGAGCGGTCGTCGATGGTGGCGAGCAGGTCGCCCTGTTTGACCAACTGGCCCTCTTTGACCAGGAGTTTGGTGAGGATGCCGTCGATCTGTGGGCGCACCACGACGCTGTGCAGCGAGAGAACCGAGCCGATGCCGCTGGTGTAGCGGGGGACATCTTTTTCGCTGACGGCGACGACTCGCACCGGGATGGCAGTGGGGGCGGCGAGTTTGGCCGGGGCGGGTTTGTATGCGTACCACAGACCGGCGGCTGCGAGGGCGATCAGCAGGGTGGCGAGCAGGGCCTTTTTCTTCTGGATTTGCATGCTTGTGGGGCGCCAGGGGGACGGGGTTTGGGCAGGTTTTGTCTTTATAAACTTGTTTGGGGGTCAGGAGGGTGACGGCTAACTGACGGCGCTGTCAGTTTTCTTGTGTGTATATCCGTTGCTGCGGTAACGGCCGCTTATGGTTCCGCCCTTACGGCGGGTCACTTTGGCAAACGCCCCAAAGTAACCAAAGGGCTTGGCCCCTGCGTTCGGCGCCTCGCTGTGGCTCGGCGTTCCTTCGTTCCGGGATTCATCCGGGGGCATCGCCTACGGTTTGCTTCGCTGCACCTCCTCTCGATGCATGCGGCTGCGCCGCACGGTCGCTGCGCTCCCACCCCCGGATAAATCCCTCCACTCAGCCTTCCGATGGGGCCGGCACGTCAAGAGCTTTACTCGAGCTAACGCTCATCGTTTTGAGTGGTGAAAAGCGAAAGGTGGAAAGCAGAAAGCAGAAAGCATGAGCAGAAAACGGACTGCTTTTGTTTTGATCGTTCCCACGCTCCGCGTGGGAATGCCGCCCGGGACGCTCCGCGTTCCATTTTCGGATGTTTGGATATGTGTTGGGTGTACCGTTTGTTGCTGTAGTGCTTTTGGGTAGATCGGGAGGGGTGATCCGTTAGTCGACCTGTCCCAAAAAGGCACTGGTCGTATCCTTTTGGGGGCTCTTTAAACTCCGCTCACGCAGGTATACTGCGCGCTTTCGCGGCTCGTCCACCGGGCCGGACTTTTTGCTTCGCGGAGCTTTCATGACTTCCCCAATCGACAACGCTGTGAGCGATGTCCCGGCAGAGCTGGCCGAGGCCGGTGAATCCAAGCCGACCATTCCTGCCTTCAAGTTTCCGTTCAAACCAGGTGATCTGGCGGCTGCCAAAGCGGCGAAGCAGCCGCAGTTCAAGGGCAAGGACGGTGATCGTCATGCCAAGATTCCGGGTGTGGCACCTTCGGCTACTCGCCGTTCGATGGGCAAGCGCTGATTCAATCCCGCCTCGGCCGTTGCTGTGATTTTCGGTCACTGTGATGGCTAATTGCTCAGTTCCTGAGCCAGATCAACGTTTCACCAGTGAGTGCGCTTAGAGTCAGCAGCCCTGCCGACTCTTTCCAATAAAACGAGCGCGCTTTCCATGAAGATCAATCTCCCGGTGACCGGGCGCAATGTCGATGTTGCGCCGGATACGAACATTCTCTCGACCACCGATCTGACCAGCGCGATCACCTACGCCAACGACGACTTCATCAGGATCAGCGGTTACAGCCGCGACGAGCTGCTGGGTGCGCCGCACAATTTGCTGTGTCATCCGGACATGCCGGCGCAGGCGTTTGCCCATATGTGGCAGACGCTCAAGGGCGGTCGGTCGTGGATGGGGCTGGTGAAGAATCGTTGCAAGAACGGTGATCACTACTGGGTCAGTGCCTATGTCACGCCGGTCACGCAGAACGGTGCGGCGGTGGAGTATCAGTCGGTGCGCACGCGGCCGGATGCGCGGCAGATGGCGGCGGCGGAGCGGGCGTATGCGCAGTTGCGCGAGGGGCGGGTGGCGCGGTGGCAGCGGCTGCCAAGCTTGAGTTTGCGGGCGAAGATCATGGCGTTGACCAGTTCAGTGCTGGCGGTGGTACTGGGGATTGAAGCCTGGCTGCGGCCGGAGTCCATGGGCATCGAAGCGGCTGCGCTGGTGGTCGGCAGCGGCGCGTGTGCCTTGGGCGTGGGTTGGCTATTGCGGCCGCTGGAGCGTCTGACCGAGCGGGCGCGAGGGATTGCCGACAACCCGTTGAGTCAGGGTATTTATACCGGGCGGCAGGATCAGTTCGGGCAGATCGAGTTTGCGTTGCAGATGCTTGAGGCGCAGGTCGGTGCGGTGGTGGGGCGGATCGGTGATGCCTCGCAGCGGCTGGCCGGGCATGCGGCGCAATTGGTGGATCACCTGCACAGCAGTCACACCAGCACGCTGGCTCAGCAGGCGGAAACCGATCAGGTGGCGGCGGCGATTCATCAGATGGCGGCCAGTGTGGCCGAGGTCGCCAGTCATGCGCAGCAGGCGTCGGTGGCGGCGGATATGGCCGGGACGGAAACCCGTGAGGGGCATTTGCTGGTCGGCGAGAGTCGCAGTGCGGTGTTGCGGCTGGCCGAGGAGTTGGGGCGGGCGACCGAGGTGATTCATCAACTCGAAGGCCACAGCAGCGAAATTTCCGGGGTGCTGGAGGTAATTCGCAGCATCGCCGAGCAGACCAACCTGCTGGCGCTCAACGCGGCGATCGAAGCGGCCCGGGCCGGGGATGCCGGACGCGGGTTTGCGGTGGTGGCCGATGAGGTGCGCGGTCTGGCTCAGCGCACTCAACAATCGACCAACGAGATTCAACGGATGATCAGCACCCTGCAAAACGGCGCGCGGGATGCGGTGCTGGTGATGCAGCAGAGCAGCGAACATGTGGATAACAGCGTCGAACAGGCGCAGCGTGCGGCCCGGGCCCTGGACGGGATCAGCGGCCGGGTCGAGCAGATCACCGAGATGAGTCTGCAGATTGCGGCGGCGGTTGAAGAACAGAGCGCGGTGAGTGAGGACATCAACCGCAACATCGTCAGTATTCGCACGGCGTGCGAGCTGACGGTGGATGAGGGGCGCCAGAGCCAGCTCAACTCACAGGATGTGGCGGGGCTGGCGGGGGATTTGCGTTCGCTGGCGCGGGAATTCTGGGGGCGGCGGCAGGGCGCTCAGGCTGCTCGCAACGAGATGAACGCGTAGGTCTGCGGCGGTTCGGACACCACCTGTGCCCCGGCCGCCCGTACTTGCCCGGCGATGTCGTCGCCGGAGACATGGAACAGCCATTCACTGGAACCTTCGCTCAATGGCTGCGCCGTGACCTGATCGATCACCGAGGCAAACGCGCCCATGTCCGGCAGATACGCGGTAAACCCGTCGCCCTTGAGCGCGGTGGTGCGGATGCCGAGCAGGCCGCAGATCGCGTCCTTGGTCTGGATGTCATCCCGATCGGCCTGACGGGAGCGCTGGATCAGCGTCACCAGTTCCTGATCCACCAGCTCACCGCCGACGATCAACTGCGGCCCTTGCTCCCAGGACTCTGGCGGACAGTCCTTGGCGGCGGGGTTCAGCGCAATGTGCGGATTGATTTCGGCGGGATAGATGCGGCACACCAGCGGCCGGCGCTCGTAAATGCGGCACAGCTTGTCTTCGTCAAGATTCCGGCAGGGGCCAACGTTGTAGGCAGCGAAAGTGATCGCCACATGGGCGTCGGACATTCCGCTGCGTACTACCGCCGAACGCCGCTGAGCGTGTTCACGCTGCTGCTCCGGCAGGCCGAGGCCGTTGGCGAGAAACGCCTCCACCAGCACGATCACCTGACCGCCGTCAGCCGCCCACATGCGGGCTTCGGCCAGGGTCAGGGGCACATGGTGATCGGTGCAGCATTTGCCGCAGCCTACGCAGGAAAAGGTCGTATTCATTGAGCGGGCAATCTTCAATCAGGGTGTGAATCGGCGACATAAAGCCGCCGTACAGGCCCGGAGTGAAGCAAGTTGTGCGCCATTCGCTCAGGGTTTGGCGGTCGGGCGGATCGAGTCCCATTCGGTGACGAACGCGGTTTTCGACTTTTTGTTGTACAGGCACAACTCGGTGCCTTGCTGGCCCTTCATGTGTTTTTGCGGGTATTGGCCTTGCAGCAACAGCGCGGTGTAGCCGACGCGGTCATCGAATTGCGCGGCGTTGCCGACCGGTTTGGCGTTTTTCAGGCCGCTGGCCTTGGTGCAACTGGCGAGCACGGTTTTGTCGTAGGCCGCCCAGGCGTCGGGGCTGGAGGCGTGTGCCAGAGGAGCAAGTGCGGTGAGGCAGAGCAGGCTTAAGGTAACGGTTTTCATGGTCGGGCATCCTTGGGGTTAGGCCAGGGTTGGAGTATGCCTGAGGAGGAAAAGTTGTCTTGAGGCCGCCATCGCGGGCAAGCCCGCTCCCACAGGGATTGATGGCGAATACAGATTTTGCAAACACCCGGAAACCTGTGGGAGCTGGCTTGCCAGCGATGGCGGTCTGTCAGTCCGGCACCAGTTCCCGGCGAACCACGTACATTCCAGACCTTTCGTACAAGCGTTGCGCTCGCTGGTTGCTCTCCAGCACCTTCAGGTCGACAAACCCTTCGCGCCGATCCTGAAACGCCTTGAACGCATGAAGCAGCAACGCCCGACCCAATCCACGACCCTGAGCGCGAGGATGCACCACCAGATTCTTGATGTAGGCACTGGTCCAGCATTGCGCCACGCCGATGACGCCTTCGGCATCGCTGGCGATGAAACACAGTGCAGGATCGTATTCCGGGTCGTTTTCAAACTGCTGTTGCCAGACGTCCGGCGCTGGCACCCGACCACCGCCTTCGCGGTAGCCGAACTGCATCAGCTCATGCACGGCGGCTGCACGTTCGGCGCTGTAGGTGGCGATTTCGATGCCGTTCGGCCATTCGATGGCCGGCACGTCCTGGCTCAGGTCGCGCCGCATCAGGAAGCAGAACGTCTCGCCCAAGACTCAGTGGCCCTGAGCGGCGACGAATTTGGCCGCTTCGATCAGGCAGTGGGTCAGCTCCGGCGAGGAGAACTTGGTCAGCACACCGTTGGCGCCGGCGAGGCGGGCCTTTTCGCTGTTCATCGCGCTGTCGAGTGAGGTGTGCAGCAGCACGTAGAGGTGGGCGAAGTCCGGGGTTTCGCGCAGGGTGCGGGTGAAGGCGTAGCCGTCCATCTCGGACATTTCGATGTCGGAGACGATCAGGTTGATCTGCTGCGCCGTGCCTTGCAGGTCCAGCAGGCAGTCGATGGCTTCCTTGGCGCTGCGCGCAGTGTGGCATTGCAGGCCGAGGTTGCGCAGGGTGTGCACCGATTGCTGCAGCGCGACCTGGCTGTCGTCCACCACCAGAATCCGCGCGTTGCCCAGCACTTCGGCGTCTTCCATGCTCAGCTCGGTCGGGGCCATTTCGATCTGCGCCGGGGCGATGCCGTGGATGACTTTTTCGATGTCCAGCACCTGCACCAGCGTGCCGTCCACCGAGGTCACGCCAGTGATGTAGGCGCGCGAACCGCCGGAACCGAACGGCGGCGGTTTGATGTCAGTGGTCAGGCAATGCACGATCTTGCTCACCGCCTGCACATGCAGACCCTGTTTCGAACGGCTGACGTCGGTGACGATCAGGCAGCCGCCGTTCGGATCTTCCAGCGGCCGCTCGCCGATGGCGCGGCTCAGGTCGATCACCGACAGCGAAGCACCGCGCAAAGTGGCGATGCCTTTGACGTGCGGGTGCGACTCCGGCAGCTTGGTCAGCGGCGGACAGGGGATGATTTCACTGACCTTCAGCAGGTTGATCGCCATCAGCTTGCCGCTGCGCAAGGTAAACAGCAGAAGCGAAAGTGAATCTGCGCGGGCTTTGTTGGAAGACATAAAAACCTTCTGTGGAAAAAGGTGAGCAGCGATCGCACGGATCGCCAGCAGGTATCGATGCCGGGTTATCGACTTGTAACCGGCAGGCTTTAGGGATTCCGGCGCCAATCCGACGGCGGGACTTTTATTTCATCCCCAACCGCTTCGCCATCCGCCCCAGATTCGCCCGGTCCAGCCCCAGTTCACGGGCGGCACTGGCCCAGTTGTCCTGATTGCGCTCAAGCGCTGCACTGATCAACTGCCGCTGATACTGCTCGGTGGCGCTGCGCAGGTCGCCGCTGATCAATGGCAGAGCGGCAGTCGCTTCGGACGGCGTCGGCGAGTTATCCACAACCTCGCGCGGCAGATCGAGGTCCATCGCGCTCAAACTGAGAATCTTCGGTCGCACCTTGCAGTTGCCCAGCGCCTTCAGCGCGCTGCGTCCGATCAAGTGCTCCAGTTCCCGCACGTTGCCCGGCCAGGTGTAGGCCAGCAGCGCTTCCTGGGCGTCGCTGCTCAGGCGCAGACTATTGAGGCCCATGCGCGAGCGGTTCTGTTCCAGGAAGTAACCGCTCAGCAACAGCACATCGCGACCCCGGTCACGCAGCGCCGGCACCCGCAACGGGTAAACGCTGAGGCGATGGTAAAAGTCGGCGCGGTAGCGGCCGCTGCGCACTTCTTCGGCCAGATCACGGTTGGTCGCAGCGATCAGGCGCACGTCGACCTGATGCTCCTTGTCCGAACCCAGGCGCTGCAACTGACCACTCTGCAACACCCGCAACAGCTTGGCCTGGACGGTCAGCGACAACTCGCCGACTTCATCGAGAAACAGCGTGCCGCCATTGGCCAGTTCGAACTTGCCGCGCCGGTCGCTGGTGGCACCGGTGAAGGCGCCGCGCACGTGGCCGAACAGTTCACTTTCGACGAGCGTGTCCGGCAGCGCTGCGCAGTTGAGGCTGATGATCGGTTTGTCGGCACGCTTGGAGGCGGCGTGGATCGCCTGGGCCACCAGCTCCTTGCCGACTCCGGTTTCGCCGGTGATCAGCACCGTCAGGTCGCTGCCGCCGACCAGGTTGATCTCTTCCACCAGCCGTTTGTGGGCCTTGCTCTGGCCGATCATTTCGCGGTTCTGCTGGCCGCTGGCCTGGCGATAGACCTCGGCACGCTGGTGTTCGTCTTCGGCGCGGGTCGCCAGACGTTCGATGCGTTCGGCGGCGTTGACCGTGGCCGAAGCGAGGCTGGCGAAGGCTTGCAGGGCGTCGAGTTCGATCGGTTCGAAGCGCTCCGGATCGAGGGCGTCGAGGGTGATCAGCCCCCACAGCTTTTCATCGACGAACAACGGACAGCCGAGGCAATCGTGAACTTCAAGATGATCGTCGAGGCCGTCGACCAGTCCGTCGTACGGATCGGGCAGATCGCTGTCGGCAGCGAAACGGGTCGGCCCTTCGCCGGCCAGCAGCACTTCAAAGCGCGGGTGTTCGCTGACCTTGAACCGGCGGCCGAGGGTGTCGGTACTCAATCCGTCCACCGCCAGCGGCACCAGCCACTCGCCGTCGAGGCGCAACAATGCGGCGGCATCGCAGGGCAACAGGGCACGCATGGCTTCGAGCAGGCGTCGGTAGCGCTCGCCTTCGGGCAGTTCGCGGGACAGGTCGGAGACCAGTGGGAGCAGGGCGGTGAGCAATGATTTGGCGGACATAGGCCTGTAGTCAAAGAGACACGTTGTAGTCCAAGCGACTATAGAGGTGCTTGTGTCGATCTGACTACATTATTTTCAAGCTATTGATTTATATGAACAAAATAGTTGGCACGAATACTGGAATAGCTAAGGCACTTTTAGAGAAAGCTCAGGAGTCACCCTTATGCTTAGCGTTCAGGATCGTGCCATCATCAAATCCACCGTGCCTCTGCTGGAAAGCGGCGGCGAAGCGCTGATCACCCATTTCTACCGCATGATGCTCTCCGAGTACCCGGAAGTCCGCCCGCTGTTCAACCAGGCCCACCAGGCCAGCGGTGACCAGCCTCGCGCCCTGGCCAACGGCGTGTTGATGTATGCGCGACACATCGATCAACTCGACCAGTTGGGCGATCTGGTGGCGAAAATCATCAACAAGCACGTGGCGTTGCAGATCCTGCCGGAGCACTACCCGATCGTCGGAACCTGCCTGCTGCGCGCCATCTCCGAAGTGCTCGGCGAAGAAATCGCCACCCCGGAGGTGATGAGCGCCTGGGGCGCAGCCTACGGTCAGCTGGCCGAGATTCTCATCGGTGCCGAAACCGCCATCTATGACCAGAAAGAACAGGCCGTCGGCGGCTGGCGCGGGGCGCGGGAGTTCATCGTCGCGGCCAGGGTCGAGGAGAGCGCGGAAATCACTTCGTTCTACTTCGAGCCGGCGGACAAGGGCCCGATCTTGGCGGCCGAACCAGGCCAGTACATCGGCATGAAGCTGATCCTCGACGGCGAAGAGATCCGTCGCAACTATTCGCTGTCGGCCCTGGCCAATAAAGGCCAGTACCGCATCAGCGTCAAACGCGAACCGGGCGGCCGTGCCTCCAATTACCTGCACGATCAGCTTCATGTCGGTGCCAGCATCCAGCTGTTCCCGCCATCGGGCGAGTTCACCCTGACCGCCAGCGACAAACCTCTGGTACTGATCAGCGGCGGCGTCGGCATCACTCCGACGCTGGCGATGCTGGAAGCGGCGCTGGAAACCGAGCGTCCGGTGCATTTCATTCACTGCGCGCGCAATGGCAGCGTGCATGCGTTCCGTGACTGGATCGATGGTCTGGCCGCGCGTCATCCGCAGCTCAAGCGCTTCTATTGCTACGCCGAAGATGACGGCGTGAGCCCGGCGGCGGACAAGGTCGGGTTGTTGAGCGAGGAGCAACTGGGCGAGTGGCTGCCGGCGGAGCGTGATGTGGACGCTTACTTCCTCGGGCCGAAAGGTTTCATGGGGGCGATCAAGCGTCACCTGAAGGCGCTGGGCGTGCCTGAGAAGCAGAGCCGGTATGAGTTCTTCGGGCCGGCTGCTGCTCTGGAGTAATCCAGGACCGAGTCGCCTCTATCGCGGGCAAGCCCGCTCCCACAGGTTCGGCGTCGTTCACAGAATGTGTATACGACACCGAACCTGTGGGAGCGGGCTTGCCCGCGATTGGCCGTTACGCGGACTTGATTCTTAAATTCTGTTTAAAGGTTAATCGTTTCTTAACCGGTTTATCGTTTATTCCCCGATGCTGATGATAGGCGCTCGTTCGTTTACATGATCAGGATCGCCCCCATGTCGCACTTCGCCTCTTCCCGTCGTTTCAGCCTGGCCACGTTGGGCCTGTCGGTTGCCTTGCTGTCCAGTCCGTTCGCGTTCGCCGAATCCGCCTTGATCGAACCCCAGACCCTGATCGTCGATCAGAGCCTGCCCAAGGCCCAGCGCGATGCGATGGAGCTGGCGGCGCGGCGTTACGGCAGTTTCTGGAACACGGGCGAAGAGGCGTTGGCCACCGCCGCCCTGTCGCCGCAGTTCGTCGACAAGACCCCGCCGGAAGGCCGGGTGCAGGGGCCAACCGGGCCGCTGCTGGCGTCGAAGTTCTTTCGCACGGCGGTGCCGGACTTGAGTTGCGAGATCGAGCAAATGATCGTCGCCGGGGATCGCGTGGTGGTGCATCTGCACTTTCGCGGGCATTTCACCGGCACGTTCAAGGCTCTCAAAGGGCAGGGCCAGCGTGTAGACTTCCGGGCAACCGATATCTATCAGATCGACAACGGTCGCATCGCGGCCAATTGGCATATCGAAGACAACATCAGCCTGATGGCGCAACTGCAAGCGCAGCCGCCGGCCAGCTGAACCATGGACATGAAAGGGAAACGCGATGAGCGAGGAAACGATTCGATTGGGACGTGAGCGGCGCTATCTGGTGTTGCTGGGCATCATCTGCCTGGCGCTGATCGGCGGTGCGCTGTACATGCAGATCGTGCTGGGCGAGGCGCCGTGCCCGCTGTGCATCCTGCAGCGTTATGCGTTGCTGCTGATCGCGTTGTTCGCGTTCATCGGCGCGGCCATGCGCACCCGACGCAGCATCACCGTGTTCGAGGTGCTGGTGGTGATTTGTGCCATCGCCGGGGCCGGTGTCGCCGGGCATCACGTGTACACCCAGTTCTATCCGGCGGTGAGCTGCGGCATCGATGTGTTGCAGCCGATCGTCGATGACCTGCCGCTGGCGAAGATCTTCCCGCTGGGCTTCCAGGTCGACGGTTTCTGCTCGACGCCGTACCCGCCGATTCTCGGCCTGTCGCTCGCTCAATGGGCGCTGTTGGCCTTCGTGCTGGTGGTGATCCTGGTGCCGCTGCTGACCTCGCGTAACCGAAAAGCATTGCGCTGAATCAACTTTTCGGCGCCTGCGCCGATAATACAAGCGCCTCGATTTGCGGTGACGCAAATCGGGGCGTTTGGCATTTCAGGGTCTGTGTGAAAACACCGTGACGAACGGCAAGGAAGGGTGCGACAGGTGTGCGACATGTTGTCACACGCGCCGTGTCGCAGCGCGTTTCACCGGCTCGGATTGGAGTGCTGTTACAAAAAAGGATTGGTCTGTTCCGGCGTTTTTCGTTCTTTGCACGGGGGTGCCGGATCAGGCAGTTTTAACAGACTCTGACAGATGGCCAAAAGCCTTGGGATATCGGGCTTTGCGCGAATCGCGCGGTGGGAAAAAGCCCACGGAGCTGTCTGAACTGATGCGGATAGACGTACACTTTTTGGTGTTTTTGTTGAGAATCGATTTCGATAACATGGGTCACTTTTGCAAAAACGTTGATGGATTGTTGCTCTGAGCGATAAAAATTATTTCGGGATAAGACATGGTGTATAGGGCGCTACCTATCTACAATCGCCCGCACTGAATTCCCGGCACTGTTCAGCCTTTATTAAGGAGGCGAGCAGGAAGTCGGGTGTCGGGCAGCCGAGAGGCTTGCGAGACACCCAGGTGTCGGTGCCTTCCAACTTTCCGCACCAAATGGAATTGGTCTGTAACAAGGCCTTTGACCACGAATTCGAATAAGAACTGACCGCTGTCCCAGGTTTTGTCGAGCGTCTGACGCGCGACGGGCAGCCCTTATTCAATCCAAAGAAAATGCCAACCCTTGGCAGGGTGAAGTGTTGGCGATCAAAACCCAACTGCATTGCGCAAGCTGCTTTAGAGGTCGTGAGATGAGTAAAAACAGGTACCCCAGATTACTAGGCCTAGTGCCGCTGCTCGGCACGTTGTTGCTGGGAGGCTGCAACATGACCTTGCTCAATCCAACGGGCCAGGTCGGCCTGGAACAGCGCAACCTGATCATCACCGCCACGCTGCTGATGCTGTTGGTCGTTGTGCCGGTCATCGTCATGACCTTCCTGTTCGCCTGGAAGTACCGCGCCTCGAACAAGAACGCCGTCTACACCCCGAAATGGTCGCACTCGACCAAGATCGAAGTGGCAGTCTGGACCATCCCGGTCCTGATCATCATTGCCCTGGGTTACATCACCTACAAGTCGACCCACTCGCTGGATCCGTATCGTCCGATCGAATCCGACGTCAAGCCAGTGACCATCGAAGTGGTCGCGCTGGACTGGAAGTGGCTGTTCATCTACCCGGAACAAGGCATTGCCACGGTCAACAAGATCGTGTTCCCGGCGCATACCCCGGTTAACTTCCGGATCACTTCGGACGCGGTGATGAACTCGTTCTTCATCCCGGGCCTGGGCGGCCAGATCTATGCGATGGCGGGCATGACCACCAAGCTGCACCTGATCGCTGACCGCAACGCTGAAATGGACGGTATCTCCGCCAACTACAGCGGCGCTGGTTTCACCGGTATGAAATTCAAAGCGATCGCAACTTCTCAGGAAGATTTCGACGCCTGGGTAAGTGAAGTCAAAAAGGCACCTAAACAGCTTGAAGCCGCTGAATACGCAGCCCTTGCCAAGCCAAGCCAGAACAATCCAGTCGAGCTCTACTCCTCTGTCACGCCGAACCTGTTCCAGACCATCGTCGACAAGTACGAAGGCATGAAACCGGGCAAGCCGCTGAAGCACGAGAAGAAAGAGAAAGAAGTGGCGGCAACGGATATGGACTCGAATTCGCATTCAGCTGCCGGGGCAGAGGAGTAAACGATGTTTGGTAAATTAAGTTGGGAAGCGATCCCTTTCCACGAGCCGATCGTGATGGTCACCATCTCGATGATCGCGCTCGGTGGTCTGGCGTTGTTCGCTGCAATCACCTACTTCAAGAAGTGGACTTACCTGTGGACCGAGTGGCTGACGTCGGTCGACCACAAGAAAATCGGCGTGATGTACATCATCGTCGCCATGGTCATGCTGCTGCGCGGTTTTGCCGACGCCATCATGATGCGTACCCAGCTGGCCATGGCCACCGAGGGTTCGCCTGGCTACCTGCCACCTGAACACTATGACCAGATCTTCACCGCTCACGGTGTGATCATGATCATCTTCATGGCGATGCCATTCTTCACCGGCCTGATGAACCTTGCAGTGCCGCTGCAGATCGGCGCACGTGACGTTGCGTTCCCGTTCCTGAACTCCCTGAGCTTCTGGCTGCTGGTGTCCGGCGTCGTGCTGATCAACCTGTCCCTGGGCGTCGGCGAATTCGCCAAGACCGGCTGGGTTGCCTATCCACCGCTGTCGGGTCTGCAATACAGCCCTGGCGTGGGGATGGACTACTACATCTGGGCGCTACAGCTATCGGGTCTGGGTACAACGCTAACCGGGGTCAACTTCCTCGCGACCGTGCTGAAAATGCGTACCCCTGGCATGAAACTGATGGACATGCCGATCTTCACCTGGACCTGCACCTGGGCAAACGTTCTGATCGTGGCTTCGTTCCCGATCCTGACCGCTACCCTGGCACTGCTGACCCTTGACCGTTACATGGATTTCCACATTTTCACCAATGAACTTGGTGGCAATCCGATGATGTACGTCAACCTGTTCTGGGCATGGGGCCACCCTGAGGTTTACATCCTGATCCTGCCGGCGTTCGGCATTTTCTCGGAAGTCATCTCGGCCTTCACCGGCAAGAAACTGTTCGGCCATCACTCGATGATCTACGCCTCGGGCGCGATCTCGGTACTGGGCTTCATGGTTTGGCTGCACCACTTCTTCACCATGGGTTCGGGTGCCAGCGTCAACGCCTTCTTCGGTCTGGCGACGATGCTGATTTCCATCCCGACGGGTGTGAAACTGTTCAACTGGCTGTTCACCATCTACCAGGGCCGTCTGCGCTTCACCAGCCAGGTTCTGTGGACCCTGGGCTTCATGGTGACCTTCGCCATCGGCGGCATGACCGGCGTACTGCTGGCCATCCCGGGTGCTGACTTCGTTCTGCACAACAGCCTGTTCGTGATCGCGCACTTCCACAACGTGATCATCGGCGGCGCGGTATTCGGCTACATCGCAGGCTTCGGCTTCTACTTCCCGAAAGCGTTCGGCTTCAAGCTGCACGAAGGCTGGGGTAAAGCAGCGTTCTGGTTCTGGATCTCGGGCTTCTTCGTCGCGTTCATGCCGCTCTACGCTCTGGGCTTCATGGGCATGACCCGTCGTCTGAACGCCACCACCAACCCTGAGTGGGTACCGTACCTGTACGTTGCCATGTTCGGTGCGGTGATGATCGCTGTCGGTATCGCCTGCCAGCTGATCCAGCTGTACGTGTCGGTGCGTGACCGCAAGAAACCGGAAAACATGTGCGAACACGGTGACCCGTGGAATGCCCATACCCTGGAATGGTCGACCTCGTCGCCACCTCCGTTCTACAACTTCGCTGTACTGCCAAAAGCAGACTGCATCGATCCGTTCACCGAGGCCAAGGAAAACGGTACCGCGTACAAGGCTCCGGCCAAGTACGAACCGATCCACATGCCGAACAACACCGCCACTGGCGTGGTGATGGGCGCACTGCTGACCGTGTTCGGTTTCGCGATGATCTGGCACATCTGGTGGTTGGCGATCGCCAGCCTGGCCGGCACTGTCATCTACTTCGTGATCCACGCAGCACGTGACGATCAGGGCTACATGGTGCCGGTCGACGTGATCGAGCGCATCGAAGCCGAGCAGCACAAGCGTCTGGTAGCGGCCGGGAAGATCCCTGCTTCCGCAACCCGTGTTGAAACCAAGTTGGAACAGGCTTAAACAATGTCGAACTTAGTGACCAATGCTGGACACGCCCATGGTCATGACCATGGGCACGATGACCATCACCACGACTCGGGCGAGATGACCGTATACGGTTTCTGGCTCTACCTGATGACCGACTGCATTCTGTTTGCGTCGATCTTCGCGGTGTACGCGGTACTGGTAAACAACGTCGCCGGTGGCCCGTCGGGCCACGACATCTTCGAACTGCCATACGTGCTGGGCGAAACCGCTCTGCTGTTGTTCAGTTCGATCACCTACGGCTTCGCCATGCTGGCGTTGTACAAGGGTAAAAAGCAGCAGGTTCTGGGCTGGTTGTTCATGACCTTCCTGCTCGGCGCAGGCTTCATCGCCATGGAGATCAACGAGTTCCACCTGCTGATCTCCGAGGGCTTCGGTCCTAGCCGTTCGGGCTTCCTGTCGGCGTTCTTCACGCTGGTCGGTACCCACGGTCTGCACGTGTCCGCCGGTCTGATCTGGATGGGCATCATGATGTACCAGGTCAACAAGCACGGCCTGACGGCGACCAACAAGACCCGTCTGAGCTGCTTGAGCCTGTTCTGGCACTTCCTGGACGTGGTGTGGATCTGCGTATTCACCGTTGTTTACCTGATGGGGACCCTGTAATGGCTAATGCACACTCCCATGACAGCCATGATGCTGGCCACGGCAGCGTAAAGTCGTACGCCATTGGCTTCATCCTGTCGGTAATCCTGACCGTCATCCCGTTCGGCCTGGTGATGTTCCCGACCCTGCCGAAGTCGACGACGCTGGCAATCGTCCTGCTGTTCGCCGTGATCCAGGTGATCGTTCACCTGTATTACTTCCTGCACCTGGACCGTTCCATCGCTCAACGTAACAACGTGATTGCGTTCGTCTTTACGGCCATCGTGATCGTGCTGCTGGTCGGTCTGTCGCTGTGGATCATGTTCAGCATCCACACCTACATGATGGCGAAGTGAGGTAAACCCGATGTCGCTCAAGCACTTTATCCAAATCACCAAACCGGGGATCATTTTCGGTAACGTGCTTTCTGTGGCAGGCGGGTTCTTCCTGGCCTCGAAAGGGCATGTCGATCTGGCCGTGTTTCTGGCAGCCATGATCGGCACTTCCCTGGTTGTGGCCTCCGGTTGCGTGTTCAACAACTGCATCGACCGCGACATCGACCTGAAGATGGAACGCACCAAGAACCGGGTGCTGGTCCAGGGCTTGATCTCCCTGAAACTGGCCCTGGTCTATGCGACCGTCCTGGGTGTCGCCGGCGTTGCGTTGCTGTACAAGGTGGCCAACCCGTTGGCCGCATTGTTCGCCGTGATCGGCTTCATCATCTACGTCGGCTTCTACAGCCTGTACCTCAAGCGCAAGTCGGTTCACGGCACGCTGGTGGGCAGTCTGTCGGGCGCCATGCCGCCGGTGATCGGTTACGTGGCCGTGACCAACAGCTTCGACATGGCCGCGCTGACCCTGCTGGTGATGTTCAGCCTGTGGCAGATGCCGCATTCCTACGCCATCGCGATCTTCCGCTTCAACGATTACCTGGCCGCATCGATTCCGGTGCTGCCAGTGAAGCGCGGAATCCAGGTGGCCAAGAAGCACATCCTGATCTACATCCTGGCCTTCCTCGTGGCGACCTTGATGCTGACCTTCAGCGGTTACGCCGGCATGAGCTACCTCGCCGTCGCCGCGGCCATGGGCATGTACTGGCTGTACATGGCCTGGACCGGCTACAAGGCGGTGGATGACACGGTCTGGGCACGCAAGCTGTTCGTGTTCTCGATCTTCACCATCACCGCGTTGAGCGTCATGATGTCCCTGGACTTCAAGGTGCCGACCGAGCTGCTGCTGACGTACGCGCCGTAAGGTTCGAACGTTGTACGAGAAACCCCGCTCATCGAGAGATGAGCGGGGTTTTTTGTTGCTCGGATGATGGAGAAACGACGCCCTTTGTCGCGAACGGACTCTCTCCCAAAAGGGTGGGGTAATCAGCCATTCCCCCGAAACGACTAGCTAGAAATCGACAGGTTGCGGTCGATAGGCAAAAGCCCTAGATTCGGATCCAACTACATGCATCGATCAAGAGGCTGGGCGAAATGACTGAGAGGATGACCTGCGACGAGCGCTTCATTGCCCTGGCAAAAGAGCTGAATTACGACATCAATGGCGAGAACACGGTGGGTGGCAATTACGCGCCGTTGATCCGTCATCACGATGAGATTTACATCAGTGGCATGGTGCCGCGCACCGAGGGCAAGATTCAGTATCCGGGGCGGGTGGGGCAGGAGTTGACGCTCAAGGATGCGCAGGCTGCGGCGAGCATCAGCGCGATGCGCTGTCTGGCCTTTATCGTCGATGCAGTCGGTTCGCTGGACAAGGTCAGGTCGTTGTTGCGGGTCACGGTGTACGTGAAGTCCACCCCGGATTTCGTCGACCTCAGCGAAGTCGCCAACGGCGCCTCGGACGTATTCAGTTATGTGTTGGGCGATGTCGGGCGCCATACCCGCACCACCGTCGGCGTCTATCAGTTGCCGAAAAACGCAGCCATCGAAGTCGATATGATTGCCGCCGTGCACCCGTCGGCATAACGCCGATCAGGGACAACAAAAAGCCCCGCCTGAATGTCAGAGCGGGGCTTTTTCGTCAGCGCCGGTATTACTGGGCGGCGATGCTGTAACCGTCGAACGCGGTCTGCTGTTGCAGCGCGGTGATGATGTTCTTGCGGTTGATCGCGTGCTCGGTGCCGGCGTTGTCGACGAAGGTTTCGCCTTCGATTTCCGCCTCTTCGCCTTCACCGACGAAGGTGAAGCCGAGGAACTCCAGCGCCTCGCGATCTACGCTCAGGCGCGAACGCGGTGTGCGCAGCGGCAGGGTCACGCTGATGCCGTCCTTGCTGATGCTGAACACCTCGACGTCTTTCTTGGCGCGTGCGGCCTTGCTCTTGCCGCCGCTCGGGTTGCTGATCGCCTGATGGGTCTGGTTCAGCACCTTGAGGGCCAGGCCGTAGACGATTTCCTGGAACGCCGGATCGTCCTTGAAGCTGGACAGGATGCGGCTGATCGGGAATTTGCTGCTGAGGTCTTCGAGGGCGGCGATGTCGGCGGCTTCGGCGTCCTTCAGGCGCTTGAGTTCGCCCATCAGCTCATAGGCCTGGTCGTCATCGAAGCGGTCGTGGGCCTGACGGATCGCGGCGCGCAGTTCGCGGATCTGATCGCTCTCGCGGCTCGACTGGAACGCGTCCAGCACCATCTCGCTGATGATCTTCGCCTGTGGGATGTGTTGTGAAAGATTGATGGAGTTTTCGTATTCCGCTTTGGACGACAGAGTGACTACGGATTCAGCGGTGTTGAAATCGGACATTGAAATTTCACTACTTTTTTAACTTGAGATGAGACGAGAAAGCGCTGGGGGCTTTTTCAGGCCGACTAATTTAGGGGAGCGCGGCGGCGTTGTCACGGAGCAAGGGGCCGGTGGTGCCGATTATTTGTCCGGATGATTTGTGATGAGCAACCAGACACTGCGCGTGCCTTGTCTCAATCATTGGCGACAGCGTTCTCCGGTAGTCGCCGGGACGTCAGGCCACGCAGCGTCCAGTAGAGCTTTAGAGAACGGGTGCCGATCAGGCCGCACATGAAGCCCGCAATGCAGGCTTTGAGCAGCAGCATGTCCGGGGACGCGGAAAGCTCCGGATTCACGTCATGCTGGTAACCGAAGTAGTAGTTCGCGGAAAAGAACATCAGGTACATGATCAGGATTTTTACCGTGCCCGGCATGATCAGCCCTGTCGCGGAGTCGTCGAGCACCACGCCCCGCCGAGAGAAAACCAGCCAGGCCGAGAGGCCGCCCAGCAACAGCGCGCCGAGCCAGGTGCTGAAAAACAAGGCCGGGTTGATCGACAGGTTCAGTGAATACAACGACCACGCCAAAAACGCCGGGGGTGTTATCAGCATAGAGGCACGGCTTTCGCGTCGGGGAGAAAACGACTTGATGCCGAAATAAACCACCAGCAGAAAAATCAGGTAAACCCGTAGCGGAGTGTTTTGCAGAATCGTGAGCATTGCGCAGCATCCATGCTGGAAAGGAGAGCTGAATCATAGCCTCTGTCAAAATGATCGTCGGCTTTTCAATCCGATCAGGGTCTGCCCCACATCTGCATGGCGAATTCGACGAAGCGACGCAGTTTCGGCAGCCGATAGCGATCCGGCGCGTAAAGCAGATGCATCGGGCGGTTCGGCGGCTGGTAGTCAGGCATCACGACGACCAGTCTGCCGTCGCGCAGATCCTGTTCCACCAGCGCGTCCGGCAGCATCACGATGCCCATGCCGGTGCGCGCGGCCTGATGCAGGCCGGCGGAGCTGTTGATCAGCATCGGGCCTTTGACGTCGACCATGATTTCTCCGTCGGGGCCGCTAAGGCGCCACTGTTTTTCCACCGATTGCCAGTCATCGCCGGCGGGGTAGGCGAAGGACAGACAGTCGTGCTGACGCAGTTCCTCAGGCGTGAGCGGCATGCCGCGTCGGGCCACGTATTCCGGGGAGGCGCAGACGGTCAGGGTGTAGTCGATCAGCGGGCGGGCGATCAGGTTGGACTGGTCGAAATGGCCCAATCGGAAGGCCACGTCGAGACCGCTTTCCAGCAGATCCGGACGGCGGTTGGTCAGGATCACATCGAGTTTGACCTGCGGACATTGCAGGGAAAACTCACTGAGCGCCGGGGCCAGGCGTTCGACGCCAAAGGTCAGCGGCGCAGTAACCCGCAGAATGCCGCGCGGTTCATCCAGCGTCTGTTCAGCGAGGCGTTCGGAGTCGGCGACCAGGCCGAGCACTTCCAGACAGCGCTGGTAGTAAACGCTGCCGAACTCGGTCAGCCGCTGGCGGCGGGTGGTGCGTTGCAGCAATTGCACACCGAGCCGTTGCTCCAGCGCCCGCAGGTGATTGCCCACCATGGTCGTGGACATTTCGCACTGCAAGGCGGCCGCCGTCATGCTGCCGGACTCCACAACCTTGACGTACACGCTCATCGACTGGAACAGATCCATTATCAAACCAGGCTTTTAAATGATTGAAGTTTTGCCGAGTTTATCCAGTTCAGATGGATAACCATACTGCCAGCACCTCTCACCTCGCTGGAGTTTGCCGACATGACCGCCGCCCTGATGAACACCTATCAACCGCTGGAATTGAGCTTCATCAAAGGCCTGGGCACCCGACTCTGGGATCAGGCGGGCCGCGAGTATCTGGACGCGGTGGCGGGCGTGGCGGTGACCAATGTCGGCCACTCGCACCCACGCATCGTGTCGGCGATCAGCGAGCAGGCGGGATTGCTGCTGCACACCTCCAACCTCTACAGCATCGACTGGCAACAATCGCTGGCGCAGAAGCTGACGCAGCTGGCGGGGATGGAGCGAGCGTTTTTCAATAACTCCGGTGCCGAGGCCAACGAAACCGCGCTGAAACTGGCGCGTCTGTACGGCTGGCGCAAAGGTATCGAACAGCCGCTGGTGGTGGTGATGGCCAACGCATTTCATGGTCGTACTCTCGGCACCTTGTCCGCCAGCGATGGCCCGGCGGTGCGCCTGGGTTTCAATGACTTGCCCGGGGATTTCGTCAAGGTTCCGTTCGGCGATCTTGAGGCGCTGGAGCAGGTACAGCGCAAGCATGGCCAGCGAATCGTGGCGATTCTGGTCGAGCCGATTCAGGGTGAAAGCGGCGTGCAACTGGCGCCGCCCGGCTACCTCAAGGCCCTGCGTGAATTGTGCAACCGTCACGCCTGGCTGCTGATGCTCGACGAAATCCAGACCGGCATCGGTCGCACCGGTCGCTGGTTCGCGTTCCAGCACGAAGGCATCGTTCCCGACGTCATGACTCTCGCCAAAGGCCTGGGCAACGGCGTGCCGATCGGCGCCTGCCTGGCACGGGGCCGGGCGGCCGATCTGTTCACCCCCGGCAGCCATGGCAGCACCTTCGGCGGCAATCCACTGGCGTGCCGGGTGGGTTGCACCGTGCTCGAGATCATCGAGGAACAAGGCCTGCTGGAAAATGCCAGGGTCCAGGGCGAGTGCCTGCTGACCCGCTTGCGTGCAGAGCTGGCGGACAATCCGAATGTGCTGGCGATTCGCGGGCAAGGGCTGATGATCGGCATCGAACTCAAACAGCCGATCCGCGACCTGACACTGATTGCCGCGCGGGATCATGGACTGCTGATCAACGTCACGCGCGGCAAGACGATCCGGTTGCTGCCGCCGCTGACGATTGATGAGCGAGAGGTGGGGATGATTGTCAGAGGAGTTGGCCGTTCCCTGAGCCATGTCTCATCCTTCGGTCAGTAGTGAAATCTGCAAGTTATGACGCAGATTTTGCCGTCTACGATTGCATACACCAGGCGATGCTCGGCAGTTATCCGCCGTGACCAGAAGCCGCTCATGTTGTGCTTGAGCGGCTCCGGTTTACCCAAGCCTTCAAAGGGTTGGCGCTGGATCGCTTTGATCAGAAGATTGATTCGTTTGAGACCGGCCTTATCGTTTTGCTGAAGCCATAAGTTGTCTTCCCAGACCGTTGGCGTGAACTGGATTTTCATTCTTCAATTAGTTGCCTGACTTTGGCTTTTCCAGCGCGCATTTCGCCAATCGATTTGATCAAGCGCTCGGCATTGGCCGGAGAGCGCAGCAGATAAGCCGTTTCTTCCAGCGCGTTATATTCGGCCAGAGACATCATCACTACAGGCTCGCCTTTTTGACGGGTTACCAGAAGTGGGGCGCAGTCTTCATTCACGCGATCCATGGTTTCAGCCAAGTACGCACGAGCTGTGGTGTAGTTGATAGTGTCCATTTCACACCTCGCTTGATGCAAAGAACGTTCAGAAACGAGTACAGGATGACAAGGCGATACCTATCAGTGGTTGTGCCACAGACGGACTGCCTGCGGTGTGCTGAGTATCACCGAAGTCTCATCGAGACGTTTCTGGGTCTTCTGTAAGCTGATTCCGACGAGCCTGCCATCCCTCTCACTGTCTACGTGAGATTTTCTAATCAGGGTAGTCCGACAAATCCGGCGCCAGCATCCGGGTCTTCGGTGCGCCATTCGCGTTGTGCTGGATGATGTCGTTCGGCTGTCCCTGTTGATTGAAAAACACCTGACCAATCCCCGCCGAATTCCACAGCCGTTCACCCGCTTCGGCGTGTTCCGGCACATACGGAACGATGCGCATGCGGCGGCGTTTGGTCAGCCAGTTGAGCGGCGAGCGTGGTGAGTAGAGCCAGCGGTTGAGACGGTCGAACCATTCCAGCAGGGTCGGCGGGAACTCGTTTTTGATGCCGCTGCTGGTGATCTGCCAGATGCGAGGGCCGGCCTTGCGGTGTCGGATCAGGACTTCGTAGACGAAGGAATAATGCACGTCGCCTGACAGCACCACGTAACTGCCCGGTGTACGCGAGTGTCGGAAAATGTTCAGGATCACCTGAGCTGCGCCGCGATGGGCCATCCAGTTTTCCGCGTCCACCAGCAGTGGATAACCGCACCAGCTGAACACTCGCTGCACGGTTTCGATCAGCTTCACGCCGAAGATCGGTGCCGGCGAGACGATGATCGCCGATGGATGGTCGAGCAGTTCCTGCTGCAGTTCGCTCAAGGCTTCCCAGTCCAGCAGACCCGACGGTTGCTTGAGCGCCATTTCGCTGCGCCAGCGTCGGGTTCGGGTGTCGAGTACCACCAGCGCCGGACTGGTTGGCATTACGAAATGCCATTGCTGAAAGCGCAGAAGTTCCTCAATCAGTTCGTCCTGCACGGGAGTGTCAAGATAGCGGTCGTCACCGCTGGCGCTCAGGCCGCGGGTTTTCTCCAGCACTGCGCCGAATGCATCCGGATTGTTGCCCCAGCCCTGACACAGCATGTAGGCGATCAGCGCGTTGCCGATGATGCGCTTGGAGAACGGGTGGCCGTAGGCCGTTTCCTCCCATTGCGCGGACAGGTTCCAGTCATCGGTGATGTCGTGGTCATCGAAGATCATCAGGCTCGGCAGATGCGCCAATGCCCGGGCCACCTGGCCGAGGCCGACCTTGAAATCGTCGATGCGGGTCCGCTCGAGGGCGTAGCGCTTGAGGCGTTCAGGCGTCAGTGCCGGTGGTTGCGGATTGACCAGTGTCCAGGGTGTTGGCGACCACACCAGCAAATACATCGCCATGACTTCGGCAAACGTCACGAGGTGATTGTCGGCACTGCTGCTGGTGAAAATCGGCTTGCGCGCACCGCCGAAGAAACGCTCGCGCAGTGTCTCGTTGCTCTCGAGTGCCGGCAGCAGATCCGCACGGTGGTAGTAACTGGCGGGGTGTTCGTAGAGTTTCTCGCTGTCGCTGACTACTGCGCCTTCGAGGTGTTCACCGAACAGACCGAGGCGCTCGATCAAGGCATGAATCGCCCGCAACATCGGACCGGCCACATCGTCGGCGTAAACCTGATCACCGCTCATCATCAACAGGGCGGGACGTTGCTGCGGATCGGTTTCGGCGTCCAGCAACCGGTCAACACAGAGCAGGCCGTCGGCTGCCGGGTGATGGGGTTTGCGGCAGGATCCATGGAGCAACTGGTCGATGCGCGAGCGCAGGACGAAGTTCGGGCTGGTGGCGTCGTCGTAGAGCAGGTGTGGCGCCCAGTCGGCGATGGGCTGCTGGCCATCGATCAACAGGTCGTAGTCGATGCGGGTATCGCAGGGCAGGGCGGTTTCCAGCGGAACGTCAATCAGGTGAACAAACGCCCGGGTGCCTACCGGAATGACGTTGCATTTCCCGCTATCGAGAGGAATGTTCCCTACGCCTTGCAGGCGCAGGGTCAGCGACAGCTCGCGGCTGCCGACCAGCCAAAGAACGATGCGCGTCGGTTCCAGCCGTCGCAGCAACGGCCCGGCCAGAACAGCGGGCAACGGGCTCAGGTCATCAGGTGTCGGAGGCATCGGGGGAAAAGCTCAAGGCACACAGGCCGGCGATGATAGCGCAGCCAGCGCCTCGAACCCTTAAACCAGGCTTAAGAGCCTGTTTTTTCCAGCTTCAGCGCCAACAGGCGCCATTCGGCAGGTGTCGCGTCGACGCTTGGCTGTTCCTGTACGGAGCAGTCGAAGCGGTACTTCACATCGTCGCCATTCATGTTCCGTGCGGTGACGGTGTTGCTGAAGGTGTAAACCTGATCTTTGAAGCGTTGCGGCGTCAGGCTTTTGCTGTCGGCAAACCGGGCAGACGCGGGGAAGCGCAAGGTGCTGGTCACGAACGGGCTGCACATGACATACGCGAGCATCGACTTGTCGCCCTGGACGTCGGCGCGCAGTTTTTTGCTCAGCGCCGTCAGGGCCTTGCGCCCCTCATCGTCACTCTGGTCGATCACGGTTTGCACCGACATCGTCTTCGGCGCGCGACTGGCATAGTTCGGCAGCAACGCGGAATCCGCTGGAGAGGGCTTGTTGTCCGGCTCGATAGCGGCAAACACCGGAGCATCTTTCAGCGCAGCAGGGCTCGCAACCGCCTCGGCTTCCGGCAGCAACGAGGTCGGCTCGGCTTCCCGCTGCGCCACGACGTTTTCAGTCTGCGCGGCTTCGTAGCGATGCGCCGAAGGGAACAATGAAAAAGTGATCGCCAGCACAACCATCGAAACAATGAAACCGCCCGCGACACCGACCAGGTTGGCGTAAAACAGATTCCAGCTGCCGCGGTTTTTCACCACCCAGCGCCACATGAAACCCCAGGCCGCGACAAATGCCAGAAAACGCAGAAACTCCATTCGATCCTTTCCTTAAACCTGCAAAACCTGAATTCAGCGCACGCAGTGCTGAGATGGGCGGCAAGATAGCAAAATAGACATCCGCTGCTACAGCAACCATCGCATTCAACGCCGGTAAAATTATTTGAGTGCAAAAAACATAAATGTTGTCAGGCCGGCCACGGTGCCGCAAAGACCTGCCAGTAGCTGACGCGCAACAGGATGTTCGACCTGCGATCGATGGGATACCAGCATCCATACACCCACCAGCGCCGCAGCGGTTGTCAGCATCTGCAGCACTGTGCCCATGAGCCCGGGTATGGGCGGCCGGTCCGCCCCGAACAGGCGAATGTAAAACTCCGAGACCACCACGCCTACCATCATGCCGCTGGCGGCACCGAGCACATTGGCGAGGATCAGATTCCAGGCACCACGCTGCCTGACAACCCATACCCACATGGCCGCCCAGGCAAAAAACATAACGGCTATTTCCATCGCATTCTTCCTTCGGAATCGGTGTTGATCAGGCCCTTGGCACCTTGGTCGACAGTGGACGGCAAGATAGCAAAATAGTAGCGTCGCGCCACTGACTTCATTTCCGTAATGGACTACTCATGCCTGCTCTCAAAACCTGCCGTCTGTTTTGCGCGTTCGTCTTTGCTACCACGCTGACTCCGGCATTCGCCGCCTGGAAAGAGCACCCGGAAAACAGCTGGAAGTATTACCTCGCCAACTGTCAGCGCATGCAGGAAAAAATGGCCGACGTCCAAAGCGGTCGCGTGCCCGGTGCCTTTGAGGTGATGGGCGATCTGGAGAACAGCCAAGGGAGCATGAATGAGCACCGCCCGAACCTGCCGCCCCAGTACCTCGCCTCCCGGGAATTCGCTCAATGCGAAAACGTGGCGGCCGAGGCCGATGCGATGATTGCCCGTGGCAAAGCCGAGTTCGCCGACAGAATGAACCAGGCCGCGGAGCAAGGCCGCATCGCCCACCAGAACTCCCCCGAATACCAACGGGCCCGTTCACTCGGCTACAGCGATGTCGGCGAAATCTCCTTCCTCAAACTTCACGAAGACATGGACGGCGAAGCGCGCCTGAAAACCATGCTGATTACCGTCGATGAAGTCTGCGGCCAATACTTTCGCGCCACGCAGTATGTGAAGCCGTATGTGATCTACACCGTGCGGCCGTCGGATGGCGGGTGTGGCGAGGAAAAGCGTGTGGCGATCGTCGGCGGCAGATCGGTGGAGAAGGGCGATTACATCGATGAGCGGGGCGAGTTCCAATATGTGGGCTGGAAGAAAATTGTCGGTGCGGATGGGTTTGCGACGGATATTCGGGTGTTGAAGGCTCGGCGCTGACTGCAAAGCAGTCACGCCGTCCTGTCACGTGTGGGGGAAATAATTCACCGCCAGAAACAGCAGGGTCGCCATGCCGGCGACCAGGCCACACACCGCGCCGAGCAACTGACGTGCAACCGGATGTTCGGGTTGACGGCGATTGGCAATCCACAGCCATACCCCCGCCAGAACGCCCGCGCTGGTGATGAACACCAACAGACTGTGATTCAGGTTGGGTGTCGCCATCGACGTACCAATGATTGCGTCGTAAATCAGCGTGAACACAATGCCGGTAACCACGCCACTTCCGGCGCCGGCAAGGTTGGCAAGCAACAGGTTCCACTCACCCCGTTGCTTCACTACCCACAGCCAGGTTCCAGCCATCACCAGCAAGCACAACACAGCATCCATTTTGGTTTACTCCCGAGTGCGCGATAACAGAGGCGGTTGACCGGCCTCTGGCGAGTGGACGGCAAGATATCAAAATAGAAGCTGCGCGCCACTTTCTTCATCTGCGTAGCTTAAAGAATGTCCTTCAAATAACCCTTGAGCGCGAGGAGCGGCTGATCCAGTTGCTCCAGCGATTGCGCCTGACTGAAGTCGGTCGACAACTTGTGCAGTTCCCGCCCCAACGGTTTCTCGACGCCACCCAACGCATCCATCGCCAGCGCCAGGCACTCGTTCATCTTGAACTGGATCGTCTCGACATCACCCCGGCGCACCAGCAGTTCGAACACGTCTTTCTGATAGTCGCCCATGACCATGTCATCGCGCAGAATCGGGCTCAGGCCTTCTTCCTCGTACGCGAGTTTGAGGGAGAACAGGGCGACGGTTTCCAGTGACGTTTCCATGTTGTGAACCTGTGTGAGATCTCGCCGGAGAGCCAGCGGCACTTTCCGACAGACGAAAAAAAAGGCCTTGCTAAGCAAGACCTTTTCTAATTTTGGTGCCCGAGGGAGACTGTAGTCTTCCATGTAATCCGTGGCCTACAGCCAGATTTCACGGTTCGGGATACACGTAGGGATACAGCTTGCTTGGCCCTATGATCGCACAATCTCAGATGTAGGCTAAAAATCCCCTATCGTTAATCGAGAATCTAGCTGGTGTGGCAAGGATTGCAGCAATAGTAACAACCATTAATCCTTAGGGTGGGGTTAGCCGCTCGAGCGGCGCTTACAGCACCAAAGCACGATGTATGACTTCCCAGCGATGCCTGATTGGCAGGCAACGGCATGAACTGACAGCCAGTCGTCGTGTTGTGCACTTCGTAGTCGCCATTTGCTTGAACGTTTCTATTCACGATAAATGATGGCATATGCTAGTCCTCGCTTCCGTGTGTCGGATCGGTAATGACTCAAATGTTCTAACCATGTGTGCCGTACGGGCTGAAATCGC
This sequence comes from Pseudomonas sp. R15(2017), assembly GCF_002112685.1. NCBI lineage: Bacteria > Pseudomonadati > Pseudomonadota > Gammaproteobacteria > Pseudomonadales > Pseudomonadaceae > Pseudomonas > Pseudomonas sp. R15(2017). The sequence goes on from NZ_NEII01000011.1 coordinate 160,723, forward strand.
GATGGCTAGCAGTGGTGGAGGTTAGCTGCAACATGGCAGAAAGCAATCAGTCGCCAGAAAGCCGCCGGGGACCCTGGGACTATCTGAAGGACACGGGGCCGGAAACCCGCGGGATCTTGTTAGCAGCACGACTTCGAGCTTATTGAATTTCGATCATTGAAATCGAAAGTATTTCGTTGAAAAAAGGCCATCGTTACCGCTTCGGTAACGATGGCCTGTAGTGTCGATGATTCCACACGTCTTCGGTCGTCAACCGTGTCAACCTGTCAACCAATGCAAAAAAATCAGCCAGTCTCAAGATCCCGCGGGTTTCCGACCCCGTGTCTCGAAGAAAACCTCAGGGGCCCCGGCACACTGCGGGAGATACACCTGACGTTCGCTGGTGGGATTGATGCTTACGGGGTGTGGGGGTATGTACCCCTCAAAAATGCGGTGTAACTCGTGTAACTGGTGTAACGATGGTTGTTAAGTAACTGTATTTATTGATTATTTATGATGTTACATCGGCTGCGTACACAAACATTTAGGCGTGTAACTCTGCCGTCTGGTGTAACGCTCCGATGCTCGAAAGAGGGACGGAGGAGGTCATGTCCATGCGCAGGAGACCAGGTAATTCCCCACTCCCAGTCCGCCCAATTGATGCGATTAACGGGCTGTAATCATCAGTTTGGCCGCTCTGCCAGCGATCAGTCAGCAGTCGTAACGGGCCGCTTTCGGCCAGAAGCGGTCGCTTCCGAGTCCGCTAACGGCCAGAAACGGACATTCCCATGCGACCGCATACGGCCACAAGCGGTGATCATTCGTCTATAAACTAAGGGCGATTCAGCTGGAATCTTCGACCTTTAATACAACTGATTGGAAAAAACGTTAGCTTTTACATGGGATTCGCAAATCGCAGACAAAAAAAACCGCCTTAGGTAGGCGGTTTTTTCTGCCATTCCGGTTAGGGGCCGACATGGCTCGCTCACAGGGAACGCTTGGTGTGAAAGGAGCTTACACAGGTGGCACTACTGGTGGCAATAATTAACGATTGGCGGTCTGATGGCCGCCCGCCATCTTTGCGATGACGACGCGCAGAAGAGCCCGGCGGGTAAGGGCTGGCAGCTTTTTGTTTGTTTTTTGTCCAAAACTTATACCCGTGAAAAAAATATTTAAAAAACTAAACCCAGCCGAAGCCCCGTAAATCCTACCTTCGGACCAAAAAGCCTCTGGTGTTATGTCGAGTTGTGCGCCACTGCGCCCCCCGGAGCTGGAATAAATTGGTTAACATCGGGCCAGATTCGCGCACAGCCGACTGGGAGCTGCTAGTCAGTACTGACGCGAGTTGCGACTCTCTACACGGGCCTAGGAATCCGTGCCGGATGTAACCGAGAGTTCAATGGCTTAGCCACCTCATAGGGAACGCTTGGTGTGTTCCGAAAAGCGTGCGTGTTCCGGGATAAGCGCGCTGGAGGCTGGCCCAACTACGGGAGGGCCAAGCATGTTCAAGTTCTTGAAACATGCGTGGGATGTCGTGGTGGTTTGTGCGCGTGTTTATCACGTCTATGAATTGCTGCGTGACCGCTTAGACGACCTGCCTTAAGGTCGAGCTGTGAACCGCCTTGGCTTCGGCAGGGGCGGTTTTTTTTCGACTAATGAAAGATTTGGTACTCGCTCTAGTCAAATGGACCATGAGTCGGTCCTTCTTCATTAGACACTTCGAAGAACTGCTTCTGGCCGATTGCTGCCAGTAACGGCGAGATTAAGATTGCCGTATCCGCATAATCGCATCTGTGATCGCTTTTGCATTTGTGTCCAAGGTCTCCATAGCCATCACAGCGTTATCTGCAACGACTGCTGCGCCACTGGCTGCAAGCCAAACGGCAACCTCCTCGATTGCCGCCGCCAGTGCATGCTGGTTGTGCAGGAGCAATGTCAGGGCGTCAGCGGTGGCGATATTAGAAGCTGAGTTATTTGGCATGCGATCCATCCTGGAAATAAGGGTTTCGCAAAGCCTAGCTCATGCGGCCACAGCAGAGAGGCTTAGATACGGCATGCATAAAAATTGCTTCGCCGCGCAGATGATTTGAGACTTTAGCCAATCAGTTGGGGGGGAAGGCGGCTACTGCATCCAATCCCAGCGACCGCTTTCCGCCAGAAGCGGACATCGGCAAGTGACCGCTACCGGCCCAGAATGTGTAAAAACGCTTCGCCAAAATCGGAGTGTGCTCGTTTACGTCGAATCTGAAATTTATCGGCACGTCAGCAGGTGCGGATTTTACGTAGAAGCGCGATTCTCAGTCCGGGCTTGAGTGCCTGTCGCGCTGAAAAACGTTTTTACACAGCCTCGGCCAATAGCTGCCGTTCCCAAAGGATCTTTTTCGAATCATGGCAGAGGCTTTGCTAAGCAGATTTCGCTCATAAGCAAATGTAGATCGACAACTCATTCCCGTTATAAGCCGCTGCTCGATGAAGGGGTAATAAGAGTCATTATTAGCGCTCAAATCTAGTCAGTCTATTGACTGATACGTCATCCAAAACAAGGACGAATACTAATTGAATAGCGCCAGAAGAAAATTTGTGGCAGCCTTTTGCCATCAGCACAAAATCGGAAGGGTGCACTCTTTACCGCAGTTTTTCATAACAAAAATACATGATTTTTAAAAATGGCGAGAAAAAGAAAAATATGAAACTCGATAAGTTGATCTCTCTTAATAAAGCGCTAATAACTGAGCTTTCTCCACAGAATGTCAAATGTGTTATCCACTTTAAAAGTGAAGACAAGTGGATAGAGTTTGAGGGGGGAGCTGTTACTGCACCTCTAGCTCAAAGCCTGGAAAAATCCAAAGCCGAATTAGTTGCTTACCATGCTGCAAGTAGCCTGACGGCGCGATATTATATCAAAGAATATGATGCGACAGTTTCCTTGACTTTCACAAAATCCCCACGATTGGAAACTCGCAAAAAATACAAATTGATTATAGAGAAAATTCAAGAAGGTGCCTCAAACGCTTATCGAGTATCTCATCATTCACTTACCCATCTGCTAGCTAAAGACGCATTTAGAGACACGCTAAAATCACGGCTAGGTAATATTGGAAATCAGCCAGCTCCTGATTTTGAAGCGCAAGAGAGTGAACTTCCAGAAACTTTAGCGGTAATGGCATTAGATATCGATTATTTTAAACAGGTAAATGATACTTGGGGGCATTTGTATGGTGATCAAGTATTAAAGACATTCGGAAGTCGTTTGGAGAAATGTGCTTTACAAATCCAAGAGTCGTCGCCGCTAACTTCCATTGAAATTGGTCACCCTTCAGGTGAGGAGTTTCTCATATTGATAACAGCAAGGGCAGCCAAGGAGCAGTTTCTAATATGGGCAAACCAGTTTAGATGTTCTGTATGTGATGAAGTTCTTCCTACTGACATCGAATGGCGATGGCTCTGTAAAAGTGACAACTTGACTGCGCTGACACCTCCTCCTATTCCTGATCGTGGTGTAACAACAAGTATTGGGGTAGCATTTCATATAAGCACTTCCCATTTAGATCCTAGTGAAGACCCGTCTGCAGCACTGCTTGATCTTGCTGACACAGCACTTTACAGGGCTAAAGCGGCCGGTCGGAATCAAGTTATATTTTATGATGAAATATTATCCAGCTGCGGAAGGGTCATTGAACAAGATTTAAGGACAGGAGTGGTTGCAATTGATATTGGTTCAAATGTTGGTGTTAACATAGGGCAGGAGTTTAAAGTTTACCACCCTACATTCACCGGCAAGAAAAAATTCTCAATAAATGACGGGAGGACAACTCGTACTCTTGGGACTTACCCTAGGGTCGAAAGCAGCCGTATTGTCGTCTTTAACACGCAACCAGAACTATCGTTTGCATTTATTGATGCGTCTGAAACCGCCAAGATAGAACTTGATGCTGGCTCGCACTTAGAGGCGATACCTGCGGGTAGTATTGGTCATCTTCTGCCTAATACTTCAAGATATTTATCTTCGGATCATGATTCAATTGGAAGCTTTGATATCCACACCTTGCAAGAATTCATAAAAAATCATGCCGATGATTCAGAGCCACCTTTTGCAGTCGTTTTCAGGTTCACCCGGGAGGCTGAGTTCTTAAAGAAATATGGCACTGCCGCACTCAACAAAGCATTAGCTAGGCTCTACAGAGGGGCACAGGTCACCTTTTCTCATGAGAATATTATTGCCGTGTTAGATAGTGGCTCAGTCTGTATTGCTGGGAAAAATAATAGCTACAGCGAATCTAAAATATTAGCATTTACGAAGGAGATTGCTGCAGAGTATCCAGCGCTGGAGGTTTCCGCCGGTATTTTCTGCGCTAGTGATTTTGACGAGATAAAGGAAACCGATAATATCGAATTGGATTCAGCCGGAACAATAGAACTGGCAAGGTTCTCAGCTTCAGAAATCGTTCGCCAAAAGGAGACGCCAATATGCCATTTCAGTCTAAAAATTGCTGTAAAAATATTGCAGGGCCTTCGCAAAACTCGCTCATTCGATACTGCTTACACTGACTTTAAAAGATTGATAAAGCTTGGGGTTGATACCGCGCCAATTTACAATCTTGGAGGATTGACTGCTGGGAGTTTAGGATTGGATCAGAAAGCTTTAGAATACTACCAAGCCGCAAACAATAAAGACCCATCTAAGGCTATCTATAAAACCAATTATTCAATTATCGCATTGAAGATGGGAGAGGTGGATCTCGGATTAAAAATGCTCAATACTTTATCTAAGGATGAAGTTTCGAACCTCGAAAGCACGCATCCATATGGTCATTTTGCATTCGCCATTCTGCTTGCGAAAGCGAAGTTATCCGGCTCACCACTTTTTGATGAGGAACTGTTTGTTTCGTTGGCAGGTCCCGCTTTAGCATCTCCTTTGTCGGACCAGCTTCAATATGCTGTGAGAGACATAGAATCGGCATTGAGCGCATTATAATTGCCTTAAAACTGTATTTTAATGTAGTAGTGCGGACCGGCATTGTTTAACCGTTCCGCATCTTAAGTGTCAATGGCTATTGAATTAGTTCAATGAATGCGCACTGTCAAAAATCTAGTTTTTCAAAGTGCTTAAATGTAGCGAGAGAGTTCATGAATAAGAAACATGCGGCATATTTTGGAATCGTCTTAGCGATCACGCTATTAGCTTTCTCTCTAGATATTTGGTCTTCCAACACCCCTTTCGAGATGGTGACTAAAACGATATCAAGGTCAGACGGAAGTACGGAGAGCTTTCAAGAGATTTCATATCCATGGAGTCTTCAGATAATAAATCTTGCAAAGAATTTTCTTTATGGTTTAGCTGCAGCAATTTTTGTTACGGTTTTTATCGTCAATAAACTGGAGCTCGCCCAGCGCACCGAAAAAGAAGCAGAATTGAATAAGCTAAATGACGCAATAAATATAAACGTATTTGATTCATTGTTTAAAACAATTATACCGGAAGAGATATTCAAAGTAATCAGGCAAGATATTATAGAGAATAAAGTGATTAGGAAGGAGGCCAAGTGGGTCTATAATTTTGAAAAATGCGACGAGGGCATACGCTGTACGCATACCGTCAGGTATGAGTTGCATAATCTAAGTCAGGCAGTTGTCAGTGATCCTGTTAGACTCGACTTGGATCCACTTGGCGGAAATCCATACAATATTTTGCTGGCAGAGTGCACCTCGACAGATGGCAATCATCTTGTTCATTATGATAAATCAAAATCGATTAAAAAGAATATCAGCATTGTAAATGACGGAAGAAAGACGTCAGTTGAATATACCATTACTATCCCGCCCGGCAGCTTTGTTGAATACAAAACCGTATATCAACAGGTCTATAAAGGTGACATTACAGATTATCAGGGTACAAAATTACCACTTATCGGCCTGGATATAATTGCAACGTATCCAGAAGGTTTTGAGTTTGATCTTGCCCCCGTCATGTCATCACCTTCAAAGCTAACAATTGATAGCGCCACGCAAAAGATTTATCGAGTAGATGGCGGTATTTTGCCTCAGCAGGGAGTTGTCTTTTTCTTAAAGAAAAAAGATATAGAGCCAGAGCAGAAGCTTCTCATATAAGCCACATGAATTATTAGGGGGTATAGAGGGAGTGGCGGGTATAACTGAAATTATTTATGTGGCTTCCACTGTTTATTGGAAATCATGCTAAAGACCTAGCATGATTCAGATAACGTTGAGTTTACGTATCGGGTCGGCATTAGCCGTTCATAGGCGTCTGCTTTTGGCCGAAAGCAGACGTCCGTGAGCGGCGGCTATTGGGCAGACGCGGTCGTTAAGAAAAAATCGTGGAGGGCAGCCAGGAGCAGCTCGTTTCTAGCGGTTGGGAGGGCAGAGCCAGACTTCGCGGAAGGCTTCATCACCCGTGAGGAGCGCAGAGTGATGATCGAGAAGGCTGCAGCGAACTACAGGAAAGCAGTCGAGGGCGTAGGGCAAGGCACCTAGCATTAGCCCAGATGGGTAGAGCTGCGCTGGAGCGATCAATGTGCGCGATGGTGAATTGTCGCTGGTCGGGGCCTATCACTTCGATAGACAAGCTACGGTCGGTATTTATCGAGCAGGTGATGGTGCATTGGGGAAGGCGTCGAGACAACAGAACGCAAATTTCACGTCTGCTCATTGTGTCCACAACGTTGACTCCTTTTGCTGGTGATGATTCTTAGAGGGTGAGGTCGCAGGCGCGAAGGATGTGATCAACAAAAGAAAAGGCCTCTGAGAGGCCTTTTATTCAACCTGCGTTATTTGCGAACCCAGCTTTCAACTTCGTCGGAACCGTGCTTGGTTTTCCACTCTTTGAGCGTCTTGTGGTTCCCGCCTTTGGTTTCAACCACTTCACCGGTATGCGGATTCTTGTAGGCCTTCAGTTCGCGAGGCTTGCGTTTACCAGGTGTCGCCGCCGGTGTCGAAGCGCGCTTCGTGCTCTGCGGATCGAGCAGGTTGATGATGTGCTTGAGGCTGAAGCCGTACTGGTCCAGCAGTTCGCGCAGCTTAGTCTCGAATTCAATCTCTTTTTTCAGCGCGCCGTCGCTTTTCAGCGCTTCCAGCGCCTGCATTTGCTCGGCCAGGTGTTTTTCCAGCTGACGGTATTCGGCAAGTTTGGACATGGTTTTTTCCTATGTTTGTTTGATGACAGTTTGAATGTTCGGGTGGCTCACAAGTTCAGCACTATTCTGACAGCTTCAGAAACTCTCGGATGCTAATGATCTCGGCTTTGATCAATTTTACAGTGAGAGTCTCGAGTTCCGTTTTTACGCGGGGTTTGTCCACGAATTCCATCATTTCTTTTAAGGACACTATTCGTGCTTTCAGTATTTCTTTCCAGTTGGGGGTGTTTCTAAGGTCAAATTGAATGATCATTTTGTAGCCTGTGTGGGTTAAACAGCCTACCTGCGCAGGCTGTTTCGGTGGTTCAGCGCGTTACAGCGAGAGAATGTCTTGCACGTTGTAATTGCCGGATCGATCCGACAACTCACGCCAGGTCCAGTTGTAGAAGTCTTCGCCTTTGGTTGGAATCACCAGCTTCATCAACGTGAGGTGTTCCCCACCAAGCATTCCTTCGGCTGCCCACAGTTTGGCGCCCTTATCTATAAGCGCTTGTGCTTGTTCGTTCCACTGTTCTTCCAGCACTGTTCGGGCCAGCGACATGGCTGTTCTCTGGATGGTTTGATATTCCCTTTGCGCTTCGGCAATGTGCTGGTCGACGATGGCCAGTTCCTGTTCCAACGCAGTGATGATCAGGTGTTGGCGCCGATTATGTTCGGTCGCCGTAGCGAGATTTTTCGCGGCTTTCTGCGCGTCGGCATTGGCGTTCTTTTCGCCCTCGGTGTCGCCCCAGGCGACGGCCTGCGCATAGGCGGTCGCGGCATCAGTTTCGGCTTGCCGGGCCTTGGCCATATCCTCTTCCGCCTGCTGCTGGATCTGTGCCAAGCGGGTGCTAAGACTTTGGCGTTTCTCGTTGAGCTCTTGTTCGTCGGCTTTCCAGTTATCCATCGAATCGGTGTAACCCGCCATTAGCGTTTCGTGATTGACCAGCTGCTCACGCCGTTGAATCCGAGCCTCTGCATTACCCGCGCGTGTCTTGCAGGAGTCGTAAGGAATTTTGAGGGTGTTGTACTGTTTTCGAGTTTCGTACAACCGATCTGCGTCGAGTTCCTCCTCGTTTTCCAAGAGCGCTTCCAATGGTTCTATATGAGCGTAGTGCTCTGCTGCCTCCCTCAAGAGGCTATCGCGACGGATCTTCAGGTCTGCGATTTCGTCCAGCAACACCCGCTTCTTCTCGCATATGCTGCTCTCTTCGCCGGCAGTTGCTACGGGCAACGAGAGCCCTGTTTCATGGCCATCTGGATCGCTGGCCAGCAATTCGTGTTGTTCGGTGGAGGTTTGGAATTCGTTCATCTGTCTTGTTCCTTCAAAAATTGAGTTTGGGTTGAATGAGCGGCTGGCGAGGCCGGGAGTCAGCCGGCGCTACCTCGATCAGCGGGGTTGCCCTCAGGCAGCCCGAGCCTCGCTGTCATCCGTTCCCGGAATCGTCTTCACGATGTAGCAGCGTTGCTGACCGAGACCGGGTAACCGCACCAGACTCGACGCCTTCCCGTCGCTGCTCGGTTCCAGCACGCCGCGTTGCAACAGCTCCTTGTTCACGGCGTTGATGTTCATGCCGCGAAAGATCTCCGAGCGCCACGCCTCGGTCAGCACGTAGTAGGTGTTGGTGGTGTGCATGGTGTCGCCCATGCCGTGCTCCAGCGTCTTGCGAAAGCCGAGGCGGTCGATGGTGCGCGGGCCGTGTTCGTCGATCTTCGCTGCCGCCGATTCCCACCGGGTGAAGCGACTCTCGCCGAAGCGCTCAATGACCTGGCGCAGCCGCGCCAAGATCGCATCGCCCTCGAAGTTACCGGCGCCACCGCGCTCATGGAGCCAGGCGTTCAAGCACACCCGAGCGGCGGTGGTAGCCGTGCCGTCCGGCCAGCCGGTGATGCCCATAGCCGTGGCAAGCTCACCAGCGGCCGCTGCAAGGCCGAAGCGCGCGGCGGCACGGTGTGCCTGTCCACTGGCGGAAGCCGGGAGCGCTTGGGCAATAAAGCCTTCCAGCGTGCGGCGCAGGATCGCTGCCCAGCCCTGGCGTTTGCCGGGTTCGCACAGCGCGGTTAGAAAGGCGGTGAGCGGCGTGCCGTAGTAGTTCGCCACACGGGCCTTGAGTGCGTCGGACAGTGCTGCGGCGTCCTCGAAACCGTTGAGCGTGTCGAACATGCCTAGGCCTTTGCTGGCATCCGCCGGAACGGCGAGCATCCGTACCTCCATGCCGGCTTTCAGCTCTTTGTTGGCTTCGGCCATGTGCTGGGCCAAGGTCTTCTCGCCGGTGGAGAGAAACAGCAGGCGCCATTCCTGCACCTGCCGGCCTGCTTGGCCTCGATCATTGGCGCGGGCCTTGCCGGTGCCGTTGCCGAGCATGTACACCGTCTCGCCGATGATGCGGGCATCACACATGCCGATTTCATCGAGCACCAGAAGCCCGTCGGAATGCGCGGCAGCGATCGATTCCAGCGCGTTGTCAGTGGAGCGCCACGAGCGCACCAGACGCGGCCCACCGTAGATCGAGGCGGCGACTTGCAGGTGCGTGGTCTTGCCGCCGGAGCTGTCGCCGTACAGGTGAAAGCCGCCCGACTCGTGGCCGAGCATGTTCAGCAGGGGACCGGCGAAGGCCACGCCGACGACAAATGCCAAGCGATGGTTGCCGATGCACAGCGCGCCGATCTGCTGTTGCCACTGTTCCAACGTACCCGCTTCGCTGATCGGCGGAAGCTGCGCGCCGGCCTCGTAGAAGTGCAGGTGTTCCGTGTGTATGCCGACCTGCTGCTCCGGCAGCAGAAAGGCGTTGTCATGCCAGCCCAAACGGGTGACCAGCCGCGCACGTTGAGCACTGTCAAAGCCGCCCAGGTAGCTCTGCAAATCGTTGCGTGCGTTGCGCCCCGAACGACTGCCAGCCAGACGCAATCCCATGTCCACCAAAGGGCCGAGTACGTCCTTACCGAAATCGCCGGTCATGGTGCGCGCCGGGATGTTCCAGCGTTTCTTGGTGCCGTCGGGGTCGTCGAACTCGACCAGCAAGCCCCAGTTGTGGCCCTTCTCGTCACGGGTACGCGCAAGGATTGCCAGCGGCGAACACACCGGGCGTGCTTCGCCGTCATCGCCGGCATAAAAAACACCTTCGGGAGTCAGGCGAAAGCCACCGGGCATCAGGTCATTCTTCGATTTTGCCGGTCGCTTGGCTGCTGCTTTGGGTTTCACTTCCGGCTCTGGTTCCGGCTTGGGTTCCACCTGTGCAACAACTGGTTTTTCTTCGATCACACCGAACAGCTCGCTGCTGCTTTCCAGTTCGGCGAAGTGGCCGGCGGTCCAGCCTTTGCCAAGCGCATCGGCGGCATCGTCGCCTTCATGCCATTGACCACCCTTGGCAAACGCGGCACGGTCGTTTTTCAGCGTCGGCTTTCGTTTGAACACCTCGAGCGCAATGACCCGGACCGAGGCGGCGCCGATTTCGCGCAGCTTTTCGGCAACGGTGGCCATGCAGGTTTTACCGCTGTCGTCGTTGTCCGGCCACAACACCACGTCGCGTCCCTTGAGCGGCGTCAGGTCGGCTTTGTGCCAGGAGTTGGAGCCGTTCGGCCAGCAGGTGGCCACGTAGGTCGGCAACAGCTCGGCGGCGGCATCGGCCGCTTTCTCGCCTTCGCACAGAACCACTGGTGCGTCAGCACTCTGGGCCAGTTCATCAAGGCGTAGGAGTGGACGCGGATCCGGCAGCCCCTGCCAGCGCCATTGCTGGGTTTGGCTATCGGCACGCTGACACCACGTCAGGGGTGCAAAGACCTTCTTCGGCTTGCCGTCTGCATCCGGGCTGAGGTCGAAGCGATACAGCGCCATAAGCGGCTGACCCTGCGCATCACGATAGATCCACACCTTGGACGGCACACCGTGATCACGGTGCTTGGCCGGGCACTTGTTCATGGCCTCGGCCGGGATCGGCTGGATGGCGTTCCATGTTGCTGCCTTGGGCTTGCTCGGGGCGACTTTGGTATTGGCAGCGCCGGGCGCGACGTTCAGCCAGTCCGCCAGTTTGTGGCAGGCTTCAACATCGGTGCCGCCGTCCAGATAGCGCACCAGATCGATCAGGTCGCCGCCTTTGTCGCCGGTGGCAAAGTCTGCCCAGGTGCCCTTGTTCAAATTGACCTTGAGCGATCCGGCGCGCTTGTCGCTACGGGTCGGATTGGGGGCGGTGTATTCCTTGCCGCCGTCCACGCGCTTGCCGTTGGGCAGCCAGTGCGACAAGACACGCTCGATGTCTTTCAGCGCGGCGGCTTTCACGTCGGCAAAGCTCGGGCGTTTAGCGTTGTTCGAGCGTTGGCTCATGTGTCAGCCCTCGGCAGAAACAGCGCGTCGTTGATGTCGTCGATCAGCGCTTTCGCCATCTCGCCCAGGTACAGGGCGGGCCAACTGAAACGCTCGCCGTGGTCACTCATTGCAGCGTCGAAATTGAGCTGGTTTGCGTGATGCTGCAGCAGCGACACCATCTCCAGTGCGTCTTCGACGGGTACCCCGGCATTCACCCGAAACAGCTTCAGGTCGGTGGCATTAACGCGAGAAAAGGTGGCGTGGCCCGGTGTGGTGGAAATGCTCATAGCGCACCGCCTTTCTGCACCGCAGGGGCCGAAGTGTTGTCACCGTGCATAGCCAGCGTTTTGATCAAACCGAGGGTGCCGCGTACGTCCCAGAGGACGGCGGCGATGACGTGATTGGCAAGGCGTGAGGATTCGTTTTCGAAGTGATCTTCCAGCAGCGTGAGTACCGAGTCAGCGCGGTCGATGGCGCAGGTGATGGCGTCGATAGGTACGCCGGCTTCGGCGGTCGGATTCACACAGAGCAGGTCTTCGGGCAGGGCAAAACTCAAAGCGTTATTCATTGGGCACCGCCTGAGGTTTCGAGCGCGCGGGCTTTGGCCATGTGAGCGTTGTAGCGGGAGAGGCGTGTAGCGAGGCTGGAGTTGGCATGTAAAGCGGCGAGAGCCATCGCACGGTGTGCAGCGGCGCGAATTTTGGACGGATTGAGGGCGTGCATTGGTGAAGCTCCTGTATGTGAGGAGCTGCCACTGATCGTCGCCAAACGATGTAAGGGTGGCAGCTGTGCGCGGGTTGGCGAACCGGGCATACAGGACCCCGGCAGACCCGAAGGTCTCCCACGCACAGCCGCCATAAAGCAGGAGTGCGGGCACAAAAAAAGCGCCTGCAATCGGTATGGGGGCGCCTGTGCGCCTGTATGAGCTCGGGTCGCCAAACCCGGTCGCTGAATTTGCAGCGACGGCCAGAGAGTAACGTCCGTGTTTCGAAAGTGCAACTGCGCTGATGGCTTGCGGTTTTTTCAGGTGCGGCATAAATTGTTCGGGCATGTAGATTGACCTCAACGCCTCCGGATCGCCCCCGGAGGCGTTTTCGTTTCAGGCAAGGGCTTCCCAGCGCAGGGATAGAAGAGGCAGGAAGCCGCCGCTGAGCATGGAGCGGGCGTCTTCGTAAGCGTCGACCTGCTGGCCTTCGTCGACGACAACAGCCCCGGTCTTTTCGCAATGGAGGGATAGGGCGCACCAAGTGCCGTCGGCCCAGCTGAGTACGCTTACCATGCGACCTAATTTGTCCTGCTTGCTGCGATAGCGCTCGAGGCGCTGCATAAGGCGAGGTGAAAACCCGATTTGACGCAGCACTGAAAACGGATGCATCAAAGCTTTCTCTGCGATTTTGCGATTCATGCGGCCACCTGATCACGCGCCTCAATGCGGCTGCGTGCCCATGCTTGGATTTCGGAAAGAACCCACGCCACTGGCGCTCCGCGTGCGGTGCTTGTGCTCAGTTTTACCGGGCGTGGAAAGCCGCTCTTTGGGCACTGCATTAGCTTGTAAATAGTGGGGCGTGCCAGGCCAACGATAGCCATGACTTCGGATATTCTGATCAAGGTTGTCGCGGGGTCGCGATAAGGAATTTGGTTGATTGTTGACGCGCGGGAGTTAGACATAGTCGTGCCTGTAAGGTGAGAGACAGGCGCAGACTAAAAGACGAAAAAAAAGCAAACATGGTTTGCTTTTCGTCGGTACAGCGAAATTTTATCTAGGGAGAAATTTACCTTTTCTCAGGTATTTTCTAACGGTTGGGGCTGATGCCTTGCCCAAGTCGACTAGCGCTTTGACCAATTCAGTTTCCGTTATGTTGGGGTTGGAAGATATTTGGCTTTTTGCCGCTTTGCTTATGTCCTCAAAAAGCTTCTTGGTGTTCTCTTGTTTGATTGTGCCTGGCTTGGCGTTAGCCTTTCCGGCCGCTTTGCCCTTTTCCGACGCTTTTGCGGCAAAAGCCTTTTCCAGCGCTCTTCGCAGAAAACCTGATGCGCTAAAGTCATTGCGCGAAATGTCCGCCCAGTCCGCTTGTTGATAAAGTGAAGCAAGCATCAAAGTCTTGGAGGCCTCGCCATTGAAATCAGCAAACTCCTCTCGTGCCTCGATTTCGAAGTCGCTCTTTCGCTTTCGTTCTCTCTGAATGAGGAGGAGGTATTGTTTGGGGTCGGTCTGTCTGATCTGCTCCACCAGATCTAGATCCAGATCGTAGAGGGAGCGTTCTAGGTCGAATAGCCAGTTCGCAAGGACTTCAACCGCCTGTACAGCTTGAATAAGCGCATAAGTCGCTACGAGTTGCGTGTCGCTTGCGGGATGATCAATGCCAAGGAAGCGGCGAACGGCTCTGGGCAGTGAGGTCTGTTCGGAAAAGTAGAAATGCTCTTCAATAGGGTCGCGAAGTCGAAACATTGTCTTTGTCGCTGATTCAGCACAGTCAGCGTATTGGCCGTCCTTGAGCCAGAAAGATGTTGCATTGTGGATGCAGGTAAACGCATCACGGAAGTGCTCGGAGAATTGGCTGTATAGCGCCAACTCACGGACAGCGAGTTCGACCTCATCAAGATCCCAAAGCAGGCAGCCAACGTCTACCCCGGCAATCTCAAGCTCTAAAGCTTCGGTGCCAAGATTCCTGTTCATTAAGATACCCCTCGCCCCGTACCGTGCGTACTGCCCCAGCGAGGTGTATCTGGCAAAACAGCTGCCAGCAGGGGGCTTGTGGTTCGATGACGGTTACACACGTCAGCAGCGTTACACGCGGAGTTTGTCGAGCTCGGATCAGGTGTAGCTTTAAGAAAATATAATATTTTCAATAGGTTGGGTGGAGTTGTTACACGAGTAACACCCGTTACACCGGTTTTAGAGATAGTCTGGTTAAGTGATCTCATATCGCCTTTCCAAACTGGGCTTGCACTACATTGCCAGCTGCGAGTCCATCAAGATGATCGGCATACCACTGCATCATCGTTACGCGTTGCTCAAGGTATTGGGCCTTGTTGTACACCCCTGAGATGCCTTCCTCTTTGTGAGCCAGCTGCGCTTCAACATGCTCCTTCGGCCAGCCATGTTCTCGAAGCAACGTGCTTGCGGTGTGCCGAGTACCGTGTCCAACAAGACGACCCTTGTAGCCGATGGTTGCAAAGACTTTGTTGATTGTGTTTTCACTAATAGTTGGGTTCTTGGCTCCTACGCCGGGGAAAAGCCAGCGACTCCGTCCTGTTAAGCAGTGCAGATCCTTCAGAGCGGTAACAGCTTGATGGGGAAGGGGGCATACAAAATCCCGACGCATCTTCATCTTGGCAGCAGGTGTCGTCCAAATAGCTTTTTCAAGGTCGAACTCTTTCCACTCAGCCAAGCGGACCATGCCAGGGCGCGATGCTGTCCAGACACAAAGCCAAGCGGCGGTGCGGGCTGTCAGTCTGCTTGGTGTGTTTTTGAGCGCGTGGAGGAATTCAGCCAGCTCAGGTTCCAGCAGGTGTGGATGCTGCTGAGTCTTGGGGGCTTGGGCTGCAATGTCACGGAGGCGACTACCCGGATCGTTTTCGGTGAGCCCTAAGCCGATGGCTCGGCCGAAGATCTGATTGATCCAGGTGCGACACTTTTCCGCCACGTTGTGTGCGTTTCGCGCTTCGAGGGATGCCTGGAGGTCTGCGCAGTCGGTACGGGTGATTTCGTCGAGGGGCTTATTTCCCAATGCCGGGAGGATGTCCTTATCGAGGTAAGTGCGGATTTTGTTAAGAGTGGAGGGAGCGAGGCCCTTTTCTTCTTTGGCCTTCAGCCAAGCTTCCGCAGCAGCTCTGAAGGTCCTAGTCCTGGCAGCGTCAATGGCAGCTTTGGCAGAGCGTTTCTGTTCGAGAGGATCGGCCCCGCTGCTAACTACCTTGCGTAGTTCGGCAGCTTTGTCCCGCGCCAACGCACCACTCACTTCAGGGTAACCCCCTAGCCCCATCCAAGCCCAATTGCCCGCCGGACGTTTGTAGCGAAGCTGCCAGGATTTACCACCATCAGGTTTAACCCTGAAGTAGAGGCCGTTTCCGTCCAGCTCCCGGTATTCCTTTGATTCCGGCTCCAATCCCGCAAGTGTCGTGTCAGCGAGAGGGCGGCGCTTGATGTCTGCGCGCTTCATCCTTGTATCCCAAAGTTAGGTATTTTTCTCAGGATACAAGCAGGGATACAGGGATACAACGGATAAGGGGAGACAGGGGTAGTCAAGCAGGCACAAAAAAACCGGCCAAGTGGCCGGTTTCTTTGGGTCTGAGAGGCTGGTAGAGACTCTCAGATACTGCTATGTGGTGCCCCGAGGGAGACTCGAACTCCCACTCCTTTCGAAAACGGATTTTGAATCCGCCGCGTCTACCAATTCCGCCATCAGGGCTCAATGGCGGCGAAGTATAGAGAGGTGCCTACCGTTGGTCAATCACGTTTCATGGTCAATTTTCGATATTTCCGCTAGACTTTCCGGCCCTGCTAGACGAACCTCATCATGCGCGTTGCTGACTTTACCTTCGAGCTTCCTGATTCGCTGATTGCCCGCCATCCTTTGGCCGAGCGTCGCGGTAGTCGCCTGTTGACCCTGGATGGGGTCAGCGGCGCCCTGGCACACCGTCAATTCACTGATCTGCTGGAGCATTTGCGCCCCGGCGATCTGATGGTGTTCAACAATACCCGGGTGATTCCGGCGCGGCTGTTCGGGCAGAAAGCCTCCGGCGGCAAGCTGGAAATCCTCATCGAGCGGGTGCTCGATACCCACCGCGTGCTGGCTCATGTGCGTTCCAGCAAGTCGCCGAAACCGGGTTCGAAGATCCTGATCGACGGTGGTGGCGAAGCCGAGATGCTGGCGCGTCACGATGCGCTGTTCGAGCTGGGGTTTGCCGAAGAAGTGCTGCCGCTGCTCGATCGCGTCGGCCACATGCCGTTGCCTCCTTATATAGACCGCCCGGACGAAGGTTCGGATCGCGAGCGCTATCAGACCGTGTATGCCGAGAAGCTCGGCGCGGTGGCGGCGCCGACTGCCGGGCTGCATTTCGATCAGACGCTGATGGAAGCGATCTCCGCCAAGGGCGTCGAGACGGCGTTCGTCACGCTGCACGTCGGCGCCGGCACCTTCCAGCCGGTGCGCGTGGAGAAGATCGAAGATCACCACATGCACACCGAGTGGCTGGAAGTCGGTCAGGATGTGGTCGATGCCGTCGCCGCTTGCCGTGAGCGTGGCGGTCGCGTCATCGCTGTCGGCACCACCAGCGTGCGTTCGCTGGAAAGCGCCGCCCGCGATGGCGTACTTAAACCGTTCAGTGGCGACACCGACATCTTTATCTACCCGGGCCGGCCGTTCCATGTGGTCGACGCCCTGGTCACCAATTTCCATTTGCCCGAGTCCACGCTGTTGATGCTGGTTTCGGCGTTCGCCGGTTATCCGGAAACCATGGCTGCCTACAAAGCCGCGGTCGATAACGGATACCGCTTTTTCAGCTACGGTGATGCGATGTTCATCACCCGTAATCCCGCCCCCCGCGGCCCAGAGGAAACAGTATGAGTCGCACCTGTCGTATGTCGTTCGAGCTGCTTGCCACCGATGGCAAGGCCCGTCGTGGTCGTCTGACCTTCCCCCGTGGCACCGTCGAGACCCCGGCCTTCATGCCGGTGGGCACCTACGGCACGGTCAAGGGCATGTTGCCGCGTGACATCGTCGCCACCGGCGCGGAGATCATTCTGGGCAACACTTTCCACCTGTGGCTGCGCCCGGGTACCGAAGTGATCAAGGAGCACGGCGACCTGCACGATTTCATGCAGTGGAAAGGCCCGATCCTGACCGACTCCGGCGGTTTCCAGGTGTTCAGCCTCGGCGCCATGCGCAAGATCAAGGAGGAGGGCGTGACCTTCGCCTCCCCGGTCGACGGCTCGAAAGTGTTCATGGGCCCGGAAGAGTCGATGCAGGTCCAGCGCGACCTGGGCTCGGACATCGTGATGATCTTCGACGAATGCACCCCTTACCCGGCTGACGAAGACGTGGCCCGCGTGTCCATGGAACTGTCGCTGCGCTGGGCCCAGCGTTCGAAGAATGCCCATGGCGACAACACCGCGGCGTTGTTCGGCATCGTTCAGGGCGGCATGCACCAGGACCTGCGCATGCGCTCGCTGGAAGGCCTGGACAAGATCGGCTTCGACGGTCTGGCCATCGGCGGTCTGTCGGTGGGCGAACCCAAGCACGAAATGATCAAGGTGCTGGACTATCTGCCGGGCATGATGCCGGCTGACAAACCTCGTTACCTTATGGGCGTTGGCAAACCGGAAGATCTGGTTGAGGGTGTGCGCCGCGGTGTGGACATGTTCGATTGCGTGATGCCAACCCGTAATGCCCGCAACGGGCATCTGTTCGTTGATACAGGCGTGCTGAAGATCCGTAACGCGTTCCATCGCCATGATGATTCGCCACTGGATCCGACCTGCGATTGCTATACCTGCCAGAACTTCTCCCGCGCTTATCTGCATCATCTGGACAAGTGCGGCGAAATGCTCGGCAGCATGCTCAATACCATCCACAATTTGCGCCATTATCAGGTGCTGATGGCTGGTTTGCGCGAGGCTATTCAACAGGGTACATTGGCCGCCTTTGTCGATGCCTTCTACGCCAAACGCGGGCTTCCCGTTCCGCCTTTGGACTGAGTTTTCTGACCCCAAGATTCAACATTTGCAACTGGAGTGCTAAATGAGCTTTTTTATCTCTAATGCCATGGCTGACGCGGCTGCACCGGCTGCAGCGCCTATGGGCGGCGGCTTCGAGTGGATTTTCCTGGTCGGCTTCCTGGTCATCTTCTACCTGATGATCTGGCGTCCACAGGCCAAGCGCGCCAAAGAGCAGAAGAACCTGCTGAGCAGCCTGCAGAAGGGCGACGAAGTGGTCACCACCGGCGGCATCGCCGGCAAGATCACCAAAGTGGCCGATGACTTCGTGGTTCTGGAAGTTTCCGACACCGTGGAAATGAAGTTCCAGAAGGGCGCCATCGCCGCCACGCTGCCAAAAGGCACGCTGAAAGCGATCTAAGGTTCCAACTTCTACTCAATCGACGGGGCGCGCAAGGCGCCCCGCGTTCATAACGGGCGGCGTGATGCTGAACAAATATCCTCTGTGGAAATACATTCTGATCCTGGCGGTGCTGGCGATCGGTCTGATTTATTCCGCTCCGAATCTATACCCCGATGACCCGGCCATTCAGATCAGCGGCGCCAGCACGGCCCTGCAGGTCAATCAGGCCGATCTGGATCGCGTGAGCACCGCGCTCAAGGAATCCGGGATCAACGTCAAGGCTTCGAGCCTGGCTGCGAACGGCAAGGGCGGTCTGATCCGTCTGACCAAGGCTGAAGACCAGCTGCCGGCCAAGGACGTTGTCCGCAAGGCATTGGGTGATGACTACGTCGTCGCGCTGAACCTGGCACAAACCACCCCGCAATGGTTGCGCAACCTGGCTGCGCACCCGATGAAGCTGGGTCTGGACTTGTCCGGTGGTGTGCACTTCCTGCTGGAAGTGGACATGGACAAAGCCCTCGACGCCCGCCTGAAAGTCTACGAAGGCGACGTCAAGAGCCTGCTGCGCAAAGAGAAACTGCGTTATCGCAGCCTGCCGCAACTCAATGGCGCCATTCAGCTGGGCTTCAGCGATGCTGATTCCCGCGAACAGGCCCGTGCGCTGATCCGCAAGAATTTCAACGATTTCGACATTGTGCCGGCCGATCTCAATGGTCAACCGGTGCTGCGTCTGGCGATGACCCCGGCCAAGCTGGCGGAAATCCGTGAATACTCCATCAAGCAGAACCTGACCACGGTCCGTAACCGCGTCAACGAGCTGGGTGTTGCCGAACCGATCGTCCAGCGTCAGGGCGCCAACCGTATCGTGGTTGAGCTGCCGGGCGTGCAGGACACTGCCGAAGCCAAGCGTATCCTCGGCAAGACGGCCAACCTGGAGTTCCGTCTGGCTGCAGAGCCGGGCGCTTCGAAAGCCACTTCCGAGACCTTCGAATTCCGTGAAGGCAAGCGTCCTCCTGCGCAGATCGAGCGTGGTCTGATCATCACCGGTGACCAGGTGACTGACGCCAAGGCCGGTTTCGATTCGCAGCACGGTACGCCTGAAGTGAACATCCGCCTGGATGGTCACGGTGGCGATCTGATGAACCGCGCGACCCGCAGCAACGTCGGTCGCAGCATGGCGGTGATCTTCATCGAACAGCGCCCGGTCACTACTTACGTCAAGCAAGTGGTCGACGGCGTCGAAAAAGACGTGCCGGTGCAGACCTTCAAGGAAGAGAAGAAAATCATCAGCCTGGCGACCATTCAGTCGCCGCTGGGTGCGCAGTTCCGTATCACCGGCCTGAACGGCCAGGGCGAGTCGTCCGAACTGGCGCTGTTGCTGCGTGCCGGTGGTCTGGCTGCTCCGATGTACTTCGCTGAAGAACGCACCATCGGCCCGAGCCTGGGTGCGGACAACATCACCAAGGGTATCGATGCATCGCTGTGGGGCATGTTGTTCGTCTCGCTGTTCATCATCGCCATCTACCGCTTCTTCGGCCTGATCGCCACCGTTGCACTGGCGGTGAACATGGTGTTGCTGCTGGCGCTGATGTCGCTGCTGGGGGCTACGCTGACCCTGCCGGGTATCGCCGGTATCGTGTTGACCATGGGTATGGCGGTCGACGCCAACGTGCTGATCTTCTCGCGGATTCGTGAAGAGATCGCCGCCGGCATGACCGTGCAACGTGCAATCAACGAAGGCTTCGGCCGGGCATTCACTGCGATTCTCGACGCCAACCTGACCACCTTGCTGGTCGGCGGCATCCTCTTCGCCATGGGCACAGGCCCGGTGAAAGGCTTTGCAGTGACCATGTCCCTCGGGATCTTTACCTCGATGTTCACGGCCATCATGGTGACCCGCGCAATGGTCAACCTGATCTTTGGCGGACGTGACTTCAAGAAGTTGTGGATTTAAGGGGCTGCCATGTTACGTACAATCAACTTCATGGGCGTCCGCAACTTTGCGTTCGGCGTCACCGTATTTCTGACCTTGCTGGCAATCTTCAGTGTGTTCCACAAGGGCATGAACTGGGGGCTTGACTTCACCGGTGGTACGCTCATCGAGCTGACCTACGAGCGTCCGGCTGACGTCACCAAGGTGCGCGAGCAGCTGGTGACCTCGGGTTACCACGAGGCCGTCGTGCAGAACTTCGGTGCAACCACCGACCTGCTGGTGCGTATGCCGGGTGAAGACCCGCAACTGGGTCATCAGGTGGCAGAAGCGCTGCAAAAGGTCGGCGGCGATAACCCCGCTACCGTCAAGCGTGTCGAGTTCGTCGGCCCGCAGGTCGGTGAAGAGCTGCGTGACCAGGGCGGCCTCGGCATGCTGCTGGCGCTCGGCGGCATCCTGATCTATCTGGCTTTCCGCTTTCAGTGGAAGTTCGCGGTCGGCGCCATCGTATCGCTGATCCACGATGTGATCGTGACCATCGGTATCCTGTCGTTTTTCCAGATTACCTTCGACCTGACGGTGTTGGCGGCGGTGCTGGCGATCATCGGCTACTCGCTCAACGACACCATCGTCGTATTCGACCGGGTGCGTGAGAACTTCCGTGTCCTGCGCAAGGCTTCGCTGATCGAGAACATCAATATCTCGACGACTCAGACCTTGCTGCGGACCATGGCGACGTCGATCTCCACCCTGCTGGCGATCGCGGCGCTGCTGTTCTTTGGTGGCGATAACCTGTTCGGTTTCTCCATCGCCCTGTTTATCGGTGTTCTGGCGGGTACCTACTCGTCGATCTACATCGCGAACGTGGTGTTGATCTGGCTGAACCTGAGCACTGAAGATCTCATTCCTCCGGCCAACACCGAGAAGGAAGTCGACGACCGTCCATAACGGCCATCGATTTTCCGGCGGTCAGTCAAAAAAGACGCGAGTTGAACTCGCGTCTTTTTTTTTGCTCCAAGGCTGGGAGAAGCGCGGGCGCGTTCCCGCATGTGATGGTCAGGAGGTTCATGTGAACAAGTCGTTGCTGGTTGGTGCGGTATTGGGTGCTGTCGGTGTGACTGCCGGGGGTGCTGTTGCCACCTACAGCCTGGTTAAAAGCGGCCCTGAGTATGCGCAAGTGCTGGCCGTAGAGCCGGTCAAAACACAGATCAAGACTCCACGTGAAGTGTGCAAGGACGTGACGGTGACCCGGCAGGCGCCGGTGAAAGATCAGCACCAGATCGCCGGCACCGTGGTCGGTGCGTTGGCGGGTGGTCTGCTGGGTAATCAGATCGGCGGCGGCACGGGCAAGAAGATTGCCACGGTGGCCGGTGCGGTCGGTGGTGGTTACGCCGGTAACAAGGTTCAGGAGGGTATGCAGGAGCGTGATACCTACACCACGACTCAGACTCGCTGTAACACGGTGAATGACATCAGCGACAAGGTTGTGGGCTACGACGTCCGGTATTCGCTGGATGGGAAGGAAGGCAAGGTGCGGATGGATCGTGATCCGGGCAACCAGATCCCGGTCGACAAGGAGGGCAAGCTGATCCTGTCGCAGAACGAGCCAGGCCAGTGATTGGTTGACGGCTTATAAAAAAAGCACCCTTCGGGGTGCTTTTTCATGCCCATAAAAAAACACCCCGAAGGGTGTTTTTTTTTTGGTTTCGCGAAACGCTTAGCGCTTCAGCGAGGCCGGCAGGTGTGGCTGGATCGCCGTCAGAACTGCCTTGAAGCATTTGGTGTTGCCGGCAACGACGTGGCCTTTTTCAAGGAAGTCGTGACCGCCGGTGAAGTCGCTCACCAGGCCGCCTGCTTCCTGAATCAGCAGGGCGCCAGCGGCCATGTCCCACTCGGACAGACCCGACTCCCAGAACGCGTCGAAACGGCCGGCGGCTACGTAAGCCAGGTCCAGGCTTGCCGAACCGGCGCGGCGGATGCCGGCAGTCTGGCCAACCAGGGCGCGGAACATGCCCAGGTAGTTGTCGAGGTTGTCCATCTGGTCGTCACGGAACGGGAAACCGGTGCCGAGCAGGGCGCCGTCCAGGC
Source organism: Pseudomonas sp. R15(2017) (assembly GCF_002112685.1). NCBI lineage: Bacteria > Pseudomonadati > Pseudomonadota > Gammaproteobacteria > Pseudomonadales > Pseudomonadaceae > Pseudomonas > Pseudomonas sp. R15(2017). The sequence continues at coordinate 183,214 of NZ_NEII01000011.1, forward strand.
TGGTACGACCGCTGACACGCAGGCGACGACCGTTCAGTTGAGCGCCGCGACCACGGCTGGCGGTGAATTCTTCCTGGCGAACCGGATCCAGAACAACAGCGTGTTCCAGGCGACCACGGTATTTGCAGGCAATGCTGACAGCGAAGTGAGGAATGCCGCGCAGGAAGTTGGTGGTGCCGTCCAGTGGATCGATGATCCACAGGTATTCTTCGCCTTCGATGCCGGTGCCGGCGTGCAGGCCGGTCTCTTCACCCATGATCGAGTGATTCGGGTAAGCCTTGCGCAGGGCGTCGATGATTTTCTGTTCGGCGGCGCGATCGACCTCGGATACGTAATCCTTGGCGTCTTTTTCGTCGACCTTGATGGTATCCAGGCGCTCGATGGAGCGGAAGATCAGTTCACTGGCGCTGCGGGCGGCGCGCAGCGCGATATTCAGCATGGGCTGCATGGATGTGTCACCTAAGGTTGTTAAAGAAAGCCGCGCATTCTATCAGAACTTTTCTTCAGGTGAAGGTCGCTGTTCGCTTTCATAGCTTAACGGTAGGCTGTTCTGTAAGATTTGCACCCCTTTGCCGAGTCCGAGAGCGCCCGCCGTGCTGCAAAATATTCGTGTCGTCCTGGTCAACACCAGCCATCCGGGAAACATCGGCGGGACCGCGCGCGCCATGAAAAACATGGGCCTGTCGCGTCTGGTGCTGGTTGATCCGCGAGTCTTTCCGCATCACGAAGCCGATGCCCGCGCTTCGGGTGCCGGTGACATCCTTGAAAACGCGCAAGTCGTCGCCACCTTGGAAGACGCCCTGGTCGGTTGCAATCTGGTGCTCGGCACCAGTGCCCGTGACCGGCGCATTCCCTGGCCATTGCTGGATCCGCGCGAGTGCGGAATCAAAGTGGTCGAGGAGGCCGGGCAGGGCGCGGAGATCGCGCTGGTGTTCGGTCGTGAAGATTCCGGCCTGACCAATGACGAGCTGCAGCGATGTCACTATCACGTGCACATCCCCTCCGATCCTGAATTCAGCTCGCTGAACCTCGGGGCGGCGGTGCAGGTGTTGAGTTATGAAGTGCGCATGGCGTGGCTGGCTGCACAAGGCCAGCCGAGCAAGATCGAGAAGGAAGAAGTGGCCTCCGTGAAAAGCGCAGAGCTTGCGACCATGGATGAGCTGGAGCGGTTCTATGAGCACCTGGAGCAGACCCTGGTGGCCATCGAATTCCTCGATCCGGAAAAGCCGCGGCACTTGATGGCGCGCCTGCGCCGGTTGTACGGACGCAGCTCGGTCAGCCGGGCGGAAATGAATATTTTGCGTGGCATCCTCACGGAAACCCAGAAAGCGGCCCGTGGCGAGCTCCTTAAGCGGAAGGATTAATGATGTTCGAGCGTTTGCGTGAAGATATCCAGAGCGTATTCCACCGGGACCCGGCGGCGCGTAACGCTTTTGAAGTCCTGACCTGCTACCCCGGCATGCATGCGATCTGGATTCATCGACTGGCCGGCATGCTCTGGCGCAATGATCTGAAATGGCTGGCGCGGCTGGTGTCGAACTTCGGTCGCTGGCTGACCGGGATCGAGATCCATCCGGGGGCCAAGGTCGGTCGACGCTTCTTCATCGACCATGGCATGGGTATCGTGATTGGTGAAACCGCTGAAATCGGCGATGACGTGACGATCTATCAGGGCGTGACCCTGGGCGGTACCAGCTGGAACAAGGGCAAGCGTCATCCGACCCTCGGTGATGGCGTTGTGGTGGGGGCAGGTGCGAAGGTGCTCGGCCCGTTCACTGTGGGTGCTGGCGCCAAGGTCGGGTCCAATGCTGTCGTCACCAAAGAAGTGCCACCGGGTGCCACTGTGGTGGGGATTCCGGGCCGGATCATCGTTAAATCCGATGATGAGGCTGACGCCAAGCGCAAGGCGATGGCCGAGAAGATCGGCTTCGACGCCTATGGTGTCAGCGAGGACATGCCCGATCCGGTGGCGCGCGCCATCGGCCAGTTGCTCGATCACCTGCAAGCGGTGGACGGGCGTCTGGAGGGGATGTGCGGCGCGCTGAAGGATCTGGGCAGTAATTACTGTGCGAAAGATCTGCCCGAGCTGCGTGAAGAAGACTTCGCCTGCGTCAAGGGCAAGGACGAATCCAAGCTCCACTGACGCACTTGTAGGGCTGCTGCCGACCGGTGTGCCATTAGGCCGCAGACCCTGCTATGATTCGCGCGCTCTTTTGCGGGTAAACCCGACTAAAGCACTAGGTCTTATAGTTGACTTAAATGCTCGGGAATTGCATACTCCCGCCCATTCCGAACTCCGTGGTAATTGTCCATGCGACTGACTACAAAAGGCCGATACGCCGTGACCGCCATGCTTGACCTGGCGTTGCACGCGCAACACGGGCCGGTGTCCCTGGCCGATATCTCCGAGCGCCAAGGCATCTCCCTGTCCTATCTCGAACAGCTTTTCGCCAAGCTGCGCCGCAGCAACCTGGTTTCCAGTGTTCGCGGTCCGGGCGGTGGCTACCAGTTGTCCCGCGACATGCAGGGCATCCAGGTGGCTCAGGTGATCGATGCGGTGAACGAATCGGTCGATGCAACAAAATGCCAGGGCCAGGGCGACTGCCACTCCGGTGACACCTGCCTGACCCATCACCTGTGGTGCGACCTGAGCCTGCAGATTCACGAATTTCTCAGCGGTATCAGCTTGGCCGACCTCGTAACTCGCCGTGAGGTGCAGGAAGTGGCCCAGCGTCAGGATCAGCGTCGTTGCAATGGCAAGGCGCCGCGCCTGGACAAGATTGAAGCGTCCGCCGTCGAATGACAGCCAGAGAGCTAGCGGCACGCCAGCCAGCCTGATTTAGGAGATAGTCCATGAAATTGCCGATTTACCTTGATTACTCTGCGACCACCCCGGTCGATCCGCGCGTTGCGCAAAAAATGAGTGAATGCCTGCTGGTCGACGGAAACTTCGGTAACCCGGCGTCCCGTTCCCACGTGTTCGGCTGGAAAGCCGAAGAGTCCGTCGAAAACGCCCGTCGTCAGGTGGCCGATCTGGTCAACGCCGACCCGCGTGAAATCGTCTGGACCTCCGGTGCCACCGAGTCCGACAACCTGGCAATCAAGGGTGCGGCACATTTCTACGCCTCCAAGGGCAAGCACCTGATCACCTCCAAGATCGAACACAAGGCTGTCCTCGACACCATGCGCCAACTGGAGCGTGAAGGTTTCGAAGTCACCTACCTCGATCCGACCGAAGATGGCCTGATCACCCCGGCCATGATCGAAGCCGCGCTGCGCGAAGACACCATCCTGGTGTCGGTAATGCACGTGAACAACGAAATCGGCACCGTCAACGATATCGCCGCCATCGGTGAGCTGCTTCGTTCCAAAGGCATCCTGTTCCACGTCGACGCCGCTCAGTCCACCGGCAAGGTCGAAATCGACCTGCAGAAACTGAAAGTCGACATGATGTCTTTCTCCGCCCACAAGACCTACGGCCCCAAAGGCATCGGCGCGCTGTACGTCAGCCGCAAGCCGCGTGTGCGCATCGAAGCGACCATGCACGGTGGCGGTCACGAGCGTGGCATGCGTTCCGGCACCCTGGCGACCCACCAGATCGTTGGCATGGGCGAAGCGTTCCGTGTGGCCAAGGAAGACATGGCTGCCGAAAACGTCCGTATCAAGGCATTGAGCGACCGCTTCTACAAGCAGGTCGAGCACCTGGAAGAGCTGTACGTCAACGGCAGCCTGACCGCCCGCGTTCCGCACAACCTGAACCTGAGCTTCAACTACGTTGAAGGCGAGTCGCTGATCATGGCGCTCAAGGATCTGGCGGTTTCGTCCGGTTCGGCCTGCACCTCGGCGTCGCTTGAGCCTTCGTACGTACTGCGCGCCCTGGGCCGCAACGACGAACTGGCACACAGCTCGATCCGTTTCACCTTCGGCCGTTTCACCACCGAAGAAGAAATCGACTACGCCGCGCAGAAAGTCTGCGAGGCCGTTACCAAGCTGCGCGCTCTGTCGCCGCTGTGGGACATGTACAAAGACGGCGTCGATATCTCGAAGATCGAGTGGGCGGCACACTAAATATAGAAGCCGCCGGATACAGATCCTGTAGCGACGCGGCGGTTTACGCAGCGCAGTTGCAGGGTCTCAAGAGCGGCCCTGATGAGTGAGGATTGAGAATCATGGCTTACAGCGAAAAGGTCATCGACCACTACGAAAACCCGCGCAACGTCGGCAAGATGAACGCGGAAGATCCTGATGTCGGCACCGGCATGGTCGGCGCTCCGGCGTGCGGCGACGTGATGCGTCTGCAAATCAAGGTCAACGATCAGGGCGTTATCGAAGATGCCAAGTTCAAGACCTACGGCTGCGGTTCGGCTATCGCCTCCAGCTCCCTCGCTACCGAGTGGATGAAGGGCAAGACTCTGGACGAAGCTGAAACCATCAAGAACACTCAGCTGGCCGAAGAACTGGCCCTGCCGCCAGTGAAAATCCACTGCTCGGTTCTCGCTGAAGACGCCATCAAGGCGGCCGTTCGCGATTACAAGCAGAAGAAAGGCTTGATCTGACTTTCAAGATTTGGCGACGAGTAAGGAGTCAACGATGGCTATCAGCATGACAGAAGCGGCTGCTCGACACGTGCGGCGCTCCCTCGACGGGCGCGGCAAGGGTGAAGGGATTCGTCTGGGTGTTCGCACCACAGGCTGTTCCGGCCTTGCCTACGTGCTGGAGTTTGTCGACGAGGTGGTTGCAGAAGATCAGGTGTTCGAAAGTCACGGCGAGAAAGTGATCATCGACCCGAAAAGCCTGGCCTACCTCGACGGCACCGAGCTCGACTTCGTCAAGGAAGGATTGAACGAAGGCTTCAAGTTCAACAATCCCAACGTACGCGGTGAATGTGGCTGCGGCGAAAGCTTCAACATCTGAGGCTTGTCGTGGGTACTCCTTGTCATTTCGCTTTATTCGAGCTGCAACCGGGCTTTCGTCTGGATCTCGAGCAGTTGGCCACGCGCTATCGTGAGCTGGCGCGCGGTGTTCATCCTGACCGCTTTGCCGATGCTTCCGAGCGCGAGCAGCGGTCGGCGCTGGAGCAGTCTGCTCGGCTCAATGATGCCTACCAGACACTCAAGAGTCCGGCCCAGCGTGCACGCTACCTGCTGACCATCAGCGGGCATGAAGTGCCGATGGAAGTCACCGTCCACGATCCCGAGTTTCTTCTGCAGCAGATGCAATGGCGCGAAGAGCTCGAAGATCTGCAGGACAGTGCCGACCTGGACGGTGTCGCGGCTTTCAAGCGTCGCCTGAAAACCGCCCAGGAAGAGCTCAACGAAAGCTTCGCAGCCTGTTGGGATGATGCAGCGCAACGCGAACAGGCCGAACGCCTGATGCGGCGCATGCAGTTCCTCGACAAGCTCACCTACGAAGTGCGCCAGTTAGAAGAGCGCCTCGACGATTAACCCAGTGCCGCTCCGGTCGCACGCCTGATATACAGATAAGTCCTGATCACGATGGCCCTACTGCAGATCGCCGAACCCGGCCAAAGTCCTCAACCGCACCAGCGTCGTCTGGCTGTGGGAATCGACTTGGGCACTACCAATTCGCTGGTCGCTGCGTTGCGCAGTGGTCTTTCCGAGCCGCTGGCCGATGCCGAAGGGCGGGTCATCCTGCCTTCCGCCGTGCGTTATCACGCCGATCGCGTCGAAGTCGGCGAGTCGGCCAAGCTGGCCGCATCCTCCGATCCCCTGAATACCGTGCTGTCGGTCAAGCGCCTGATGGGTCGTGGCCTGTCCGACGTCAAGCAATTGGGCGATCAGCTGCCGTACCGCTTTGTCGGCGGCGAATCGCACATGCCGTTCATCGACACCGTGCAGGGCCCGAAAAGCCCGGTCGAAGTGTCCGCCGATATCCTGAAAGTATTGCGTCAGCGCGCTGAAGCCACCCTTGGCGGTGAGCTGGTGGGCGCGGTGATCACCGTTCCGGCGTATTTCGACGATGCTCAGCGCCAGGCTACCAAGGACGCGGCGAAACTTGCCGGTCTGAACGTGTTGCGTCTGCTCAACGAGCCGACCGCTGCGGCCGTGGCATACGGTTTGGATCAGCATGCCGAAGGCCTGGTCGCCATTTACGATCTGGGCGGCGGCACCTTCGATATTTCGATTCTGCGCCTGACTGGCGGTGTCTTCGAAGTCCTGGCCACTGGCGGCGATAGCGCGCTGGGCGGCGATGATTTCGATCACGCGATTGCCGGCTGGATCATCGAGAGCGCCGGTTTGTCCGCCGACCTCGATCCGGGCGCACAGCGCAGCCTGCTGCAAGCTGCCTGCGCCGCTAAAGAAGCCCTGACGGATTCTGACAGTGTTGAAGTTGCTTACGGCGACTGGAAGGCTCAGCTGACTCGTGAAGCCTTCGATGCGCTGATCGAGCCAATGGTTGCCCGAAGCCTCAAAGCCTGCCGCCGCGCCGTTCGTGATTCCGGCGTCGAGCTGGAAGATGTGCACGCCGTGGTCATGGTCGGTGGTTCGACCCGCGTTCCACGTGTTCGCGAAGCCGTCGCCGAAGCCTTCGGTCGTCAGCCTTTGACTGAAATCGACCCGGATCAAGTGGTGGCCATCGGTGCTGCGATCCAGGCCGATACCCTGGCCGGCAACAAACGCGATGGCGGCGAACTGCTGCTGCTCGACGTGATCCCGCTGTCCCTGGGGCTGGAAACCATGGGCGGCCTGATGGAGAAGGTGATTCCGCGCAACACCACCATCCCCGTCGCTCGCGCCCAGGACTTCACCACTTACAAAGACGGCCAGTCGGCCATGGCGATCCACGTGTTGCAGGGCGAGCGTGAATTGATCTCCGACTGCCGTTCCCTGGCTCGCTTCGAATTGCGCGGCATCCCGGCGATGGTGGCAGGTGCAGCGAAAATTCGCGTGACCTTCCAGGTCGATGCCGACGGTCTGCTCAGCGTCTCTGCCCGTGAATTGGGTTCGGGCGTTGAGGCGAGCATTCAGGTCAAGCCGTCCTATGGCCTGACCGATGGCGAAATCGCCAAGATGCTGAAAGATTCGTTCCAGCACGCCAATGACGACAAGGTCGCCCGCGTTCTTCGCGAGCAACAAGTCGATGCCCAGCGCCTGATCGAAGCGGTGCAGGGCGCTCTTGAGGCGGATGGCGAGCGTTTGCTCGACGCTGAAGAGCGCATGGTCATCGAGTTGCAAGTGCAGGAACTGACCGAACTGATGAAAGGCACCGATGGTTACGCCATCGAGCAGCAGACCAAGCGTCTGTCGCAAGTGACCGATGCTTTTGCAGCCCGTCGTATGGATCAGACGGTGAAGGCCGCTCTGTCCGGGCGCAATCTGAATGAAATCGAGGATATCTGATGCCGCAGGTCATTTTTCTGCCCCACGAGAAGTTCTGCCCTGAAGGCATGGTCGTTGACGCTGCACCCGGCACGTCGATCCTCGAGCTGGCTCACGAACACCACATCGAGATGGAAAGCGCCTGCGGCGGCGTCTGCGCCTGCACCACTTGTCACTGCATCATTCGCGAGGGTTTTGACTCGCTGGAAGAGGCCGACGAGTTGGAGGAAGATTTCCTGGATCGTGCCTGGGGTCTGGAAGCCCAGTCGCGCCTGGCTTGTCAGGCGATCGTCGGTGAAGAAGACATCACCGTCGAGATTCCGAAATATTCGCTTAACCATGCGGCCGAAGCGCCGCACTGACTGGTAAGACTGTCATGAGCTACGGTTGGAATGATGTTCAACGTATTGCAGAAGAGCTGGCTGAGGCCAAGCCGGGTGTAGATCCGTATTCTGTCAATTTCGTCGAGTTGCAGCAGTGGATCAAAGAGCTGCCGGACTTCGACAATACCTCTGGTCGTGTTGGCGAGAAGGTATTGGAGGCGGTTCAGACTCTCTGGGCCGATGAATTGGACTGATCGTCCTCGCAGGTTAGGCAATACCCAAGAACCCGCGTATAATTCGCGGGTTTAATTTTTCGCAAATTACCGTTTCTGGAGTTACACCATGGCTGTTCAACGTACTTTCTCCATCATCAAGCCTGACGCCGTTGCTAAAAACGTGATCGGCAAGATCACCACTCGCTTCGAAGACGCTGGCCTGCGCGTTGTAGCTTCGAAACTGAAGCAACTGTCCAAAGCCGAAGCCGAAGGCTTCTACGCTGAGCACAGCGCTCGTGGTTTCTTCGGCGACCTGGTTGCCTTCATGACTTCGGGTCCAGTTGTCGTTCAGGTTCTGGAAGGCGAAAACGCCATCGCTCGCAACCGTGAGCTGATGGGCGCTACCAACCCTAAAGAAGCTGCTCCAGGCACCATCCGTGCTGACTTCGCTGAATCGATCGACGCCAACGCCGTTCACGGTTCGGACTCCGAAGCCGCTGCTGCTCGCGAAATCGCTTACTTCTTCGCAGCTACTGAAGTAACCACTCGCTAAGCATTGGCTTAAGAGTGAAGGTGAATCCATGACGATATCGACTGTTAAAACCAACCTGCTGGGTCTGACCCAGCCGGAAATGGAAAAATTCTTCGACTCAATCGGGGAGAAGCGTTTCCGTGCCGGTCAGGTAATGAAATGGATTCACCACTTTGGCGTCGATGATTTCGACGCCATGACGAACGTCAGCAAGGCCTTGCGCGAAAAGCTCAAGGCTGTTGCCGAGGTCCGTGGTCCAGAAGTGGTCAGCGAGGACATTTCCAGCGACGGCACCCGCAAGTGGGTGGTGCGCGTGGCGTCCGGCAGCTGTGTCGAGACCGTTTACATTCCCCAGGGCAAACGCGGCACTTTGTGCGTTTCGTCCCAGGCAGGCTGTGCCCTGGACTGCAGTTTCTGCTCCACCGGCAAGCAAGGCTTCAACAGCAACCTCACCGCCGCCGAAGTCATCGGTCAGGTGTGGATTGCCAACAAATCCTTCGGCAGTGTTCCGGCTACCATCGACCGCGCCATCACCAACGTGGTGATGATGGGCATGGGCGAACCGCTGCTGAACTTCGACAACGTCGTGGCCGCCATGCATCTGATGATGGATGACCTGGGCTACGGGATCTCCAAGCGCCGCGTGACCCTGTCCACGTCGGGTGTGGTGCCGATGATCGATGAGCTGGCCAAGCACATCGACGTATCCCTGGCGTTGTCCCTGCACGCACCGAATGACGCATTGCGTAACCAATTGGTGCCGATCAACAAGAAATATCCGCTTAAGATGCTGCTCGAGTCGTGCCAGCGCTACATGTCCGCCCTTGGCGAGAAACGTGTGCTGACCATCGAGTACACCTTGCTCAAGGACGTCAACGACAAACTTGAGCACGCCGTGGAAATGATCGAGCTGCTCAAGGATATTCCGTGCAAGATCAACCTGATTCCGTTCAACCCGTTCCCGCATTCCGGGTACGAGCGGCCGAGCAACAACGCCATCCGCCGGTTCCAGGATCAGCTTCACCAGGCCGGTTTCAACGTCACCGTGCGCACCACCCGTGGTGAAGACATCGACGCGGCTTGTGGTCAATTGGTAGGGCAGGTGCTGGATCGCACCCGTCGCAGCGAACGTTACATCGCCGTGCGCGAATTGAGCGCCGACAGCGATCTGGCACAGAACGCCGCGAACACTAACTAAGAGAGGATCTCTATGTCCCTGCGCTTTGCGCTGCTGTTGCTGTTGGCCAGCCTGTGTGCTGGTTGTGTCCTGTCGGGCGACTACAACCCGATGAAGACCAGCAAGGGCCGTGACGAAGCGCGAGCTGCCTACGTGCAGCTGGGATTGGGATACTTGCAGCAGGGCATGACCGAACGGGCCAAGGTTCCACTGAAGAAAGCCCTGGAGCTGGACGGGTCGGATCCCGACGCCAACGCCGCGCTGGGCCTGGTGTTCCAGGCCGAAATGGAGCCTGCGCTTGCTGATGAACACTTCCGCAAGGCTTTGTCCTCCCGTCCCGCCGATGCGCGCATCCTCAACAACTACGGCAGTTTTCTCTACGAAGAACAGCGTTACAAGGAAGCCTACGAGCGTTTTGAACAGGCGGCTGCCGATACCCTGTATCCTGAGCGTTCGCGGGTATTCGAGAACCTCGGCATGACGGCGGCAAAGCTCGGTCAGCGTGATCTGGCGCAGCAGCAGCTGGAAAAGGCGCTGCGTTTGAACCGTCAGCAGCCACGGGCATTGCTGGAAATGGCTGAGTTGTCATTCGAAGACAGGCATTATGTGCCCGCGCGTGACTATTACGACCGTTTCAGCCAGCTCTCCGAGCAAAATGCACGTAGTCTGTTGCTCGCCGTTCGGTTGGCAAAAGTATTTGAAGATCGCGACAAGGCCGCCAGTGCGGGCCTGCAATTAAAACGACTCTATCCCGGTACGCCGGAATATCAGCAATACCTGTCGGAGCAATGATGAAAGCGGCGCATCCCGAAGTTGTAGCAGCGAATCGCGTTAACCCCGGTGAGACCCTGCGCCAGGCCCGCGAAAGCAATGGCTGGTCGCTGGCCGAAGTGGCCCTCAAGCTCAACCTCACCGTGACTTCCCTGAGCAATCTTGAAGCCGGCGCATTCGACAAGTTGCCCGGGCATACCTTCGCTCGCGGCTACATTCGCGCCTACGCCAAATTGCTCGGTATGGACCAGACCGTTCTGGTCCAGCAATTCGACCAGTCCACCGGCACCGACTCCCAGGGCAGCAATGTCCACGCGCTGGGCCGTATCGAAGAGCCGGTGCGGGTTTCCCACACTATTTTGCGTATCGTCAGCCTGTTGCTGCTGATTGCGGTCATCGGCGGTGGTTTCGTCTGGTGGCAGGATCAGACTTCGCAGCGCACCAAGGACCTGATTGGCCTCGCCCCGGAGCACGTCGAAGTCGAAGGCGCCGACGGCACGACCCAGATTCATCCGCTGGACGAGCCGGAAGACCAGGCCGTCGCGGAAGGCGAAGCCGAGGGCTCGGCCGCTCTGGCGCTGCCTCAATCGGAAACCACGGCTGAATCGAGCGGTGCCGAAACCGAGACCGCAGCGCCAGCTGCGACTCCGGCTGCACCGGCTCATACGCCAGCGCCTGTGGTTGCTGCTCCTGCAAATCCGGCACCTGCCGCTCCGGCCACGCCTGCACCGACCGTTGCTGCCCCGGCAGCTCCGGCCGTCGCTGCACCCGCGCCGACAGCGCCCGTTGCTCCGGCCGCAGGTCAGGGGCAGGTTCAGGTGCAGTTCATCGCCGATTGCTGGACTCAAGTGACCGATGGCAGCGGCAAAGTGTTGTACAGCGGCCTCAAGCGTAAGGGCGACAGCCTGTCTGTCGTTGGCAAGCCTCCGTTTGCCGTGCGTCTGGGCGTTGCCCGTGGCGCGCAGGTCAGCTACAACGGCCAGCCGGTCGATGTCGCTCCGTTCACCAGTGGCGAGACCGCTCGCCTGAAGTTGGGTCAATAAGTCATGCACGGCGAATCTCCAATCAAACGTCGCGAATCGCGCAAGATCTGGGTCGGTAATGTGCCCGTGGGCGGCGATGCCCCTATCGCTGTGCAGAGCATGACCAACAGCGACACCAATGACGTCGCTGCCACCGTCGCGCAGATCAACCGTCTGGAAGCCGCCGGCGTCGACATCGTCCGCGTTTCGGTACCGGACATGGACGCCGCCGAGGCGTTCGGCAAGATCAAGCAACTGGTCAAGGTGCCGTTGGTTGCCGACATCCATTTCGACTACAGGATCGCGCTGCGCGTGGCCGAACTGGGTGTGGACTGCCTGCGCATCAACCCGGGCAACATCGGTCGCGAAGACCGCGTGCGTGCGGTGGTCGATGCCGCCCGCGACCGCGGGATTCCGATCCGCATCGGCGTCAACGCCGGTTCCCTGGAAAAAGACCTGCAGAAGAAATACGGCGAGCCGACCCCGGCTGCGCTGGTCGAGTCCGCCCTGCGTCACGTCGAACACCTCGAACGCCTGAATTTCCAGGACTTCAAGGTCAGTGTGAAGGCTTCCGACGTGTTCATGGCCGTCGAAGCCTACCGTCTGCTGGCCAAGGAAATCGTCCAGCCGCTGCACCTGGGCATCACCGAAGCCGGTGGATTGCGCTCCGGTACAGTGAAATCCGCCGTAGGCCTAGGTATGCTGCTCGCCGAGGGGATTGGCGATACTATCCGCATCTCGCTGGCGGCCGACCCGGTCGAGGAAGTGAAGGTCGGTTACGACATTCTCAAGTCTTTGCATCTGCGTTCCCGTGGCATCAACTTCATCGCCTGCCCGAGCTGCTCGCGGCAGAACTTCGATGTGGTCAAGACCATGAACGAGCTGGAAGGGCGCCTTGAAGACCTGCTGGTGCCGCTGGATGTCGCGGTGATCGGTTGCGTGGTCAACGGCCCCGGCGAAGCCAAGGAAGCCCATATCGGCTTGACCGGCGGCACGCCAAACCTGATTTACATCGACGGCAAGCCGTCGCAGAAACTGACGAATGACAATCTGGTGGACGAGCTGGAAAAGCTGATCCGCGAGAAAGCGGCCGAGAAGGTCGAAGCTGACGCAGCGGTTATCGCGCGCGGCTGATCGAACGAATTAAGGAATTTCTGTGAGCAAGTCTCTGCAAGCCATTCGTGGCATGAACGACATCCTGCCGGAACAGACGCCGGTATGGCGCTATTTCGAAGGCACCGTTTCGCGCCTGCTGGATAACTACGGTTACAAGCAGATCCGCATGCCGATCGTCGAGTTCACCGAGCTGTTCAAGCGCTCGATCGGTGAAGTGACCGACATCGTCGAAAAAGAGATGTACACCTTCGAAGACCGCAACGGCGACTCCCTGACCCTGCGTCCGGAAGGCACGGCCGCGTGCGTACGTGCAGTGCTCGAGCACGGCATCACCGGCGGTGGCCAGGTGCAGAAACTCTGGTACATCGGCCCGATGTTCCGTCACGAGCGTCCGCAGAAAGGCCGTTATCGCCAGTTCCACCAGATCGGTCTGGAGGTGTTCAACCTCGACGGTCCGGACATCGACGCCGAACTGATCATCATGACCTGGCGCCTGTGGGGCGAGCTGGGCATTCGCGATGCGGTCAAGCTTGAACTCAACAGCCTCGGCACCAGCGAATCCCGCGGCCGTTATCGTGAAGCGCTGGTCGAGTACCTCTCGGCGCACCACGACAAACTGGACGAAGACAGCCAGCGTCGCCTGAAGACCAACCCGCTGCGCGTGCTCGACACCAAAAATGCCGACACCCAGGCCGTGCTGGTCGATGCGCCGAAAATGGCGGATTACCTGGATGACGAATCCCGTGCCCACTTCGAAGGCCTGAAGGCCCGTCTGGATGCCGTCGGCATTCCTTACGTGCTCAACCCGAAGCTGGTGCGTGGTCTGGATTACTACAGCAAAACCGTATTCGAATGGGTCACCGACAAGCTCGGCGCCCAGGGCACCGTCTGCGCGGGTGGGCGCTATGACGGTCTGGTCGAGCAGATGGGCGGCAAGCCGACCCCGGGCGTCGGTTTCGCCATGGGCATCGAGCGTCTGGTACTGCTGCTGGAAACCCTGGAGCAGATCCCGGAAGAAATCTCCCGTCAGGTCGACGTTTATCTCTGCGCCTTCGGCGAAGAAGCAGAGCTGGCCGGTCTGGCCCTGGCCGAGCGGGTACGCGACCAGCTGCCCAACCTGCGCCTGCAAGTCAATGCCGGCGCCGGCAGCTTCAAGAGCCAGTTCAAGAAAGCCGACAAGAGCGGTGCGCTGTACGCACTGATCCTGGGTGACGACGAAATGGCCCAGCAAGTGGTAGGTTTCAAACCCCTGCGTGGCCAGGGCGAACAACAAAGCATTGCCTGGGATGCGCTCGCTGCACACCTGGCCACCTGCGTCGTGCAGGGTTGAAGCTGTCCAAACAGCCGATTTAGCGATTAAGGAGTATTGGGGTGTCGAGTACCGAAGACGAACAGTTGGCGGATTTGAAGGACTGGTGGACACGCAACGGCAAACCTCTGGTCACCGGCGGCCTGTTGGCGCTGGTCATCGTGTTCGGCTGGCAGGCTTATCACAAGTATCAGAGCAACCAGTCGCAAGGCGCCTCGGTGCTCTATCAGCAATTGCTGGAAACCACGCTGACCCCGGACGGCAAGCCTGACGCCGCGCGCGTTGCGGATCTGGCCGGCAAGCTCAACAGCGAATTCGGCGGTTCTGCCTACGCGCAGTACGGCAGCCTGTTCGTGGCCAAGGTCGCGGTCGACAGCGGCAAGCTGGACGACGCGGCGACCGAACTCAAGGCCATCGTTGCCAAACCGGCCAACCCGGCGCTGGGCGAGATCGCCCGTCAGCGTCTGGCGCAGGTACTGGGCGCACAGAACAAGGCCGATGAAGCCCTGAAACTGCTCGAAGGCGATGCCGACAAGTCGTTCCTGGCCACTCGCGAAGAACTCAAGGGCGACCTGCTGGTGCAGCTGGGCCGTACCGACGAAGCGAACGCGGCGTATCAAAAAGCCAAGGCGGCACTGTCGGATGAAGCGGCGGTCGGTGGCCTTCAAATCAAGCTGGACGACCTGGCCAAAGGGGATGCGTGACGTGATCCGTTGGAAGCATGCAGCATTGCTGGCTCTGGCCATTCTGGCCGCGGGTTGCAGCAGCAACAGCAAAAAAGAACTGCCACCGGCCGAGCTGACCGACTTCAAGGAAGAAGTAGTCCTGCACAAGCAGTGGAGCCGCTCGATCGGTGACGGTCAGGGCGAAACCTACAACATGCTGGTGCCGGCGATCGACGGTGACACCATCTACGCGGCCGACGTGACCGGTATCGTGATGGGCCTGGATCGCGGCAACGGCGACGTGAAATGGAAGAAAGACCTCGAACTGCCTGTGTCCGGCGCCGTTGGCGTGGGTTACGGTCTGGTCATGGTCGGCACCCTGCGCGGTGAAGTCGTTGCCCTCGACGCCATCAACGGTGAAGAGAAGTGGCGCTCGCGCGTCAACAGCGAAGTCCTCGCGCCACCGGCCAACAACGGTGACGTGGTGGTGGTTCAGACCCAGGACGATCGTCTGATCGGTCTGGACGCGTCCACCGGCAACCAGCGTTGGGTGTATGACAGCACGCCGGCCGTACTGACCCTGCGCGGCACCAGCGCACCGATCGTCACCAACCGCCTCGCGGTGGCTGGCCTGTCGACCGGTAAAGTGGTCGCGCTCGACATTTCCAACGGCGTGCCGGTCTGGGAACAGCGAATCGCGATTCCACAAGGTCGTTCGGAACTGGAGCGCGTGGTCGACATCGACGGCGGTCTGCTGCTGTCCGGCGGTACCCTGTACGTCGCCAGCTATCAGGGTCGCGTTGCGGCACTGGATCTGGAAAGCGGCCGTCAACTCTGGCAGCGCGACGCGTCGAGCTACGCCGGTGTTGCCCAGGGTTTCGGCAACGTCTACGTAAGCCTGTCGTCGGGCACCGTTGAAGGCGTCGACGAGCGTTCCACTACTGCACTGTGGAGCAACGACTCGCTGGCCCGTCGTCAACTGTCGGCGCCGGAAGTGTTCTCCAGCTACGTTGCAGTCGGTGACCTGGAAGGTTACCTGCACCTGCTGAGTCAGGTGGACGGTCGTTTCGTCGGCCGCGAACGCATCGACAGCGACGGCCTGCGTGCCCGTCCGCTGGTGGTGGGTGACACGATTTATGTGTATGGCAACAGCGGCAAACTGGAAGCCCTGACCATCAAGTAACAACTATGCTTGGGGTTAATTCCCCAGGCGGCCTTGCTTCTGCAGGGTTTGCAGCACCCACGGGTGTTGCCCCGAGCACCAGCCGCTGCCTCGCAGCGGCTTTTGTATTTTCTGAAATAACGAAGTGGAGAGCCGCATGGTTCCCGTAATCGCCCTGGTGGGCCGACCGAACGTCGGCAAGTCCACCTTGTTCAACCGCCTGACCAGGACTCGTGACGCCATCGTCGGCGACTTGTCCGGTCTGACCCGTGATCGCCAGTACGGTGAGGCCAAGTGGCAAGGGCGTTCCTACATTCTGATCGACACCGGCGGTATCTCCGGTGACGAGCATGGTATGGACGAAAAAATGGCCGAGCAGTCGCTGCTGGCCATCGAAGAAGCGGATGTGGTTCTGTTCCTGGTAGATGCCAAGGCCGGTTTCACCGCCGCCGACCAGATGATCGCCGAACACTTGCGCAAACGTAACAAGCGCTCCCACGTGGTGGCCAACAAGGTCGACAACATCGACCCGGAAATGGCCCGCGCCGAATTCGCCCCGCTGGGCATGGGCCATGCGATCCCGATCGCCGGTGCCCACGGTCGCGGCATCACTCAACTGCTGGAAACCGCCCTGAGCGACTTCCCGCGCGATGATGACGAGCCGGCGGAAGGTGAAGAGGAAGAAGTAGTCGCCGAAGGCGAGGAAGCCAAGCGCATTCCTGGCCCGAGCGAAAAAGACGGGATCAAGATTGCCATCATCGGCCGTCCGAACGTCGGCAAGTCGACCCTGGTCAACCGCATGCTCGGTGAAGACCGGGTAATCGTCTACGACCAGCCCGGCACCACCCGCGACAGTATTTACATCCCGTTCGAGCGTAACGACGAGAAGTACACGCTGATCGACACCGCCGGTGTGCGCAAGCGCGGCAAGATCCACGAAGAAGTCGAAAAGTTCTCCGTGGTCAAAACCCTGCAGGCGATCAAAGACGCCAACGTGGTGATCTTCGTGATGGACGCCCGCGAAGGCGTGGTCGATCACGACCTCAACCTGCTGGGTTTCGCCATCGAGGCGGGTCGTGCGCTGGTGATCGCTATCAACAAGTGGGACGGCATGACCCCGAGCGAGCGCGACTACGTGAAGGTCGAGCTGCAACGTCGTCTGTTCTTCGTTGATTACGCCGACATTCACTTCATCTCGGCCTTGCACGGCACTGGCGTAGGCAACCTCTACGCTTCGGTGCAGAACTCGTTCAAGTCGGCGGTCACCCGCTGGCCGACCAGCCGCCTGACGCAGATTCTCGAAGACGCGGTCAGCGAGCACCAGCCGCCGATGGTCAATAGCCGCCGGATCAAGCTGCGTTACGCTCACCTGGGTGGGGCGAACCCGCCGATCATCGTGATCCACGGCAACCAGATCGAGAAAGTGCCGAAGTCGTACGTGCGCTATCTGGAAAACACTTACCGTCGCGTGCTCAAACTGGTCGGTACGCCGATCCGTATCGAGTTCAAGGGCGGCGAGAACCCGTACGAAGGCAACAAGAACACGCTGACCGACCGCCAGGTCAACAAGAAGCGTCGCTTGATGTCGCACCACAAAAAGGCCGACAAGAAGCGTCGCGACAAGAAGTAAAAAGAGCAGCTGCGGGGTTCTGGCTGCAAACTTCGAGTTAAAGCGTGGAAGCAAGGAAGGGCTCTGTTCAGAGTCCTTTTTTGTGGGCGAAGGATTGATGCTTGAAACTTGTCGCTTGCAGCTTGAAACTTGCAGCTCACCTGCAAGGGGCTCCCGATGATCACCAGCAAGCTGCCGAATGTCGGCATCACTATTTTCACGCAGATGTCTCAGCTCGCGGCGCAGACCGGAGCGATCAACCTTTCCCAGGGTTTTCCCGATTTCGACGGCCCGCAGGCACTGCGCGACGCGGTCGGTCGACACATTGCCAGCGGCCATAACCAGTATTCGCCCATGACTGGCCTGCCGGCGCTGCGCCAGCAGATTGCGGCGAAGATTGCCCGCAGTTATGGCGCCAACGTCGATGCCGACAATGAAGTGACCGTTACTCCCGGCGCGACCCAGGCGATTTTCTGTGCCATTCAGGCGGTTATCCACAGCGGCGACGAAGTCATCGTGTTCGACCCGGCCTACGACAGCTACGAGCCGTCGGTGGAACTGGCCGGTGGGCGCTGCGTGCATGTGCAACTTGGGCTGAAAGATTTCTCCATCGATTTCGACAAACTCAGCGCAGCCCTGAGCCCACGCACGCGCATGATCATCCTCAACACCCCGCACAACCCGAGCGGTGCGCTGATCAGCCGTGCCGAGCTGGATCAACTGGCGGCGTTGATCCGTGATCGCGACATCTACGTGATCAGCGATGAAGTCTATGAGCATCTGGTGTTCGACGGCGTGCCGCATGTCAGCGTGCTGGCCCATGAAGAGCTGTATCAGCGCGCCTTCGTGGTCAGCTCGTTCGGCAAGACCTATCACGTCACCGGCTGGAAAACCGGCTACGTCGTGGCGCCGCCGGCCCTGACGGCGGAGCTGCGCAAGGTGCATCAGTACGTCAGTTTCTGCGGCGTGACGCCGTTGCAATACGCCCTGGCCGATTACATGGCCGAGCATCCGGAACACGTCGAAGAGCTGCCGGGCTTCTATCAGGCCAAGCGTGATCTGTTCTGCGATTTGCTGGCGCCGTCGCGATTCAGTTTCACCCGTGTCACCGGCACCTATTTCCAGTTGGTCGATTACTCGCAAATTCGCCCTGACTTGAACGATGTCGAAATGGCGATGTGGATGACCCGTGAGCATGGCGTGGCGAGTATTCCGGTGTCGGTGTTTTACCAGCATCCACCCGAAGGCCAGCGCCTGGTGCGCCTGTGCTTTGCCAAACGTGAGGAGACGCTGCGGGAAGCGGCGGCAAAATTATGCGTGATCTGAGTGCGTTGCCTGATCTGAATCTGGCGCTGATCCAGACCAGCCTGGCCTGGCATGATCGACAGGCTAATCTCGAGCATTTCGACGCGTTGCTGGAGCAGGCGCGGGGTGCCGATCTGATCATCCTGCCGGAAATGTTCACCACCGGATTTTCCATGGAATCCGAAACCCTGGCCGAAGCCGAAAACGGCCCGACCAGCAAATGGCTGCGGGCCCAGGCGGCGAAGCTGAACGCGGTCGTCACCGGCAGCGTGATCATCCAGGCCGCTGACGGCAGTCACCGCAACCGCTTGCTGTGGGCGCGGCCGGACGGCGAAGTGCTGCATTACGACAAGCGTCACCTGTTCCGCATGGCGGGCGAGCACAATCACTACACCCCCGGCGAACGCCAGGTGCAGTTCGAACTCAAGGGCTGGCGGGTGCGTCCGCTGATTTGCTACGACTTGCGCTTCCCGGTGTGGAGCCGCGACGCTCAGGACACCGATCTGTTGCTGTACACCGCCAACTGGCCGGGCGCGCGGCGTCAGCACTGGAACCGGTTGCTGCCGGCCAGGGCCATCGAAAACCTGTGCTATGTGGCGGCGGTCAACCGGGTTGGCACCGATGGCAAGGGCTTTGCCTATACCGGCGACAGTCAGGTGCTGGATTTTCAGGGCGAGACGTTGCTGGCGGCGGGGGAGGCTGACGGGGTGTTCAAGGTGGTTCTGGAAGCGGCTTCGCTGGCGGCTTACCGCGAGCGCTTCCCGGCGAATCTGGACGCGGATACCTTCGAGTTCACCTGATAGCCCAGATCACCTAGATCGTTCCCACGCAGAGCGTGGGAACGATCAGATAGAAAATAAAAGGCCCCGGAGTTCGCACTCCGGGGCCTTTTGCATTGCAGCGGTCAGTTACGCCGCTTTAGCTTCCGGCTGGCTCAGCGAGCGGTTCAGCGCGCTGAACAGTGCCTTGAAGCTGGCGGTGGTGATGTTTTCATCGATGCCCACGCCGTGCACCGCACGTTCGCCGTTCACACGCAGTTCGATGTAGGCTGCCGCCTTGGCGTTAGTGCCCGCGCCGATGGCATGTTCGTTGTAGTCCATGATCTCAACCGGGATCGGCAGACCGGCCACCAGTGCTTCCAGCGCACCATTGCCCTTGCCACGCCAGTGCAGGTTGGTTTCGCCCTGACCTTTGCTCGCCACTTCCACTTCGACGGCGCTGTTACCGTTTTCTTCCTGCAGGCGATGGCTGACCAGCGCGTACGGGGTGTTGGCTTGCAGATATTCGCTGTGCAGCAGCGCGTGGATTTGCTGCGCGGTCATCTCCAGGCCCAGGCGATCGGTTTCACGCTGCACGACCTGGCTGAATTCGATCTGCATGCGACGCGGCAGGCTGATGCCGTATTCCTGTTCCAGCAAGTAGGCGATGCCGCCCTTGCCCGACTGGCTGTTGACGCGGATCACCGCCTCGTAGCTGCGACCGATGTCGGCCGGGTCGATCGGCAGGTACGGCACTTCCCACAGTGCATCGGATTTCTGCTGGGCGAAGCCCTTGCGGATCGCGTCCTGGTGGGAGCCGGAGAAGGCGGTGTGCACCAGGTCGCCGACGTATGGGTGGCGCGGGTGAACCTGGATCTGGTTGCACTCTTCGACCACTTTGCGCACGCCGTCGATGTCGGAGAAATCCAGCCCAGGATTGAGACCCTGGGTGTACATGTTCAGTGCCACAGTCACGAGGTCGACGTTGCCGGTACGCTCGCCGTTGCCGAACAGGCAGCCTTCGACGCGATCGGCGCCAGCCATCAGGCCCAGTTCGGTGGCGGCCACGCCGGTACCACGGTCGTTGTGGGTGTGCAGGCTGATGATCACGCTGTCACGACGGTTGATGTTGCGGTGGAACCACTCGATCTGGTCGGCGTAGACGTTCGGGGTCGCGCATTCAACGGTGGCCGGCAGGTTGAGGATGATCTTGTGCTCAGGCGTCGGGTTCCAGACCTCGATCACCGCGTCACACACTTCCTTGGCGAATTCCAGCTCGGTGGCGCTGAAGGTTTCCGGCGAGTACTCGAAGGTCCACTCGGTGTCCGGCTGCATGGCGGCGTATTTGACGAACAGCTTGGCGGCGTTCACGGCGATGGCCTTGATGCCGTCCTTGTCCTGGTTGAAGACGATGCGACGGAAAGAAGGGGAGGTGGCGTTGTACAGGTGAACGATCGCTTTCTTGGCCCCGCGCAGGGATTCGAAGGTGCGCTCGATCAGGTCTTCACGGCCCTGGGTCAGCACCTGGATGGTGGTGTCGTCCGGGATGTGGCCGTCCTCGATCAGGGTACGCACGAAGTCGAAGTCGGTTTGCGAAGCGGCCGGGAACGACGCCTCGATTTCCTTCACGCCCACTTGCACCAGGGTTTTCCAGAAGCGCAGCTTTTTCACCGCGTCCATTGGCTCGATCAACGACTGGTTGCCATCACGCAGGTCGGAGCTGCACCAGATCGGCGCGGCATCGATGGTTTTCGACGGCCACGTGCGATCCGGCAGGTTGATCACTGGAAACGCGCGGTATTTCGAAGACGGGTCTTTGAGCATGCTCATCGGGAAATTCCTTATTGTCTGGGCCGAAAAGAGGCGGCCTGCCGGTGGAACGAACGTTCTTGGAAAAGCGTGGGACGAGGTGCAGCGATTCAGCCCGGCAGTCGTGCGCTGACGAGGCACAGGCTGCGGTGCTGGCGAAGCTGAATGAGGGTGTGAGAGGTTTTCATGCCTTCAACCCTAACCGCGGGGGATGAGGATGGCAAGCAGTCGAAAAAAATTGAGAGGAATATCCGGAAAGCGGTTTTTTCCGAGATTTTATTCTTGATATGGCTGTAATTGTTTGCGGGGATTGCGCGGACCAATCGTCGTGCGCAATCCCTGCTGGTGGGGGTTCAGCCGGAAATCAAGGCTGGAAAGCCCCAATGAAAATCGCCGGATCGACCCGCGCATCGTTCAGGCTGACGTTCCAGTGCATGTGCGGCCCGGTCGCTCGACCTGTAGCGCCCACCTTGCCCACCACCGCGCCGCGCGCCAGTTGCTGGCCGTTCTGCACATCAATCTTCGACATATGGCAGAACATGCTGATGAAGCCCTGGCCGTGGTCGACGAACACCGTGTTGCCATTGAAGAAGTAGTTGCCGATCAGAATTACCTTGCCCGCTGCCGGAGTCCTGATCGGCGTGCCGGCCGGCACCGCGAAGTCCAGACCTGCGTGCGGATTGCGCTCTTCGCCGTTGAAGAAACGGCGCACGCCGAACTTGCTCGACAGCGGCCCGTTGACCGGTTTGTCCAGCAGCAGATTGCTCGGGGTGTTCGGGCTGAAGCTGCGATAGGCCTTGATCTGCTCGGCCAGTTCGCCCTCGATACGCTTGAGGTTGGCGGGGTTTGGATTGACCTGCTGGGTGTTCTTCAGGGTGATGTGCTGTTCCGGGTATTTCTTGTTGCCGACACTGAAATTGAGGTTTCGGCCGCCACTGCTGATCTGCTGAATGCCGGGTTTGACGGTCAACGGAACGCCGACAATCGCCAGCCAGTTGTTCTGCTCCTTGACCACCAGCACCGGTTTGCCCTGATACGTGGCTTTCGGCGCTTGCGCAGCGGTGCCCAGATCGACGACAGCCACGCCGCCCGGCACCGGTTTGTTCAGCAGGCGGGTGATGTAACTGTCGGCGTGGGCGTTGACGGTCAGGCACAGCAACAGCAGCGGAGCAAGAAAACGCGGCATGGATCAGTCCAGTAAAGAAAGGGTGACAGGCGTCAGGTGATTGTCCTCGACGCGCACTTGCAGTTCGCCTTCGCCCAGTCTGGCCTTGAGACGCTGGCCGGTGTGAGTCTGCGCGGCGTTGCGAATCGCGTTGCCGCGCTCATCCAGCAGAATGCTGTAGCCACGGCCGAGAGTCGCCAGCGGGCTGACCACGTGCAGGGTCTGCATCTGGCTTTGCAACTGCAGGCGACGGCGTTTCAGGCCTTCGTTCATGGCGCGTGGCAGGCGCTCGGCGAGGCTGTCGAGGCGTTGGCGCAGCAGCGCGAGTTGGCGTCCCGGATGTTGCCCGGCGAGGCGGGTTTCCAGACGGATCAGGCGTTCGCGGCGGGTATTGAGCTGGCGCTCGAAGGCGCGGCGCATGCGCATGTCCAGATCATCCAGACGCTGTGCCTGCTGGCGCAGACGCTCGCCAGGATGGCGCAAGCGGCGGGTCATGCCTTCAAGGCGCAGGCGATCGCGCATCAGGCGGTCACGCATGCGCATCACCAGTCGGCGATGCAGGCTTTCGACCTGACGGATGAGGTGGCTGGAATCCGGGGCAAGCAGTTCAGCAGCGGCGGACGGTGTCGGTGCGCGCACGTCCGCCACGAAGTCGCTGATCGACACATCGGTTTCATGGCCGACCGCGCTGACGATCGGCGTCACGCAGGCATCCACCGCCCTGGCCACGGCTTCTTCGTTGAAGCACCAGAGGTCTTCCAGCGAGCCGCCGCCACGGGCCAGGATCAGCGCGTCGAAGCCACGGGCATCCGCCAGTTTCAGGGCGCGGACGATCTGCGCGGTGGCTTCGCGGCCCTGAACGGCGGTGGGAATCAGCGTCAGTTGTACTTGCGGCGCGCGGCGGCGGAACACGCTGATAATGTCGCGGATTACCGCGCCGGTCGGCGAACTGATGATGCCGATGCGCTGCGGATGGGCCGGCAGCGGCAGCTTGCGCTCGGCACTGAACAGGCCTTCGGCGCTGAGCTTTTCCTTCAGGGCATCGAAAGCAAGGCGCAGGGCACCGTCGCCGGCAGGCTCCACGGTGTCGAGGATCAGCTGATAGTCGCCACGCCCTTCGAACAGCGAGACCTTGCCGCGCACTTTGACCGCCAGGCCGTCCTTCAGCGCCTGACGCACCCGCGCCGCATTCTGCCGGAACAGTGCGCAACGCACCTGCGCGCCGCTGTCCTTGAGCGTGAAATACACGTGGCCGGACGCCGGGCGGGCGAGGTTGGAGATTTCGCCTTCGACCCAGATGTTGCTGAACACGTCTTCGAGCAACACCCGCGCGCGGCCGTTGAGCTGGCTGACGGTCAGGACTTCGCGGTCGAGGCCGAGTCTTGCAAAGGGATCTTTAATCATGGGGCGCAGTTTAAAGGCATTCGCCGGTGAATGTCTGGAGGAAGTGTTGCACCAGAGGTGTGGGATTTTGCCGAGATGCGAGGGCGACAGTGCTTTGGCAATCGCCGGTCAGCGGCAGAAATCTCACACCCGCAGGCGCGATGTCCTGCATCGATTCCGGCAGCAGAGCGATGCCGAAGCCGGCCTGGATCAACTGCAATTGCGTAGTCTTGCGCGACATCACCCGAGCAGCCTGGGGGAAGAAACCGTGACGCATGCACAGGTCGGCGCACAAATAACTCAGCCCGCCGCGCTGCGGATGCGGGATGGAGATGAACGCTTCGTCCTTCAATTGCGCCAGATCGACCGCCTCTGCCAACGCCAGTCGATGATCCGCCGGCACTGCAAGCAGCAAACGTTCGGTGTAGAGCGGCACAATCTGAATGCCCTCGCGCTGGCGCAGCACCGGCAGGCGCAGAAGGCCGATGTCGAGCCGGCCCTCGGCCAGCTCTTCAAGTTGCGCCTCCGAGGAGAGCGTGCCGATGTCCAGCGAAACCCCGGGCTGCTGCTCCAGGTAAACGCTCATGTCGCGCAACAACCGACCACTGATCGGCACGGTACTCGAGTGGCACACTCGCAAAGTACCGCGCTGCCCTTGGCCAATTTCCGTGGCCAAAGTGCTGGCCTTGTTCAATTCATTCAGCAGGTTTCTCGCCCGGGGCAGGAGCGCTTCGCCAGCGGCGGTGAGCCGAGGCTGGCGCGCGGTGCGTTCGAACAGCGGCGTTTGCAGGCGGGTTTCCATGTCCTTGATCTGTCGGCTCAACGCTGACTGGGCAATGAACAGGCGCTCGGCCGCGGCACTGAAGCTGCCGCTCTCGGCGATTTCCACGAAGTAGCGCAATTGACGGGTTGAAAGCACGAGGCATGCCTTTTCGAGATGGCTTGGCGGTTTCGATGATATTAGTCGCAACCCTCGGCGCTGGCTAAAGTCATCGCAGGCTTATAAAGGAAGCGAGCGAATGAGCGTGGCGGGGTTGTTGAGCGAATGGTCGTGGGGCGCGCAGGGCTGGGTGGTGATCGGACTGGCCATCGCGCTGGCCTACATCGTGTTCGGGATTGCCGGTTTCGGCACGGCGCTGGTGGCGGGGCCGATTCTGATTCTGTTCATGCCGTTGTCGAAGATCGTGCCGTTGCTGGTGCTGCTGGATTTCGTCGCGGCGTTCGGCAATCTGCTGCCGTCGCGGCGGGATGTGGCGAAACCGGAGTTGCTGCGGCTGCTGCCGTGCATGGCGGTGGGCTGCACGCTGGGGGTGATTTTCCTGCTTAACCTCAAGTCCGATCTGCTGTTGCTGCTGATGGGGCTGTTCATCAGTGCCTACGCGGTTTATAGCTTGTGGATCAAGGCGCGACCGGCGCAGTTGTCCGCCGGGTGGGCATTGCCGATGGGTACGGTGGGCGGGCTGTTCGGAGCGTTGTTCGGCAGTGGCGGCTTTCTGTATGCGATCTACCTCAACAGCCGACTGCCCAAGGACGCGGCGCGGGCCACGCAAAGTGCGCTGATCAGTTGCAGCACGGTGGTGCGTTTGAGTCTGTTCACCATCGCCGGGGTGTATGCCGAGCTACCTTTGTTGATGCTAGCGCTGTGCCTGTTGCCGGCTATGGCGCTGGGGCTGTGGATTGGACGTCGACTGACCATGCGATTGTCCCGCGAAGCCTTCGTGCGGCTGGTGACCTGGCTGGTGCTGGCGAGCGGTCTGGCGCTGATCGGTCGATATTTAAGCACTTGACCGGATTGTCTCAGGGATTAAGCTGCCGGCCTTTAGGGCCTCTTCGCGGGCAAGCCCGCTCCCACAGATTTCTCAGATGTACACAGGATGTGTGAGCGACTGAGAACCTTGTGGGAGCGGGCTTGCCCGCGAAGGCGTCAGAAGCCATACCGCAGGACTTTTCATGAATTCGCAGAGCATCATCGTCCCGAAAATCTCCAACCTGCCGGTGCACGAGCCCCGGGCCCGGGCGATCCTGCGCTGGCTGGTGCGCAAGAATATCGTCAAGGAAGAACTGAGCACCTGCGGACGCACTGGCAATCGAATGGCCTACGCCATAGCCGATGGTGCCCGCGCGGTGGTGCTGCATCCCGAGGCGCTGCCGTTCGGTGAGCCGATCAATGGGCTGGAAGTCATCACCAAACGCTGCATCTACACCCCGGCCAAGGGTTTTCTCGAAGAGGCCGGTTGCGCCGAGTGCCGGCAGGAGATCGGCGAAGCGCTGTTCGAAAGTCTGGAAGACTGGATGCCGGGCCGCACCGACAACTTCACCTGCCCCGAATGCGGGCATGAAGACGATATCAACGGTTTTCTGTATTTACAGGAATGCGGGTTTTCCAACCTCGGTTTCATCTTCAACAACTGGCTGGAGGCGGGGTTCAAGCAGAGTTTCATCGACGAATTCGCCGACTGGCTGGATCAGCCGGTGAGCTGGGTCAAGGTCGAGCTGTAAGGGCAACTTTTCCCGTACATCAGCAACATTGATATAAGACAAGTTTTACATTGAGCCCGGTAGGGTGTCTGAGTATAATGGCGCGCTTCCATTTTCCCGCTCGGGAGCCCCCGCGATGCTGCGTATCAGCCAAGAAGCTCTGACCTTCGACGACATTCTCCTAGTGCCCGGTTATTCCGAGGTGCTTCCTAACGAAGTCAGTCTGAAGACCCGCCTTACCCGTGGCATCGAGCTGAACATTCCTCTGGTTTCTGCCGCCATGGACA
The DNA here is from genome assembly GCF_002112685.1 of Pseudomonas sp. R15(2017). Lineage (NCBI taxonomy): Bacteria > Pseudomonadati > Pseudomonadota > Gammaproteobacteria > Pseudomonadales > Pseudomonadaceae > Pseudomonas > Pseudomonas sp. R15(2017). The sequence continues at coordinate 209,640 of NZ_NEII01000011.1, forward strand.
CCGTCACCGAAGCCCGTCTGGCAATTGCCATGGCTCAGGAAGGTGGCATCGGCATTATCCACAAGAACATGACCATCGAGCAGCAAGCTGCCGAAGTTCGCAAGGTCAAGAAGTTCGAAGCCGGTGTGGTCAAGGACCCAATCACCATCGAGGCTGACGCCACGGTTCGTGATCTGTTCGAACTGACCCGCATGCACAACATTTCCGGCGTTCCGGTGCTGCACGATGGCGACCTGGTCGGCATCGTCACTTCCCGTGACGTACGCTTCGAAACCCGTCTGGATGCCACCGTTCGTGAAGTGATGACGCCCAAAGAGCGTCTGGTCACTGTTCGCGAAGGCGCCGACAAGAACGAAGTCCGCGAGCTGCTGCACAAGCACCGCCTGGAAAAAGTCCTGATCGTCGACGACAAGTTTGCCCTCAAAGGCATGATGACCGTCAAAGACATCGAAAAAGCCAAGGCCTACCCGCTGGCCAGCAAGGACGACCAGGGTCGTCTGCGCGTTGGCGCTGCAGTCGGTACCGGTAAAGACACCGGTGACCGCGTTGCAGCCCTGGTCAATGCCGGTGTGGATGTGGTGGTGGTCGACACCGCTCACGGTCACTCCAAGGGTGTGATCGACCGCGTTCGCTGGGTCAAAGAGAATTTCCCTGAAGTGCAGGTGATCGGCGGCAACATCGCCACCGGCGCTGCCGCCAAGGCTCTGGCCGAAGCTGGCGCCGACGCCGTCAAGGTCGGTATCGGCCCTGGCTCGATCTGCACCACCCGTATCGTCGCCGGTGTCGGCGTTCCGCAAATCAGTGCCATCGCCAACGTTGCCGCTGCCCTCGAAGGCACCGGTGTTCCGTTGATCGCCGACGGCGGTATCCGTTTCTCCGGTGACCTGTCCAAGGCCATCGTGGCTGGTGCTTCCTGCGTGATGATGGGCTCGATGTTCGCCGGTACCGAAGAAGCGCCGGGCGAGATCGAACTGTTCCAGGGTCGTTCGTACAAGGCTTATCGCGGCATGGGTTCGCTGGGCGCCATGTCCCAGGCGCAAGGTTCCTCCGACCGTTACTTCCAGGACTCCTCGGCAGGCGCCGAGAAGCTTGTACCTGAAGGGATCGAAGGCCGTGTTCCTTACAAGGGCACCCTGAGCGCGATCATCCACCAGTTGATGGGCGGTCTGCGTTCTTCGATGGGTTACACCGGCAGCGCCAACATCGAAGAAATGCGCACCAAGCCTGAGTTCGTGCGGATCACCGGTGCCGGCATGGCCGAGTCCCACGTTCACGACGTGCAGATCACCAAGGAAGCGCCAAACTACCGCGTAGGTTGAGCCTTCAAGCAACAAGCTAAGCAACCGGGGCTGTTTTATTCAGCCCCGAGTTGTTTCTGAATCACGACTGTTTCTGAATGACTTAGACGAGACTGAATCATGGCCCTCGATATTCACGCTCACCGCATCCTGATCCTCGACTTCGGCTCGCAATACACCCAACTGATCGCCCGCCGCGTGCGCGAGATCGGTGTGTACTGCGAACTGCACCCGTTCGACATGGACGAAGATGCGATCCGCGAATTTGCGCCAAAAGGCGTGATCCTCGCCGGCGGTCCCGAGTCCGTGCACGAAGCCAACAGCCCGCGCTGCCCGCAAGCGGTGTTCGACCTGGGCGTTCCGGTCTTCGGTATCTGCTACGGCATGCAGACCATGGCCGAGCAACTGGGCGGCAAGGTTGAAGGCTCCGAACTGCGTGAGTTCGGTTATGCCCGTGTTGACGTGGTCGGCAAGAGCCGTCTGCTCGACGGCATCGAAGACCACATCGACGCCGACGGCCTGTTCGGCCTCGACGTGTGGATGAGCCACGGTGACAAGGTCACCAAGATGCCAAGCGACTTCCACATCCTGGCCAGCACCCCGAGCTGTCCGATCGCCGGCATGTTCAACGACGAGCGCGCTTACTACGGCGTACAGTTCCACCCGGAAGTGACCCACACCAAGCAGGGCGGTCGCATCCTGTCGCGTTTCGTTCTCGACATCTGCGGCTGTGAAGCCCTGTGGACCCCGTCGAAGATCGCCGAAGACGCCATCGCCAACATCCGCGCACAGGTCGGTACCGACAACGTGCTGCTGGGTCTGTCCGGCGGTGTGGATTCCTCGGTGGTTGCGGCGCTGCTGCACAAGGCCATCGGTGATCAGCTGACCTGCGTCTTCGTCGACAACGGCCTGCTGCGTCTGCATGAAGGCGAGCAGGTGATGGCCATGTTCGCCGAGAACATGGGCGTCAAGGTGATCCGCGCCAACGCGGAAGACCAGTTCCTGAACAACCTGGCCGGCGAAGCCGATCCGGAGAAGAAGCGCAAGATCATCGGTCGTACCTTCATCGACGTGTTCGATGCCGAATCCTGCAAACTGGACAACATCAAGTACCTGGCTCAGGGCACCATCTACCCGGACGTGATCGAGTCGGCTGGCGCGAAAAGCGGCAAGGCCCACGTGATCAAGTCGCACCACAACGTGGGCGGCCTGCCGGAAGAAATGAACCTGAAACTGGTCGAGCCACTGCGCGAACTGTTCAAGGACGAAGTCCGTCGTCTGGGCCTGGAACTGGGCCTGCCGTACGACATGGTCTACCGTCACCCGTTCCCGGGCCCGGGCCTGGGCGTGCGCATCCTTGGCGAAGTGAAGAAGGAATACGCCGACCTGCTGCGTCGCGCCGACCACATCTTCATCGAAGAACTGCGCAAGGCCGACTGGTACCACAAGGTCAGCCAGGCGTTTGTCGTGTTCCAGCCGGTGAAATCGGTTGGCGTGGTCGGCGATGGCCGCCGTTACGCCTGGGTCGTGGCCCTGCGTGCCGTGGAAACCATCGACTTCATGACCGCACGTTGGGCACACCTGCCTTACGAACTGCTGGAAACCGTTTCCGGCCGCATCATCAATGAAATCGAAGGCATCTCCCGCGTGACTTACGACGTGTCGAGCAAGCCGCCGGCGACGATTGAGTGGGAGTGATCCCGCGACACCGGTTGTATTGATGCAATGAAAAACCCTGGCTTCGGCCAGGGTTTTTTTGTTTGTGGCAATGGGCAGGTCAGTGGGGAAGGCGGCTTTGCAGTTGCAGCCCCATCTGTTTCAGTGCGCTGGATAACTGCTCAAGATTATCGTAGGGGACGCGGTGTACCGGACCCCAGGATGGGCGATCAATGTAATAGCGCCCGTCTGCGAAGGTCTGGACAGGGGTTTGTACAATCTCGCCGTTCACACTTCTGTGGAACAACCGATAGGTACCTTGCGAACGTTCGAAAACATACATGCCCGCGCGATACAGGAGTCGGTGTATTTGCAGTTCGCTTCGGCTGACCGGCGCCGCTTCCAATTGCACCAGCGCGTCGACGTAATGGGTATCGAAAGTCCCGCGTTGTACCAGCGTTTCTGAATGCGGGCCCCGTTCTATATCGATGCCTGGGTCCGGTGAGACACGTTCGCCCAGTCCCGGATCAACTTCTTCAATGCGCAAGCCAATGCCGCCTTCCAGTTCGCTGATGCCGGCAACGCCCCTGAACGTATTGGTGTTTTCCACGCCTGTCAGTACCACCCACTTGCCGACGTCATTCAGGTTCTTGTCGATAAACATGATGTCGGCTGTCAGGTGATTGGTCATGATTTGCTCCTCGGGCCGTGCGAGCGTATCGGGCCTTTTGTAGGAGGCCGCGCAATCGGTCGCCTGGACTCGAATACCGTTTTCTCGGGCGCTTTTGACCAGTGCCAGTTCGTCGAACCGCCCTGCCGGATCGGTACCGAGGCGACTCAGGTACTGCTGCAAGTCCTCGGACATGACGCCGGACTTGAAGTATGCATTCAGGTCAGCCTGGGCAAAGTCGCTGAGCAGTCGGCGCACATAAAGCGTCTTGACGCCTTCGCGCGCCAGAGCAGGCATGTTTTCAATGATCAGTCGCATGCTGGTGATTCGGCCCGGGGTTTCGCCGATCACCAGACCGGGCGCTTCCTTGAGTGCCTGTGCTACGAAATCCATGAAGGTCATTGAAGAGGTAATTGCAGGTATCGGCGGGCGTGGCGGCAGGTTTGCCCATGGCAGGTTCTTGTAGAAGCGCCTGGCGGAGATCCGAAGCGCGCGGGCTTTATCGGCGAAATACAGGGCATAGCGATCCGGAGCGATCAGCCCGCCGTCAGGGCCAATTCGCAGTTGAATATGGGTTTCACGTAATTGCAGGGCCCAACGCCTCAGTTCGAACTCCCGCTGCGGATCGACTGCGTAAGGCGTCTTGACCAGTCGGATGTTCGGCGGCTCGCTGGGCGCAGGGTTTGACGGTCCAGGTTGTGTGACCAACGGCTCCGGCTCAGCGGGCGAGGGTTCGCGTGTATCAAGTTCAAGTGCCACATCGACGGTGCATTGCCTGCCCAGGCACTGGCCGCCTCCCTTGAGTCCCAGTCGGGTCATGCGCTCCCACAGGCCTTCGCTGTTCAAGCGCACGGGTATGGCGTGGATCAGTTGGCTGGGTTTGGCCGGGTCGATGATCGCCCAGAATCCGCCACCCTGTGAGTCGTTGAAGTAACGGACGCAGTAGGCCGTGTCGTTCATCTGGATGGCGTAGGGAGGATCGGTGTCGAGTCTGTAGATGCCGCGATATTTGCCCGGCTCCGTAACCGGATCAAGACCGTCGAGGATTGCGTTGGATTGAAAGCGTTGCGGGATTTGTGAAGCTTGCACTGGTTCGGATATGACCGAGGGCTGTTCTGGCAGAACAGGCACGATGTCATTCGGTTGTTCTGGCTCCAGTTCCGCTGCTGTATCGGCTTCTGTCAGTTCGCTTGCTTCGATGGCTTCTGACGGCACGTCGAGCTCCGCCAGTGCGCCTGTGCCCTTGAGAAACGGAATATTAAACAGCGCGTCGATGCCGCTGAAAATGGCCGCCAGGACACCTTCCTTGCGTTCCGCGGCAGTCCTGCCATTGACCGCCCTGTCAATGTTCAGCCCCATGTCGGCGAGACTGGCGCCAATGACCGGCAATGCCACGGGCCAGCCCACTACGGTCATCGGGCCAAATATTTTCAGGCCGGCGCTCAGATAACCGATCCACAGTTTCTTGCGCAGATCCGCGTTTGAGGTCAGGGAAAGATCCGCTTCGGCGAACATCGCGCTATGGGCACAGTCACGCAGCCAGCTGAATGCATCCACCGTGACCGTGTGATCGTTACGGTTGATCAGATGATGATCCGAATGCCCCCAGGTGCTGACCAGTCGATTCATCAGGTCACTGATGTGTTCGGTCATCCAGTGCCGGTCAGCCAGCGAGAAATGTTTGAGGAAGAGCTCACGCGGCGCTTTCTCGTTCAACTGTTGCAAGGCCCACCAATGCAGGTCAGCGGGGGTGTCCAGCACATGAAATGGCTGGTTGTCGCCGGGCACATAAAGGATTTGCCGGCCGGTCGAGTCGATGATGCGCAGGATGTCGGTGGCCACGCGGCCGTCGATATCCAGTGCGCAAACCCGCAGGCCATGGCCGGGCATGAACTCGGCTTGCAGACTTGGCAGGCTCACGGGCCAGCTCAGCGGTCCGATGACCGCGCTGATTGCAGTCTGGAAGTCTTCGTCGTTCAGGTGGCCGAGCTCCCGGGCTTCAACGGCTTTGCCGAGGAAGTTGCATTTGGCCAGTGTGCGGAATTCGCTGGAGTGCTGATTCCAGAACGACTGCAACCCGTTGCGGTAACGCTCGCTGAAATTGAGGTTCCAGAAGTCGTTGATCACCTCGTGACCGTGCAGCCGGACTTCGTTGCTTGCATCGAAGTTTTCGGAGTCTGGTCCTGCGCTGTAAAAACCGCCGTATACACCGAGCAAGTCGGCGTTGTCCTGATCCGTGGCGCGGAACCGGTGTATTACCAGTTGCGTCAGGGTCAGGCTTTCATAGGGCTTTTCGCCATAGTGCTGCCAACCGGTGAATGATGTGGACAGGCTCTGAGCTGTTCTGAATCGATGGTAATAGACGTGATCGGGGTCGAGGCCGGTAACGCCCTGCCTGGCGAGAACTTCAATGGCAACCTGTCGGGCCGTGTCGTTGAGACTCGGGCACGCCGTGACTACTTGGGTGGCCATGACCTTGAGTGCAGCTCTGTCGGCGTCATTGGGCAGCGTACGTTGTTCTGTCGGGTTCATTCGCTCTATTCCTTGAGAGTGAGGTCGGAGGGTGACCCATTCGCTCAAGGGAAGTGCGGTACAGGGTTACTACCCGAGATCGTCTTTGATGTGCGGCCATCCGCCACGCTGCCCTTACCGTTTCGCAGGCGCAGGTGTATCGTATTCGCCTTTTGCGGGCGCACAGGCCCGCCGCAGATACGTGAGGTAGTTGAGTTCATGTCCTTTACCCGTCGCCAAATCCTCGGTGGCCTGGCCGGTCTTGTTGTCGTTGGCGTGGGAGCGGGGGGCGCGTCGCGTTACTGGCTGGGCAAGTTGGCCGATGCCGACGCAGGGCATGACTATGAGCTGATCGCTGCACCGCTGGACGTCGAGCTGGTACCGGGGCGCAAGACCGAAGCCTGGGCCTTCGGCCCATCGGCGCCGGGCACCGAATTGCGCGTGCGTCAGGGTGAGTGGCTGCGGGTGCGCTTCATCAACCATCTGCCCGTGGCGACGACCATTCACTGGCACGGGATCCGTCTGCCGCTGGAAATGGACGGCGTACCCTATGTTTCGCAACTGCCGGTACTGCCGGGTGAATACTTCGATTACAAATTCCGGGTGCCGGACGCCGGCAGTTACTGGTATCACCCGCACGTCAGCAGCAGCGAGGAGCTCGGGCGCGGGCTGGTCGGACCGTTGATTGTCGAGGAGCGCGAGCCGACCGGGTTCAAGTACGAAAAGACCCTGAGCCTGAAGAACTGGCACATCGACGACGAGGGCAACTTCGTCGAATTCAGCATCCCGCGTGAAGCCGCCCGTGGCGGTACGGCGGGGCGGCTGTCGACGATCAACGGCGTGCCGACCCCGGTGATCGAGTTGCCGGCCGGGCAGATCACCCGCGTACGCCTGCTCAATCTCGACAACACCCTGACCTATCGCATCAACATTCCCGGCGTTGAAGCGCAGATCTATGCGCTGGATGGCAACCCGGTCGAGCCGCGCCCGTTGGGCAAGGAATACTGGCTCGGCCCCGGCATGCGCATCTGCCTGGCGATCAAGGCACCGCCGGCCGGCGAGGAACTGTCGCTGCGCAACGGTCCGGTTCGATTGGGCACCCTGCGTTCGGTGGCCAACAACGACGCGCCGACCGACTGGCCGAAAGCACTGCCGGCCAACCCGGTGGCCGAGCCGGACCTGGCCAGGGCCGAGAAACTCAACTTCAATTTCGAATGGGTCGGTTCGGTGTCGGTGAATGTCGACAACGGCAAGCCACCGAGCCTGTGGCAGATCAACGGCAAGGCCTGGGACATCACCGACAAGACCTGCGCCGACCGGCCAATCGCCAGCCTGAAACTCGGCCAGAGCTATATTTTCGAACTGAAGAACATGACTCAGTACCAGCACCCGATCCACCTGCACGGCATGAGTTTCAAGGTGATTGCGTCGAACCGGCACAAGATCGTGCCGTACTTCACCGACACCTACCTGCTGGGCAAGAACGAGCGCGCGCAAGTGGCGCTGGTGGCGGATAACCCCGGGGTGTGGATGTTCCACTGCCACGTGATCGACCACATGGAAACCGGCCTGATGGCCGCCATCGAGGTGAAGTGATGCGCCAGATTCGCCCCGCGGCGATCATCGACCGCAGCCGTGACCGCGACTTCATGCGCGAGGCGCTGGAGCTGGCGGCGCAAGGTGCAGCACTCGGCGAAGTGCCGGTGGGCGCGGTGCTGGTGCAGGACGGCGAGATCATTGGCCGTGGTTTCAACTGCCCGATCAGCACCAGTGATCCCAGCGCACACGCTGAAATGGTCGCGATCCGCGCTGCCGCGCAAGCGGTGGATAACTATCGTCTGCCGGGCAGCACGCTCTACGTGACGCTCGAGCCGTGCAGCATGTGCGCCGGGCTGATCGTGCATTCGCGGGTTTCGCGGGTGGTGTACGGCGCGCTGGAGCCCAAGGCCGGGATTGTGCAGAGCCAGGGCCAGTTCTTCACTCAGGGCTTTCTCAACCATCGCGTGCTGTATGAAGGCGGGGTGCTGGCGGAAGAGTGTGGGGCGGTGTTGACCGAGTTCTTCAGAGCGCGGCGGGCAAAACCCGCAGACTGAAGAACTCCATCAAACCCTGTGGGAGCTGGCTTGCCAGCGATGGCGTCGGCACATCAAGCATTGATGTCGATTGATCCACCGTTATCGCTGGCAAGCCAGCTCCCACAATTTTTTGCAGTGTCTGGAAGGGATCGTTACTTCTTCGCGACGATGACCGCCCGCATCGGCGCCGGCAACCCTTCGATCGTCTTGCTGTGATCTTCCGGATCAAGGAAATCACTCAGCGACTGATACTTCATCCACTCTGTCCCGCGCTGCTCTTGAACAGTGGTGGTGCTCACATCCACGCATTTCACGTCAGTAAACCCGGCACGACGCAGCCACAATTCCAGCGCCGGCACCGACGGCAGAAACCACACGTTACGCATCTGCGCATAACGGTCTTCCGGCACCAGCACCTGATGCTTGTCACCTTCGACTACCAACGTCTCCAGCACCAGTTCGCCACCCTTCACCAGGCAATCCTTCAACGCCAGCAAATGCTCGATCGGCGAGCGACGGTGATAGAACACACCCATCGAAAACACCGTGTCGAAGCCTTCAAGATTCGGCGGCAGGTCTTCGAACGGGAACGGCAGGTGCCAGGCATTCGGCTCTGACAGATAACGCTGTACCGCCTGGAACTGGCAGAAGAACAGCCAGTTAGGATCGACTCCGATCACGCTGTCGGCGCCGGCACCGAGCATGCGCCACATGTAGTAGCCGTTACCGCAACCGACATCGAGGATGCGTTTGCCCTTCAGATCCAGATGCGGAGAAACCCGCGACCACTTCCAGTCCGAACGCCATTCGGTATCGACGTGCACGCCGAACAGATCGAACGGCCCCTTGCGCCACGGCGACAGCCCCATCAGCGCAGTGCGCATTTGTGCACGGGTTTCATCGTCGCAATCGGTATCGAGTTTCAAACCGTTGAGCAGGTCGACTTCGCTCGGCTGGATCTTCGGCAGGGCGTCCAGCGCACTTTGCCAGCGCTCCAGATCGCCGTGGCCTTTTTCCATTTTCTTGTCGAGCTGCACTTGCAGGGTGTTGGCCCATTCGGCCAGCGGCGTGCCGGCCAGCCGGCGGGCGAGGGGGGACAGATCAATCATGGCAAGGCAATCAACGAGGCAAAGTTAAGACACTGGAACCACGGCACGACTTTCGAGAACCCGGCGGCCAGCAGACGCTCGCGGTGTTCTTCGAGGCTGTCGGGCTTCATGACGTTTTCGATGGCGCTGCGCTTCTGGGCGATTTCCAGTTCGCTGTAACCGTTGGCGCGCTTGAACGCGACGTGCAGATCGGTCAGCAGCGCATGTTCTTCGGCATCGTTGAAGCGCAGCTTCTCCGACAGAATCAGCGCGCCGCCCGGCAGCAACGATTGGCGAATACGCGACAGCAACGCCGTGCGCTGATCCGGGGCGATGAATTGCAGAGTGAAGTTCAGCGCCACCACCGAGGCCGGTTTGAAATCGAGGGCGAGGATGTCGCCTTCGATCACCTCGACCGGCAGCAACTCCTGGAACATCGAATCCTGACCGTTGAGATACTCGCGGCAGCGTTCGACCATCGCCGCCGAGTTGTCCACTGCGATCACCCGGCAACCGTCGGTGCGCACATGGCGACGCAGGGCTTGGGTGACGGCGCCGAGGGACGAACCGAGGTCGTAGAGCACGCTGTTCGGTTGAGCGAACTGCGCCGCGAGCACGCCGAGGTTCTCGACGATGGTCGGGTAACCCGGCACCGAACGCTTGATCATGTCCGGGAACACCCGCACCACGTCTTCGTTGAAGGCGAAGTCAGGCACCTGGGCCATCGGCTGGGCGAAAATGCGATCGGGTTCTTTGCTCACGGCGGTTCCGGCGGTGTCGATGAAAAGGCCGGCATTTTAGCCAAACTGGCGCGCAGATGCGCGGGTTGTCTGATAAACCGTGTATCGGGGCGTGGGGGGGAGGCCTTGTGTGAATTGGGTTCATTCTGTTGTTTGAGGACTTCACACGTCTTCAGACTCAGGCTCTGGCAACCGCAGGGTTTGCCGCCTGAGTCTGACGTTTATATCTGGGAGAGTTTTTTGATTATCGACGGCGCGAATTGGTGGTGCTCCAGTTCACGTCGAACAGCCCATTTACTCTGATACCGGGGTTGTTGCCACCCGCGTAATCCTCTTTCGTCTGAATGTCGTACACACCGTAAATGTGCTGGGACGCATGATCGACCGTGAGCTTCAGGGTCATGGATATTGGGGTGTAACGGATATTGACCCAGCCAGTCAGTACTCCGACTTGAACGACAGGGCTGTCGAGCGAGTATTGCCCGCTTGTGATAGCAGGATCAAATCGAAAGATCATTTGCTCAAGTTGATGCTCCCAGTCGTCCCGTGCCCCAGTGATTTCGAGATACCTTCCCGAGTATCCCTGCGCATAGTAAAACTCGCCTGCCTCACCGCTATCAATTTGGTAAGTGAACGTATTGGCCACCGAATTGGATGAACCGCTCTGAATGCCCATATTCAAAATCCTCTGATGTGCGACAAAAGGAAGTGAAGTCGCTGGCGCAGTTTAAGATTGGAAAAAGCGGCTGATAACTGTCAGAACTTACAGTCTTTAATTCTACTTAATTATGGGTGGCGGATTTTTAGTTCAAATATATCTATCTCTATTTTGGAAAGTGGAGGCGGTGATAAACACGAACGCCAACGCGCCAGAGCATGGCGCTGATGGCGGTGCCGTAGACGATCACCGGCACGGTCAACGGCCCGAGTCCACTGGAAATGAGGATTCAGGCACCTGGGCCACCGGCTGGGTGAAAGTGCGATCGGGTTCTTTGGATCCCGCCAATAGCAATAGTTCTTCCATCGCTTATCAATAAAAGATTTTCGGCATTAAAGTTATCAATACCATTCACACTGGCGGTCAAGGTGCCGGTTGCGATTAAGGGTGAGGTATTGTTTGGTGAATTCATGATCAGATCCTTTTGATAGCCTGAAAACTTTATTATCTTTAGGGCTGGCTGATCTTATGAAGTTGGAAAATGAGCGTCTACTGTAATAAATGACAGTGCTTTAGATCGTTGCGTAATAAAATATGCCGACACAAGCTTAATTTGTGTCGGGGTATAAATTTTTTTGGCTTCTCGCAAATGCCGATGCCGCAATCCCCCACTGCCCCAACCAGTAACTGAGGATGATCACGTAAGGTGCCGCATGAAATGGTGCGACAAACCGGTTGATGCCGATCACGCTGTCAGAGAACACGAACGCCACCGCGCCACCCGCCGCGAGCAGCGCTGAGCGTTGTGGTACGCCGCTGCCGAGTCGGGCGAGCGCGCGCCAGAGCATGGCGCTGATGGCGGTGCCGTAGACGATCACTGGCACGGTCAATGGACCGAGCCCGCTGGAAATCAGGATACCCAACAACACGGCGCCCACACTGAGCGCCAGGATCAGCGGCAGCAGGGCCAGGCGCCGGCAATCGCTGAGGTAGGCCTTGAGGTACGACAGATGCGCCAGCAGAAACGCCCCCAGACCAAACACAAACAGATCCCCCGGCCACGCCAGCAATACATCGCCGACTAGCGAGAAAATCAGACCGAGGCTGATCCAGCGCCGATAGTCGCTGGGTGGCGCGTCATGCAGCCAGCCGAGCAACGCCAACACCGGCAACGGTTTGACCAGCAGACACAGCAGCGCTGCATGGGTGCTGAGGCCATAGAGAAAGGTCACTGCGCCCATCAGCGCCAGGATCAGCCAGCCCACGATCAGTTCACCGAAATGGCGCAGTCAAAGGTCTCCACCGGCAACACTTCCGGCGCCCAGGGTTGCTGCGAAGTCAGGCGCAGACGCCCGGTGCCGGGGGCGAAAGCCTGGAATCGCCAGGTCGAGAGACCGGCCGCGCCAACCACGCCGGCATCTTCCGGGTTGCTGTAGACCTCGGGACTGAGGGCGCGCAATACGCCGCCGGCCGAATCCTGGATGGCCCAGCGGTAACCGGTAGTCGGGTTGCTCGGGAGCGTGACGATCAGATTTTGCCCGTTGCTCAGCCGCACCGGGCATTCGCTCTGTTTTTCCACGGTCACGTTGGTTTTCGGTTGCGTGGCGCAGGCGGCCAGCAGGGCGAGGGACAGCGGGACAAACAGGCGAAGGGGGGACATGGACTCAGTGGCTCCGGCGTTGGCGACGAACGGCGAGCATAACTGAAGATGAGACAAATTGTGACGGCGAAGGACGCGATTCAGGGGCATTTCGCTGTGAGTGATGGAGATCTATCTGTGAAGTTTTCCAAGAGAATCCACAGATAGAGTCAATGCCTAGACATGGTGGATCAGAATACTTCCGAAGCCTGAAATTTTACAGCTCTGATCAAGTAAGTCCGAAGTTGCTTCCAGTTCTATTTTCGATACATCGTATTTGAACAGGTTGCTTGATAATTTGGTCGTTGTACTTTCCAGATCTTGTTGGATGTTGTTGTAATGCACTTGGTTTAATCCATTTCTTCCCAATGTGCTCTGGGCAATAGAGATAACTATGGGAGCTTCCTCTTGAGAGATTTTGAGAGTTATTATCTGTTTGGATGCAGAGTTTTCCGTCAGAATGTCCAGTTCCACGGTTTTTCCGTCAGACGTCCAGCCATCCACGTTATCCGTTACAATTGTTTTTGAAGAAAAGCTAAATCCTTCAGCTTTGATATCGATCGTTAATTGAAATTTCGCGGTTACAACAACAGCGTTCAGGTTTGACATGGTCTTGCCACTCTGGGTTGTCGTTTGGTTTATTGCATTTCATTAATCAGGAGTTTTGCGGTTCCTGTTATTGTGCGCTTGTGATCGCCATCATTAGAGAGTGCCTCAAAACTTAATTGGGTTATCTCAAAAAAGGATGTCTGGGGTGTCAGTTGTGTTTTTATTGAAGTGATCATGGCGTTGGAAATGTCAAAGGAAAAAAGTTCCCTTGAAGGTCTGTGGTCTGCAGTATTCCTGTACTCATGATAACCAACGACTTTAGGGTTGTCGGGGTCTGCAAGCGAGATTTGCACTTGAACTTCACTGGCTTGTCCCTTGTATTGAACCAAATCGATACTAATGCTGTTGCTCAATTGACTGAATGCTCCTTCAGGGGTCATTTCAAGGTCGGTGAGCGGGGCAGGGATGTTTGCTATCGTTCCGGTTCTTGTAAAGTCAGCTTTTCCGCTTGCGAACAGATATTTGATTTGCTGGGGCATGATGGCGGCCTGCTCGTTGGATCGAGCAGGCAGTGTGGTTTTCCAGGAATGATATTGAAACTGTCATATGTGACAGTTTTTTATTCTTTTTTATAATTATGGCTATCGCTGTTTTTTATATGCAGAAGGCCTCGTCCAATGGGCGGGGCCAGTCTTCAAATTAGAAAAGCACCTTCGCCACATCCGAAAACTTCTTGGCGAAATGCACAGTGATGCCTTCCTTCAAGTAATCTGGCAGTTCCTCGAAGTTACCCCGGTTCGGCTCCGGCAAAATCAACTCGAAAATCTTCTGCCGTCTTGCCGCAATTACTTTCTCACGCACCCCGCCAATCGGTAGCACATGGCCGGTCAGCGTCAGCTCGCCGGTCATCGCCACGCCTTTTTTCGGCGGCTGATTACGGGCGAGGGAGAGCAGGGCGCTGGCCATGGTCACGCCGGCGCTCGGGCCGTCTTTCGGTGTCGCACCTTCCGGCACGTGCAGGTGGACGAAAGCTTCGTCGAAGAATTTCGCGTCACCACCGAACTGTTTCAGGTGCGAGCTGACGTAGCTGTAGGCGATCTCCGCCGACTCCTTCATCACATCGCCCAGTTGCCCGGTGAGTTTGAAACCTCGATTGAGCGTGTGAATCCGCGTCGCTTCAATCGGCAGTGTCGCGCCGCCCATACTGGTCCAGGCAAGTCCCGTGATCACGCCGGTGCCGGACAGCACTTGTTCGTTGCGGAACACCGGATGGCCGAGGGACGCTTCGAGGTCTTTCGGGCCGATCTTGATCGCCGCTTTCGGGTCGTCGATCAGCTTCATCACCGCTTTGCGCACCAGTTTGCCCATCTGTTTTTCCAGCTGGCGCACGCCGGCTTCACGGGCGTAACCGTCGATCAAGGCTTTGAGCGCCGGGTCGCTGATACTCAGGCTGCCCTTGGACACGCCGGCCTTTTCCAGCAGTTTCGGCCACAGGTGGCGCTTGGCGATGGCGACTTTTTCTTCGGTGATGTAGCCCGACAGGCGAATCACTTCCATCCGGTCCAGCAACGGGCCGGGAATCGAATCCAGGGTGTTGGCGGTGCAGACGAACAGGACTTTCGACAGGTCCATCCGCAGGTCCAGATAGTGGTCGAGGAATTCGACGTTCTGTTCCGGGTCGAGGGTTTCGAGCAGCGCCGAGGCCGGGTCGCCCTGGTAGCTCTGACCCATTTTGTCGATCTCGTCGAGCATGATCACCGGGTTCATCACTTCGACGTCTTTCAACGCCTGCACGAGTTTGCCCGGCTGCGCGCCGATGTAGGTGCGGCGGTGGCCCTTGATCTCGGCTTCGTCGCGCATGCCGCCGAGGCTGAAGCGGTAGAACGGCCGGCCGAGCGATTCGGCGATCGATTTGCCGACACTGGTTTTACCCACGCCCGGCGGGCCGACCAGCAGCACGATGGAGCCGCTGATCTCGCCTTTATAGGCACCGACCGCGAGGAATTCGAGAATGCGGTCCTTGATGTCGTCGAGGCCGGCGTGGTGTTTGTCCAGCACCTTGCGCGCGTGCTTGAGGTCGAGTTTGTCCTCGCCATACACGCCCCACGGTACCGAGGTCGCCCAGTCGAGGTAATTGCGGGTGACCGCGTACTCCGGCGATCCGGTCTCGAGGATCGACAGTTTGTTCATCTCTTCTTCGAGACGTTTTTGCACCTGCGTCGGCAGGACCTTGCCTTCCAGACGCTGCTCGAACTGCTCGAGGTCGGCGCTGCGGTCGTCCTTGGTCAGGCCGAGTTCCTGCTGGATGACCTTGAGCTGTTCTTTAAGGAAGAACTCGCGCTGGTGCTCGCCGATCTTGCGGTTCACTTCGGCGGAGATTTCTTTCTGCAGGCGCGCGACTTCGACTTCCTTGCGCAGCATCGGCAGGACTTTTTCCATGCGCTTGAGCATCGGCACGCAGTCGAGCACTTCCTGCAGCTCATTGCCGGTCGCCGATGTGAGGGCGGCGGCGAAGTCGGTCAGCGGCGACGGATCGTTGGGGCTGAAGCGGTTGAGGTAGTTCTTCAGCTCTTCGCTGTACAGCGGGTTGAGCGGCAGCAGTTCCTTGATCGCGTTGATCAGCGCCATGCCGTAGGCCTTGACCTCGTCGGTCGGCTCGGTGGGCTGGTGCGGGTATTCGACTTCCACCAGATACGGCGGGCGATGGTGTTTGAGCCAGGTCTTGATGCGCACGCGACTCAGGCCCTGGGCGACGAATTGCAGTTTGCCGTTTTCGCGGCTGGCGTGGTGCACCTTGACCAGGGTGCCGTATTGCGGCAATGCCTTGGTGTCGAAGTGGCGCGGGTCTTCCTGGGGTGTGTCCATGAAGAACAGGGCCAGGGAGTGGTGTTCGGATTTGCTGACCAGTTCGAGGGTTTCGGCCCAGGGTTCTTCGTTGACGATGACCGGCAGGACCTGGGCAGGGAAGAACGGGCGGTTGTGGATCGGGATGATGTAGACCTTGTCCGGCAGGTTCTGGCCGGGCAGGGCCAGGCCTTTGCCGGGGACGTGGTGTTCGATGTGTTCGGCGTCGGTTTCGGTGATGTCGTCGGGGTTTTCGGGGAATTCTTGCTGGTCGCTCATGGGGCACCTGCGCAATTGGGTATGGCTGTTAGATGGGGCAGGGTTTGGGTGGTTTCAATGGGGGTGGGTGTTTCTGCTTGTGTGTTCAGGGTTTTGACAGGGTTTTGGGGGTTGGGCTTGGCGGCCTTTGGGCCGACCATGCTCTGGGGTTTTGGGTGAATATCCGTTTCTTCGGGTGCGCCCGCTGGCGGTTTCGCCCTTACGGCGAGGCACTTTTTTCAAACGCCAAAAAAGTACCCAAAAAGGCTCGTCCCGGCGTTCGGCCCTCGCAGGCTCGGGTTCCTTCGCTCCGGCGTCCCTCCGGGGGCATCGACTTCGTCGATGAGTTCGGCTTCGCCAAACGGCGCTGCGCGCCAATCCCCGGATGAACACCTCCACTCAGCCTTCCGAAGGGACGGGTGGATCAAGATCAAGAGCTTTGTCGAGCTAACGCTCATCCTGTTTTTTGGGGAGCCATGCGCGGGTTGGTCGACCGGGGAATGGAACCTGGCAGGGCGTAGGCCCTCCCGCGCATGGCTGTAACTTGATCGTTCCCACGCTCTGCGTGGGAATGCAGCCCGGGACGCTCTGCGTCCCAATCGATCTGCCAGCGAATGCGGTTTGTGGCTGGCAGTCGATTCCGTCAGGGCGACTTTGATCGTTCCCACGCTCTGCGTGGGAATGCAGCCCGGGACGCTCTGCGTCCCAGTCGATCTGCCAGCGAATGCGGTTTGTGGCTGGCAGTCGATTTTGTCAGGGCGGCTTAGCTGTGTGTTGGGTAACGTTGTACTTCGACGTTATCCAGCACCCGATTCACCGCCAGTTCCGCCAGCATGATCACCTGCTGAATCCCCAGGATCCGATGCCGCTGCGGCGTATCGACAAAAGCCGCTACATCACTGGCCATGACGCTTGCTGTAGCCAGGGACTCACAGGCATGGGCCAACAGGCTTTCATCGTCCATGTCTGGCGAGATCTGGAACATCTGGCTCGGTCGGCGGCCGGGGCATTTTTTTGGAATCGGATTGAAATGGTGGTCGAGCGCGCGTTCGGCGGCTTCGTGGAGTTTCTTCGAATCGGCGGATTCGTAGGGTGAGGTGTCGTTTGATTCGGGGGGATTCGGTGTTGGCTTTTTCATGGTGGAACTCCAAGTGACAAATTGAGCTACCACGAATCGCTGCGAAGCGATGGAGGGTGGCAGCTGTGCGCGGGTTCGCAGACCGGATCACTTGGCAAACTCCGGCATACCCGAAGGTATCCCGCGCACAGCCACCATAAGCAAACGAAAAGTACCGAGGCACTTCAGTTTGGGGTGGCGATTATGCACCAAGTGAGTTGAGCGGACTGCGAAGCCCGTTCGCTGAATGTTTCAGCGACCCCCAAAGCCTATCCACCCCATTTCCGAGCCACAACCGACGCGACATGTCAGAAACATCCCCCGCCAAAACCCCGTCTGTAGGACATAAACACCCCGTTTAAAAACCGCAGCCCACAAAAAAAGGCGACACCCCTCACAGGGCATCGCCTTTTTCCTTACCGCCGCTAAAACTTATTCCGGCAGTTTGTACGCAATCACATAGTCACCCATCTTGGTGCCCAGCGAGCCGTGACCACCGACAACGAGCAGGACGTATTGCTTGCCGTCCTTGCCGGTGTAGGTCATCGGGGTCGCTTGGCCGCCGGCAGGCAGGCGCGATTTCCACAGTTCTTTACCGGTGTTCACGTCGTAGGCGCGCAGGTACTGGTCCAGCGTGCCGCTGAGGAAGCCGACGCCGCCGGCAGTGACGATCGAGCCGCCCATGCTTGGCACGCCCAGGGTGAAGCCGATCGGGATTGGCGAGCTGTCGCGGCTGGTGCCGTTCTTGCGTTTCCAGACGACTTTGCCGGTGGTCAGGTCGATACCGGCGACGTAGCCCCAGGCCGGGGCCTGGCACGGTACGCCCAGTGGCGACATGAACGGGTGCATGATCACCGCGTATGGCGCGCCGGTGTTCGGTTGCACGCCAGCGGTTTCGCTCTCGCGTTTGCTGCCGGCGGCGACTTTTTCGCGCGGCACCATTTTCGAGACGAAGGCCATGTAGTTCGGGCTGGTGAACAGCATCTGGCGAACCGGGTCGACAGAGACGCCGCCCCAGTTGAACACGCCGACGTTACCCGGATAGATCAGGCTGCCCTGTTCCGACGGAGGCGTGTATTGGCCTTCGTAGCGCAGTTCCTTGAACTGGATGCGGCACAGCATCTGGTCGAACGGGCTGGCGCCCCACATGGCTTTTTCGGTCAGTTCCGGGGCCAGCAGGTTCAGGTCCGAACGGGCCTGGGTCGGGGCGGTGTGGTCGCCTTTCACGGCGCCTTGCGGAACCGGGATCTCGCGGATCGGGATGATCGGCGTGCCGTCGCGACGGTCGAGGACGTACAGGCTGCCCTGTTTGGTCGGGGCGATCAGCGCAGGCTTGATGCCGTCGGCGGTTTTCATGTCCAGCAGGGTTGGCTGGCTGCCGACGTCCATGTCCCACAGGTCGTGGTGGGTGAACTGGTAGTTCCAGCGCACTTTACCGGTGGCCAGGTCCAGAGCCACGACGCCGGCGCTGAATTTCTCGGCGCCCGGGGTGCGGTCGGCGCCCCACTGGTCAGGAGTCTGGTTGCCCAGTGGCAGGTAAACCATGCCGAGTTTTTCATCGACGCTGGCCAGCGACCACATGTTGGCCGAGTTGCGGCTGTAGGTTTCGCCCGGCGCCAAAGGCTCGGTGGCGTCTGGCTTGTCGCTGTCCCAGTTCCACACGAGGTGACCGTCACGCACGTCGAAGGCGCGGATCACGCCCGATGGCTCGTTGGTCGATTCGTTGTCGGTCACGTGGCCGCCCATGATCACCAGATCACGGGTGATCGCGGCAGGCGAGGTGGAGTAGTAGCCACCCGCGGTGAACGGGCCGATACCCTGGGTCAGGTCAACCACGCCTTTATTGCCGAAGCCTTCGCAGATTTTGCCGGTGTCGGCGTTGAGTGCGATCAGTCGGGCATCGGCGGTCGGCAGGTACAGGCGACGCGGGCAGGCCTGGGCGACGGCTTTGCCGGCCTCGGAGATGACAGCGGACGCGGCGTTTTCAGACTTGGCGTACGCGGCTTCGTCGTAGTACGACACGCCACGGCAGGTCATGTGCGCGAAGCCCTTGAAGCCGACCGGACTCTTGATCTGCGGGTCGAAGCGCCACAGTTCCTTGCCGGTGTCCGGATCCAGCGCCAGCACTTTGCTGTGGGCGGTGCAGGCGTAGAGCATGCCGTTGGCTTTGAGCGGGGTGTTTTCGTTGGTCAGCTCCACCGGGTCATCGGCAGTCGGCAGGTCGCCGGTCTGGATGCGCCAGGCTTCCTGCAGCTTGCCGACGTTGGCCGGGGTGATCTGCTTCAGCGGCGAGTAGCGGTCACCGAATTCGGTGCGGCCGTAGGCCTGCCAGTCGCCATCAGGCATGGCTGGCGCGGTGCTGGTGGTGTCGGCGGTGTCGCGACCCAGTTCGCCAAAGATTTCGCCCGGGTGGGTGAAGAGGCTGGCCAGGGCGGTGACGCCGGCCAGAATCACGGCCACGGTCAGGCCGCCGGTGCCCATCGGCGCCGGGCCCGCGAGCAGCAGCGGGCGACGGAACCACGGCAGCAGCATCACGAAACCGAGGACAAACCACAGCGCCAGACGCGGCACCAGTTGCCACCAGTCCAGGCCGACTTCCCACAACGCCCAGACGGTACTGGCAAACAGCACGATGGCGTACAGGCCCAATGCTGCGCGACGACGCATCAGCATCAGAATGCCGGTCAGCGTGATGCCGATACCGGCCAGCAGGTAATACAGTGAGCCGCCGAGCGTACTCAGCTTGATTCCCCCGGCCAGCATGGCCAGGCCCATCAGCAGAAGCAGAATGCCGAGCAGGTTCGGCAGAAGACGGCTTCGACTCGAAGCACCTTCAGTGCTCATAGTGTGATTCTCCGTGACGTTTATGTAGTCCCGCGCTGTAGTCACTTTAGATGACGATTTGGCGTGGGCATGGTTCAGATAAAAACTTGTCTTGCTATCGAATTTTTCTTCGATCCCTGTGGGAGCTGGCTTGCCAGCGATGGCGATCTATCTGCCGGCATATCTGCTGTCTGACCCACCGCTATCGCTGGCAAGTCGAATCGTCGCACCGCAGCTCCCACAGGTTTCTTTGTCGTTCTTTTAGAACGACGACTGGACCTTGATCCCGCCGATCAGTGCGTCATCGACCTTGTCCACACCGCCCGGATGGCGGATGTATTGCAGGTTCGGGCGCACGGTCAGCCAGTTGGTGACGTGCACGCCGTAGTAGAGTTCGGCGCTGTATTCGGTGTCCTGCGGTGGCAGGAACGACGGATCGTCGTAGTCGTAGACGGCGCGGGCCTGGTTGGTCGCTTCGGCGTTTTTGCGGTAGGCCGGGTTGACGTGGACGCGGGCCAGGGCGAAACCGATGTCGTCCTTGGCGCGGGCGTCGAACAGGCCTTTGTAGACCAGGCCGGCCTGGACGTAGTTGTCGATGGCGTTGGTCTTCTTGTCGTGCATGGTGCCGTTGGCGAACACGCTCAGGCCGCGGGAGTTGTCGCTGGCGACGCTGGTGATCTGCTGCTGCACGCCGAGCCATACGCCGTGTTTGCTCGAGGCGCTGCGATAGGCTTCGCCGCTCAGGGCTGCCGGCTGGCCGTTGCTGTCTTTATAGGCGTCGGTAGCCTTGGCGTTGCTGTAGTAGTAACCGGCGCGGTATTCGCCCGGCAGGCCGTTGAGCTTGGGCTTCCACACCAGTTCGATCGGCAGGATTGCGCCCTGGGTGCCGCTGCCGCTGAGCTTGAAGCCGTTACCGCGATCAAGGTTCGACGGGTTCTGCTCATAGGCGCCGACTTGCGCGTACAGCTCTGACGTCAGGTGATATTTGACGCGCAGCGCCCATTGGCTGACCGGCCAGTTGTACCAGATGCCGCCGACCCAGTTGCCGACCTGCGAGCCGCAGAACGCCAGGTTCTGGAAGTCGCACGGGAAGCTGTTGAAGTCTTCGCCTTCACCGAAGCGGCCGACCTTGATGTCGAGCTTCTGGTCGAAGAATTTCTGCTGGTACCACATCTGCGTCAGGCGGGTGGTCTGGCCACGGCCCCAGACTTCCTGGGCCGAGGTGAAGCCTCCGACGCGCGGGTCGTTGATGCGGTCGTTGCTGATGTTGTTGCCGCTGCGTTTGGTCACGGTCAACTGGAATTCGGCGTCGTTCCAGCCGAGCAGTTTTTGCAGGTCCAGATGAGTGCCGAGGCCCCATTGGTCGCTGTAGCGCGCGGTGCGGTCGTGGTCGTAGCCGCCGTGCAGGTTGCTGCCCATTTCGCCGGTGTAGTCGAGCTTGAAGTCGATACCTTTTGCCGCGAGTTCGCTGCGGGTGCCGTTCCAGTCACCGAGCATCCACGGTGATTCACTGTCGAAGGCCGGGGCGGCCTGGGTGCAGGTGGCGAGGCCAAGGGCGGTGCAGCCGCCGATCAGGCGCAGGGTTGAGATAGCGCTGTCTCGGGAGAACGGAAAATCGGGCATGAATTGGGTCTTTCTTGATCTTTTTTGGGGGATAAACTGGCCGCTACGATTTGACGCAGGCAGTGAAGCGGTTCAGCAGAAGGGCGGCAGGATAATGTCCTGTTACAAAAACACAAAGGGCTTTTGCTGACATGAACCCTTTCGGATTCGGTAACAGTGCGGCAATACAGCGCATTGCAGGCGTTGGCGCAGGCTGCGATCTTCTCCGGTTGGCCTACATTTAATCCAAGGCCTTCCACCCGCCCATGCCCTCGGCTAAGGTGCGCGGCTTCTGCATTTTTACTTCGCCCAAAGGCCCGGCATGAACGACCACAACCCCGATCCGCTGCACGGCGTGACCCTCGAACAGATCCTCAATGCGCTGGTGACCCACTACGAATGGTCGGGCCTGGCCGAGCGCATCGACATCCGTTGCTTCAAGAGCGATCCGACCATCAAGTCGAGCCTGACCTTTCTGCGCAAGACGCCGTGGGCGCGGGAGAAAGTCGAGCGGCTGTACGTGAAACTGATGCGCACCAAGCGTCCGCTCTGAGATGAACGCCGTCTTGCGGCGACGCCTGATCACTTCGGTTGCGGTGCTGGGCTGGGCCGGGCTGGGAATTCAGCTGTACCTGATTTTCTTCGCCCGGCTGAGCGTCGGCGCCAGTCTGCTGGGCGGGCTGGTGAGTTTCTTCAGTTATTTCACCGTGCTCACCAACACCCTGGTGGCTGTGGTGCTGACCTGCGCGGTGGCCGATCGTGAATCCACCGCGCGGCGCTGGTTTCTGCAACCCTGGGTCAGCAGTGGTATCGCGGTGAGCATTGCCGTAGTGGGACTGGCCTACAGCATTCTGCTGCGACATCTGTGGCACCCGCAGGGCTGGCAGTTTATCGCTGACGAATTGCTCCACGACGTAATGCCGCTGCTGTTTCTGGCTTATTGGTGGTTGTGTGTGCCGAAGGGCTCTTTGCGTCTGAAGCACCTGCCGCTTTGGCTGATCTATCCGCTGGTGTACTTCGCCTATGCGCTGTTGCGCGGGCATTTGCTGGGGGCTTACGCGTATCCGTTCATTGACGTGGCCCTGCTGGGTTATCCACAGGTGTTCGTCAATGCCGGGGGGATTCTGCTGGGGTTTGTGCTGATGGCGTTGCTGGTGATCGGGATTGATCGCTGGCAGGGGCGGCGCCTTTAGCAGCGCCGCCGCTCGTATTCACTCTTCTTCGGAGCCTTCTGCGCGCCAGTAACCGACCGCTTTGACGAACTTCTCGTCGAGTCCGTGTTCATCGAGCAGCACCCGGCGGATCTGCCGCGAAACCTTGGTCTCGGTCGCCACCCACGCATAAAGATTGCCCTTGGGCACCTGCAATTGTTTGACAGTGGTCAGCAGGTTGTCCTTGCCGCCCTCGCGCAGCACCCAGATCACGTTGACCTGCGCCGCACTTTCCAGCGTTTGCTGCTCCTTGCCATTCTCCACTTCGATCACCACCAGCGCCTTGCGATTGGCCGCCAGTCCTTCCAGGCGGCGGGCGATGGCGGGCAGGGCGGTTTCGTCGCCGATCAGCAGGTAGCTGTCGAAAATGTCCGGCACGATCATCGAGCCACGCGGGCCGCCGATGTGCAGGAACTGCCCCGGTTTGGCCTGTTCCGCCCAGGTCGAGGCAGGGCCGTCGCCGTGCAGGACGAAATCGATGTCCAGTTCAAGCTTGTCCAGATCATAACGACGCGGGGTGTAGTCGCGCATCTCGGGCATCGGCACGTCGCTCTTGCCGGCGCCGAGCACCAGGGTTTCCAGCGCGGCGGCCTGTTCGGCGTTCTGCGGGAACAGCAGTTTGACGTGATCGTCGGTGCCGAGGCTGATGAAACCTGCCAGTTCCGGCCCGCCGAGGGTGATGCGGCGCATGCGTGGAGTCAGGTCGACCACCCGCAACACTTCCAGGCGGCGACGTTTGATTTCATGCATGACGCGGTGAATGGTTTGGGTATCGACTGCGGTCATTCGGCTTTCTCCGGGGCAGGTTGAACGGCGGGGCCGTCGACGATGGCTTTGGCGGTGTCGTTGAGCAGGTCGCGCACTCGCAGGATTTCTTCCGGGCTCCAGCGCCCGTGGTGCATTTGCAGGGCGTGGCGCAGGTTGTGCACCGCTTCATGGATTTCCGGCGGCCGGTCGTGGCCGCGCAGCGAGCGCTTGCTGACGTCGATGCGCATGCGCACGCCGTCCAGCGCCACCGCTTGTTCGCTGAGGGATTGGCGGCCGACATCAGTCACTGCGTAACGCTTTTTGCCGCCCTCGGCGTCGCCGGTGATCATTTCGCTCTCTTCGAGGAATGTCAGGGTCGGGTAGATCACGCCGGGGCTGGGGCTGTAGGCGCCGTCGAACATGGTTTCGATCTGGCGGATCAGGTCGTAACCGTGGCACGGCTGCTCGGCGATCAGCGCCAGCAGCAGCAATTTCAGATCGCCCGGAGCGAATACACGCGGGCCGCGACCGCCGCGTTCGCGACCATGGCGCTTTTCGAAGCCGTCACGGCTGTCGCCTTGCTCGCGGTGGGGGGAATGATGGTCTCTCATTTCAGTGTTCTCTCGTCGTGTTTAGATACAACTTAAGATATATCTTTTGCTGCGGGCAAGGGCTTTTTCACTGAGCGTGCCTTCTCCCTGACGAGCGGTGGGCGGATCTGAAGCCGAATTTCGAGCGTCTGTAACACTGAGAAATATCTGTATCAATGACCGGAAAGTTAAAGTTGAAACTCTATAAATGATTGAGTAAATGCTTTGGAAAGTGCAATTATCCTTGCATTGCTTAGTTGGAATTGCTGTGTGGTTTTTTATATGAAACTGTATGTAGGGTTAAACTGACAGTCGTTATTTTGAATATCGAAAATATCGCGTTTTTTCTTTCTGGTCATGAGCTGGTTTAACTACAAGTTTGTGGGAAGTTGCCTGCTTACATTCCGGAGTGAACAGTCGATCATGCCCCGGCGTTGAAACTTCATGTCAACACAGCCCCTGTCGGCGTGAATGATTTGAAGGTTCAACGCTTCGATCCTTTAAAAGAAAACAGGTACTGACCGATGTTCAAGAAAATCGCTTTCGCTGCCCCACTGGCTGTTCTGGCTCTGAGCTCTTCCGTGGTCTTCGCTGCCGGTGAAGCACGTCACTCCATCAGCCTGGTCGCCCATGTACCGACCAACGGATTCTATGTGGTGCCAACGGATGCTGACCTGGTCAACAAGGATCAGGACATGAGCTTCAGCCCGATTACCGGAACCATGAAACCCGTGGAAGGTTTCTTCGATGTGCGCAACACCAACGGTTCGGTTCATGGCTATCTGGAAGGCGTGCCGAAACTGGTCGGCGGCTCAAGCATCATTGATCTCAAAGTCGAGTTCAATAACAAGGTTCTGACCCAGACCCCGCAAATGGTTGTTGGCGAGGCCGAGTCCGATGTGAACTACCGTGCACCGCTGCGCATCACCGCCGCCGGCACCAACTTCACCCCGGGCGATTACACCGGCGCAGTCACCATGATGTTCGACGCTGTTCCTCCCGTCGGCGCCGCGCTCTAACCCTTGAAGTAACAAAAGCCGGCTGGCTGACGCGAATGTCTGTCAGCCGGACTTTTTCCGATCGCCATCAGAGTCCGTGTTCATGTTCCCGATGACCCCCGTCGCGGCTGCGTTTGCGCTGTTGTTGTGTGCTGGCGCAGTAGCGGCTCCCGAACCTGTCGGTACGACACCGCGTAGTTTGCTCGCGCAGGCCAAAGGCTTGCCGAAAGACTTCGAGGAGCACTTTTTTGATGTCCCCCTGGCTGTTCGGGTCGAACTCGATCAGCAGCCGCTGGGCGAGGCGATGATCGTGCTGTCTCGTGATGACCGCCTGACCCTGCTCGACTTCACCGATACCAGCGAAAACCGTTTCGGCGCCGTCGAACGGGAAAAATGGGCAAGCTACCTCAAACCCGGCGTGGCGCTGGGATCCTGCACCGGTCAATGCCCCGAGCAAATGCTGGCGGTGCACTACAACCTGGAAAATTCGCTGGTTTCCATCCTCACCGAGAATGCCGAGCGCGACACCGAGGCCAAGCGTTTTTACGACCAGCCGGATCAGGGCAGCACCGGCCTGATCGTGCGTAATCAGCTCAATCTCAATGGCGGCCAGGAGCAGGATCTGGGTGGGCGTTTCGGCCTCGAAGCCAGCAGCAGCCTAGGCAACTGGAGCCAGACGTTCAATATGCAACTGGCCCGCCTGGGTGGCCCCGACGACCAGCTCTATCACGCGGTCTACGAGCTGCACACGCAACGCGAACTGCAAGGCAGTTTTCTGCGCCTGGGCTATTTCACCCCCACGTCGGAAGGCTTGACCCGTCAGCCGCGTTCCTTTGGCACCAGCCCCGATACCACTGTGGGCGTGATGTACGGCAGTTCCGACAGCCTGGCGATCGACCTGCAAAACCCCAGCGTCTACCCGATCTATGTCACCGCCAACCGTCAGGCGTCGGTGGAAATCTACCGCGACGGACTGCTCATCAACACCCAGTCGGTGCCCGCCGGTTTGCAGACCCTCGACACCCGGCCCTTGCCCGGGGGCATTTATGAAGTGGAGGTGCGTCTGATCGAAGACGGCCAGACAACCTCGACCACCCAGGAGCTGGTCTACAAGCCGAACAACTGGCGCAACCCCGACGAGCGCTGGCGCTACAACCTGTTTGCCGGTCAGGAGACCAAGTTGCTCAGCAACTGGGACAAACAGGCCAGTGGCGACGCAACCGCCGGGGCTTCGCTCAACTACTTGCTGCACCCGCGGGTCATCCTCGGGCTGTCGGCGCGTCAAGTCCGGGAAAAGCTGCAATACGGCACTTCCGTCGACTGGACCCTGGCCAACAGCATCAGCCTGTATGCCAATTTCTACCAGACCGAGGACCATGGCACCGGTCTCGACCTGCAAGGCCTGTACAACTATGGCTCGGGCAGTCTGGTGATCAGTCACAACCGCAGCTGGCTGGACACCACTGACACCTACGACACCTTGCCTGACGGCACACGCATTCGTCAGCGCAATGTGTTCGTCGGGCAGACCAGCAATTCATCGCTGGCGCTCAATCATCGTCTCAGCCGCAACAGTTCGATCAACGCCCGGGTGGCTCACAGCGAGGGTAACGTCGAGGGCATCGGTGTCGACCTGGGCTGGACCCAGCGCACCACGGTGTTTGGCAGTGACTCGAACTGGCGTCTGTCAGTGTTCGACCGTCCCGGCAGTTACAGCAGTGGCGATGCACGCAACCGGGGCATCGATCTGAGCCTCAACGTGGCGCTCGGCGGTCCGGGTCAGCAGATTTCCGGCAGCATCGGCACCCGCACGGCCCGCGATGGCAGCCGTGATAACAACGCTTCTCTGGGTTATCGCAAAACCCTTGAAGGTCACGCGCTGCAGAGCGTGGCGGCAACGCTCATCACCGACACCTACGGAGTCGGTCTGAACGGCCAGGCATATTTCAGCACCGACAGTATCAACGGCGATGGTTTCGTTCAGCGCTCTTCCTACAACGGCAATTACACCGGGGGGCTGAACCTCGACAGCACCGTAGCGATTGGTGGGCAGCAGATCGTGATGACCAGCCAGCATCAGGGGCGAGGGGCGGGAATGATCGTGGATGTCGAGTCCGACATCGATGGCATCGCTTTGCGCGCCGACGACTTGAGTGGTGGCAGCGCAGCCCTGCGGCCGGGACGCAACTTCATTCCCCTCACGGCCTACAAGAACAGTTCCGTGAGCTTCGACTTCGAAGGCAACGACGTGCCGGCAGCGTCCATCGAACCGCCGCGCACCCGTTATCACTTGAACAAGGGCGGCGTGGAGTATCGCAAGGTGAAGGTGATGAAAACCCTGACCGTGCTCGGCCGTCTGCTCGACCCTCAGGGGCGACCGCTCAAGGGGCATCACGTCATCAATCACGCCAGCCGCGGAGTGAGCGAAGTGGACGGGTTCTTCTCCATGGAAATGAACGAGGGTTCTCCGACGCTGGAGGTTCGCTACGCGGACCAGTTGCTGTGCCAGTTCCGCCTCGATCCGCAACATGGGCGAGTGGAGAACAACGTGCTGATGATTGGTGACCTGCGTTGCAGCCCCGACACCCTGGCCGATGCCACATTCACCGATCAGAAGGCGGGCTGAGCGATGAAGAAAACAGCCTGTTGGCTGGGCTTGCTGAGCGTGCTGGGCACATCAGGTGCGCACGCGGCAAACCAGGAGATCCGGGCGCTGTTCCAGCCCGATCCGTCGCAACCCAATAAAAACGTGTTCATCAACAAGACGCCGAACAGTGGTTATTGCGCCAGTCATCCGGCCCAATGCGCGGACAACAACATGTTCAGTATTCAGGTGCCGATTCGCTTCAGCTCCTTCACCCCCATGTTTTCGGGTAACGGCGTGTGGGTAAAAGTGCCGTCCGAATGGCGACAGTTGAACGTGATCAATCATGAAACTCAGCAAACGAGCATCGTTGAAGTCCGTATCAGCGGTATCGGGTCGAAGTTTCAACTGAGTAAACCGGTCACCGAACTGACGGGACAGACCGATGTGCTTGAGGGGCATCGAAAGTTGTGGACCGGCAATTCCTGGGTATACGCGCCGCCGCCATGCGAGTACAGCGGCGTTGGCTATTACAGCCCGACCACTTACCAGTTTTTCTGGAAAACGCCTCAGCCTGGAACCTGCATCAAGACGGCTGCATTCGACGTGGGGCACATGTCCTTCGAATACCTCGATATCGCCTATGAGTTGCGCACGCCTGATCCTTTGAGCATGTCGTCCGGGTTGTACACCGGATCGTTGACCTACAGCGTCGGTCGAGGCAGCGCCGATTTCACGATGGGGCCGTTCATGGGGGCGGATGACGGCAACCTCACGCTGGATTTCGTGCTGGACGTACAGCACACACTGAAGGTGGATCTGCCACCGGGTGGCAACCGGATTACCTTGCAACCCGAGGGCGGGTGGCAGCGCTGGTTGAACTCAGGGCGGGCCCCGGAACGCCTGTTCAGCGACCAGACCTTCCACATCTCGGCCAGCTCCAGATTCAAGATGTACCTGGAGTGCGGCTCCGGAACGGTAACGGCCTGTGGATTATGGAATGAGGGGACCAACTACGGCACACCGATCATCGTCAGTGTGACCCTGCCCAACGGTTTGACCGACACCAGTGGACGGCCAGTCAAGCGACAGGAACTGTTCCCGCAGGAGTCGAGGGCCATCGTTTTTCAACCGGGAATCTATGTCGATCGCAAGCCCGGAACCCTGCATTTCGAAATCGACAAGGCCAACACCGAACGAATACTCAAGGCTGATCGTGGAAACAGGTATTCCAGTACGGTCGTGGTGATTTGGGATTCGGAAATCTGATCGAGTCACTGTACTCAAATCGAGGTTCTGCTGATGAAACAACTCGTTGCTCTGCTGGTGGCAGGTTTGCTTTTTCAAAGTGCTTACGCCGGTCCGAACATCAATATCGGCGTCGTCTACGACTATCTGGCCGGTGATAAAAGCACGTATCTGAAACGTGTCTACAACAGCGGTGACAGCACGGCATTCGTCAAGATCAATGTGCTGGAAATCATTTACAACGCCGATGGCACATCCTCCGAAGTGCCCGTGAAAGTCCAGGCCGATGCCAGTGCGCGGGACGGTCTGATGGCCAGCCCGGCCCGTTTGATCATTCCGGCCCAGGGCATGCAGGGCACCCGTTTACTGTTTATGGGCGAACGGGACAAGGAGCGTTATTTCCGGGTGCGGTTCGTGCCGGTGGTGCCGGAAAAGGAAGACGAATTCGCGGTCTCTCAGGAAGAGCGCGAGGACTACAAAAAGACGCTGACGGCGGGCGTGAACGTCATGGCCGGCTTCGGCACCATTTTCTTCGTGCGTCCGGCCAATGCGCGTTTCGACAGCGTGATCGAAGACAGTGCCGGTGCTTACAAGGTGCGTAACAACGGCAATACGGTGGTGGTGATCGATGAGTTCAAGAGTTGCTCGAAAACCGATGAAACCGACTGCGAGCCAACCACCAAGCACCATGTCATGGCGGGCAAGTCATTCGAGTTCGAGAAGAAACCGGGACGTGAATACCGCTTCATTCTGGTCGAAGGTGAGGCGAAGAAAAACCTGCGTGTCGCCGGGTGACAGCGTCCGAAGGCACAGGCAATTGCTCTTCATTCATGCAAGTAACGGGTATCGGAAAATGATCAGACAATGGATCGCTCTGACCTCAGCCAGCGGGCTGGCGTTGACGGGAACCTGGGCATTCGCCGCGCGCGAGGAGATCGAATTCTTCGTTTCGGTGGATATTCCCACCTTGAACTTCTATGTCATTCCCAGCGAGCCGGACTGGATACATCGTGAACAGCGCCTGCACTGGAATGTGCACACTTCGAAGCTGGGAACGCTGCGTCGCAACTTTGATGTGAAACATGACAGCAGTGCCATAGAAGCACGCCTGGAGAGTTTTCCCTACCTGACCAATGGCCGCGATTCTCGGGAAAACATCAATTTGCGGGTGACATTCAACGGCAAGGAGCTCACCAACAATCCGTTCCCGCTGCAAGTGGTGTCGGCCGAAGAGGCAAAGCTCGGCGTGCGGGTGCCCCTGGAGATCGAGCCCAGAGAGCAGGCCGGAGGCTACAAACCGGGTGATTACTACGGCACCGTCAACATCATGTTCAGCGCGGCAGCTCCGGCGGGGTAATTGAAGGACAACCTCAAGCATTCACCACGGCTTTCAGTGCAAGGAAGGGTCAATGGATTTCAGCTTTGGAACAGTCAGGACGTTCGGTAAAGGATGGTTTTTTGTTCACGTGCTCGCAGGAGTGTTTTCGTCCTCGGCGCTGGCGGTCACTCAAGAGATTCGCGCCAGTTTCATTCCCGATCCCGCCAATCCGCAAAACAATCAATTCATCAACCAGACCCCGCAGAGTGGTTATTGCGCCACATACGTCAATGATTGCAAGGCCTACAACCTGTCCGGTCTACGGTTGCCACTGCGTTTTTCCGCAATCCACGCCATCGAACCCGGAGCGCCCGAACGGGCCGGGGCGACGCTCAAGGCGCCAGCGCAGTGGCGAAGTCTGAACGTCTCGAATGTGGTGACGGGGGAGTCGCATCCCGTGGAAATCCGGATCGGAGCCCTTGGATCGCAATATGTCCTGAGCGACACCGTGACCGATCTGACGGGTGCCTCGAACGATCTGGAGGGACACAATCGATTGTGGGTCGGTGGCTCATGGGGAGGTGCGCCCGGCTCCTGTCAGCATGGCGCGATGGCCACCTACGGGCCTGACAGTTATACGTTTTTCTGGCGGACCCCGAGCGATTCGGCGTGCAGCAAGGCAGCAGCCTACTCCATTCCGTGGATGACCTACGACTACCTGGATCTGGGTTACGAACTGCGCACCCCCGATCCCTTGGTCATGTCGGCGGGGCTGTACACGGGGGAACTGAGTTATTCCATCGCGCCTGGCGGCGACTTTGACATGGGCGACAACATGCTGCCGGACAATTCGAGCCTTACCTTTCGCTTCGTACTGGATGTCCAGCATGTACTCAAGGTCGCCCTGCCGCCGGGTGGCAACAGGATCGAACTGGTGCCGCAGGGCGGCTGGCAGGCCTGGCTTCAGGAAGGACGCCGGCCTGCACGACTGTTCCGGGATCAGACCTTCAACATTTCCGCCTCTTCGAAATTCAAGATGTTCTTCCAGTGCGAGTATGGCGGTATCGGTGCCTGTGCCCTGCGTGATACCGAAACCGGCTCGACGTTCCCGCAGGTCTACCTCAGCGTGAGCCTGCCTCACGGCATCACCGACATGGCCGGTCAACCGGTCAGACAAAGGCCTCTGACGGACGATTCGCAGGGGACGATCTTTCAACCCAAGCGCGTTCTGGAGCGGGCGGCGGGCACCTTGCACTTTGAAATACCGGCGTTCTACGTGGAGCAGATGTTGCAACCCGGCAAGGCCAGACGGTATGCCGGTAACATCACCGTGATCTGGGATTCGGAGGTCTAGGTCGCGCCTGTGCCACGCCCTGAAGGCAGCTGCCTTCAGGGCGTGGCGAGGGTCAGATCCTCGCCCGGCTCATGGCTTCGCGGGTCAGCCTTCTGCTCAGTTCCTTCTCCTGATAGCCGATGTCTCGCAGCAAGCGTTCGTAGGTC
Source organism: Pseudomonas sp. R15(2017) (assembly GCF_002112685.1). Lineage (NCBI taxonomy): Bacteria > Pseudomonadati > Pseudomonadota > Gammaproteobacteria > Pseudomonadales > Pseudomonadaceae > Pseudomonas > Pseudomonas sp. R15(2017). The sequence goes on from NZ_NEII01000011.1 coordinate 241,364, forward strand.
TGGTCGCTCATCGGTTCTGGTGTGAAGACTTCCTCCTCGGGTACGGACAGTTTGCGGGCAAGCTCACTGAGGGCATGCCTGCGCAGATAGCGTTGTTCCGGCGGCAGCTGTGCCGAACGAACCCAGTCCTCCTGGGCCGAGCGCAGATCCTCCAGCAGATCGAATTTTTCCAGGTGAACACGTTTATTGCTTTCGAATTCTCCAGGCCAGGTCTCACGCAAGTACGCTTCCCAGAACGGCTGCTCGATCATCTGGTTGACCAGACCGTCGCCTGTTTCGCGCTCGATCACTGTGTCGTACGCACGGTCGATGGTCGCGTCATCGACCCCGGCGACCGGGCGAAACTTCATGGCTTCGGACTGCCAGGGCAGTTCCAGGCGTTTGGCCAGACCGGTTTCATAGGCCAGATGCACCTCGACCTCATCGGGGTTGCCCTCGCGCGCCCGGATGTCTGCCCGGGCAATTTCGCCGACTTGTCCAAGGCGCGCCGAGCCCTTGGCCAGCGTTACCAGCTTGCTTTCCAGTTCCGCGCGGTGGGTGGAAAACGAGCGGGCCTCGGAGGCAAGTACCTTGACGCCCATGTTGTTGAACAGTTGGGCGCCGGCATCCTCGCAGCCTTCAGGATCGGTCGACATGAGGAACAGGTCTTCGCGCAGCGGCGTATCGATGTCCATGGCACCGATCATTCGCCATACACGGTCGGTCAACTGGTCCTGCGCCTCTCCCCCCTGCTCGTAATCGGCGGAACGGGTCAGGTCTTGCAGAACCCTGAAAAATCCGTCGGAACCGGGTTCGCTGGCCACCGCATGCCAGGCTTCCGCCCGGTAGGCACCCACGCCCGCCGTTTCTTCCATAAAGGACGTGTCGACAGAGACGGGCCACCGTTCGAGCAGGTCATCGGCGACAGTGGAATAGGTGTCGTGAGGGGCCCTGCCCACCGACGTTCTGTACGCCTCGAACGTGGCGCGCGCGGACGACGACAACCGATCCCCGTGAAGTCGGGAGCGTGCAATCAGCTGCGCTTCATTGGAGCCCAGAGGTACCTGGGGGACATCCCTGATCGTGTTCATCCGCAGGTCCAGAAAGAAGCCTCGAGGCCGGGCCTTCGCAAACAGCCCCTCGGGCCAGGTGTCGATATGGGCGTTCACCAGGCTCAACACCTTGAGTCTGGGCATACGCTCGATATTCGGCGGCGTGCCCAGAGGGTTGTCATCCAGCCTGAGGGTTTCAAGGCGTGTCAGATTACGCAGTTGCTCAAGGGCGGGAGGCGTCAACCGGATCTGATTGTCGTTCAGGCGCAGTGTCTCGAGCAGCCGCATCTTGCCGACGCTTTCAGGGAGTGCGGGCAATCCACAGCCTCTGGCGCTGAACTGGCGCAGATGATGAAAGTCCTTGAGCAGACCGTTCGGTGCCGGGGAGAACCGTGAGCCATCCAGGTTCAGGGTCGTGACCTGTTCGAGCCAGGGCTTGAGCTCGCTCGGCATCTCCCGCCACCAACGTTCAAGGTCATGGGCTAGAAACTCCTTGGACAGATCCAGCGCATAGCCGCTCTCCAGGCTCGTGGAGCGCTCGCCGAACACTTCGGACTTTCTTTCGAAACACTCCAGCAGCCGGTCGGCAATGAAGCGTCCGCCCTTGCGATGATAGTCCCAGTAGCCTTGAGGCAGGTTGGTATCGGCGGCATCGGGATCCCAATTGCTCAGGTAGCGTTGTCGCCACTGTTCGAGTTCCTGCTTCAACGTCTTGAGCTCGCGTTCAAGCCGATCGATATGCGCATGAGGATCGCCATTGGCATGCAGCGATCGGCTGAAAGCCGCTACTTCGTTTTCGTTGAAATGCGGATAGAGGTTCCTGACTTTTTCTTCCACGGTCCGGGCCTCTCTGGACAGTCCCCCTCCGCGCAGCAGCAACTCGGTTTCCAGTGGTACGACCGGGCGGATCGGGGGCCGGGCGAGTAATGTCCTGCGCTCGGCGGGCGCCTGGGTTTTGGCCATCACCCATTGCCTGAACATTTCTCCCTGCCCGGTGCGATAGCCCAGGGCCGCGCGCTTGTCAGCAGGCAGCGCCTGCAGGATGGCCTCATACAAGTCGCCGCCCTCGTGCAGCTTATGGTTCGCGCCGTCGCGCACTTCATATTGGCCATGTTCGTCCCTGATCAACACACGTCGGGTCGTGGCCTCTGTACTGCCTGCGCTGCAGCGTAGCGGACCGTCATAAGTGCCTTCGCGCACATCGATGCGTAAATCGGCAAACGTGTCGGTATGAAACTTCAGGGCATTGAGGGTCAGGCGTTCGGTGTCGGGCCCCCTCAGTGCCGGCTCATGCAAGCCTTCAGCCGCGCGCGCAGCGCTGACCTCAAAAGCGCTTTCCCGGGCCTGGTCCCTAAGGCGCAGCGGGATGCGTCGCTCCTCGAGCATGACCTGCTGTTCATCGGGAGTCGCTCTTGTCAGCAGGGTTTCAGCGACCCTGGAAGGCAGTTGCGGATACTGCTGCTGCAGCAGTTGAACCCGGGCATCGCTGTTGTGATCCTTGAGTCGGTACTGGTACTGGAAGATGTCCGGCGTGCGGGTTTCCACGATATCCGCCAGTTGGTTGCGCAAGACCTGTGCCCGTTGGTTTTTCGGATACTGGTTGCCTAGCAACGCTTTCATTTGCGTATCGTCCAGGAAATTCACGAGCCGCTCCGGGAGCTTGCCGGCCATCATGTCGGCCAGGCTGATGCCGAGCGTCTGCCGGTCCGTGGCTTGCCGGTTGCCGTACTGGCGATAACTACCGGTCAGATCGGCGTTTTCATAAACCTTCAGGGCTTTGTCGGCCGGCCAGCCGGGCATGTCCGGCACCATTCGTTCAAACCAGTACGAGGCCGGGTCCAGCGGCTGCCCCGAGCGGATCAGCCGGCCCACGTTTTTGGCCTCATTCCAAGTGTTGAAGCGTGTGAGCGTGTCGGCCAGCAGGGGCGGGGGAGCGGCATTTTCGACGTGCATGCGTCGCAGCGAAGCTTGCGGCGTCCCGCTGATATTGCGCAGGTGATCCTGTTCGGCGGTGGTATAGCCATCAACGCTATGACCAAGGCGCTGCATGAGCCTGGGGCCGTGCCAGTCCTGCGGTTTTTCCCCCTCATGGACCCAGGCTCCCTGACCGTTATGGCGCAGCTCGGGCGAATAGGCGTTTGGGCGTGTCGGGTGGCGAATCCGATGAAGTCCGCTGCGCGGGTCGCGCTGCACTTCGTAGTGCTTGCCCTCGAGTGGCAAGACAATCTTGCCGGCATGCCTGTGCAGCCCCAGTGCATCGGGGCGTGATGTCTTCGGTGGCGCCAGCTGCGGTTGTTCGTAAGGTCTGAGGTCCGGGTGCCAGAGACGGGTTTTACCGTCGAACGACTGTACCGGTTTCATTCCCTCTACCAAGAGTGACGGTTTGAGCCCCAAAGCGTGACCTGTTTCAGAACCGGCGGCAAAGATTTCCAGTTGCAGGACATCGGTCAGGACTCCCACCACATATTCTGCCGTCTCGACCCAATGCCCCTGGATCATGTCCACCACGCTCTCGACGGCGTCGTTGACGATCTGATAAGCGGTATAGGCCATCATCAGTTCGCCCAGTCCCGGAACAAAGGGCGTCATCACCAGTAGCGCGGCATTGAAGATGTCCGAGGCGATCTTCTTGAAGTTCTCCCACCAGGCCCAGCGCGCGTGGCTGTCGGCATCGGCGGTCGATACTGCGAGACCGCGCGCGTCGTTGAGAATTTTATTGAGTCGTTGCTGGTACAGATACGTCCACAGGGGGGCTGTGATCGGCGGTGCGCTGAATTGCAGCTGAGGTTTCTCGACCGGGGTTTCCCGCCAGGACGGTCGCGGATCCCCCGGTTCCCTGGCGTACCATTTGACATACGTCAGGCGCTGCTCGAGCCCGGCGAAAAAGTGCCCGCGCTGTTCCTGATCAACAAACTGGCTGAAAAACTGGCGATAGCTGATACCGGAGGACGGCAGCGTTCTGTTTGCCCGTAACTGGCGTGTCAGCTCGTCCATGAACGCCAGTGTCGAAGCGTATTCCTTGAGCGGGTGGTCGGGGTCGTGCGGCACGTAGGCAATCATTTTCTGCGAGTGTTGCGCCTGTGCCGGGTCGGGGCGAATGATCACGATCCCCGTCAAGGTCAGGTCCATCAGGCCCAGATCGCAGACGCACATGGCCTGACCGTCGAGTACCAGATTCTGCCGGCCCAGCAACAGCTCGCGAATCAACACGTAGGCACCGGGGCCAATGTCCTTTTTGATCTGCGCCATGCGGGCGGCAGCCTTCAGCTCAGCTTGCTGACTTTGCTCGACGCGTGTGCGCAGATAGGTCTCGGCGACTGGCTCCTTGTTCAGCAGGAATGTTTCGAGATGGGCCCTGTACCGGGCCCCGATGTCCAGTTCCCGGCACAGCGTCTGAAACTGGCTGATGCTGATTGTTTTGCCAATCGGCGAGACGTCGAACAAGTCGCGGGCCGCATCGGTTTTGATAATGAATGTCGAGTAGTGTTGATAGGTTTCATCGTGCGCGAAGTTGTGCAGCGCGGCGTCGAGCATTGAAACGGTGCGGGCCCGTGACGCTTTCGTGATATCAATCACGTACCAGGGGGTTGTCGCCGCCTCGTAGAGTCTGACGTATGTATTTCTCACATCGACTTCGACATTGAACTGTTCGAGCAACTTCTTCTTCAGCAAAGGCTCGGCAAATGCATAAACGTCCTGAAGGCTCCCGAGCATTCTGTCAATGCGGTTCTGCGCGCCCCAGGCGCGGCGGTTATCGGCGGACAGGCGTTCCAGCTCGGCATCCGGAGTCGTGACCATCCATGACTCACGGTTGAGTGACGCCTTTCCCAGGGCTCGGGCCCGATGCAATTGCATAGCCCTGAATACCGGATCGATGCGCGATTTAATTAAATCGTAATGTTGCCCTTTATATGTGGATGTTGCTGTCATTGTGCAGGCCTTGAACAAGTAATGAATTCTCAGCCTAACGTTCAATGTCTCGATTAATTAGTTTAAATGCCTGTTGTCTCCGTGTCGGGTTGATACGTTAATCATTGAATATTGATATGTATAAAACACATAACTACCGCCCACTATCGGTTCAATCTGAAGCCAGGGCCACGGTCGTTGTCTGCGGGGCACGGCACTGTGAGTCGCTGCCCGGTTGCAGGTAAGGCATCAGAATCGGCGCCATGCCCTTGAGGACCTGTACCGGCAAGGCCGAGGTGAACTTGAAGTTCTCCGCCGAACGCCCCGGCACGAACGCGGTGAGCGTGCCGAAATGGTGGTCGCCGATGTAGAACACGAAGGTCGCCGTGCGGTTGATCGATTTCGAGCTGAGAATTCGCCCGCCGGAGCCGATGGCCTCGATCCGGTTGTCACCGGTACCGGTTTTTCCACCCATGGTCAGCGGTGTTCCATCAGCCAGTTTGAAACTGCCGGAAACACGTTTGGCCGTTCCCGAGTCCACCACCTGCGACAGCGCTTCACGCATCGCCGTGGCCACTTCGGACGGCATCACCCGTTTGCCGACGTGAGGATCATTGACCAGTTTCGTTTCGTAAGGCGTGCCGGCGGCAAAGTGCAGACTGTCGATGCGCAGGGTCGGCATGCGCACGCCGTCGTTGAGAATGGTGCCGATCAGTTCGGCCAACGCGGCGGGGCGGTCGCCGGAACTGCCGATCGCGGTGGCCAGCGACGGCACCAGGTGATCGAATGGATAGCCGACTTTCTGCCAGCGCTGATGGATGTCGAGGAACGCTTCAATTTCCAGCATGGTTCGGATGCGACTGTCGCGGGCGCCCTTGTGCTTGCTCTTGAACAGCCAGCTGTAGACTTCCTGGCGCTCGAACTGGCTGGCCTTGACGATGTCCTTGAACGTCGCGTCCGGGTGGTTGAGCAGGTAGCCGATCATCCACAGGTCCAGCGGGTGAACCTTGGCGATGAAACCCTGATCCGGCAGGTCGTAGGTGCCGGGGCCGTAGGCCAGATAGAGCCGTTCCAGGCGTTCGTCGGTGAGTTTTTCGGTGATTTTGACGCCCTTGAGATGCGAGCGCACAAAGGTGTTGAAGTCTTCCTGGCTGGCGTCGGGCAGCAGGTAACGGTGCACGGCGGCCATGCGGATCGGAGTCGGGCGCATGCTGTCGAGGAAGGTGTCGAGCCGGGCCTGGGTGTCCTTGTTCCGGTACTTTTTCCAGAACTTGAGCAGGAACGAGGTGCCCTCTCGGTCGGCGAACGAGGCGAGGTATTCCTGACGTCTTGGGTCGCGGTCGTCCTTGAGCAGTTCGGCGCTGTTGTTGGGACCTGAGTAGGTGGTGTAGCGCACCAGATCGCGCATCAGGCGAATGAACGGCAGGTTGATCGACTCGCGCAGGGCATCGCGCAGGGTCGGCAGGCGGCCGTTGTCTTCCTTGCGAAAGTTATGGAACACATGCAGGCCGCCACCGGTGAAAAACGCCTCGCCAGGACTGGCCGAGTATTTGCGGTCGAGGGCGGCGGAGAGCATCTTCGACAGGTCGTGATCCTTGTTCTGGATCAGGTAATCGATCACCCACTGGCTCAGGCGATCCTGATCCGGTACCTCGACTTTTTTCAGTTCCGGCGCGCTCATGGCCCCGTACTTGTCATGCAGCTCCGCGATGATTTGCAGGTAGGTGGTCAGCACCCGCATCTTGGCTGTGGAGCCCAGTTCCAGCTTGCTGCCCTCGTTGATGTCGAACGGCTGGTCGGTGCTGTCGGTCTGCACCCGCACGCGGGAACCGTCCGGGGTCAGCTCGAAGAGGGTGAAGCTGTAGCGCACCTGAGTGGTGCTGGTGGGTGTCAGCAGGCGTTCGCCCATCAGGCCGATTTCAGCGGCATAGGCCGGGTCGGCGAGTTTCTTCAGGTAAGTGGTGGCCTGGGTTTGCAGTTCGCCTTGCAGGGTGCTGGTGGCGGACAAGTCGAGGCGGTCAAGGTCGTACAGCGGACGGTTGAGCATCGACGCCAGCCGGCTGCGGGCGACACTGATGCCCTTGTTGGTTTCGATCGGCTGAATCGTCGGCTGGGTCTGCCAGTCGCGGTAGCTGATGGTGCTGGCCAACGCGGCATCGGCCAGGGCAGCGTCGATCACGCCGTTCTGCTTGAGCAGGCGCAAGTGGCTGTTGGTCAGTTCGACCAGTTCTTCTCGTCCCTTGGTCAGGTAATGCGAAGGGCGGCGCTGGGCGATCATCAGCGAGAGCATCTCGCGCAGGGCCAGGCCCTTGTCCGCCATGGATTTCGGATCGGTGGCGGTACTGGCGAGTGTTCGGTTGGCCTCGTTGAAATCGGCGCCATACCAGACCCGCAGGCCCTCGGCCATGCCATGTACCTCACCATGCCCCGGCACCGCCGACAGCGGCACGCTGTTGAGATAATCGCGAACGATGTTCTGCCGCGCCGGCAAGGTGTCCGGGCCACCCTGATAGGCGCGCACGCTGGCGGAAATCATCTGGCGGATTTTCTCCGCGCCGGACACCGTCAGGCCATCGGGTGAGTGGCGGTATTTCTCAAGTTGCGTGGCCAGGGTACTGCCACCGGCCGACTGCCCCGGCAAGTGCAGCAGCTTGGCAACTTGCGACCACGCGGCCATGCCGAAGCGCGGCCAGTCCACCGCCGGGTTGGCCAGCGGTTGCCTGGGGTCGAGCAGAAAGCGGTTTTCGATAAACAGCAGGCTGTTGACCACCACCGGCGGAATCGACTCGAAACTCGAATACAGCTGTTGCGGATAGTTGTACTGATACAGCGGCGCGGCCCGGCAATCGGTGATCGACAGCCCGGCCTGGATCTTCTCTGAATAGGGCACGAACAGGCCCTTGTCAGTGTAATTGAGCAGGGCCGGGGAGAAGCGAGTCTGCTCGGTGATCACGTAGTTGCGCTTGATCAGCCGTGGCAGGAATTCGTCCAGCGAGCTGTAACCCAGACGCAGATCGAACGGACCGTTGCCTGGATAGCGGATCGCTTCGCTGGGCCCCGGTTGCAATTCGTACTTGAGTTTGGCGGCGTACTGGCTGACCTCGCGGGACTGAAAACGCGAGGTGCGCATTTCCTTCATCGCAGCCAGGCCCACGACAATCGCGATGATCACCACCAGAAGCCAGAAAGCCTTCCACCCGTGCCGATTGCGACGGGGTTTTTCAGGGACAGGCGCTTCATCCACACGTTCAGTCGGAACCACTTTTTCACTCGAATCGGTTTGCCACAAAGCGCCCATAGTCGATTGATCCATTCACGCAGATTGATCGGACTTGTCTGAAGCTTAGTCGGTGGTTGGCGTCGGTGAAAAAATTGTGAAGAACGGTGGCCGGCGTCATCTGAGTAAACCTTCAGACCCGGTTGCGGCATGACGTTGCACCATTGCTGTGCAATACTCCGCGCCCATTTGTGCGGTGAATAATCCTCGAAATGCAGGATGATTTGTCTCGTAAACCGCAAGATTGTCGAGGTTTACGTCTGAATCAGATGCCTTATAGAGTGAAAAAACCTGTCGCAAGCTTTTTATACTGCACGGCCCGCTGATCCCGCAGGTTGCTTCTGCGGGACGGCCCTGCCCACGAGGCAGGGCCGGTTTTACCCAGGCGCAGGCTTATCGGCCGACGCTGAACACTCGGTGGTCACATCCAATAACAAGACGAGGAAGTCCCCCATGCCAGTCGGCAATCACCCGCCCCATGGCGAAACCGCTCAAGGCGGTCCGCTCAAACGCGAACTCGGTGAACGGCATATTCGCCTGATGGCGCTCGGCGCCTGCATCGGTGTCGGTCTGTTTCTCGGTTCGGCCAAGGCCATCGAAATGGCCGGCCCGGCGATCATGCTCTCGTACATCATCGGCGGTCTGGCGATCCTGGTGATCATGCGCGCCCTCGGCGAAATGGCCGTGCACAACCCGGTCGCCGGCTCCTTCAGCCGTTACGCACAGGATTACCTCGGCCCGCTGGCGGGCTTTCTCACTGGCTGGAACTACTGGTTCCTGTGGCTGGTGACCTGCGTCGCTGAAATCACGGCGGTGGCGGTGTACATGGGCATCTGGTTCCCCGATGTGCCGCGCTGGATCTGGGCGCTGGCGGCGCTGGTCAGCATGGGCTCGATCAACCTGATCGCGGTCAAGGCCTTCGGTGAATTCGAGTTCTGGTTCGCCCTGATCAAGATTGTCACCATCATCGCCATGGTGCTCGGCGGCATCGGCATCATCGCCTTCGGTTTCGGCAACGACGGCGTGGCGCTGGGGATTTCCAACCTGTGGGCCCACGGCGGCTTCATGCCCAACGGTGTGACGGGTGTGTTGATGTCGCTGCAAATGGTGATGTTCGCCTATCTGGGCGTGGAAATGATCGGCCTGACCGCCGGTGAAGCGAAGAACCCGCAGAAGACCATCCCGAATGCGATCGGCTCGGTGTTCTGGCGGATCCTGTTGTTCTACGTCGGCGCGCTGTTCGTGATCCTGTCGATCTACCCGTGGAACGAAATCGGCACCCAGGGCAGTCCGTTCGTGATGACCTTCGAGCGTCTGGGCATCAAGACCGCCGCCGGCATCATCAACTTCGTGGTGATCACCGCCGCACTGTCGTCGTGCAACGGCGGCATCTTCAGCACCGGTCGCATGCTCTACAGCCTGGCGCAGAACGGTCAGGCGCCGGCCGGTTTCGCTCGCACCTCGAGCAACGGCGTACCGCGTCGGGCGTTGCTGCTGTCGATCTTCGCCCTGCTGCTGGGCGTGCTGCTCAACTATCTGGTACCGGAAAAAGTCTTCGTCTGGGTGACATCCATCGCCACCTTCGGCGCGATCTGGACCTGGGTGATGATCCTGCTGGCCCAGCTGAAATTCCGCAAAGGCCTGAGCGCCAGCGAACGGGCCGGCCTGAAGTACAAAATGTGGCTGTTCCCGGTCAGCTCCTATCTGGCGCTGGCGTTCCTGGTGCTGGTGGTCGGCCTGATGGCGTACTTCCCGGATACTCGCGTGGCGCTGTATGTGGGCCCGGCGTTCCTGGTGCTGCTGACCGTGTTGTTCTACGTGTTCAAGCTGCAACCGAAGGATTCGGTACAGGGCGCGATGCGTTCGGCTTCGTAATTCGTTGTCGCTGAAACCTGAAAGCCCCGGTCGAAAGTCCGGGGCTTTTTCATGGGTGTGAGTTGATGCCGCTGGTCTGAAATCAGCGCAAAAAACGACTTCTGATTCAGAGTCATGTTCGAAGGTTTATCTACGTTGTTTCCAGCGCAGCCGTGAACAGAGGCGCAGGTATGAGGATCAGCGATTTTCTCGTACGAGAACTAGGCCGCCGTCAGGTCGTACTGTTCTTCCTGATCGCCACGTTGCTCTACATCCTGCCGCTGATCCTCGCCGACTTCCCCTACATCGACGACAACTGGCGCACTCTGGCTGCCGGCAATGCCTGGGCGGCGCAGGGGCGGTTGTTCATGGACTGGCTGTATCAGGCGCTGACATTTACCGGCGCAGCACCGAACATTTTTCCATTACCGCTGTTGCTCGCCACCGTAGTGATGTCGTTCGCTCTGACCCGGCTGACCTTCCATTATTTTCCCGAACCGACCCTGGCCTGCTGTCTGGTGCCGTTGCCGCTCTGGTACAACCCCTTCCTGTTGCAGAACCTGTCCTATCAATACGACGGGGCCGGCATGGCACTGAGTCTGGTCGCGGTGATTTACGCGATCACTTTTTGCGGCGCTTCACGCATTCAGCGATGGCTGGTGCCGTCAGCGTTGCTGGCGCTGGCGATCGGGCTGTATCAGATCAGCCTGAATGTGTTTCTCGGGTTGTGCTGCCTGGAATTGCTGCGCAATGTTCATCGGCAAGTGCCGTGGGATGAACTCTGGCACCGGTCAGGCTGGCGGCTGGCGCAACTGCTGCTGGCGGTGCTGATCTACAGCGTCACGGCCTATCCATTCACTGACGCCGGGCGCGCGCAATTGCTCAATCCCGGCGCCGATCCGTGGCTGCAGATCGGCATCAATCTCGCTCGGGTGATGGAGAAGGTTGCGCTGCTGTTTCACGGCGGTTACACGGCGGTTTTTATTGCGCTGGTGCTGTGTGCTGTGACCGGCGCCGTGCAGTTGGGGCGGCAGATTCGCGAGCGCCACCTGTCCCGCGCCAAGGGCTTGCTGCTGAGCTTCAGCTGCCTGCTGGCATTGCCGCTGGTTGTGCTGCTGGTGCCGGGCATGACCCTGCTGTTTCGCGATTTCAATGAAGGCGCACGCGCCCTGATGGGGTTTGGCGTGCTGTTGATGTTGCTGTTCTATCTGGCCTGGCTGGGGTTGATGCCGCTGCATCAACGGTTGCCTTTGGTGTTGGCGATTGCGCTTCTGGCCACGCTGTCGCTGTCCTTCGCTTATGGCCGGGTGCTGACGATGGAAAAAACGTTCGCCAGCAGTGCGCTCTACAGCCTCAGCCACGACATCTCGTCCCATCGAGAACTGCGCGAAGCCAAACGGATTTATCTCTCGGTGACGTACTCCGACCGCTGGCTCGCGGGGGCGGAGGGGACGTTCAAACAACTGCCGGTGCTGCGTTACTTGCTGAACATCGACTACTTCATGCTCGCCGAAACCCTGCCGTCGGCGGGCATCACCAATGTGGTTGCAGAACGCGAACGGCGCAACGCGACCCACGCCGGTCTGATGGGCTATCCACCCTTGGTGGACAGCCTCTATTACCGCCTCTACCTGATCGGCGACTACGGCTTCATCGTCATGAAAGAGCCGCCCCACGGGCGGTTATTGCAATGGTGACCGTTGGTCAGAAACCAGCGCCTACCTGTAATTTCTGACAGTAGACCGCACCCGTACCTTGCCCTAGCGTGAAAGCCCCGCCCGTTGCAGTGACAGCAAGGATTGACGATGAGGATCTTGTGGAAAGGATTTCCCGCGCAAACGGCAATCGGCCTGGCCGCAACGCTGGTTCACTGGCAGATTTTTTTTGTACTGAGCAGCGCGGTTCAGTTGGACCAGTCTGCCAGTAACTTCGCCGCGTTTTGCATTGCCGCATCCTTCTCGTTTTACATGAACGCGCTCTACACGTTCGAGACCCGAACGTCGGTGGTGGCGTATCTGATGTTCATGAGCGTGATGGGTGTTTTGAGTTATGGCGTGGGCGTATTTGCCGATTCACGCAATTTGCCGGGGCTGGTGACGGTGTCTGGGTTTTCCCTGATGAATCTGCTGCTGGGGTACTGCTTTTTCCGGTTTGTGCTGTGTCGGGAGCGCCAGCCATGAACGTATCTCTGCCTGATGCACCGTCGGTAAATGCCCCTTGCCTGTCGACGACGCCATTCGTCATCGATCTGGACGGAACGCTTCTGAAGACTGATCTGTTGTTCGAATGTGCAATGGCCTTTATGAGGCAGGCCCCGCTGCAATGTTGCAAACCCTTGATCTGGCTCGGTCGCGGTCGATCCTACCTGAAAGAACAGTTAGCTCATGCAACGGCCATCGATGTCACGACATTGCCCTACGATCCGGATGTTCTATGGATGATCGAGGCGCAACGCAACAGCGGCCGGAAAATAGTGCTGGCCACGGCCAGCCATCATTCGTTGGCGTTACGCATAGCTGAGCACCTGAAGGTGTTCGATGAGGTTTTGGCAACCACGCTTGAGTGCAACCTGTCGGGGATGAATAAGCGTGATTTGTTGGTGGAGCTGTACGGTGACGGGGGATTCGACTACGTCGGCAACTCACTCGACGATCTCCCGGTATGGCGTTCCGCCAGGCAAGGCTATGTCGTCAATCCGTTACCGGGTGTCGAACTTGCCGCCAGGCACTTGGGCAACGTCGTTCAGGTGGATCGTGCCTACGCTTCGAACTTCAGGAGTTGGTACAAAGCCTTTCGCATTCATCAATGGGTGAAGAACACCCTGATTTTTATTCCCTTGCTCGCCGCGCATCAACTGGTCAATCCGATGTCGTTGTGGTACGGCGTGCTGGCCTTCCTGTTTTTTGGATTATGCGCATCGGGTGTCTATGTTCTGAACGACCTGCTTGACCTTGCCGATGATCGCAAGCATCCAACCAAACACGCTCGACCCTTCGCCAGTGGAAATTTGTCGATCAAGTCCGGGTTGATGGTTTTTCCTCTGCTGTTGCTGGTGGCCTTCACGGGGGCCTGGATCTGGCTGCCGCGTCAATTCGTGGTGGTACTTGCCTGTTATTACTTGCTGACGCTGGTTTATTCGCTGGTGCTGAAGCGGCTTATGGCGCTCGATGTCATTGCTTTGGCCCTTCTATATACCCTGCGCATCATTGCTGGCGGAGCTGCTTTCGAACTGGAACTGACGGTCTGGATGCTGGCCTTTTCCATGTTCATGTTTTTGAGCCTGGCGCTGATCAAGCGCTACGCCGAACTGTTGTTGGCGCTCAACAGCGGCATCACCGGGAGAACCGGCGGACGCGACTACTTTCCAGCGGATCTGGCAATGCTCTCCTCGTTGGGCGCTGCATCCGGGTACCTGGCTGTCATGGTGCTGGCGCTTTACATCCATGACGGTGCGACGACCGCGCTGTATGCGCACCCTCGCTGGATTTGGCTGGCCTGCCCCGTGCTGCTGCTCTGGATTACCCGAATCTGGTTGCTGACCCATCGCGGCCGGATGAATGACGACCCGGTGGTCTTTGCCGTGCGTGATCGCCTGAGCCTGGCAATGGGCGCAGTGTTTTGTCTGATTTTCTGGGTGGCGGCATGAAACGAATAAGCCAGAGCACACCGTGCCTGTGGCTATTCATTAGGCTGATCAAGGGTTTAATCAAAAATGGGTGAAGTCATAACCAGCGTTTCCGCAAGTCAGCGCATAAGCGCTCCGGAAGTATGGACAGCCGTATTCATTTTTTTTGTTCCGGCAGGTGTTTTGTTTCTATCGATCATGATGATGAATCATGGTGTGATGATCTATACGCTGGATGATCCATATATTCATATGAAGATGGCCAGGAATATATGGGCGGGGCACTACGGAGTTAACGCGGGAGAGTATTCTGCCCCTTCGTCAAGCATTATATGGCCTGTTTTGCTTGCGCCTTTCTCAATGTTGGGGGATGCGTTTTACTATGCGCCACTGGTGCTGAATATCATCTTTTCGCTTCTGACTTTTCTGTTGATGTTTGATTTGTTGAAGCGCTTGAATCGTCAGTTTTCGGTGCTGATCGCGATGGGGTTGTTTTTTTTCGTTGAATCTATATGGACTTGTCTTCAACGGGATGGAACACAGCTTGCAAGTTTATCTGACGGTTTTGATTGCCGCAGGTGTTATTCGTAAAGAGTTTTTCGGAGAACAAAAAGTATCGATCGTTCTGTATTTGGCGATTTTCTTGCTGCCGCTGGTACGTTACGAAGATTTGGCAATTTCCTTTCCCGCCTTGGGCTATCTTTTTATGAGCGGTGAGCGCTGGAGAGTAGTTTATTGTGGTGTTGCCATACTGATGGCCCTTGCAGCCTTCAGCCTGTTCCTGCAAAGCGTCGGACTCGATGTGTTGCCATCTTCGGTACTTTCCAAATCAGATATTTCCGATCTTCAATCCCTTGCTGCACATGCGCTGGCGCAATTCAAGCTATGGGGTTGGGTGGTTTTCGGTGTGTTGATGCTTTGCTGTATTTACTCCAGAAGAATGGCACTGGTGTTGCTGTTGTTAAACGTCACGGTGCTGCATATGGTATTTGGCAAGTCGGGTTGGTACGGCCGATATGAAGTGTATTGGCTTGCATTTGTTTCGCTTTTTTTTCTGGTGGCCTGCAGCAGGTATCTGAGCGGGCGCTGGATGCTAGTGGTATTCAGTTGTTTGCCTGTGGCCTTTACCAGCTTTGTGTATGTGACATTGAGTACGCCATGGGCATCTGCCAATATCTACAATCAACAGTACATGATGGCATTGATTGCCTCTCGTTTGAATGAGCCGTTAGCCGTCAACGATTTGGGGCTGGTTTCATTGGTGACCGATCAATATGTACTAGACCTCACCGGTCTGGCGAATTATGAAGTGTTGAAATTTGGGCGCTTGGAAAGTAACTCGTTGTGGATCGGTGATTTGATGAGGCGTCACGATGTTAAATACGCTTTTATTTATGACGAGTGGTTCAGCAAGCGGCCGGCGTATTTTATAAAAGTTGCCAGTTTGAAGTTGGTCGTTCCAAATATAACCTCGGCAGAGGACTCAGTGTCTCTCTATGCAGTGGACTCAGTATCCGCTGTCAAACTTAGAGGTGTACTGAGGGCGTTTCGTGAGGAAGAACACAGCAACAAGTTTGAAATCAATTATTTCGAGTGACTCACGAAACTGTCAACGGGCTCAGTTACCGCAGGGAGAATACTCAATTGTCGCTCTCGTCATGGGGCAATTACCCCTCCGCTCCACAAACCGGCCATCCATGCCACTGGCAAACCGACCTGGGACCGCAGTGGCATCGGGTGGTCGAAATTTACGGCTCTTCGTTGCCCTTCGGCAATGGCCGAAGCTATGGCGACAGCTGTCTGGCTGCCAGTGATCATGTGTTGCAAATGCGTACTCTGAATCGCTTGATAGATGCCGATTGGGATAACGGCTGGATTTGTGCCGAGGCCGGAATCACCTTGGGCGAGATTCTGCAACTGGCCATCCCGCGCGGCTGGTTTTTGCACGTTACGCCCGGGACGCAACATGTGACGCTGGGCGGTGCGGTGGCCAATGATGTGCACGGCAAAAATCATCATCGCTGCGGCACGTTTGCCCATTCTGTGATGAGTTTCGGTTTGCATCGATCCATGCAACCGCCGATGGTGTGTTCCGCATCGGAAAACCCGCAGTGGTTTGCAGCCTCAATAGGAGGATTGGGCCTTACGGGGATCATCACTTGGGTAAGTCTTCGCCTGCGCAGAATCCAGTCCAGCCTCATCGATACCTTGCGGGTGCGCTTTGACAGCTTGAAGGCATTCTTTGACCTGTCGGGTGAAATGGATGCCGGCCACGAATACAGCGTTGCGTGGATCGATTGTCTGGCCAAGGGGAGTGCGCAAGGGCGGGGTGTTTATACGGCCGGCAATCATTGCGAAACGGGTCCGCTTGAGGCTGCCACTTCACATTCGCTGCGTTTGCCGATTCGGCTGCCCGTGTCGCTGGTCAATCCAATCACATTGAAACTGTTCAACCATTTTTATTGGCAACGGCAACCGGTAATCAGGCAATGTCGCACGCTTGCTTACCGTCCATTTTTCTATCCACTGGATAGCATCGAGCACTGGAACCGCCTTTACGGACACAAGGGCTTCCAGCAGTTTCAGTGTGTCTTGCCAAGCTCGGTGGCCCCAGCGGCACTGGCCGAACTGCTCAAATCCATTGCCCGCAGCGGCAGCGGATCCTTTCTCGCAGTACTCAAGCGCTGCGGCGATATCGCATCGCCCGGGCTGCTGTCATTTCCAATGCCGGGCACCTCACTGGCGCTGGACTTTCCACAGAACAAAACCTTGAGCAGAAAACTCCTGCCGAGCCTCGATGCCATCGTCCGGGAAGCGGGTGGCCGTTTGTATCCGGCAAAGGACGCCCACATGAGCGGCAGTGATTTCCGCCGAGCCTATCCCGCCTGGGAGCAAGTGGAAGCGATGCGTGACCCGGCCCTGATTTCCCGTTTCTGGCAGCGAGTCATTCAATGAAAAAAATACTCATTGTGGGCGCCACATCGGCGATCGCCAGCGCTTGCGCGCGTCATTGGGCGGCTGAAGGCAGTCAGTTCTTTCTTGTCGCCAGGGATGCGCCAAAACTGCGACAGACCTGCGCCGACCTGCAAATACGCGGTGCGAGTGCGGTTACGCCGTACGTGATGGATGTCAACGAAATCGCCGCGCACTCGATGATGTTGGAGAACTGCCTGGCGACATTGCAGACGGTGGATATTTGCCTGATTGCCTACGGCTCCTTGCCGAATCAGACCGCGTGCGAAAAAAGCATCGAGCTGACTGTGCAGGCATTCGTCACCAATGGCACTTCGGTGATTGCGCTGCTGACGCTGCTGGCTGACCGGATGGCTGTCCAGCGCAGCGGCACGCTGGCGGTTATTTCCTCGGTTGCCGGGGATCGCGGGCGGCCCGGCAACTATGTCTACGGTTCAGCCAAGGCAGCGGTTTCCACATTTTGTGAAGGTTTACGCCCACGTCTGTTCAAGTCGGGCGTGCATGTGATCACGATCAAACCCGGATTTGTCGATACGCCGATGACGCAGGGGCTGAAGATACCGGCGTTACTGGTTGCACAACCGGAGACAGTCGCCCGACGGATTGTCGCGGGCATCGAATCCAGGAAGGCGGTGCTTTACGTACCCGGATTCTGGGCTTGGATCATGTGTCTGATACGGGCTATACCCCAGCCGATTTTCAAGAGACTGAATCTATGAATCAGTCTGTGAAGCTCTCCGGATGGCGCTATCGAGTTCTGATCGGCTCGGCAGTCTGCTCCGCTCTCGTTTATCTGGCTCTTTCCCTGTGGGGCGGAGGGGCGGCCGTGAGCGCGGCGGTCAGCCGGGTGGGAG
>NZ_NEII01000012.1:0-184660 GCF_002112685.1 Pseudomonas sp. R15(2017)
ACCCGAATTTCTTGACGACCATAGAGCGTTGGAACCACCTGATCCCATCCCGAACTCAGAAGTGAAACGATGCATCGCCGATGGTAGTGTGGGGTTTCCTCATGTGAGAGTAGGTCATCGTCAAGATTAAATTCCGAAACCCCAATTGCGAAAGCAGTTGGGGTTTTGTTTTGCCCGCAGGAAAGTTTTCAATGGCGTCAACGAGCACGGTTACCATGAGCTTCAGTCCGGCAGGAGGCAGGCAGTGCAACTCAAGTTCAGTCACGTCGATGTATTGGTGAATAACCTCGAAGAAGCCTGTGCGTACTATGCGCATATATTAAAGGCGAGCATCTCCAGGACGCTGGTGTGGGAACGGGGCGGCCTGCATGTGCGCTATGCGATTGCGTTGGTCGGGCAGGAACGTTTCATGCTGGTTCAGCCATTGGCCGGGAATCTGCGGGAGCTCCTGGATAGTGCGGGCGAGGGCATGATCTATCGTCACTGCTATTCGACTCCCGACATCGAAAAAGCCTACGACGAACTGGTCGCTGAAGGCGTACAGCCTGAAGATGAAAACGGTAAACCGTTGCCCCGCGAACACCTGCAATCGCCGGCAGGGGCACGCATCATCTGGCTGCCCAAGCGCTTCGGTCACTTCTCGATCGAAATTCTGGAGGAGAAGACGTTGGAAGCGTTTATCGAAGAGGCCTTTACCTGACCGCTTTTCCTCTTGTGATAGGCCATGACTACCCCGTATAAGAGCGACTTTCACTTCCGATATAAGAAAAGGGTGCACGCATGAGCAATGCCTGGAACGAGGGATATTTCACGGACGAAGGCTACACCTACAGTTACAGCCGGGAAATCAATCCGGTTTTCCAGCGTTATTGTCTGCTGTTGCGCGGTTTTGCCACGCTGGAGAGTAGCGACGGTCACCACTGTGAGCTGGGTTTTGGTCAGGGTGTTTCGATCAATATCCATGCGGCGGGCAATCCGGGCTCTTATGTCGGCACCGACTTTCACCCAGGTCAGGCGTCCCATGCCATCTCGCTTGCAAGCGACTGGGGTAGTGATGCGCGACTGTATGACGACAGCTTCGAGCAGTTGCTGGCCCGTCATGATCTGCCTCAGTTCGACAGTATCAGTCTGCACGGCATCTGGACTTGGGTCAGCCGCGATAACCACAAACTGATCGTGGAATTTGTCCGTCGCCATCTCAAACCAGGTGGCCTGCTGTACGTCAGCTATAACTGCTTTCCGGGGTGGGCGCCTCAGGCACCTTTGCGTCAACTTTTCAGCCTGCACGACCGTTTCGCCAGTCAAGCCTGTGCGCGCCCTGATCAACGTATCGACGCTGCGTTGCAGTTTTCCGAAGCGCTGCTGGCTGCAAATCCGAAATATGCCAACTCGGCGCCAGGACTGGACGCCAAGCTCCGGAGCATCAAAGGCCAGGATCGTCAGTATATCGCCCATGAGTATTTCAACCGCGACTGGAACTGCATGTATTTCACCGACGTGGTTGATGCCCTGGCGCCCGCCAAGCTCGACTATGCCACGACAGCCGTCCCGCTGGACTCCGTCGATCCGCTCAATCTGAGCGCCGAAGGCATGGACTTTCTGGAAAATATCGACCATCCCGTCATGCGCGAGCAGGCGCGTGACTACTTTGTAAACCAGAGTTTCCGCCGGGATCTTTATGTGCGCGGCGCCAACAGGCTGTCCGCCTCCGAGCACCGCGAGCGTATGCTCAGCACGCGCTTCGTCCTGTTGCAGGCAGCCGACAGCGTGCCGGCCAACGTCACCGGCCCGGCCGGTGCAGCTACGTTGCAGGCGGAGATCTATGGTCCGGTACTCGCAGCGCTGGCGGATGACGCCTATGTGCCGAAGACCTTGCGGCACTTGCTGGATCTCGTGCCCCCGTTGACGTACGGCGACGTGGAGCAGGCCCTAAACGTGTTGATCGGCATGGGGGCCGTGGCGCCCTGTCAGAGCGAAGCGAATGAAAAACTGGTGCAGGCCCGTTGCAATACCCTCAACCTGCAACTGTGCAAGCGTTCGTTGTATGGCAACAAGATTCAGACCCTGGCGAGTCCGGTGACCGGGGGTGGGGTGACGGTCAGTCGCTTCCAGCAGCTGTTCCTGATATCGATCAAACAGGGCAAAAAGCACCCTGCTGAATGGGCGCAACTGGCATGGGGCATCATCGGCGGCCAGGGTGAAGGTCTCCTCAAGGACGGCAGGGCCCTGACCACCGCGCAAGAAAACCTTGCCGAACTGACCGAGCAGGCTCAAGCGTTTGCCGAAAGTACTCTGGTCATTCTCAAGGCTTTGAAAATCGTCTAGTGGAGAAGGGGACGGCAGGACGCCTCGCGCCGCCTGCCGTCGTCCGGGGCACCTCGGATTCTTGCGCAAAACCAACACGAGAGCACCGCGGCGGACGCGCGGTCGATGTAATGCCCCGGTCAAACAATAGCGGTGACGGAAACCGGACTTTCCATAGGTACTGAAGTGAAGCGTGATACTCACCTTGTAATGCTCTTGCTGTTGGTAATCGGCTGTTCCCTGGCATCGCTGACCATCTGGAAGATACTGGGCTCTCGGGATCGAGCGCTGGATGAAGTCAATGTCCATGGGTTGAACCTGACTCAGGCGCTCGCGACTTATTCCGAAGGCATTGTCCGGCAGAGTTCGCTGCTTCTGCTCGGACTCGTCGAACGGCTGGAAACCGAAGGCAGTGGCCCAGCGCAAATCGAACGGCTCAAGACTTTGATCAACCGGCAGCGACCGCTGATGCCGCAGCTCAGTGGCATCACTATCTACGACAACAAAGGTCACTGGTTGATGTCATCCAACCGACCGATTCCTATCGGTGCAAACAGCAGTGATCGTGCCTATTTCATTCATCACCGTGACGATCCATCTCGCGAACCCTTCATCGGCCCACCGATTCGCAGTCGTTCGAATCAGGAATGGGTGATTACCATCAGCCGGCGTTTCAATGACGATCGCGGAGAGTTTGCCGGTGTGGTGTCGGTCACCCTGGGGGTGGAAAACTTTCTGCGTCTGTTCGGCCAGCTCGATGTAGGGCAGGAGGGCGCCATCGGCTTGTCCTACACCGATGGCACGCTGCTGGTCCGTTACCCTTTCCGCGAACAGGACATGGGGCGCAACTTCTCCAATTCGCCGATCTATGCGAAGTACCTGATAGACAAATCGGTTGGCACTGCATCCTTCACGTCCAGTCTGGACGGCGTGGAACGGCTTTATGCCTTTCGCAAGAGTGAAACGTTGCCACTGATCACCACTGTTGCGCTCGGTAAGCGCGAAGCCCTGGCGGCGTGGCGATTTGAAGCGCTGCTGTCGATTGGTGTGGTTACCACATTGCTGGGGCTCACCGGCGTCATTGGCTGGTTCCTGATCCTGGATATTCGTCGCCGGACGCAGGTAGAAGGAGAGTTGCGCGATACCCAACAACAGTTGCTCGGCACGAACCGGCAACTTGAACTGTTGGCTATGAAGGATGCGCTGACAGGCCTGGCCAATCGGCGATGTTTCGATCAGACCCTGGCGATGGAGGCGCGCCGGTCGAAGCGTGACGCAACTTCGTTGGCATTGCTGATGATTGATCTCGACTATTTCAAACTGTTCAACGACGCCGAAGGGCACATTGCCGGCGATGCCTGTCTGCAGCAGGTGGCCAAGGTGCTTGAGACCTGCGTGCGCAGACCATCGGACCTGGTGGCGCGTTATGGGGGGGAAGAAATGGCGGTGATCATGCCCGATACCGACAGTGACGGCGCAGCGGTCGTGGCGCAAATGATCCTGAAGCGATTGGCGCAAGAGCCTATCGCTCACCGAACCAGTCCATTCGGCCGAGTGAGCGTGAGTATCGGCATCGCGGCCGCCACCGGATCGCAACTGGACACGGTACAAGGCCTGATCGCCGCGGCAGATCAGGCGCTGTATCAAGCCAAAGGGGCGGGCCGGAATCAGCTCGCCAACAGTGTCGCCAGCGAAAGCTAATCGGCGTACACCGGGTAATCCACATAGCCTTCGGCATGCCCGCCATACACTGTGGCCGGGTTCAGCGCGTTCAGCGGCCAGTCATTGGCGATGCGCGCCGGCAGATCCGGGTTGGCCATGAACGGGCGACCGAAAGCCACGAAGTCTGCCAATCCGGAGTCGAGCAACCGTGCCCCGGACTCCGCGTTGTAGCGACCGGCGTAGATGATCGCGCCGCTGAAGGTCTCGCGCACCGCTCGACGGAAGGTTTCCGGCATCACTGGCGCGTCGTCCCAGTCGGCTTCGGCGATCGACAGGTAGGCGATGCCGACGTCTTGCAGCACCTTGATCGCTTCGATGTAAGTGGTGTGCGGGTCTTCCTCGACCATACCCAGATAAGTCCGCGCTTCATCGGTGGTGGTGAACAGCGGCGCGAAGCGCACGCCGACCTTTTCCTTGCCGATGCATTCGGCGACGCCAGCCACCACTTCGCGCAGAAAACGCAGACGGTTATGCAGCGAACCGCCATATTGATCGGTGCGCAGGTTGCTGTGGGCGGAGATGAACTGGTTGACCAGATAACCATTGGCGCAGTGCAGTTCGATACCGTCGAAACCGGCGTCCATGGCATTGCGCGCCGCCTGGATATACAGCTGAACCAGTTCCTGCACTTCCTCGGTGGTCAATGCGCGAGGCGCGGACGGCGGTACCAGAGCCCCCATGCCCGGCCCGGTCTCGATGAAAACGCTGACCCGATCGGTGGCGACAGCGGAGGGCGCCACTGGCGCGGCGCCATCGGGTTGCAAAGCGCTGTGCGATACACGACCGACATGCCAGAGCTGGGCGAAAATCACCCCCTCTCTGGCGTGAACGGCCTCGGTGACCTTGCGCCAACCGGCAATTTGCTCAGGTGTATGAATGCCCGGGGTCCAGGCGTAACCCTGGCCACGGGGTTCGATCTGGGTGCCTTCAGTCACCAGCAAACCGGCACCGGCACGTTGCTGGTAATACTCGGCCATCAATTCGTTGGCGACATTGCCCGGTTGAGTGCTGCGTTGGCGGGTGAGGGGCGGCAGTACGATGCGGTTTTTCAGGGTGTGGTGGCCCAGGGTGGCGGGGGTGAAGAAACGGCTGTTATTCATGGATGCATCCTGTCCAAGGGTTTATTAGACCAGTCGACTATTTAATGGGCGAAAAAAAGAACACCGTGTAACACGCACACGGTGTTCGGATCGGTCATTGAAACGCGAAGCGAAATTCTTCAGCCGAGCAGCTTCAACAGTTTTTCGGCGACGGCCGCCGAGCTGGCAGGATTCTGCCCGGTGACCAGTTTTCCATCCGTCACCACATGAACCTGCCAGTCAGAGACTTTGGAGTAGCGGCCGCCAAGACGCTGAAATTCGTCTTCGATCAGGAAAGGCACGACATCCGTCAGACCGACCGCTGCTTCTTCGGAGTTAGTGAAACCCGTCACTTCGCGATGCTGGATCAGCGGTTTTCCGTCTGCGTCGACAACATGACGCAGCACTCCCGGCGCATGGCAGACGAAACCATGAGGCTTATTGCTGCGGGCGAAAGCTTCGATCAGCGCAATCGAGTGTTTGTCTTCGGCCAGATCCCAGAGCGGGCCATGGCCACCCGGGTAAAACACGGCATCGAAGTCTTCGGCACTGACGTCGGCCAGGCGGCCAGTGTTCGCCAATGCCTGTTGGGCGGCGGGGTCTTTGCGGAAACGGTCGGTTTCTGCGGTTTGTGCATCGGGCTCGTCGCTCTTCGGATCCAGCGGAGGCTGGCCGCCAGCGGGCGAAATCAGGGTGACGTCGGCGCCGGCGTCCTTGAAGGCGTAGTAGGGGGCGGCGAACTCTTCGAGCCAGAAGCCGGTCTTCTTGCCGGTATTGCCGAGTTGATCGTGGGAAGTCAGAACCATCAAGATTTTCATAGAGCACCCTGGGTTGGTCAGGTGGCGTTCATGAGCAAGGGATTCGCACAGGTTCGACACCGCGGAAAAGGTTTGTCGGAGCGCAGCATAGTTTCCAATTAGACCAGTCGTCTAGTAATTTTTTCTGTGAAGCTTTTTCATGGACAGATGTGGCAAACTCGCGTTCCTTTGAGTTAAACGACTGGTCTATTGCCTGGTAATCTGCGCCCCATGAAACCGACCTACGACGACACCCGCCAACATTTGCTCGACACCGGCCACCGGATGATGGCCGAGAAAGGCTTCACCAGTGTCGGCCTGAACGAGATCCTGCAGACCGCCGGCGTGCCCAAGGGCTCGTTCTATCACTACTTCAAATCCAAGGAACTGTACGGGCAGGCCCTGCTCGAGGATTACTTCGTCGACTATCTGGCCGACATGGAGCGACGCCTGACGCTACCGGATTTGAGTGCTCGTGAGCGGCTGATGGATTACTGGCAGGGCTGGCAGGATCGCTGCACCCTCGAAGGCCATGGCGACGAATGCCTGGTGGTCAAACTCAGCGCCGAGGTGTCTGATCTGTCCGAAACCATGCGCCTGACCTTGCGTGATGGCGCCGAGCGAGTGGTGGCGCGCATCACCACGTGTATCGAACAGGGTCAGGACGATAAAAGCCTGCCTCCGGGGGATGCCCGGCAGTTGGCCGAAACCCTGTATCAGCTATGGCTGGGAGCCAGTTTGCTGAACAAGCTGCAACGCACAGGGCAATCGTTGAGTACGTCGATGGCGACCACCGAGCGCTTGCTGAGCGTGTGAGAGGGAATGAACGCAAGAGGTTGAGAGTCAGCTGCATAAACGAATGGGAACGCCTATCAATTGCGTAAGGCTTGGTATACCATCCCTCGCGTTTCGCTGGCAGTTATCCCCTTCGTTCTGGCTTATCCGTAAGGTTCTCCCCTCATGCGTCGAACTCTGCTGTCCATCTGTGTGTTGCAAACGTTGTCTCCCTTGGCGTGGGCCGAGCTGTCCGATTCAACGGCGTCAGCGCTGGAGCTGGATGCAACCGATGTGGTCGGTACCGCTGACTACGAAAGAGCGGACGGCCCGGTACAGGGATATCGCGCGACCCGTTCGGCCAGCGCCACCCGAACCGATACCGCGATCCATGAAACCCCGCAGTCGATCAGTGTCGTCACCAAAGATGCGGTCGAAGACATTGGTGCTACCCGGCTGCAGGACGCACTGGATTACGCGGGTGGCGTAGGGCGTGCCAACAATTTCGGCGGCCAGGGACTGACCACGTTCACCGTGCGCGGATTTACCACTGGCGAGTTCTACCGCAATGGTTTCCCGATCAACCGCGGTTATCCGAACATGCCGGATGCCAACACCATCGAGCGTCTTGAGGTCCTGCGCGGTCCGGCGACCATGCTCTACGGCCGGGGCGATCCGGGCGGTACCTTCAACGTCGTTTCCAAACAACCGTTGCCCGAGCGCACGGTCACACTCGGCAGCCAGTTGAATGACCAAGGCATGCAGCGCGGCACCCTGGATGCTTCCGGTCCGCTCGATGAAGAGGGACGTCTGGCCTATCGCCTGAACGTGGTGGGCGAGGGCGGCGATACCTTCCGCGATCACGTTGAAACCGAACGCTACGGCGTGACCCCGGTGCTGACCTGGCAAGCCAGCGATGACACCCGAGTCATCTTTGAGGGTGACTTCATGCGCAACAACCATCCGCTGGACCGGGGCGCAACGCGTTATCCCCGGCAGATCGGCACCGCCTCCCGCGACACCTTCTTCGGTGAACCGGACGCTGGCAAGTTGCACAACGACAACAACATGGCGCAATTGCGCTTCGAGCATGTGCTCAATGATGACTGGACACTGGGCGGTGGTTTCCAGTGGCTCGACGGAACCTTGCAGGGCAATGCCATCGAAGCCAACGGCATTGCCGCCGACGGCCGGACTTTGGGACGAAACTTCAACTACCGCAAGCTGGAGTGGACGGACAAGGACACCCAGCTCAACCTGACCGGTCACTTTGCCACGGGCGGCCTGCAGCACACCTTGCTCACCGGTATCGAATACGAAGATTACGACTACCAGTCGATCATCCAGCGCTCCAGCGGCGCGGTAAGTGCCTATCCGATCGACATCTTCAATCCGGTGTATGGGCAGCCCCGTCCGGCACTGACGCGCACCCCGACCCACGACAAGGAAAATCTCAAGACCTACGCCGCGTTCGTACAGGATCAGGTGGCTCTGACCGATCGGCTGAAAGTCCTGGCCGGCGCACGTTTCGAACGCTTCGAACACGACTACGAAACCTACGTGCCCGGCGGCAAGAACTGGCAGGCCAGTGACAATGCCGTCACGCCCCGCGTCGGTGTGACCTATGACCTGACCGACACCCTCGCGGTTTACGCGGACACCGCGCGTTCTTTCAAACCCAATACCGGCGCGAGTCGGCAGGGTGGCGGCTTTGAACCGGAAAAAGGCAAGTCCTGGGAGATGGGCATCAAATGGGAAGCGCTGGATCATCAGCTGAGTGTTGACGCGGCGATCTATCAGATTGAAAAGCGTAATGTCCTGACCACTGACCCGGTGGACTCGACGTTCAGCGTGGCTGCCGGGGAAGTGCGCAGTCGAGGGTTTGACCTCAATGTTGCCGGCAATCTGACCCCCGAGTGGCGTGTCATCGGGGGTTACGCCTACGTCGATGCCGAGGTGACCAAGGACAACGTGATCCGCTCCGGCACGCGACTGATGAACATCCCGAAAAACAGCTTCAGCCTGCTCAATGTCTACGAGTTCCAGGACGGTGCGCTCAGTGGTCTGGGTCTGGGAACCGGCCTTAAATATGTCGATGAGCGCGCCGGTCAAACGGCGAACACTGCGTTCTCGATGGGGAGCTATACGGTTGTCGACCTGCTCAGCTACTACAAGGTCAATGACAAGGTACGCCTCAACCTCGACCTGAAGAATCTGTTTGACCGTGACTACGACGAGGGCGCATTCGGTAACGTCTACGCCTATCCGGGGGCACCGAGAACGGTGCAGGTCGGCATTTCCTACACGTTGTAGTCCGATCGAGTCTGAAATCCATCATCGGGGGCAGCGGCCCCCGATGACTGTGAGGCTCAGCTGGTCACACACCCTTGCGGAGTCTTTCCGGCAAAACTGTCCACCAGGCTCGCCACAACCATCTCGCCCATGCGGGTGCGGGTCTGCAGGGTCGCGCTGGCGCGGTGCGGTTGCAGTACCACCTGTTCCTGGGCAAACAACGCTTCAGGCACGTTGGGCTCATCGACGAAAACATCCAGCGCCGCACCCGCGATCTCACCGGCCGTCAGGGCCGCCACCAGATCGGTTTCATTGACCAGTTTGCCGCGCGCCACGTTGATCAGGTAGCCGCCCTTGCCCAGGGCCTGCAGCACGGAGGCATCGATGATGGCCTCGGCCTTGTCGGCGGCCGCCGCGAGAATCAGCGCATCACTGTCGCGGGCCAATTGCTTGAGGTCGGCGATGAAGGTGTGGCTGACATCGCTCATCGGTTGCAGATCGGTGTAGCTGATCGGACAGCCAAACGCGGCAGCGCGAGTGGCGACCGCTCGGCCAACCCGGCCCATGCCCACGATGCCGATTCGCATGCCGGACACCTGCCGCGCCAAAGGCAGCGGGGCCAGTGGCGTCGGGCTTTGCGGCCACTGGCCCGAGCGAACATAACGGTCACTGGTACACAGCCCGCGACACACGGCGATCAGCAAACCGATGGCCAGATCGGCCACGTCTTCGGTCAGTGCGCCGATGGTCGCCGTCACGCGAATCCCGCGATCCCGGGCGTAGGCCAGATCAACCGCATCGGTGCCGACACCGTTGACCGCCACCACTTCCAGTTTGGGCAGTTGCGCCATCAGCGTCTGGCTGATGCCCGTGTGGCCACCGGTGATCACGCCGCGAATGTTGGCGCCGTGTTCCTGCAAATACGCCGCTTTGTCGGCCTGCTCGAAATAACGCCTGATCGTGAACAGTTCGCCGAGACGGGCATTGATTTGCGGAATCAGGATCGGGCTGAGCTGCAAGACTTCTGGCTTCATGTAAACCTCACTTACGCAATAAAAAAGCCGGCTCAACCACGGCCGGCAAACGGCATGGCAGTCGCCATGACGGTCATGTTCAGGACGTTGGCCGACAGGGGCAGACCGGCGATGTAGCGCACGGCGTCGGCGACATGCTTGACGTCGACCATCGGCTCCACGGCGATGCTGCCGTTGGCCTGGCGTACGCCTTTGGTCATGCGCACCGACATTTCGGTCAAGGCATTGCCGATGTCGATCTGGCTGCAGGCGATATTGAAGTCCCGACCATCCAACGCCAGGGATTTGGTCAGCCCCAGCACCGCGTGTTTGCTGGCGGTGTACGCGCTGCTGAAAGGACGCGGGGTGTGCGCCGAAATCGAACCGTTGTTGATGATGCGCCCGCCCTGTGGCTGCTGCCGGCGCATGAGTCCGAACGCTCCTCGAGCGCAGAGAAAAACACCGTTGAGGTTGGTGTCGATCACATTTCGCCACTGCTCGAACGTCAGCTCATCCAGCGGCACGGCGGGGGCATTGACCCCGGCGTTGTTGAAGACCACATCCAGGCGTCCATAGACTTCGGCAATGGTTGCAAACAGCTGATCGACACTGGCCGGGTCGCGTACATCGGTGGGCACCGCCAGCGCTTCGTTTCCTTCGCTGGCCGCCAGATCGACCAACGCCTGCAAGGGTTCGGGGCGGCGTCCGGCCAATACCAGTGTGTATCCGTCGGCCAGCAGGCCCAAGGCCACGGAACGGCCGATTCCGCTACCGGCGCCGGTCACCAGGGCAACTTTCAAGGGTTGAGTGTCAGACATCTTGTTGTTCTCCTTTTTTCCAATCACTTAAGGCCAGACTCAAGACCGGGGGCCGACGCGCATTTCGAGTTGGCCGATGCCGTCGATCCCGGCGCTGATGACGTCGCCGGGTTGCAAGACATCGACGCCGGCGGGGCTGCCGGTCATGATCAGATCGCCGGCCTTGAGCGTGACGGATTGCGAGATGCGGCTGATGACTTCACTCACCGACCAGATCTGGCTGTCGAGTCGATCGCGCTGGCGTTCTTCACCGTTCACGCTCAACCATAATTCCCCTTCGAGCCGACCGGTCCGAGTGACCGGCACAATGGCGGTCATCGGTGCGGCGCCGTCAAACACCTTGGCACCTTCCCATGGCAAACCGTCGCGCTTGGCCAGTCGCTGTACGTCACGGCGGGTCAGGTCCAGTCCGGCGGCGTACCCCCAGACATAGGCCAGCGCCTGGCTTTCGGGGATCTGCGCGCCGCCTTCGCCGATGGCCACGACCAGCTCGATTTCATGGGCAAACTCTTCGGTCAGTGACGGGAAGGTCACTTCACCGACGGCGTCTAACACGCAGCTTGCCGGCTTCATGAAAAACACCGGCGGCTGGCGCGGCTGGCCCAGGGTGTCCGGCCACGGGTAGTTGCGGCCGACGCAGAACACGCGTCCGACGGGAAAGCGTTGCTCGCTGCCGACAACCGGCAAGGTCACTGGCAGATCCGGGGTAAAGACGTATTCGGTCATGTTCATCCTGCTGCAAGTCCTGTGTGAAAGGTAAGCGTACGGCGGCAAACGCTGGCGAAGTTGGACGAAAGCCGCCTCAAATTGGAGAAACCGGTTGTTCTGGCTTCAGCGCGTTTTCAACTCGATGCGGTACAGGCGACCGAGCAGCAAGGAATAGGAGAGGGTGCCGATCAGCGCCACGGCACCAATGAACCAGAACGCCCAGGCGAACGAGCCGGTGGCGTGGACGATGGCGCCGATCACGATCGGAGTGACGATGCCGCCGATGTTCGCGGCCAGGCTGGTGATCCCGCCGGTCAGCCCGATCAGTTCCTTGGGCGCCACCTCCGACACCGCCGCCCACGAGGACGACGCGATGCCCTGAGCGAAAAAGGCAATGGTCAGCACGGCGATGCAGATGACGTTCGAGTCGGTGAAGTTCACCAGCACGATCGACATGCCCAGCATCGACCCGACCACCAGCGGCAGTTTCCGGGCGAAAGACATTGAATAACCACGACGGATCAACAAGTCGGAGACGATGCCGGCGAGCAGGATGCCGACCGTTGCGCCCACGAAGGGCATCACGGCAAAGATCCCGGCCTTGATCGTGGTCAGATGGCGTTCTTCAATCAGATAGGTCGGGAACCAGGTAAGGAAGAAGTACAGCGCCGAGGTGCTGGCGAACTTGCCGATGCAAATGGCCCAGACCTGACGGTAACTGAACAGCTCGGCGATCTGCCGCCAGTTGAAACGAGTGCGTTCCTGACTGCTCTTGACCAGTCCGCCACCGGCCTCGATGTATTTCAACTCTTCTTTGCTGACCTTCTTGCAGTTCAGCGGATCGCGGTACAGATACAGCCACAGCACACCGAAGATGATGCCGAGCGCGCCGGTGCTGTAGAAGACATGGCGCCAGTCAAAGGTTGTGGCCAGCCACAGCAGGGCACCGGTAAACAGCGCCGTGCCCAGGTATTGCCCGCAGACGTAAATGCTGCTGGCCAGTCCCCGTTCCCGCGCCGGAAACCATACGGTTACCGCACGGCTGTTGGCCGGAAACGCCGGCGCTTCCATCGCCCCGACGGCCAGGCGCAGGCCGAACAGCGAAGCGAAACCCGTGGCGAAGCCTTGAAATACGGTGACGGTCGACCAACTGATCAGTGAAACCCCGTAGGTAAAACGTGAGCCGAAGCGGTCGGCGATAAACCCGGCCGGCACCAGCGCCAGTGCGTAGGTCCAGGCAAAGGCGGAGAAGATCAGCCCCATTTCAATCTTGTCCAAGCCCAGGTCCTTGGCCATGAACGGAGCGGCAATCGAGATGTTCACCCGGTCGATGTAGTTGATGATCGTCGCAATCAGCAGCAGCGAGAGCATGAACCAGCGCCGTCGTGTCGGCAGCCGCCGGGAGGAGACGGCGTCCCTGTCGCCGGCAATCAACGGCGGGGCGGTGGTGGGGGAGGTGTGTGAATTCGACATGAGTGGACCTCGTTATTGTTAGAAGTGTCGAGTTGTTTGCGGACAGCCGACGCCGTTGCCCGCTGTTCGGGGGCAAGGCAATCGAAGTTGAAACCAATGGCAAAAACGGCCAGGGTCAGACGTTCAGCTACGTCTTCCGGCTGGCATCGTCGGTAAAGGGTGGGGAGGGGCGGCGGGGAGCAATTGCAGATTCATGACGTGCGCACCTTTTTTGTTTTTGAATGAGGTTGGGCTGCATGGGGAAATACAGTGGTCGTACAACCTCTTGAAATCAATCAAGGTGTTAGATCATTTTTTCCGGAGAAGGGCGCGTCGGATAAACCTGTCCAAAAAAATCCACACCGTGAATTTTCCTTTTGTTTTTCGATTATTTTCATAAGTTGTTGTTTTTGATATTAAAAAAAATGCCTGTGTGGTCGCTTTTTTTGGACAGTGATCATCGGCAGTGGTGGTGTAAAAAATCACTGAACCTGATGTCATCGTATGACTGCTTGAAGGGCTGGCGCCGAACCTTCAAGATGAGCCACGCCGATTGCTCGGCAACGCCAGGAAAACCTGCCCGAGTACCTGTCGAGGATTCTCAAGAAATGACGTCACAATGCCGTGTGCCCACCTACGTCATGCAGCAACGCAGCGAGATGATGGACTTCTATATTCGTGACAAGAAAGGTCGCCGCGCCGAGACCAGCCCGCATCGACACGAATACTTCCAGATCCAGATCAACCTCGGCGGCGACACGGTGCAGCATATTGGCAACGCGGTTCGTCCATTTCCGCGTAACGCGCTGGCATTCATCCTGCCGCACCGCGTGCACGTGATCCCGCATCCGGCGGACAGCAACTTCATGGTGATCAACTTTTCCCAGACCTTTCTGCTGCCGCATTTGCAGTGCGACCCGATGGATCTGGAGGAGGTATCAATTCTCCTGGCGCCCGAACTGTCGCCGTTCCGCTTTCAGGAGCATCTGGATTTCATACTGGGGGATGAGGACTTCAACGAGGTCTGTGGCTTGATCGAACAGATGCGCGGCCTGGACGAGAATCGTCAGTTCGGTACACGCGAAGTGCTCAAGGGATTGCTGCTGCAACTGGTAGGCAAGGTGTGCGTCCTGTATGCCGAACCGCTCAAGCGCCTGGCAGAAGAGAATGCCGCGCAAGCCAGTCGGCGGGATGCGCTGAGCCGGATGTTCGAGTATCTGCGCAAGAACATTGCCGACCCCGATCTCAATCTGATCAAGGTCGCGGCGGCGACCTATCTGTCACCGACCTATCTCACGCACTGGCTG
The DNA here is from genome assembly GCF_002112685.1 of Pseudomonas sp. R15(2017). Taxonomy (NCBI): domain Bacteria; kingdom Pseudomonadati; phylum Pseudomonadota; class Gammaproteobacteria; order Pseudomonadales; family Pseudomonadaceae; genus Pseudomonas; species Pseudomonas sp. R15(2017). The sequence goes on from NZ_NEII01000012.1 coordinate 14,267, forward strand.
CGCAAGGAAATCGGCAAGACCTTCACCGAGCTGGTGCTGGAACGCAGAATGCACGCGGCACGCAATTACCTGCTCAATGGAACCCGGCCGGTGGGCGAGGTGGCGAGGTTGTGTGGGTTTGCGGATGAAGCTTATTTCTCCCGACGGTTTCGCCAGATCCACGGACAGCCACCTGGACAGTTCCGCCGTCGGCAACTGGACCCGGACACCCCGCAGTCACCTGTAGATGCCTGATCGGCTAATGCGACGAAACATAAACCGAGGCCGACGACGGCGCAGGCAACGCATACGTTGCCTTCATCCACTCGATCTCCGCTTGCGGCGTTCGGCCGAAGAAGCGTTTGAACTCGCGACTGAACTGCGAAGCGCTTTCATAGCCGACGCTGAATGCCGCCGCTGAGGCAGTCATGGCATGGCGCAACATCAAAAGTCGCGCCTGATGCAGGCGCGTCGATTTCAGGTATTGCATGGGAGAGGCGTCCGTCACACTGCGAAAATGCAGGTGAAAACTGGGCACGCTCATGCTCGCCTCGCGCGCCAGTTGCTCGACGTCCAGACGCTCCTGATAGCTGCTGTGGATCTTGCGGATCGCCCGCGTCACCTTGCCGAAGTGCCCCTGTCGATTGAGTGCGGCGCGCATCGAGCCGCCTTGTTCGCCGGTCAGGATGCGGTAATAGATTTCCCGCAACAGCGACGGCCCCAATATCTGCGCTTCACCCGCAATGCTCATGGCTTCGAGAAAGCGCAGCGTTGATGCGCGCAGGCGGTCGTCCATCGGCGAGGCGAACATGCCCTTGGGTAGCGCATCACTCGGGCCGTGAATCTCATCCACCTGCGGCATCAACTCGCTGGCCACCTGGAAATCTAGTTGCATATAGATCGCGAGCATTGGCTCGTCCTCAGAGGCATCGGTCTCCATGGTGAAGGGGATCGGAACCGACACCACCAGGTAATGCTGGGCGTCATACACGTAGACGTCATCGCCCAGATACCCGCGCTTCTGGCCCTGACAGAGAATCACGATGCCGGGGTCGTACAGCACCGGCGTGCGGGTCAGTGGCCGGTTCGAGCGCAGGAAGCGCACGCCCTCCAGCGCGCTGAGGTTATAGCCCTCGACCGGTGCCAGCGTTTCCATGAGCTGCACCATGCGCGAAGTGCTTGGGTCGGCCTGTTTCATCGGGTTCTCTCTGTGGGCCGTTCAATGGTCGGTGGAACGGGTCAGCGCTTCCCATTGATCGATCTCGCTGGCGGCGCGTTTCAGCTTGTCGCGCACCAGGCTCAATGCATCGCTGCCGAGCAACAGATGCGCCGGTGGAGCAGGGCTGGCGATGATCTGCAACATCGCCTGCGCCGCTTTGCGCGGATCGCCGAGCTGCTTGCCGCTCTTGTCTTCGCGCGCCTTGCGCACCGGATCGAAGCTGGCGTCATAGTCGGCGATGCTGCGGGGTGTGCGCTGCATCGAACGGCCGGCCCAGTCGGTCCGAAATGAACCCGGTGCGACGGCGGTCACGAAGATATTGAACGGCGCCAGTTCCTTGCTCAGGGTATCGGAGATGCCTTCGAGCGCAAACTTGCTGCCACAGTAGTACGCGATACCCGGCATGGTGATTGTGCCGCCCATCGAGGTGATATTGAGAATATGACCCGCCCTCCGCTGGCGAAAGAACGGCACAAACGCCTTGGTCACCGCGACCGCGCCGAACACATTCACGTCGAACTGGCGGCGCATGTCCTCCAGCGGCGATTCTTCGAAAATGCCTTCGTGACCGTAGCCGGCGTTGTTGACCAGCACATCGACCGGGCCGTGGGTCGCTTCGACAGTCGCCACGACGCCTTCGATGCGGTCGAAGTCCGTGACGTCCAGCAGCACGCCGTACGCATTATCGATAGAAAGAGCCTGAAAGGCTTGCAGGTCGGCTTCGTTGCGAACGGTGCCGATGACGCGGTGGCCGGCAGCCAGCGCTTCTTTGGCCAGCGCGTGGCCGAAGCCGCTGCTGACGCCGGTGATGAAGAGGGTTTTGGTGGTGGTCATGAAGGGCTCCCGTGAATGCGGTTTCAGCTCATGGTATCCATCGAAGGAACACTCACCTATGTCGGTTTGTCTTTGATCATTGCCTATTCCTATCAACGGGGCGACAAACGGCCAAAGAGCTTTTTGCGTTGCTCCGGGCATTCAGGCAGCAACAGATCCAATGTGCTGATATTTTTCCATTCTGCGCAACGCTCGCGAATAAAGAGGACGAAATGAAGAAATCAATGGACTGGCCCGCAGACGATAACGAGTTGGCGCAATTGCGCGCGTTCAACCGCAAGCTTGCCCGGCTGCCGCGCTTTCGCATCCGCAATCGCATCACGCCACGGGCGATTCAGTTGCTGTTGCGGCTAAGCCAATTGGGCGGCGCAAGAAAGTTGCTCAAGCACGGGCTCGAGGCTGAACGAACAGTGGTGGGTGTCGACGGCGCATCAGTGCCGGTGCGGATTATTCGGCCAAAGACAAAGGCCAAAGGTGTGGTGCTGGATATTCATGGTGGAGGCTGGGTCATCGGCAACGCGCAGATGAACGACCCCCTCAATATCGCCATGGTGAAAGCCTGCGACGTGGCAGTGGTCTCGGTCGACTATCGGCTTGTGGTCTCGACTCCGATCGAGGGCGCCATGCAGGACTGCCTCACAGCGGCCCGCTGGCTGCTGAGCGATGACTGCCGCGAGTTTGCGAACCTGCCCGTCATCGTCGTGGGCGAGTCGGCAGGCGGCCACCTCGCCGTCGCGACCCTGTTGCAACTCAAACAGTGGCCGGACCTGCTCGAACGGGTGAGCGGGGCGCTGCTGTATTACGGCGTCTATGACCTGACCGGAACCCCCAGCGTACGCAACGCCGGGCCCGATACCTTGCTGCTGGACGGGCCGGGAATGGTTGAAGCGCTGCAAATGCTCACGCCGGGATTGAACGATGAAGAACGCCGGCAGGCGCCGTTGTCACCGCTGTACGGTGACTTCACCGGTTTTCCGCCAGCGTTGATGTTTGCTGCGCAACTGGATCCGCTCAGGGATGACACGCTTGAGTTGGCTGAGCGTTGGGGCAGGGCGGCGGAAGTGGAGGTGCATCTGTTGCCGGAAACCGCACATGGGGTGATTCATTTTCCGCTGGGGTTGGCGGGGAGGGTGCTTGGGTATAGTCGTGCGTGGGTTGCGGGGCGGCTTGTTGAGGGGTGAGCCATCGACCCTCACTCAGCCGCCACCTTGAATTGCTCGAGAATAAGTTCAGCCAATTTCCTGACAGGCTCGGTGAAACTTCGCCGAGGCCTGTGCACCAGTCCGATATCACGATGGAACGTGTGTTGGCCGAGATCAAGCGCCCGCACACCTGACGGCCATTGCTGATGGGTGGCCGTCTGCGGCACAAGCGCGACCCCTACGCCATTTTCCACCAGCCTGATAATGGCCTCCAGCTCATCCAGCTCAGAGACTTCACGCAAAGTGAAATGCATCTGTCGCAGAAAACGATCGACCTGCCTGCCGCCGAATGAAGAGCGGTCATAGCGAATGAACGGCAGGCTTGAGAGCAGTTCGATCCAGTCTTCTCCCGGTACGTCCTTGGGCACGATCAGACGGTAGGGTTCAAGCGCCAGTGTGGTCCAGCGCAGATCGCTTTGAAGCGAGAAGGGTGGCCGAATGATCGCTGCCATGTCGATTTCGCCGGTGTCCACCAGGTTCACCAGCTCCATGGAAAGGCCGGGCACGACACGCGTTCGGCATTCCGGGCACTGTTGGTGAAACCTGGCGAGTGCGTCCGGGAGAAACGATCGCTGGACAGAGGCGATTGCGCCGACGTTGACCAGAATGCGGGTGGAAAGACCGACGGTGGTCGATCCCAGGTTGTCGTAAAGACGAAGCAGCTCCTGCGCCTGAAGCAGGACTTGCTGGCCCATCCTGTTGAGGTGGGCCGTGCGTCCTTTTCTGTCGAATATTTCAAAGCCGAGCTCGGCTTCCAGACGTTGAATCTGGGCGCTCACCGCCGCCTGGGTGAGGCCTATCCGGTTGCCGGCAGCCGCGAAAGTGCCTTCCCGGGCGACGGCAATGAGGGTCTTGAGTTCTTTGATCATTCACAAATATTAGTTGTGTTTCTGAGAAATATATATTGATTTTTTTGCTGTCAGTGTCGCCCTACGATGTGCTCACCAACCACAAAAACCGTATTGGAGTCCTGATGAGCCTTTCGCCATTCCACCTCGCCATCCCCGTTTACAACCTTGCTGCAGCCCGCACTTTTTACGGTGAGGTCTTTGGCCTGGAAGAGGGTCGTTCCAGTAACCAATGGGTCGATTTCAACTTTTACGGGCATCAACTGGTGATTCACGAACACCCGAAAACCGCGTCTCAGGAAAGCGTTCACAGCAACCCGGTCGACGGGCACGACGTTCCTGTTCCTCATTTCGGCATCATCCTGGGATGGGAAGAGTGGGAAGCGCTGGCAGAGCGCCTCAAGTCTTTCGGTACCGAATTTGTGATCGAACCTTACATTCGATTCAAAGGACAGGTTGGCGAGCAAGCCACGATGTTCCTGTTCGACCCTTGCGGCAATGCCCTCGAATTCAAGGCCTTCAAGGATATGAGCCAGCTCTTCGCCAAGTAAGAAACGCAATGGCACAACGGCGTTGTGCCATTTGATCTCAAATGAGCTGGAAGCTCATGACTCTAGCAACTGCCGAATTGATGCAGTCCTTTCATTCCAACAAGAAGGCTAGACATGAAACGTATTCCCCTGGTGTGGCAAATCGTTGCCGGGCTGTTGCTTGGCGTGCTCGTTGGTTGGTACTTCAACACCCATCCGCAGTATCAGTCGTGGGTCAGTGCGGAGATCCTGAAACCGCTTGGCGATATCTTCATCAAGATGATGAAGATGGTGGTCGTGCCCATCGTGTTCTGTTGCATGATCCTGGGTATCGCCGGTGGCGGGGATAACAAGTCGTTCGGCCGGATGGGCATCAAGTCGCTGGGCTATTTCTTTGCGATCACCGGCCTGGCCATCGTGATCGGCCTGTGTTTCGCGAACCTCTTCGAACCCGGTACGGGCACCGATATTTCGGGCATCGCGCACGGTACTACCGCCATCACGATGGAGCCTTCGAAGGGCGCGCTCGTGATTATGCAAAACATCGTTCCGGATAACGTTCTGGTGGCGATGTCCGAGGCGAAGCTGCTTTCGGTGCTGTTCTTCGCGGTGTTGTTCGGTGTTGCGCTGAACGCATTGCCCAAGGAAAAAAGTGCACCTGTGGTTGCGCTGGTTCAAGGCATTTCGGATGCGATGTTCAGGATCGTCTCGATCGTCATGGCCTATGCCCCGATAGGGGTGTTCGGCATGATCGGTGCGACCGTCGCGACCTTCGGTTTTGCCTCGTTGTTGCCCCTGCTCAAGTTGATTGGTGTGGTTTATCTGGCGCTGATCGTCTTCGCATTGGTAGTGCTCGGAGGAATCAGTTACCTGATCGGCGAGAACATCTTCAAGTTGATCAGGTATTTCCGCGACGAGTTGATTCTTGCGTTCTCCAGTGCTGCCTCCGCAGCGGTCATGCCGCAGTTGATGAGCAAGCTGGAGAACTACGGGGTGCCACGGCGTATTGTCAGTTTTGTGGTGCCAGTGGGGTACGCGTTCAACCTTGATGGCGCGTCGATCTTCCTCGGGGTGGCGACAATTTTTATCGCCCAGCTCTATGGAATCGATCTGTCGCTTTCTCAGGAAATCCTGCTGGTGGTGACCATGGTGCTGACCTCCAAAGGTGCTGCCGGGGTGCCTGGATTCGCTATCGTCATCCTGTCGGCCACATTGGCGTCTGCCGGTCTTCCGCTGGAGGGCGTGGCACTGATCGCCGGCATCTTCAGGATTATCGACAGCGGCACCACCACCCTGAATGTGTTGGGCAATGCGATCGCGCCCCTGGTGATCGCCAAATGGGAGAGGGTGACTCTTGAGCCTTCGCGCACCCGCCCGGACGTACAAAAGGCCTGACGATCACAAGGAGCACTGACGGCGCTGCACGAGTAAACGCCTGCTGATGTACAGGCGATTTTTTTCATCAAGTTACTAGACGACCGGTCTGATATTGAGGGTATGCAACATGATTGATAACAGTCGCAATACGGATCTTTTTTCTCCCATGCAAATGGGCGCCCTGCAATTGGCCAACCGGATTGTCATGGCGCCCGTGACCCGCAGCCGGATGGCTGAAGACGGCGTTCCGAACGAGTTGCACGCTACTTACTACGCACAGCGCGCGAGTGCCGGCTTGATCATTGCCGAAGCGACAAACATTTCGGCGCAGGGGCGTGGCTACGCCATGACGCCGGGGATCTGGTCGGACGCGCAGGTGGCGGGGTGGAAAAAAGTCACGGACGCCGTCCATGCCGCAGGTGGCAGGATTGTCAGCCAGCTGTGGCACGTGGGGCGTTTTTCCAGCGTCGAGTTGCAGCCCGACCGCGCCGCTCCCGTTGCGCCGTCGGCGATCAAGGCAGAAGGCAGCACCTACACCGAGAACGGCTTTGTCGAAGTGTCGATGCCCCGGGCGCTGGAGACGTCGGAGATTCCCGGCATCATCGAGCAATACAAGCGCGCCGCTGAAAATGCCAGGCGTGCCGGTTTCGATGGCGTGGAGGTTCATTCGGCGAACAGCTATCTGCTCGACCAGTTTCTGCGTGACTCGACCAATCAGCGCACTGACCGGTATGGCGGCACCATTGAGAACCGCGCCCGACTGACGCTTGAAGTCACTGAAGCGGTGATTTCGATCTGGGGCAGTGACCGCGTCGGCATTCGTCTTTCGCCGGTCACGCCCGATGCCGGAAACACACCTCCCGACAGCAATGTCATGGCGACCTACGGATATCTGATTCAGCAGCTCAACCGGCTCAATCTGGCCTATCTGCACTTCGTCGAAGGCGCCACCGCGACCTCGCGCACGGTTCCTGATGGCGTTGATCTGGATGCATTGAGCGCGCAGTTCGAAGGCCCCTTCATCGGCAATAACAACTACGACCTCGAGATGGCACTGGAGCGCCGGGCGCAGGGCCGGATTGACGCGGTGGCGTTCGGGCGCCTGTTCATTTCCAACCCCGACCTCGTGGAGCGCCTGCGTCGGGGCACCGAACTGACCATCGCACCACGCGAGAGCTACTACGGCGGCGGCGCCAAGGGCTACACCGACTGGCCAACGGCTGACCATTGATGTGTGCGCCCTGAACCGGATCGGCGCAGGGCGGCTTGATTGAAAAAACATTCACAGCAAACAGGAGTTCATCATGAGCCATCCAACTTACGTGCAGGAATACAACGCAATCGTCGAAGTGCTCAGCCAGTACAACGAAGGTGGAGCAAAGGCTGACAGCGCCTTGATGAAGCCCGCGTTCAATGCGCAGGCGACCATGTTCGGGGTTGACGACGGCAAGCTCGTCGGCGGCGCGATCCAGAATCTGTATGACGTCATCGACAGCGCGTTCCGTCCATCCCCCGAAGCCGAAGCCGCCATCGTTCGCATCGATATCGTCGGCACGGCTGCGAGTGCCCGGGTCGATACCGACAACGTGTCGGGGTTCCGTTTCACCGACTTCTTCAACCTGCTGAAGGTGGACGGCAAGTGGACGATCGTCAGCAAGATCTACCACACCCACCCGAGCGCCTGAGCCCTCGTCGTCTGCCCCGGCAGCACCGGGGCAGCACCGTTTACGCCTGATCCATCGCCTCAGTCAGTCCCTGATCCTCACCCAGAAACCCGCCACTCTGGTGCTGCCAAAGCCGCGCATAGGTGCCGTTCTTCGCCAGCAATTCGGTGTGGGTGCCTTGCTCAATGATGCGCCCCTCATCCATGACAATCAGTCGATCCATCGCCGCAATCGTCGACAGTCGATGCGCAATCGCGATCACGGTCTTGCCCTGCATCATTTCATCGAGGCTTTCCTGGATGGCGACTTCGACTTCGGAATCAAGGGCGCTGGTGGCTTCGTCGAGCAACAGGATCGGCGCGTTCTTGAGCATCACCCGGGCGATGGCGATGCGTTGGCGCTGGCCACCGGAAAGCTTGATGCCGCGTTCGCCCACCAGCGTGTCGTAGCCGGAGTGGCCCTGGCGGTCGCTGAGCTGGTTGATGAAGCCGGCGGCCTGGGCATTGGCCGCCGCGCGCTGGATCTGTTCGTCGGTCGCGTCCGGTCGGCCGTAGGCGATGTTGTCGCGAATCGAGCGGTGCAGCAGGGAGGTGTCCTGAGTGACCATGCCGATCGCGCTGCGCAGACTGTCCTGTGTCACCCGCGCGATGTTTTGCCCGTCGATGCGAATCTCGCCGCGATCGACGTCATAGAAGCGCAGCAGCAGATTGATCAGCGTGGATTTACCGGCGCCGGAGCGGCCCACCAGACCGATTTTTTCCCCCGGTCGGATGCTCAGGCTCAAGCCGTCGAGCACCTGGCGTTCGCCGTTGTAGTTGAAACTCACGTTGTCGAACTCCACGGCGCCGCCGGAAGGCACCAGCACGCCGGCGTCCGGCGCATCCTGCACCTTGGGGCCACGGGTCAGGGTGCCCATGCCGTCCTGCACAGTGCCGATGTTCTCGAACAGCGACGTCATCTGCCACATGATCCAGTGCGACATGCCATTGATGCGCAGCGCCATGGCCGTGATCGCCGCCACGGCCCCGGTGCCGACTTCGCCCTGATGCCACAGCCACAAGGCGTAGCCGCCGGCGCCCATGATCAGCCCGACCACCAGCGCCTGATTGACGATCTCGAACTGGCTGACCAGACGCATCTGGCGGAAGCCGGTCTGCTTGAAGTCCTCCATTGCCGCCCGAGCAAAGTGCGCTTCACGTTTGGAGTGGGAGAACAGTTTCACCGTGGTGATGTTGGTGTAGGCGTCCGACACCCGGCCCGTCATCGACGAGCGCGCATGGGCCTGTTCCTGGCCGACCTGGCCCAGGCGCGGTACGAAATACAGCATCGCCAGCCCGAACAGCGCGACCCAGGCAATGAACGGCAGCATGAGTTTCAGGGCGAAGCCGCCGGCCAGGGCGATGATCGCAATGAAATAGACGCCGATACCCGGTGCGATTTCGATGACGGTGAACAGCACCTCGCGCACGGCCAGCGCCGTCTGCATCACCTTGGTCGTGACCCGACCGGAAAACTCGTCGGAAAAGAACGAAAGGCTCTGCCGTAGCATCAGCCGATGGAAATCCCAGCGCAGGCGCAGCGGCAGATTGATCGCCAGCACCTGGTGCTGAACCATCGTGCGCAGCGCCACCAGCCCGACGCTGGTCAGCAACACGATGCCGATGCCCCACAGCACGCGGCTCTCCTGGCCGTTCACATCGCCGCCGGCCTGCCAGGTCGAGAGCAGATCCACGACCTGACCCAAAAAGGAAAACAACCAGGCTTCGTAGATCGACACACCGGCACTGAGCAGCGCCAGCGCGAGGATATAACCGCGAGCACCGCGGGTGCAGGCCCACAGGAATCGCGCCAGACCGACCGGCGGTGGCGGCGCTTCGTCGGGCGGGAAGGGGTCGAGCCGTTGTTCAAACAGGCGAAGCATTGGGGGTCTCCGAAATCATCAGTTGCGGGGGATTCTGCCACTTATCGATCACATTGAGGGGCTGCAGGTTCAGCGCATGATCTTTTGAGGGAAAACCCTCATTGTTGTAACGCTGACGCCTTACTAGCATGAACTCCGACGTTGACCCACTCGATGGAGAGCACCATGGCTACCACGCAGACTGACGACAAGCGCCCAACCCCCGATCCGGCCGAGGACAATGCGTTTTTCCCCTCGCCGTATTCCCTCAGCCAGTTTACTTCGCCCAAATCCGATCTCAGTGATGCCGAGTACCCCAATCGTTACAAGGGCGGGCGCTGGAAGATTCTGATGATCGGCGCGGACGAGCGCTATCTGTTGACCGACAACGGCACGATGTTCTCTACGGGCAATCACCCGGTTGAAACCTTGCTGCCGATGTATCACCTCGACAAGGCCGGTTTCGGCTTCGACGTCGCGACGCTGTCGGGCAATCCGGTCAAGTTCGAATTCTGGGCCATGCCCTCCGAAGACGCCGAAGTGAAGGGCTTCTACGAGCAATATCGTGATCAGTTCAAGCGTCCGCTCAAGCTGTCCCAAGTGATCGAAGAAGCGCTGGGCGAAAACTCGGACTACATCGGCGTGTTCATTCCCGGCGGGCACGGTGCGCTGATCGGCCTGCCGGAAAGTGAGGACGTGAAGAAGGTTCTGCAATGGGCCGTCGCCAAGGACAAATTCGTCATTACCCTGTGCCACGGCCCGGCGGCGTTGCTGGCGGCCGGCCTCGGTGAAACAAAAGATTCATGCATCTTCAACGGTTACCGGATTTGCGCCTTTCCCGATGCGCTGGACGCGACAACCCCCGACATCGGTTACATGCCCGGCCACCTGACCTGGAAGTTCGGCGAGCAGTTGCAGGCGCTCGGTGTGGAAATCACCAACCAGGACATTTCCGGGGCCACGCTTCAGGATCGCAAACTGCTGACCGGTGACAGTCCGCTGGCGGGCAACGCACTGGGCAAACTGGCGGCGGCCGCGCTCCTCAAAGAGGTCACGTCGGGGTGAGCTCCGGACCTGCCGAGGCACTCTTGCGCGCCGCCCTCGACATCGAGGCGGCGCAAACGCTGGTGGCGATCCAGAAGGTCGTTCGCGGTTTCGCCGGGGCCTATGGTTACGATCGGTTCGTCCTGTTCTCCGCCACCTCGGCATCGGAGGACGTGGTCGAGCGCATTTACTGGGTGGAAGGCGACTGGTTTGGCGACGGCATCGCTGTCGACGCCCAGACCTACGTTCAGCGCTGCCCAGTGACTCGCCACCTGTTGGACGCCCGCGAATCGTTCTTCTGGAGCAAGGTGCAGGAGCAGAGCGGCGAACTGTATCGGCTGGTTCGCGTGCCCAGTGGCTCTGGTGTGCATGGCTTGCAGATTCCGGTCTTCGGCCCGCAAGGGCTTGAAGGCGCCATGAGTCTGGGCGGCGAACAGATCGATGCCTCGGCGCGGGTTCGTCTGGCGCTGGGCATGCTCGCCTCGGTGGCGTTTTTCTCCGCCCGACGCTTGCTCGAAGCGCCGCTGGACGAGACGGCCGGAAAACTCTCGACCCGCGAGCGCGAAGTGCTGGCGTGGGTTGCTGCCGGTCGCCGGCAGGCCGACATCGCCGCCACACTGGGCTTGTCCGGGCGCACGGTGGAAAATCACCTGCGTTCGGCGCGTCGGCATCTGGGCGTGGCCACCACTGCTCAGGCCATCAAAATTGCCATTCGCAAGGGTGAAATAAAGGGGTGAGGTTCTCACTCTGCCGGTGCCGTGCTTGAACGGCTGCGCAAAACTCCTATGATGCAAAGGGCCTGCGCCGGCTGTCTGCAACCGGCTTCGCCCCCTACGTTTTTTAGAGAGATCGATCCTCGTGGAGTCTTTTCCGGACGCATTGCACGAATCCCTCACGACCGAATTCATTTTTGGACCGTTCTGCGTCGTTCCAGGCAAACGTCTGCTGACCCGCAACGGGGTGGCGGTCGAGATCGGCGGACGGGCGCTGGATCTGCTGATCGCCTTGCTCGAGCAGCCGGGGCGGGTGCTGTCCAAGTACGACCTGATCGACAAGGTGTGGCCCGACAGTGTGGTGGCCGAAGGCAGTCTGCGTTTCCATATGACCGGCCTGCGGCGGATTCTCGGCGATGGCGAGGAGCAGGCGCGTTACATCGCGACCCAGGTGGGCGTGGGGTATGCCTTCGTCGCGCCGCTGGAAAGAAAACAGACCGCTGTGCCCCCGGCGCCCATCGCGACCCGAGCCACAGAGGGCGTCTGCAGTCTGCCGCCACGGGCCAGACTGATCGGCCGCGAGACCGATCTGCAACTGGTCATCGACCATATGCAGCAACCGAGGCTGTTTACCATCGTCGGCCCCGGCGGCGTCGGCAAGACCAGCCTGGCCATCGAAGTGGCGCACCGCATCGCCGCCCAAGGCTATGAGCGCGTCAGCTTCGTCGATCTGGCACAAGTGGAAGACTGCGCGCTGGTGCCATCGGCACTGGCCCGATCGCTGGACATCCCGGTGCAGGCCGAAGACCCGATGTTCGTCCTGCTGGCGCATTTGCGCGAGCAGCGGTTGATGCTGGTGATCGACAATTGCGAACACCTGATCGACGCGGTCTCGATCCTTCTGGAACAGATCAGCGATACCGCGCCGGATGTTGGTGTTCTGGCGACCAGTCGCGAGCCGCTGCGGGTGCGTGGCGAATACGTGCACTGGCTCAATCCACTGGAATTTCCCCGTGAGCCGCAACACCTCTGCGTTGAGGAGTTGCTGGCATTCCCGGCCATCAAGCTGTTTGTCGAACGCGCGTCGTTGAGCAATGCCACGCTGCTGCTGGAAGCGGGCGGCGGGCAAATGATTGCGGACATTTGCCAGCGGCTGGAGGGCATGGCGCTGCCGATCGAGCTGGCGGCGATGCGGGTCGCCAGCCACGGATTGAAGGCCACCCACGCGCTGCTCGGCGAGCGTTTTTCGCTGGGCTGGTCGGGACGCAGGACGGCGGTGCCGCGCCATCAGACCCTGCGTGCCATGCTCGACTGGAGCTATGACCTGCTGTCGCCGCAGGAGCGTCTGGCGCTGGAGCGGTTCTCGGTCTTCGTCGGGCCGTTTTCCCAGGAAGCCGCCGCTCAGGTGGTGGCCGAATCACAACATGAAAGCGCTGCGGCGGCTGCGATTCTCGACGATCTGGTGTGCAAGGGACTGGTCACGGTCGATCACAGTGACTCGACGGATTCGTATCGCTTGCTGGAGATGACGCGCGCCTACGCCCGGGAGAAATTGACAGCGCGGGGAGAGGCCGAGGTCAATGCGCTGGCGTTCCGGCACGCGGCGTTTTACATGGATTTGCTTGGGCATCTGGGAACTTCCCCCGACGAAATTTTCCGTCACTCGGCGCGTCTGACCAGCCAGTTGGGCAACGTTCGCGGTGCGCTGGAATGGAGCTTCGGGCCCCACGGCGATCCCGGGCTGGCGTTGCCGCTGGCGGCCGCGAGCGCGCCGTTGTTCCTGCATTTTTCATTGCTGGTCGAGTGCCGCACTTGGTGCTCCCGGGCGGTGGAACTGCTGGAGCTGGGGTACTACGGCACGCCCACCGAGATGGAACTGCAAGCCGCGCTCGGTCTGGTGCTGATGTTCACCCGAGGCAACAGTGAAGCTGCCGAAAAGGCTTTGCTCCGGGCGCAGGACATTGCCGTCGCGTTGAACGACTACGGCTCACAATTGCGGCTGCTGGGCCGCTTGCAGATCTTCTACGAGCGCATCGGTGATTTCCCGTCGTCGCTGGCCTGGGCGGAGCAGGCCGCCGTGGTCGGCAACATCCTCAACGAGCCTGCCGCCATCGCGATTGCCTCATCGCTGACCGGCATCTCCCATCACTTGCTCGGCAACCAGCGTCTGGCCCGCCAGGAACTGGAAAGCTCGCTGCGCAACAGCTTGCCGTCCCATCCCAGCAACACGATTTACTACGGCTTCGATCACCGCAATCGCACGGGGCTGGCGCTGGCGCGTTCACTCTGGCTGCAGGGCTATCCCGATCAGGCCCGGCGCTTGGCCGAGCAGATCGAGGCCGAAGCATTCGCGCTGCAGCATCCGGTCACTTACTGCATCGCCATGGTCTGGATTTTGTGCATCTATATCTGGACCGGTGATCTGGCGAAGGCCACCGCGAGCCTCGAGCGGTTCCGCGCCATCGCCGAAACCAACGCGCTTGGCCCTTACATTGCCGCCTGCCACGGGTTGCGCGCGGCGATCGCCATCCGCGCCGAGGAGCCGGGGGATGCAGTTGCCATGCTGGAAGAAAGTCTGGCGCGGTTGCGCAGCATGCGTTACGAACTGCTCACGACCTCATTTGAAATCGCACTGGCCGAAGGCCTGATGCTGGCGGGCGAACACCAAAAGGCACTGACGCTGGTTGACGGCACCATCGCTCACTGCCGGCAAAGCGGTGATGCCTTTGCGCTGCCGGAGTTACTGCGGATCAAGGCCGGTATTCTCAAGGTCATCCAGGCCGAAGATGAACAAGTCATGCTGGCCGTTCTTGAGGATTCCATCGCGTTGAGCCGCGAGCAGGGCGCCTGGGCGTGGGAGTTGCGGTCAACGATGGATCTTGCCCGCTTCTGGCTTGAACAGGGTCAGCCGGATCAGGCCCGGACGTTGCTCGGCGCCTGTCGCGAGCGGGCTTCGGAAGGCTTCGACAGCCTTGACCTGCGTCGGCTGGAAAGCTTCTGGCAGAGCCTGCCCGCTACTCCGGCGTAATCAGGGCGGCCATTTTCACCAGGTCCGCCAGCGAACGGGCCTTCATCTTGCGCATGACCTTGCCGCGATGGGCCTTGACGGTGATTTCGCTGATGTTGAGGTCGGCGGCAATCAGTTTGTTGAGTCGCCCGCTGACCACCGAAGCCATGATTTCCTGCTCGCGCGGCGTCAGGGTCTTGTAAGCCTCAAGCAGTGCACGCAGATTCTTTTCTCCCTCCAGCGCCACACGACTGCTTTGCAGCGCATCGGCCATGGCGCCGAGAATCACGTCGTCGTTGAACGGCTTGGTCAGAAACTCCACCGCACCGGCCTTCAAGGCCCGCACCGTGCGCGGAATATCGCCGTACCCGGTGATGAAGATGATCGGCATGTTGTGGCGTTCATCGGCCAGGGCGGTCTGCAGATCCAGGCCGCTCAGGTCCGGCAGGTTGATGTCCAGCACCAGACAACTGGGCACCAGCGCCCGGGGCGCGTCGAGAAAATCCTGGGCGGACTCGAACAGTCGTGGTTGCCAACCGGCGAAGCGGATCATCAGTTCCAGCGACTCGCGCACGGAAATGTCGTCATCGACAACGAAGACGACGGGCGTGACATCACTCATCGGTAATGCTCCACGGGAAGGGGCGATTGCGTTGTTCGCGTTCAACATGTCGATTCCTTGTTCTGTTCGGCTTCACGCTCAATCGAGGGGCAGGGCGGCGCTCAGGGCCTTGAGCAATTGGGCTTCGCTGAACGGTTTGAACAGGCACTCGACCGCGCCACTGTTCAGCAGCTTCGCCTGTTCGCTGGCGTCGCCGTGCGCGGTGATGAAAATCACCGGAATGCGATAGTCACGCCGAAGCAGCTCCCGTTGCAGATCAGGTCCCGACATGCCGGGCATGGCCACGTCGAGAATCAGGCAATGGGTCAGGTCCAGATAGGGCGATGCCAGAAAAGCCTGCGCCGAGGCAAACGCCTGGACGGCAAAACCGAACTCCTTGATCAGGTCTGGCAGTGATTCACGAACCGATTCGTCGTCATCGACCACCGATACGAGCAAAGGCGTACCCATCAATCATTCTCCACGGTGCGATCGGCGAGGTCGCGGTTAGCGGTTTGCGGCAAGTCCGTCGAACTCGGGATGGCAAAGGTAAACGTCGCACCCGGTCCGTCGTTGGCGCTGGCCCAGAGTTTGCCGTCGTGGCGTTCGATGATCGAGCGACTGATGGACAGACCGACGCCCATGCCCGAGCTTTTGGTGGTGTAGAACGCATTGAAAATGCGCTCGATGTCCTGCGGATCGACGCCGTTGCCGCTATCCTTCACCGCCAGGTAAACGCTCTCGTCCGAGCCCAGACCGGTGCTGACGATCAATTGCCGGGGCCGGCCGTGGACCGCACTCATGGCCTCGGCGGCATTCATGATCAGGTTAAGGATCACCTGCTGCAGCTGGACCCGGTCGCCTCTGACCAGCGGCAGGGCTTCGGCAAATTGCGGATGCAGCACCACGCCGTTGCGTTGCAGTTCGCCCAGCAGCATGGCGATGACTTCCCGTGCCGCGTCATTCAGATTGACGTCCTCGATCGTGATGCTTTTTTTCGAGAACAGCGCCCGCAGTCGATTGATCACATCGGCTGCGCGATTGCCATCGCGAATGGTGCGGCGCGCGGTTTCCCGGGCGCCATCGACATTCGGCGGGTCGGCGCCCAGCATCCGCAGGCAGGTGCTGGCGTTGGTGATGATGCCGGCCAGTGGTTGATTGACCTCATGGGCAATCGACGCCGTGACCGCGCCGAGGCTCGCGACCCTGGCCAGATGCGTCAGTTCCGAGCGCGCCTTGCTCAAGACCTCTTCGGCGAGCCGGCGCTGGGTAATGTCCTGCAGGGCGGCGATGTATTCGAAACCGTCCGGCGCATGGGGGATCGAGTGCGCCACCAGTCGCACGTATTTCACCGTGCCGTCGGGCATCAGCAGCCGGTGCTCGTGTTCGAAGTCGCGCCCCTTGCGGCGTTGACGCTTGATCATTTCCCGATGACTAGAGATATCGTCCGGGTGCACGCGGCGATAGATCGCCTCGAAACCTGGCGGCGTGTCCGGGTCCAGTTCAAGGATGCGGTAGACCTCGTCCGACCAGGTGATTTCGTCGGTGCTCACCCGCCAGGAAAAAGTACCGGTGGCGCTCAGGCGTTGGGCCTTGGCCAGAAAGACTTCCGCCCGTTTACGGTCTTCGATGTCGGTGTTCTCGCCATACCAGCGCACGACCCGCCCCGTATCGTCGCGCTGGGGCACGGCGCGGATCAGAAACCAGCGGTAAATGCCGTCGAAGCGTTTCAGTCGAGCCTCGTATTCGCCGGCGCTGCCCGATTGCAGAAGCGCTTGCCAATAGCCTGCCAGCCCTGGTGCGTCGTCCGGGTGGATGGACGCTGTCCAGCCATCACCGCAGGCTTGTTCGAGGGACATGCCGGTGTAATCGCACCAGCGTTGATTGACGAAACCGACGCTGCCTTCCGGTGAGGCACTCCAGACAAAACCGGGAACGGCGTCGATGATCCCGCGCAGACGTTCTTCCGACGCACTGACTTCGGCCAGAGCACTGGCGATCAAGGCCTTGTCCCGCCGGCGCTCATCAATATCGACTTGCAGCACGCACCAGCGCGTGATGGTGCCTTCGCTGTCTCTGATCGGCAGGCCGCGCACATGGAACCAGCGATAGACACCGTCTGCGCGGCGAATGCGATGCTCGATCTCGTAGGGGGTGCCGGTGCTGACTGAATGCATCCAGGCGGCGATGACCGAGGGCAGGTCGTCCGGGTGCACGGTTTCGCCGGCCTGCCATTTTTTCAGTTCATGGAGAGGGGCGCCGATGTAGTCCATGATTTGCCGATTGACCTGTTCCAGTTCACCGGACGGCGTCATGAAGGCGACCATGGCCGGGATGCTGTCGATGATCGAGTCGACCCCCGGCGCTGGCATGGTCGCGTCACTGCTGCGGTCTGGACCGTCCTCGATGACGCGCTCCTGCTCGTTCGTCATACCGATTCTCATTGTGTGCAGTCACCGTTGAACAAAGATGCGCCTTCTGCTGGCACTCGCCCATCATACTTTGGTGTCGCCTGTAGCGAATATCGGTTGCCGTCGCACACTGCGACGGGCATCACAGTGGCGCTTTTGTAAGCCACTGTATCTACGGCCCTTCGAGCCATACAAGCATGCAAATGAGCCTGTTCGCGAAACTGCGCGGATACACCACCCGCTCACTCTTGGCCCTGGTTTCAACGTCCTTCGACGTTGAGTGAAAGCAACGTGACGTCCGCGCTCCTGCCTCCCGAAAGGCAGCAGGACCGGTCGTCCCGATGACAGGGCAGAACATTATGAAAGCAGTGGTAATCGAGGCCTTTGGCGGGCCTGAAGTGTTGACGGTACACGACATTCAACTGGCAGAACCAGGGCCCGGGCAAGTCTTGGTCAAGGTCATGGCGGCGGGTATCAATTTCATGGACACCGGTGTCCGACGCGGGCTCGGCGGCGCCTGGGAGTTGCCGCTGACGCCGGGTGCGGAAGGCGCCGGCATCGTCCTCGCCACCGGCCCGCAGGTGACGGAGTTCGCTATCGGTGATCGCGTGGCCTGGCATTACGTACCGGGCAGCTACGCCGAACAGGTGATCGCCCCGGTCAGCCAGTTGGTGCCGTTGCCGGATGATATCGACTTCAGCACCGCTGCCAGCCTGATGATGCAGGGCCTGACCGCCAGCAATCTGGTGGACAAGGTGCATGCGATCCAGCCGGGTGACGTGGCCTTCGTGCACGCGGCGGCGGGGGGCGTGGGGCTGATGCTGACTCAGTTGATCAAGTTGCGGGGCGGCAAGGTCATTGGCCGGGTGTCTCACGCCGACAAGATAGAAGCGGTGCTCGCGGCCGGGGCTGACTATGTCGTGATCGGGCGAGCGCAAAACATTGCCGGACAGGTCATGCGCCTGACCGACGGGCAGCGGGTGAATGTGGTGTACGACGGCACCGGCGCGGAAGGGTTCGCCGATTCGCTGGAGATGCTGGATTATTTCGGCACCCTGGCCTTGTACGGACCGTTCATGAATCCGACACCGCCGATCGATATCTTCAGCATGCCGCGCAGCATCAAGCTGTCGTATCCCTCGGTCATGCACTACGTGCGCAACCGCGAAGTGCTGCTGGAAAAGTCCCGGCAACTGTTCGCGTGGGTCAGTGCCGGCAAACTGAAAGCCGTGATCGGCAAGCGTTATTCACTGGATGATGCGCAACAGGCCCATCGCGATATCGAGTCGCGCAACACGACGGGCAAGCTGATCATCGTCCCTTGACGCCACGCCAGATCAGCAGGGCCGCCAACACCTGGCTAGCGGCGAAAAACGTGAACAGGTGTTGTGCGGTCCATCCGGCATCCAGCAGAAAACCGGCGACCAGCGGCGAAATGATCGCCCCCAGACGCCCCGTCGCCAGCACCACTCCGACGCCGGTCGTGCGAACCGAAGTGCAGAACGCTTGGGGGGCCAGGACATACAAAGCCGCGACTGCACCATTGAGCATCAGCCCCAGCGTGACCGCCACGAGTGTCGCCAGACCGGGGACGCGAGTGGCCGGCAGCATCAATGGCAGCAGGGCGGCGTTGAGCAGCAGAAAAGCCGATAGCAAACGTCGGCAGCCGTAACGATTGGCCGCCAGACCCAGAAGCAGGGCGCCGAGCATGCCCCCCAGCGCCAACAGCATCCCGATCCGGGCGCCTTGTTGGTCGGTAAAGCCATTGTCGACCAACAGGGCCGGCGTCCAGCTCATCACGAAGTAAAAGCAGAACATCAACAGAAAGAGTGCCAGTGCCAGCGATAGAGTTTGTTGCCATTGACCGGGCGAAAACGGCCGGCTGACGTCGTCAGGCGACAAGGGAGGAATAGGCGCGCGGTGTTCAAGTGCCAGAAATGACGGCGATTCTCGCAGCCAGAAGACACCGACCAACGCCGCCGCCAGCGTGATGCAACCCCCGGCCAGAAAGACATAACGCCAGCCCATGACATCATTCAGCACATGCGCCAGCACACCGCCCAGACTGGCGCCCATGGCGAAGGCGAGGGATTGCAAAGCGATGGCCAGGTTGCGCCGCTGCGGGCCGGCGTGCTCGAACGTCAGCACATTCGCCCCCACCAGCACCGCCCCCGTGCCGATGCCGGTCAGCAAACGCAGGAACATCAACACGTGATGATTCGGGCTCCAGAACGACAGCAACATGCTCAGACCACTGAGCAGCAGGCCGGCGAGCAATAAAGGCCTGCGCCCGAAGCGGTCGGCCCTGGGCGCGGCCAGCAGCGAACCAAGCGCCATCCCGACCAGGCTTGCGCTCAACAACAGGCCCAGTTGCGCGCCGCTCAACGCCCACTCGGCTGCAACCCGGCTGGCGGTGAAGGCCATGGCCATCACGTCCAGCCCGTCGATCACGTTGAACAGCATGCACAGCCCGATCACCCACCACGGCGAAGTGGTCGATGGCGTACTGCTCAGGCGTTCGAGCGCTGTTTCCCCACGCATCCGCGATCCTTGTTCCGCTCTGTGATTCAAATGGGTCTTTTCCCCGCCGCATTCTGCCCGTTAAGCGCTGCTGAGTTCGAGCGCGATTTTGTGCGCCAGGCCTGCGCGTCATACCAAGGTATCGACCGACACCATCGTGTAATCGCCCCGGTGCCAGCGCAGTGGTCTGATCCGATTGGCGATGCCTTTCGAATAATGACTACAAGGAGATCCATCATGGTTGCGGTTTCGTCCGGTCTTACCTGGCGCCATTGCCTGGCGTCATCCATCAGGGGCGGCGCGCTCGGCGTTGCCGTACTCGCTGGCAGCAGCGGCGCCTGGGCCGCGACCCCGGCCGCGGATCCGGAGCAAGCCATTCGCCCGTACACCATCCATGTGGACGAAGCGAAGTTGAGCGATCTGCGCAAACGCATCGCCGACACTCGCTGGCCGGACAAGGAAACGGTCAGCGACGTGTCCCAGGGTGTGCAACTGGCGCAGGTCCAGGCGTTGGTGAAGTATTGGGGTGACGGCTATGACTGGCGCAAGGCCGAAGCCAGGCTCAACGCCTTGCCGGAGTTCGTGACCACCATCGACGGCGTCGACATCCAGTTCATCCACGTGCGTTCGCGCAATCCCAACGCCATGCCGCTGATCCTTACCCATGGCTGGCCGGGTTCGCAGTTCGAATTCTTCAAGACCATCGGCCCGCTGACCGATCCCGTGGCCTATGGCGGCAAGGTCGAGGACTCGTTCGACGTGGTGATCCCGTCGATTCCCGGCCATGGTTTCTCCGGCAAACCGACCGAGCTCGGCTGGGGCCCTGACCGGGTGGCGAAGGCCTGGGATGTGTTGATGAAACGCCTGGGTTACAGCCATTACGTGTCCCAGGGCGGCGATCACGGTTCGGTGATTTCCGATGCGCTGGGTCGTCTGGCACCGCCCGGTTTGCTGGGTATCCACCTGAACATGCCGGCCACCGTGCCGCCGGAACTGGTCAAACCGATCAACAGCGGCGACCCGGCCCCGGCAGGGCTGACCGCGCCGGAGGTGACGGCCTTCAATTCGCTCAGCCAGTTCTTCGGCCGCAACGCTGCCTACGGCGCGATGATGGTGACCCGACCGCAAACCATCGGTTATCTGCTGGCCGATTCGCCCGCCGGCACGGCAGCCTGGATGTACGAAAAATTCGCCGCGTGGACCGACAGCGACGGTCAGCCCGAGAAGGTCCTGAGCCGCGATGAAATGCTCGACGACATCAGCCTGTACTGGCTGACCGACAGCGGGGCGTCGTCCTCCCGTTTCTACTGGGAGAACAACAACAATAACTTCAGCGCCGCCGCGCAGAAGACTGCCGACATCAAGGTGCCGGTGGCGATCACCGTGTTCCCCCACGAAATCTACCGGGCGCCGAAAGTCTGGTCGCAGCGCGCCTATCCGTCGCTGGCCTACTTCAGTGAAGTCAGCAAGGGCGGTCACTTTGCGGCATGGGAGCAACCGCAACTGTTCAGCGAAGAACTGCGCGAAGCCTTCCGGCCACTGCGCGCGGCGGCGCAGAAAACCGCTGCGCAGGCAGCCCGCTAGCCCTGCAATCCGCAAGCCCTTTAACCCCAAGCCCGGAACCGCCGCCCGGCGGTTCACGAGGGAGACTCGGCATGACTGACTCTAACGCTGTAACCACATCCCGGCGCGTGCTCGCCGGTTCGATCCTGGCGCTTGCGCTGGGCATCGCCTCGGCATACGCCAGCGCCGCCGAAGTGCCCGCCGGCAAGATCGACGCCATTACCGCCGGCACCCACGTTTCGTTCGGCGCGCTGAAACACGTCAAGGCCGGACTGCTGGACGTGTCCTACGCCGAAGTCGGTCCCGCCGACGGTCCGGTGGTCATCCTGCTGCACGGCTGGCCCTACGATATTCACAGCTACACCGATGTCGCCCCGGCGCTGGCGCAGAAGGGCTATCGGGTGCTGATTCCCTACGCGCGCGGTTATGGCGACACGCGTTTCCTGTCTGCCAAAACCGTGCGCAACGGCCAGCCGGCGGCGCTGGCCAAAGATCTGATCGACTTCATGGACGCCCTGAAGATCAAGCAGGCCGTGCTTGGCGGCTATGACTGGGGCGCGCGTACCGCCGACATCGTTGCAGCGCTCTGGCCCGAGCGGGTGAAGGCGCTGGTGGCGGTGAGCGGTTACCTGATCGGCAGCCAGGAAGCGGGCAAGACGCCGCTGCCGCCGGCGGCGGAGTTGCAGTGGTGGTATCAGTTCTACTTTGCGACCGAGCGTGGCCGTCTGGGCTATGAAAAGAACACCCACGACTTCGCCAAACTGATCTGGCAGCTGGCCTCGCCGAAATGGAGCTTCGACGACGCGACCTACGACCGCAGCGCCGCCGCGTTGCAGAACCCGGATCACGTCGCCGTGTCGATCTTCAACTACCGCTGGCGCCTGGGGTTGATCAAAGGCGAAGCGCAATACGACCCGCTGGAGAAAAAACTCGCGGCATTTCCCTCGATCAGCGTGCCGACCATCACTCTGGAAGGCGACGCCAATGGCGCGCCGCACCCACCAGCCGAGGCCTATGCCAAACGCTTCACCGGCAAATACGAATATCGGCTGATCAGCGGCGGCATCGGCCACAACCTGCCTCAGGAAGCGCCGCAAGCGTTCGCTCAGGCGGTGATCGATGCCGATCATCTCTGACTGCTGGCCTGAGGGGATCCGACCATGAAACTCAACCATTGGGCCGTGTTGCCAGCGGCGATTGCGATCGCGGCACTGGCGGCCACCGGTGTCGCGTTGGGCGAGGCCGATGACGGCGATGCCTCGCCGATCTACGGTGTGAAGCTGCCGAAAAACTATCGCCAGTGGGCGCTGATTGCCCCGGCCCAGGAAGCCGCGCCGCTGGATGAACTGCGCGCGGTGCTGGGCAATGACCGGGCGATCAAGGCTTACCAGAGCAAGACGCTGCCGTTTCCCGACGGCACGGTGCTGGTGAAGCTGGCGTGGAAACACGTGCAGTCGCCGGAGTTCGAGCCGGCCTCGATTCCGGGGGCGGCCACCACCGTTCAGGTGATGGTCAAGGACTCGCGCAAATACGCTTCGACCGGTGGCTGGGGATTCGGCCGGTTCATCAACGGCAAACCCGCCGATGAAGCCCAGCACCAGACCTGCTTTGCCTGCCATCAGGCGCGGGTGCAGAACCACGATTTTGTCTTCACCCGATACGCCCCCTGAACCCGTCATACGAGGAACATCCACATGAAAAAAACACTGACTGCACTCAGCATTGCCGTTGGCCTGTGTCTGGGTGCCAATGCCTTCGCCCAAACCGCCAAACCCACGGTCGTGCTGGTGCACGGCGCGTTCGCCGACGCGTCGAGCTGGAACGGCGTGGCGAAGATTCTCGAGAAGGATGGCTACACGGTGATCGCCGCCGCCAACCCGTTGCGCGGCGTCAAAAGCGATGGCGCAGCGGTATCGGCCTTGCTGAGCAGCATCCAGTCGCCGGTGGTGCTGGTCGGTCATTCCTATGGCGGGAACGTCATCAGTGATGCGGCCAACGATCATGCCAATGTCAAAGCGCTGGTCTACGTCAGCGCGTTTGCCCCAGAGGCCGGTGAAACCGTCGCCGGGCTGGCCGGCAAGTTTCCCGGCAGCACCCTCGGGCCAACACTGGCGCCACCCGTTGCGCTGGCCGATGGCGGCAAGGACTTGTACATCCAGCAGAGCAAGTTCCATGACCAGTTCGCCGCCGATGTCCCGGCTGCACAAGCGGCGCTGATGGCGGCTACTCAACGTCCGGTCACCGAAGCGGCGCTGAACGAGCAGGCCGGAACGCCGGCCTGGAAGCACATTCCGTCGTGGTACATCTACGGCGACAAGGACAAGAACATCCCGCCCCAGGCGATGGCGTTCATGGCCAAGCGTGCAGATGCCAGGGCCGTCGAGGTGGTCAAGGGCGCCTCGCACGTGGTGATGGTGTCGAACCCGGCACCGGTGGCGCGGCTGATTGAAAAAGCCGCGGCGGCCAACTGAAACCCTGCGACGTGCCGAGGCGCGTCGCAGGTCTGTCACCCCCCGCTCAGGCAACGGACACCTGCGGCGAAGTTGCCGGTGCCAGTCTGAGCAGGGGCGTGATGCCGAGCATCAACAGCAGTACCGCGAACAGCAAGGTGTACGCCGGGCCATAGTGTCCGGCGTATTCGCGCAGGGCACCGAACAGCAACGGCCCGAGCGCGGCGATCAGGTAACCGATGAACAACATGAACACCGTCCACAATCCGGCCTGTTCGCTGGTGCGGGCGTGATCCAGCGGCAAGGTCATGGCCACGGTGAAACCCATGCCCAGGCCGATGGCCGCGAGCACCACGTAGAGCATCGGCCAGTACGCCGGCAGGAACGCCATCCCGCCCACCCCGAGCAGGGCCAGCAACGCCGACAGCCCAAGCAAACCGCGCCGGTCGTGGGCCTTGCCCGGAATCAGCCCCGCACCGACGCTGGCCACGGCGAACACCGCCGTAAAAATGCCCAGCAGGACGCCCGGGGAAACACTCGATGTGGCCGCTTCCACCGAGGCGGGCGCCATCCAGGCGAAGAGGGCATAGACCACGAATTGCCCGGCCCCGAAATTCAACGCGATCAGCCAGGCCTGCGGATTGCCCCAGGGCAGGCGTTTGCTCGGGCTCGATGGCGATTTCACGGTGGGCGCCGGTGTCGCAAAACGGCGTGCCATCCACACCCAACTGGCGATGGCGGTGAGGCACAGCACGCTCCAGAACCCGGCGCTGACCCGCCAGTCCTGCGCCAGCTCGGCAATCGGTGCGCTGAGCACCGCCGCGAGGGTCGCGCCCAGACTCAAGCCGCCGCCATAGATGCCCATGAACAGCGCCGGGCGTTGCGCAAAGTGAGTCTTGATCCACGCGCCGGTCATCGCGCCGGCAACCGCAATGCCGATGCTGGCAAAGAACGTACTGCCGAGCAGGAAGAATGCATTCGGCGAGATCGCCCGCAACAAGGTCGAGGCGCCCAACAACGTCAGGGCGACCACCACACTGCGATCGATCCCGAAGCGCCTGGCCAGGCTCGGAACCACCAGCGCGAACACACCCATGCACACGTCAGGAATCGAGGTCAGCAGCGCGGCCTGGGTGTAGCTCAACTGAAAGTGCTGCTGGATCAGTAACAGAATCGGCCCCACCGAAATGATCGGCGGCCGCAGGGCGATGGACAGGATCAGCAGGCCGATCACCGCCGTGACGCTCTGCTGGTGGCCGGAGAGATTGCGGGTGATTGCCATGGGAAAGGCCTCATTGATGAACAATGAGCGCAAGGCTAACAATGGACCGGCCATGGCAAATGCCAGGATTAGTCGCCAAAGTGACAATCGCCGCTTTAACACGATCAAGGTCTGTTTTCAGGAGAAAGCACTCGATGAAACAAGAGGTGCGCAAGGTCGTCGCAAAGCGAGAATCCGCGCCGCGCAGCGAACGTTATCCCGACTATCAGGACGTGCCGCGAGTGATGACCGTGCTGGTGCGTGATCAGGCCACCGGCGAATACAACGAGCCGCACGTGCATCGGCACGGGCAGTTGCTGTATGCCTCGAACGGCGTGATGCGGGTGGCCACCGAGCGCGGGTTGTGGATCCTGCCGCCGAAGCGCGCGCTGTGGATTCCGCCCGGAATGATCCACGACCAGTTGATGCTCAGCGCGGTCAAGATGCGCTCGATCTACATCGAGCCGCAAGCCTGCGCAGAGCTGGGCCATCACTGCAAAGTACTGGAGATCCCCGGACTGCTGCGCGAGTTGATTCTGGCCCTGGCCGAGCAGCCGATCGAATACCCGCAGGAAGGTCGCAACGCGCACATCGTGGCGTTGATACTCAGTGAATTGAAGGGAGCCCGGACGTTGCCGATCGAAGTGCCATGGCCGGTCGACCGGCGACTGGTCACGGTGTGCGAGGCGATTCTGCAGGACCCCGGACAAGACCATTCGATCGGCTATTGGGCCGACCGGGTCGGCGCCAGTTCGCGCACGCTGATACGCCTGTTCGTCAATGAAACCGGTCTGAATTTCCGCCACTGGCTGCAGCAGGTACGGCTGGCGACCGCTATCGATCGGCTCGACAAGGGGCAATCCGTCGGGGTGATTGCCCGGGATCTGGGCTACTCCAGCCAGAGTGCCTTCAGTGCCATGTTCAGACGGGTGATGGGCGAATCGCCCCGTGAATTTCTCGTTCGCGATTAGCGCGTTTCGGCGATTCCGATACCTTCGTATTCTGTCGTCGAAGGGAGGCGGGTGGTATCAATGACACTGCTGTTGCAGGTGCACTGAACACCCAGCCTCGTTCCGCGAGGAACCTTCGAAGAGTGAGAATCCTGATGCTTTTATACCTATCGACCTGGTCCGAAATCGCCCAATTCCTCGAACGCAGCCGCACCATCGTCATCCCGATCGGTTCCAACGAACAGCACGGGCCGACCGGCCTGCTGGGCACCGACTGGATGTGCCCGGAAATCATCGCCCATGAAGCGCAGAAAAACGCCGACATCCTGATTGCCCCGACCTTCAACATCGGCATGGCGCAACATCACCTCGGCTTCCCCGGCACCATCTCGCTCCGGCCTTCGACCTTCATCGCCGCCATCGCCGACTGGACCCGTTCGCTGGCCGCCCACGGCTTTGAAAAGATCTTTTTCCTCAATGGCCACGGCGGCAACATCGCGTCAATCGAAGCGGCATTTTCGGAGCTGTACGCCGAAGCGAGTTTCGCCCGCCGCAAGGTCGGGTTCGCCCTGAAGCTGTGCAACTGGTGGGATCTGGAAGGGGTGAACGAGCTGGCCCGTGACCAGTTCCCGACCGGCCACGGCATTCATGCCACGCCTTCGGAAATCGCCGTGACCCAATGGGCCTACCCCGATTCCATCAAGTCGGCCGACTATTCGCCGCAGATCGCCAATTGGGGGCCGATCCGGGAAGCGGCGGATTTCCGTGCCCGTCACCCGGACGGCCGCATGGGCTCGGACCCGGCCCAGGCTTCGCCGGAAAAAGGCCGGCAACTGGTGGAAATGGCCGCTCGTGGTCTGGTCCAGGAGGTGCAAGCCTTCAGCCGTGAATCATTGCCCGACTGAGCCGTCGCCCTGACTAACGCCCGGATTTTCCGGGCGTTGCTGTTTCAACCCTTGGGAAAATCGCCATGTGGACTATCAAGCACAGCTACATCGATGGTGCGTTCGTGCCCGTTCAGGGCCGTGAAACGATCGAATGCATCAATCCGGCGACGGAATCCGTCATCGGCACGGTCACCTTGGCCAATCGCGAGGATGCCAGGCAAGCCATCGCCGCCGCCAAGCGTGCGCAAATCACAATGGGCCGGACCTCGAAAGCCGAGCGCATCGACATGCTCAGGCGCCTGCAGGCGGCGGTGCTGGAGAGCACCGAAGAGATACGCGACACCGCCATCGAGGAATACGGCGCACCGTTGGCACGTGCGCAATGGGTCAGCCAGTACGCCTCGCAATCCTTCGTCAACGCGGCGCAGATTCTCGAAAACTACGAGCTGGTGCGGCCTGTGGGCCGTGCAAGCGTCGTGATGGAACCGGTTGGGGTATCGGCATTGTTCGCGCCCTGGAACAGCACCGCCGGTACGGTGTGCAGCAAACTGGCGGCGGCGATTGCTGGCGGCTGCGCCTCGGTCATCAAGCCGAGCGAACTCAGCCCGTTGCAGACCCAGGTGCTCGCGCTCGCCTTGCACCGTGCGGAACTGCCAAACGGGGTGATCAATATTGTCTCGGGCCGTGGCGGCGAAGTGGGCGACGAGATCAGCACCAGCCCGCACATTGCGAAGATTTCGTTCACCGGTTCCACTGCCACCGGAAAACTCATTGCCCGCGCGGGTATCGAGACCATGAAGCGGGTGAGCCTGTCGCTCACCGGCAAGTCGGCGTCCATCGTGCTCGACGACGCGGATCTCGACGCGGCCATCCCCATGGCGCTGAATGCCGCCTTCATGAACAACGGTCAGGCCTGTGTCGCCGGCACGCGGCTGTTGGTGCCGCGCGCGTTCCTGCCGCAGGTGATCGAGCGGGTAAGAGCCTTGGTCGACGCCATAGTGGTCGGTAATCCCCATGATCCGGCGACGGCCATCGGCCCGTTGGTCAACCAGGCGCAGTTTGATCGCGTGCAGGGCTTTATCCGGCGCGGGCTGGAGCAGGGGGCGCGATTGATCGTCGGCGGGGAGGGCCG
This sequence comes from Pseudomonas sp. R15(2017), assembly GCF_002112685.1. Taxonomy (NCBI): domain Bacteria; kingdom Pseudomonadati; phylum Pseudomonadota; class Gammaproteobacteria; order Pseudomonadales; family Pseudomonadaceae; genus Pseudomonas; species Pseudomonas sp. R15(2017). The sequence goes on from NZ_NEII01000012.1 coordinate 42,359, forward strand.
GCCTGCCGGGCTGAGCCAGGGCTATTTCGTCAAGCCCACGGTGTTTGCCGAAGTCAGCAACGACATGGACATCGCCCGGGAAGAGATTTTCGGCCCGGTGCTGTCGATCATCGCCTACGACGACGAGGAAGACGCCATCCGCCTGGCCAATGCCAGTGTCTACGGTTTGCAGGCCTATGTGTTTACCCGCGAGGTCGAACATGGCCGACGCATCGCTGCGCGGCTGGAGGCCGGTTCGGTGCTGATCAACCGGATCGCACCGGAGTTGCTTGCGCCGTTTGGTGGGGTCAAGCAGTCGGGGATCGGCAGGGAATTCGGGATATCGGGACTGGAAGCGTTTCTTGAAGCGAAAAGCATCGTAGAGGACTGACGACGACAGCAGGGCAAACAGGATCAATCCTGCTTGCCCTGCTTACGTCGTTATGGATCAGCTTAGTGCTTCGATGGCCTGCGCAACGCCTGCACCGTACGCCGGATCGGCACGGGTGCAGTTATCGATGTGGCGTTGCCGGGTCTGGGCACTGGCGCCATGGATCGAGCGCGCGGTGTTCTCGAACAAGACCTGTTGCTGGGCGGGGGACATGGCCCGGAACAGCGCGCCCGGTTGCGAGAAGTAGTCGTCGTCCTCGCGGTGATTCCAGTGCCCGGCGCTGCCTTTGAGGGCCAGCGGTGGTTCGCTGAAATCCGGTTGCTCGGCCCACTCGCCATAGCTATTGGGCTCGTAGCCGATTGTGCTGCCCGCGTTCGCATCGGTGCGCATCTGGCCGTCCCGGTGATAGCTGTTGACCGGGCAGCGCGGGGCGTTCACCGGAATCTGATGATGATTGACGCCGACGCGATAGCGCTGCGCATCGCCATAGGAGAACAGGCGCGCCTGGAGCATTTTGTCCGGTGAGAAGCTGATGCCGGGCACCACGTTGGCCGGGTTGAAGGCCGCCTGTTCGACGTCGGCGAAGTAGTTGTCCGGGTTGCGGTTGAGTTCGAGCACGCCGACTTCGATCAGCGGGTAATCCGCGTGGGGCCAGACTTTGGTCAGGTCGAACGGGTTGATTGGGTAGGTCTCGGCGTCCAGCTCCGGCATCACTTGCACGTAGAGCTTCCATTGCGGGAAGTGCCCTTCCTCGATGGCGTTGTACAGGTCGCGCTGGGCGCTTTCGCGGTCATCGCCGATCAGCGTCGCGGCCTGTTGATCGGTCAGGTTCTCGATGCCTTGTTGGGTCTTCCAGGTGAACTTCACCCAGAAACGCTCGTTCGCCGGGCTGATGAAACTGAAGGTGTGGCTGCCGAAACCGTGCATGTGGCGGTAGGTGCGCGGCAGGCCACGATCGCTCATGACAATCGTGACCTGGTGCAACGCCTCCGGCAGCAAGGTCCAGAAATCCCAGTTGTTGCGGGCGCTGCGCATGTTGGTGCGCGGGTCGCGTTTGACCGCATGGTTGAGGTCGGGGAATTTCAAAGGATCGCGCAGAAAGAACACCGGCGTGTTGTTGCCCACCAGGTCCCAGTTGCCTTGCTCGGTGTAGAACTTGATGGCGAATCCACGGATATCGCGCTCGGCATCCGCCGCGCCACGTTCGCCGGCCACGGTCGAGAAACGGACGAACACATCGGTGGTCTTGCCCACGCTGGAAAACAGCCTGGCCTTGGTGAAACGGGTGATGTCGTGGGTCACGGTGAAGGTGCCGAACGCGCCGGAACCCTTGGCGTGCATGCGCCGCTCGGGGATGACTTCCCGATCGAAGTGCGCCAGTTTTTCCAGTAACCAGACGTCCTGTAACAGCATCGGGCCTCTCGGGCCGGCGGTCTGTACGTTGTTGTTATCAACCACGGGCGCGCCCGCGGCAGTCGTCAGCTTGTTCATGCGCAACTCCTGGCTTTTGTCGGTTTCCCGTCATCACATCAAAAGCCCCGGGCGCGATCTATTGCACCATGGTGTCGCCGGATCGTACGAAGGTGTGGTTGGAAGACGCTGTGTTTTGGTGTCGGCGGGGGCTGGTCAGGCGAGGATGATGCTGACCTTGATGTTGTTGCGTGTGGCCTTGGAGTAGGGGCAGTTCTGGTGTGCCGCGTCGATCAGTTGCTGCGCCACTTGCGGTTCGATCTCCGGCAGTGACACTGCCAGTTTCGCTTGCAGGAAGAACCCGTGCTCGCCGTGGAGCAGGTCGATTTGAGCATCCACCCCGGCCATGGCCGGAAAAACGATCTTGCGCGCATTGCAGGCATGGCGCAGCGAGCCGAGGAAACAGGCTGACCAGCACACGGCGAACAATTGCTCGGGGTTGGTTCCGGTGCCGGGCGCACCCGGTGGCGACAGCTTGAGATCCAGTCGGCCATCGTGACTGCGTCCTGTGCCCTCGCGGCCGCCTGTGGTGCAGGTGTGCGCGGAGTAGAGGGTTTTTTCGATATCGATCATGGGCATTCCCTGAAGGGCATTTCACAGCGTGGAGGGCGGTTCATGTGGCCCGAGTGGGTTCATGACATTCGCGTGCCGACGCACCCGCCAGCGCGTCGGCCACGGCGTCAGCGCCGCGATGGCCAAGATTGTGGAGCAGGGTTGAGCGGGCGATCTCGATCAGCCAGGCGCGAAACGGAAAGCTCGGGTCATGGGCGGCCTGTTCCTGATAAAGCGCCCTGAAGGCCTGCTGAACGAGGCCGCCGGTGTCTTCACGACGGATCCGCCCGGCTTGCACCTGACCTTCGTAAAAGGCGATGAGCAACGGCGTCACCGTCGCGAACAGCTGTTGCGCTTCACTTCGGCCATGGCGGACGGCGCCCGCGACCAAGGCATACAGTTCGTCGTTGCCGAGCCGGTCGGCCTCGCACAGGCAATTGTGGCGATAACCTTCAGCCATGGTCGAATCCCTCGCAAAACCATCGTTCGACTGAGCGCCGCGACCGAAAAGGTTCGCAGGTGGCCTGGCGTTCAGCGGTGAGATTCAAGCCTGCCTTCACCGCTGAATGACTGCCAGTTATGCGTTGTTAGCGCTTGTTAGCGCCCGGAAACTGCGGTGACTATTGCGCTGGCCAGTCGGCATTTTGCGCGGGTTTTCGACGATCGGCGCCTGCCAGGAACAGAGGCTGGATTCTCGGCATTAATGACATCTCTGTCCCTTTGCCATCGTCTCGATCAGGTAGGAAACGTCCGATATTTATTTCGCAAATTTCCTACATTTTGTTTGCCTCCCTAACAAAAAACGTGGTTATTATCCGCCGGCGCTTCGGGTCACAAACCCGGCGCCAGAAGATTGCCGCGTGTCTACAGGCCCGGCAGTCGCAGCCGATCGGGACCACCCTGGCGCTGTCATCCCCGCGCAGGTTGTTCCTCGTCGTTGACCCTCAAATGGAAGTCGAGGTTTCAATTGGTCACGCGGTTTGCAATCGACGATGCAATGAACGGGGCGACTCCTGTCGCCAATGATCCGGCCCACTTTCCATCTGCCTGCGCCGACCGCGCTGCGGTGTTCTTCTCCAGCCTGTCTCCCCCCGAGTTTCTGCGTGTGCCCGCGTTCAACGTGAGTCTGCACGCGCGCGCCGCGCCATCCTCCTGAATTCGAAAGACCGTGCCGGCACCTGATGCCGGGGCCTGACTGGCAGGAAGCGTGCTGACACCTGCCTGATCACAAAAATAAAGTAGTCATGGACGGTAGCCTCCGATGTTCGACAACACTTCCTTGCGTGGGACGAATCCCGCGCAGCCCGACGTTTGCTCTTTGAAACCGTTCGATGCACACCTGTGCGTGCACGGTCTGTTTGAAGCGCAGGTGCTGCGCACCCCCGAGGCCATCGCTGCGCGCTGGCAGCAGGAGGCAATCAGTTACCGTGAACTGAACACCCTCGCCAATCGCTTGGCCCATCACCTGCGCAGCCTCGGGGTCGGGCCGGACGTGCGGGTCGGGCTGTGTCTGGAACGTTCGCTGGAGATGCTGGTCGGCGTACTCGCCGTGCTCAAGGCCGGTGGGGCCTATGTGCCGCTGGACCCGGCCTATCCGCAGGCGCGGCTGGCGCACATGCTGGCCGACAGCGCACCGCCGGTGGTGCTGACTCACGGCCAGGCAAGCAATGTTTTGCGGGCGGCGCTCGAACCGTCAGCGACTGCACCGACGGTGCTGGATCTGGCCGCCGCCCGTGATTGGGCTTCGCTCCCGGCAGACAACCTCGATCCTCACTCGATCGGCCTGACACCCCGTCACCTGGCTTACGTGATCTACACCTCCGGCTCCACCGGCACCCCGAAAGGCGTGATGGTCGAGCATCGCGGACTGGTCGCCGTGAGCGCCGACTGGGCCCGGCTCTATGGATTGGGCGAGCCGATCAACCACCTGCAAATGGCCGGTTTTTCCTTCGATGTGTTCAGCGCGGATCTGATCCGTGCGCTGGGTTTTGGCGGTACGCTGGTGCTGTGCCCACGGGACACCCTGATGGACCCGCCGGCCCTGTATCGTCTGATGCGCGAGGCGCAGATTGGCTTTGCCGACTTCGTGCCGGCGCTGCTCAATCCGCTGTTGGCGTGGGTCGAAGCGACCGGCCATGACCTGTCGTTCCTGCGCACCGTGGTCTGCGGCTCGGACATCTGGACCGCCCACAGCGCGCGGCAATTGCGCAGGCTGTGCGGTGATCGCGTGCAGATCGTCCAGGCCTACGGCGTGACCGAAGCGAGCATCGACAGTACCTGTTTCGAGTTCACCGAAAACAGCCAGATCGACGCGGTGCTGCCCATCGGCCGGGCACTGCCCAATACCCGGATTCACCTGCTCGACACTGACGGCGCACCGGTTGCCGAGGATGTCGCCGGCGAGCTTTACATCGGCGGCGTCGGCGTGGCGCGCGGTTATCTGAACCTGCCGCAACTGACCGCCGAGCGTTTCATCGACAACCCGTTCGTGACGGGCGAGCGTCTTTACCGAACAGGGGACCTGGCGCGCTATCGGGCCGACGGCCAACTGGAGTTCCTTGGCCGCAACGATTCCCAGGCCAAATTGCGCGGCCTGCGTCTGGAACTGGGGGAAATCGAAACCCGGCTGGCGGACATCCCGGGCGTGCGCGAAAGCGTGGTGTTGCTGCGCCAGGACAGTCCCGGTGAACCGCGATTGGTCGCCTACTACTGCGAAAAACCAGACTCAACGCTGAGCCCGCGCTTACTGCGCGAACAACTGCATATCAGCCTGCCGGACTACATGGTGCCGACCGCTTTCGTGCGTCTCGATGCACTGCCGCTGACCGCCAACGGCAAGGTCGATCGGCCAAATCTGCCGGCGCCGGACGTTGAGGCGTTCGATCAGCAGGACTATCAAGCCCCCAAAGGCTCGCTGGAAACCGCACTCGCCGCGATCTGGGCCGACGTACTCGGCGTCGAGCAGGTCGGGCGTCAGGATCAGTTCTTCGCCCTCGGCGGTCACTCGCTGCTGGTGATGCGGGTGCTGGCGCAGGTTCGCCACACGCTGGGGCTGGAAGTGGCGCCTTCGACGCTGTTTGCCGCGCCGGTTCTGGCGGAGTTTGCCGAACGGCTGCAAGCCAGTCAGGCGGCGGCTCGTCCGGCCATCACAGCCCTTGAACGCTCGGGCGCGCAAACGTTGTCGTCTGCTCAGCAGCGCCTGTGGTTTCTGGCACAAATGGAGGGTGGCAACGCTGCCTATCACATGCCGTTGAACCTGCGTTTGCGCGGTTCGCTGGACGTGCCGGCACTCGAACGCAGCTTCAACCAACTGGTGGCGCGCCATGCTGCGCTACGTACGACGTTCATTGCTGTTGAAGGGGAAGGGCGCCAACTGGTTTCGCCGCCTGCGCACAGTGTCCGGCTGACGGTGACCGACGTGCAGGGGCACGATGCGCAAGAGCGCCTGACCCGCTTGATCGACGAGGAAGGCGCACGACCGTTCGACCTGAGCCGGGGCCCGCTGATGCGGGTCAGCCTGCTGCGGCTGGCGGTGGATGACCATGTGTTGCTGCTGACCCAGCACCACATCATCTCCGATGGCTGGTCGATGGGCGTGCTCACCCGCGAGCTGGGGCAGCTGTACGCAGCGGCGTTGCAGGATCGCGACGATCCGCTGCCGCCCTTGCCGGTGCAGTACGTGGATTACGCGGTGTGGCAAAAGCAATGGCTGTCCGGCGACGTGCTGGAGCAGCAAAGCCGTTACTGGCGTGAAACCCTCACGGGCGCGCCGGTATTGCTGGAGTTGCCGACCGATCACAAGCGTCCGCCCGTGCAGGATTACCTCGGTGGCTTTGTTCCATTGGTCTTCGACGAAGCGTTGACCGCGCGATTGAAAGCCCTGGGCATGCAGCAAGGCACCACGCTGTTCATGACTCTGCTGGCCGGGTTTTCATTGCTGTTGTCGCGTCTGTCCGGGCAAAGCGACGTAGTGATCGGCGTGCCATCGGCCAACCGTCCGCAACAGGAACTGGAAGGGCTGATCGGTTTCTTCGTCAATACGTTGGCTCTGCGGATGACCCGATCAGGTGCGCCGTCGGTGGCGCAATGGCTGCAACAGGCGCGGCGAGTGGCGCTGGACGCTCAGGAGCATCAAGACCTGCCGTTCGAGCAAGTGGTGGAATTGCTCAACCCGCCGCGCAGCCTGGCCCACAGTCCGCTGTTCCAGGTGCTGTTTGCCTGGGAGCAGGATCAGGATTCCGACCTGCTGCTGACCGGGCTCGACGTTACGCCGGTCGAGAGCAGCCATCACGTGGCCAAGTTCGATCTGCAACTGGCGCTCAGTGAGCGCGACGGGCAGATCGTCGGTGGTCTGGAATATGCCTCGGGCCTGTTCGAGCGCGGCACTGTCGAGCAGTTCGGCGAGTACCTGCGTCGGGTGCTGACGCAGATGGTCGAGGACAGCCAGCAGTCGCTGGCGAGGATCAAGCTGCTGAGCGCCGAGCAACATCAGCAGATCGTTCATGACTGGAACCGCACCGCGCGGGATACCGCGTCGTTGCCCGGTTGCGTGGCGCGCTTCGAAACCCTTGCCCGGCAAACGCCCGATGCCGTGGCGTTGCTCGCTTACCGTGAGCAACTGAGTTATGGCGAACTGAATCGTGCCGCCAACCGCCTCGCGCATTACCTGATCGAACAAGGCGTCGGCCCCGAGCATCGCGTCGGCCTGTGCCTGGAACGCTCGCCACAAATGGTCATCGGCCTGCTGGCGATCCTCAAGGCTGGCGCTGCGTACGTGCCGTTTGACCCGGCTTACCCGAGCGAACGTCTGGCATTCATGTTCAGCGATGCGGCGCCGACCATGCTGCTGACCCAGTCGAGCCTGATGGCCGGGCTGCCGGCCAACGGGGCGAAAATCTGCTGCCTGGACACTGACGCATCGCATTGGGCACAGCACCCGGCGGATGATCCGCACGTCACGGTGAGCCCGGAACACCTCGGCTACGTGCTCTACACCTCCGGCTCCACCGGACGCCCGAAAGGCGTGGCCCACAGCCGTCGCGCGCTGGACAACCTGATTGCCTGGCAACTCGATCAAGCCGCAGCACCGCAGCGTGTGCTGCAATTCGCCTCGCTGAACTTCGACGTTTCGTTCCAGGAAATCTGCAGCACCCTCTGCCAGGGCGGCAGCCTGTTGCTGATGACTGAAGACAGCCGCAAGGACCTCGCCGCACTGCGCCCGACCCTGGTGGCCGAAAGCGTGCAGCGGGCGTTCCTGCCGTTCGCCGTGTTGCAGCAACTCGCCGGTCTGACCGAAGCCGATGCGCCGATGCCGGCCGGTGGTTGCGAGATCATCACCGCCGGTGAAGCCCTGCAAATCAATGACGAGCTGCGTGGCTTTGTCCGTGGGCTCGGCGGTGCGCAGTTGCATAACCAGTACGGGCCGACCGAAACCCATGTGGTCAGCCAGTTCAGCCTCGACTGCAACGACGCCGAGTCCTGGCCGGACGCGCCGCCCATTGGCCGTCCCATCGCCAATGCGCGGCTGTACGTGCTGGACGAGCATCTGAATCCGGTGCCGGTCGGCGTGGCGGGTGAGTTGTACATCGCCGGCGCCTGCCTGGCCCGTGGCTATCTGAACCGTCCGGACCTGACCGCCGAACGCTTCCTGCCGGACCCGTTCAGCGCCGAGCCGGGCGCGCGGATGTACCGCAGCGGCGACCTCGCGAAATTCCAGGCCGACGGCAACGTGCAATACCTGGGGCGCATCGACCAGCAGGTGAAACTGCGCGGCTTCCGCATCGAACTCGGTGAGATCGACAGTCTGTTGCATCAGCAACCCGGTGTGCAGGAAGCCGCCGTGTTGCTGCGTGAGGACGTGGCTGGCGACAAACGTCTTGTGGCTTACGTGGTCGGCACCGCGACCAGCGAATCCCTGCGCGCCGAACTGCAACGCCAGTTGCCCGAACACATGATCCCGAGTGCCTGGGTCCGGCTCTCGCATTTGCCGCTGACCCGCAACGGCAAGCTCGACCGTCAGGCGCTGCCGGCACCGGAACGCAGCGCCGGGGCGACTTACGAAGCGCCGCGCAACGACACCGAACGGCAAATGGCCGAGATCTGGGCCGAAGTGCTCAAGTGCGAACGGGTCGGCATCCACGACAACTTCTTCGACCTCGGCGGCCACTCGCTGCTGGCGACGCGGATGATCTACGCGATCAACCAGCGCATGGGCGCGCAACTGTCCCTGAGCAGTCTGTTCCAGACCCCGGTGTTGCTGGATCTGGCGGCGCAGGTGTCGCGTCAAGAGCAAAGCGTTGAACCGGCATTCATCCAGATCGAGCCGGATCGCGCTAATCGACATGAACCGTTTCCTCTGACCGATATCCAGCAAGCGTACTGGTTCGGTCGCGAGGCCACGGTCAGCCTCGGCGGCGTCAGTGCCCACGGCTACGAAGAACTGCGCATTCCCGAATTCGACGCCGAACGTTTCGAGCTGGCCTTGAATCGCATGATCCAGCGCCACGACATGCTGCGCGTGGTGTTCCTCAGCGACGGCACGCAACAGGTGCTGGCGCAGGTGCCGACCTATCGCATGCCCCGCAGCGACCTGCGCGGGTTGCCCGCCGATGTCGCGCAACGCACGCTGGAAGCGACCCGCGAACGCCAGTCCCATCAGGTGCTGGACGCCAGTCGCTGGCCGCTGTTCGAGTTCAGCCTGTCGCTACTCGATGACGGCATCACCCATTTGCACATCAGCCTCGACGCGCTGATCGTCGACGCCGCGAGCACGCAGATTCTTGCTCGCGAACTGATGGCGTTCTACCTCGATCCCGCGCTTGAGCTGGCGGAACCGGGCCTGACCTTCCGCGACTATGTGCTGGCCGAACAGCAGCTGCGCAATGGCCGCCGCTACGAGCAGGCGCTGGGCTACTGGCGTGAGCGGGTGACCACGCTGGCCCCGGCGCCAGACCTGCCGCTGGTACGCCAACCCGAAAGCATTGCCAACCCGCACTTCACCCGCCGCGACCGCGACATGTCGGCCGCGCAGTGGGCGCAGCTCAAAGCCGTGGCCAAGCAGTTTGCGGTGACGCCGTCGGTGATGCTGCTGACCGCGTTCAGCGAAGTGCTGGCGCTGTGGAGCCGCACCCCGCGTTTCACCCTGAGCCTGCCGCTGTTCAACCGCATGCCGCTACACCCGGATGTCGACGAGATCATCGGCGACTTCACCTCACTGGTACTGCTGGAAGTCGGCATCGACGGAACACAAACCTTCACCGACAAGGCCCGCGCGGTGCAGGCGCAACTGTGGCGCGACATCGACCATTCGGTGGTCAGCGGTGTGCGAGTGCTGCGCGAATTGTCCCAGGCCCGGGGCGTGCAGCAGACCGCGATGCCGATCGTGTTCAACAGCACGCTGTCGGAAGCGGCGCCGGAGCTGGCCGAATTCAACCTCGCCGACGCGTTGAACGCCAAACACATGCACAGCATCACCCAGACCCCGCAAGTGTGGCTCGACCACACGTTGCTGGAGCTGGAAGGACGCCTGTTGTTCAACTGGGACAGCATCGACGAACTGTTCCCGCAAGGCATGATCGAGCAGATGTTCGTCGCCTATAACTCCCTGCTCGACAGCCTCTGCGAGCCGGCAGCCTGGGGCGCAAACACGCCGCAGATGCTGCCGCAGGCACGCTTGCCGGCACCGGTCGACCATCAGCAAACGCTGCCATTGATGCACGAACTGTTCGAACGTCAGGCCCTCGCCACACCGGATGCATTGGCGGTGATCGGTGCGCGACAGCTGACGTACGCTCAATTGCGCAACGAGGCCCGGCAACTCGGTGCCCGATTGCAAGCGCAGGGTGTGCTGCCGAACCGCTTGGTGGCGGTGGTGATGGAGCGCGGTTGGGAGCAAGTGGTCGCAACGCTGGCGATTCTGTATGCCGGCGGCGCTTACCTGCCGATCGAACCGACCCAGCCGGCGGAACGGCTGCGGCATATTCTGGAACGGGCGGAGGCGAGTCTGGCCCTGACCCAACCGACGCTGCTCGACAAAATCGAATGGCCGGCGCAGGTCACGGCCATCGCGGTCACCGATGAAGTCTCGAACGATGAACTGCCACTGCAACCGGTGCAGGTGGACGAAAGCGACCTGGCTTACGTGATCTACACCTCCGGCTCTACCGGCCAGCCGAAAGGCGTGGTGATCGACCATCGCGGTGCGGTCAACACCTTGCTCGACATCAACCGGCGCTTTGCTGTCGGCCCGACCGACCGCGTATTGGCGATCTCGTCGCTGAGCTTCGACCTGTCGGTTTACGACTTCTTCGGCACGTTGGCCGTGGGCGCGGCAGTGGTCATCCTCGACCCGCAACTGACCCTCGATCCTGCGCACTGGCTGGCGTTGATCGAACGTCATCGGGTCAGCCTGTGGAACTCGGTGCCGGCGCTGCTCGGCATGCTGGTCGAGTACGTGGAGGGTGAGGGCGGTGCGCTACCTGCCAGCCTGCGGGTGGCGATGCTGTCCGGCGACTGGATTCCCCTGACGTTGCCCGAGCGGGCCTGGGCCTTGCAGCCGGATTTGCAACTGATCAGCCTGGGCGGTGCCACCGAAGCGTCGATCTGGTCGATCTGCTACCCGGTGCAACAGGTCGACCCGGCCTGGCGCAGCATTCCCTACGGCAAGGCCCTCGATCATCAGCGCTTCTACGTGCTGGATGAAGCGCTGCAAGTGCGCCCGACCTGGGTCGCGGGGCAGCTTTACATCGGCGGCATCGGTCTGGCGAAAGGTTACTGGCGCGATGAACAACTCAGCGCGGGCAGTTTCTTCGATCATCCACTGACCGGCGAACGGCTGTATCGCACCGGCGACCTGGGCCGTTTGCTGCCCGACGGCAACATCGAATTCCTCGGTCGCGAAGACAATCAGGTCAAAGTCCAGGGCTATCGCATCGAACTGGGCGAGATCGAAGCTGCGCTCAATCGCCATCCCGGCGTGCAGAGCGCGGTGGTGCGGATTCTTGGCAGCACGCTGGGCGAGAAGCGTCTGGCGGGTTACGTGCTCAAGGCCGATCCGGCGTTGCAGGCCAGCGATTTCAGCGCGTACCTGAGCGACAAGCTGCCGGCCTACATGATTCCGCCGTCGTTCACCTTTGTTGAAGCCTGGCCGTTGTCGTCCAACGGCAAGGTCGACAAGAAACGTCTGCCGGAGCCTGAGCAAGTCGAAGAGCAAGGGCCGGCGCTGGAAGTCGACGGCCCTCAGGAACATCGGCTGGTGGAAATCGTGCAGGATGTGCTCAAGCGCGAATCCATCGCCGCCAATGCCAATCTGCTGAACCTCGGCGCAACGTCGATCGATATCGTCCGGATCAGCAACGCGTTGTCCGGCGCCTTGCAGTTCCGCCCACACGTGGCACAACTGCTGGCCCAGCCGACGTTGCTGCACCTGCTCGGCATGTACCGCCAGAATCGGGCGCGTCAGGAATTGCTCGGCAACGTGCAGCAGGCTCCGGAGCCCGTGCAGGACATCATCGAGGATCCCCAGCAGCGGGCGCAGTTCAAAGCCGAACAGCGTGGGCGCCGTGACTTCGCTCAAGCCCTGCCGGCAGTGGCATTGGATCTGCCGCAAGACCCGGCCTTCGCCCGGCGTTTGAGCGATTACCGCTCGGTGCGTCAATACGATCGGCAACCGATCGCCACCCAGGCCTTTGCCCATGTATTGGCGGCACTGGCCCAGGGGCAACTCGACGGCGAGGTGAAATACCAGTTCCCGTCGGCGGGTGGCCTTTACCCGATTCAGGCGTACCTCTACGTCAAGCCGGATCGCGTGCTCGGCGTGCCCGGCGGCGCGTATTACTACGATCCCCGCCAGCATCGCTTGCTGGCGCTCCAGAGCGGAGCGCTCGACCCGGACACCTACGACTATTTCGTCAACCGACCGGTGTACGAGAACGCCGCGTTCTCGCTGTTCTTCATCGCCGACATGGCCGCGATTCGCCCGCTGTACGGCGAGCGCAGCCGCGACTTCTGCCACATCGAAAGCGGCGCCATGGCCCAGTTGCTGAGCATGACCGCCGTCGAGCACGGCCTGGGCCTGTGCGGTATCGGCTCGGTCGAGGAACAGCAACTGACGACGCTGTTCGATCTGGGGCCAAGCCATGAATTGATCTACTCGATGATCGGCGGGCTGCGCACGGCCGATGAACAACACCGCGCGCCGGTCGAGGCGTTTGCCATCGAGCCTGTGACCGCCAGCCTGGACGACGAAGACATGGAGGAGTTCGAAGTATGAATGCCGATCAATTGCTGGCGTTGTTCGCTCGCCATGGCGTGGTGCTCGAGGTGGACGGTGACAGGCTGCGCTGCAAGGCGCCGCGCGGGTTTCTCACCGAAGAACTGACCCAGGCGCTCAAGCGTCACAAACAGGAACTGATTGCCTTGCTCGGCGGGCACGATGACGCGGTGATTCCGCGCCGTGCTGGCGCGCACACGTCCTGGCCGCTGTCGTTCTCGCAGCGGCAACTGTGGTTTCTCGATCAACTGGAACCCGGCAACCCGTTTTACAACGTGCCCACGGCGGTGACGCTCAAAGGGCAGTTGGACGTCGCGCAGCTGGAGCGGGCGCTGAACCAACTGGTGGCCCGCCACGAAGTCCTGCGCACGACGTTTGGCAGCGTGGACGGTGAACCGCGTCAGGTGGTGCATCCATCGATGCCGTTGTCGTTGTCGGTGACGGATCTGCGCCAGTTGCCTGCCGACGAGCGTGAGCAGCAAGTGCGTTTCGCCGTCGAACAGGACGCACGTGCGCCATTCGATCTGGCCACCGGCCCATTGTTGCGGGCATCGTTACTGCGCGTGGCCGACGATGAATACCTGTGGTTGTACAGCGTGCATCACATCATCGCCGACGGCTGGTCGATGGGCTTGATCCTGCATGAGGTCGCCACGCTGTACGGCGATTATCTGCGTGGCGAAACCCCGACGCTTGCGCTGCTGCCGGTGCAATACGCCGACTACGCCTGCTGGCAAAAGCAGCGCATCGGCGGTGCGGCGCTGGACGCTCAGCTCGATTACTGGCGCCGTAACCTGGACGACGCGCCGCTGTTATCGACGTTGCCCGCCGACCGGCCACGACCGCTGGTGCAGCGTTATGTCGGCGCCACGTTCAGTTCCTCCGTCGATGGCGGCACCTTGCGCGAACTCACGGCGCTGGCCCGGCAGACCCAGGGCACGCTGTTCAACGTACTGCTCGGTGCTTTGGCGGTGCTGCTGTGGCGCCACAGCGGTCAGCAGGATCTGTGCATCGGCACGCCGTTCGCCAACCGCAATCGCCCGGAAGTCGAGCCGCTGATCGGCCATTTCGTCAATACGTTGGTGCTGCGCCAGCGCCTGAATCCGCAGCAAACCTTCGCCGAGCTGCTGCGCGACGTGCGGGGTCAGATGCTCGACGTCCACGCCCATCAGGACGTGCCATTCGACCGCGTGGTCGAGGCCGTCAACCCGCAGCGCGATCCCGGTCATTCGCCGTTGTTCCAGGTGATGCTGGTGCTGCAGAACACACCGGGCAACGCGGTGCAGATGCCCGGCCTGGAACTGGCGCCGTACGGCACCAGCAGTGCCACGGCCAAGTTCGATCTGGCATTCGAATGGGTCGAGCGGGCAGGGCGGCTGGACCTGCTGGTGGAATACAACACCGACCTCTACGACGTTGCGACCATCCAACGCCTGAGCGGGCACTACCGACATCTGCTCGAACAGATCGCCGCCGACGCCAAGCAACCGATCAATGCCTTGCCGTTGATGAACGAGGCTGAGCGTCAGCAGGTGCTGGTCGACTTCAACCGCGCCGCGCCACTGACGCAAGCGACGCCCTGCGTGCATCAACTGGTCGAAGCGCAGGCTGCGAGCAACCCTCGGGCCTGCGCGGTGGTGTTCGAGGGCGAATCCCTGAGCTACGCCGAACTCAATGCCCAGGCCAACCGACTGGCGCGGCATTTGCGCATCTTGGGCGTCGGTTCGGACGTGCGCGTGGCGGTGTGTATCGAGCGTTCGCTGGAGTTGCCGGTGGCGCTGCTGGCGGTGCTCAAGGCCGGCGGCGCCTACGTGCCGCTGGACCCGGACTATCCGCTGGGACGCCTGAGTCATATGCTCGGCGACAGCACGCCGGCGGTGCTGCTGACCCTTGGCTCGGCGCACGCAATCTTGCGTCAGGCCGTGCAGGGTTCGAACTGGGAAGCGCCGATCCTCGACCTTGAACAAGATGCGGCGAGCTGGGCGTCGTTGCCGGCGGACAATCTCGATCCGCGCAATGTCGGCGTTACCCCTGACCATCTCGCCTATGTCATCTACACCTCCGGCACCACCGGCTTGCCCAAGGGCGCGATGGTCGCCCACCGTGGCTTGAGCAATCTGCTGTTGTGGTGTTTGCAGGTCTGCGGCGAGGCGGGGGCGATGTTGCACAAGATCCCGTTCGGTTTCGATGCCTCGGCGTGGGAGACCTTCTGGCCGCTGGCAACCGGCGGGCGGCTGGTGATCGCACGGCCCGGCGGCCATTACGAACCGGCGTACCTGGCACGCGAGGTGCGCGAGCAGCAGGTCACGGCGCTGGTGTTCGTGCCGGCGATGTTGCAGCTGTTTCTGGAGGTCGACGAGGTCAGCCAGTGTGTGTCGCTGACCGATGTGTTCAGCGGCGGCGGTGAACTGCCGCCGGCTCTGGCCCGGCGCTTCCAGGAGCGTCTGCCCCATGCGCGGCTGCACAACGTTTACGGCCCGACCGAAACCACGGTGATCAACAGCATCTGGACCCTGGAGCCCGGCGCCGAGGTGCCGGCCCGGCAACTGCCGATCGGCCGGCCGATTGCCAACAACCGTTTTTACGTGCTCGATGATCGCGACCAGCCGGTGCCGGTGGGCGTGACCGGGCATCTGCACATTGGCGGCGTCGGTGTGGCCCGTGGTTATCTGGGGCTGGCGCAACTGAGTGCCGAGCGCTTTATCGACAATCCGTTCGTGGCAGGTGATCGGCTCTATCGCAGTGGCGATCTGGCGCGCTACCGCCCGGACGGTCAGCTGGAATTTCTCGGTCGCAACGATTTTCAGGTCAAGCTGCGCGGCGTGCGTCTGGAGCTGGGTGAAATCGAAGCCCGGCTCGAAGCATTTCCCGGCATCCGCAGCGCCGTGGTGCTGATGGTCGGCGAAGCGGCGCAGGATCAACGATTGGTGGCCTGTTGCGTGCTGGCCGAACCCGTGGACGAAGCAGCGGTGCACGCCCATCTGGCGACGACACTGCCCAGAGCGGTAATCCCCGGCAGCTATCTGTGGCTAGACGCGCTGCCGCTGACTGCCAACGGCAAGGTCGATCGCACTGCGCTGACGGCATTGGCGGATGAGGAATTGGTCAATCGTCAGGTCAACCTGAGCAGCCCGCGCGATCACATCGAACTGGCGCTGTACCAGATCTGGAAAAGCCTGTTGCTGGCGCCGCAGATCGGCATTCGCGACAACTTCTTCAATGTCGGCGGCACTTCGATTGCTGCGATCAAAATGGCCCATGAAATCAGCCAGCAGTTTGCAATCGAAGTGCCGGTGCGCGTGGTGCTCAGCTACCCGACCATCGAAGCGCTGGGCGGCTGGCTGCGGGTTGGGGCGAATCCGGCGCTGGCCCAGAGCAACCTGATCGAATTCCGTCGCGGCAGCGGCCAGCACAACGTGGTGTGCATTCACCCGGCGGGCGGTACGGCGTTCTGTTATCTGTCGCTGGCCAAGGTGCTGCCGGATGAAGCCGGCGTGTACGGGGTGCAATCGCCGGGACTGAATCCGGGGGAGAGCACCGAGCCGACGGTCGAAGCGATGGCCGAGGCCTACTTGCGCCAGATCGAACCGCTGACGCAGCAACCGCTGATCCTCACCGGGCTGTCGTTCGGTGGTCTGGTGGCCTATGAAATGGCGCGGCGATTGACGGCGGCCGGGCATCGTCAGGTGACGGTGGTGCTGCTCGACACCCAGGGCAGCGACGATCCGGGTTTCCGCGAGCAGATCGGCACCGTGGACATGGCCGAGTTCCGCGACAAGCTGGTGCGCTTCAATGGCATGTACCCCGGCATCGAAGACGCCCAGGTCGAACGCTACTTCAACATCTACAACCACAACCGGCTGGCCATGGCCGCCTATGAGTGCGCGCCGCGCGCCGGTCGCGTGGTGCTGATTCAGGCCCGGGAAGATTTCAGCCGCCATCAGTTGCATGAACTGCGTTGCTTCTGGCGGCGCCGCGCGGGTAGCGGCTATCTGGCGAAACTGGTCAGCGGCGGGCACTGGGACATGCTCGAAAGCGCGGAAATCCATCGGGTCTCGCAAATCATCCGTCAGGAGCTGCAACGCTTCGACGCGCAGGAGGCGAAATGATGAGTGCGTCCAAAGACATGCCGTTGCTCGCACGTTTTGCCGAGCAAGTGGCGCGTAATCCTCAAGCCCCGGCGGTGATCGATCAATCGCTCACGCTGACGTACGCGCAACTGGCCAGCGCCAGCGAACGCATCGCCCGAGGGTTGCTGGCGCGTGGCGTCGAGCCCGGTCAGTCGCTGGCGTTGTGCATGCCGCGCTGCTGGCAGTGGCTGGCAGCGATTATCGGCGCCTTGAAGGTCGGCGCGGTGGTGGTGCCGCTGGATCGGGCCAGCCCGCGCCAACGTCGGGAATTGATGCTGGCGGATGCGGCGTGTGTCGGCCTGATTACCCTGGATGAAGAAGCGCTGTGGTCGCCTTCACTGTGGCAAATTAGTGTCGAGGCTTTGCTCGATCAGCCGGACGCTCCAGCGCAAACGCTGGCCGAAGATTTTGCCGAGGTGATGTTCCTGTTCTACACCTCGGGCACCACCGGCACGCCGAAAGCGGTCGAGGTGGGCGAGCGCGGCTTGCTGCGGCTGGCGCACACCAACGGCTATATCGAGATTCGCCCGACGGACCGGTTTGCCTGCCTGTCCAACCCGGCGTTCGATGCGTGCAGTTTCGAGCTATGGGCGCCGCTGCTCAACGGCGGTTGCTGCGTGATGATCGCCGACGACGACGTGCTGGATGCGCGGCGTCTGGCCGAGGTGCTGGAGCGGACGCAGGTCGACAACCTGTTCATGACGGTATCGCTGTTCAACACTTTGATTGCCGAGTGGCCGTCGTGCTTTTCCAGCGTCCGTCAGGTGCTGATCGGCGGTGAGCAGATCAGCGCTGCCGCCGTGCGCGGCTGGTATCGGGCCAATCCTGAGAGCCGCTGCCGGATCTTCAACGTCTACGGCCCCACCGAGTGCACCACGTTTGCCCTGTGTTGGCCGATCAGCCGCGACTTTGCCGCTGACTCGGCGCCCATTGGCCGGCCGTTGCCGGACACTGGCGTGTTGGTGCTGGATGAGCAGCAGCGTCCGGTGCCGGCGGGCGAGGTCGGCGAGCTGTATTTGAGTGGCAGCGGTGTCGCCCGTGGCTATCGCAACCGGCCTGAAGAAACCGCCCGCCAGTTCGTCCGTTTGCTCGACCTCGACGGTGGCGCGCAGGTGCATTACCGCACCGGCGATCTGGTGCGGCGCAATGCCGAAGGCTTGATCGAGTACCTGGGGCGCGTCGACCGGCAGGTGAAAATTCGTGGTTTCCGGATCGAGCCGGGGGAGGTGGAGCAACGGATGCTGGAGTATCCGGGCGTGGCGCAGGTGTACGTCTGCACCCGGCGTCAGGCGGCTGAAGATCATCAGTTGCTGGCGTTCATCGTGCCGCGCGGGGATCTGGACTATCACGCCTTCGAAAACCATCTGCGGGCACAACTGGCGCCGTATATGCGGCCGCATCAGTTGTTTCTGCTGGAGCGCTTGCCGCTGACGGCGAATGGCAAGATCGACCGTGACGGCTTGCTGGCCCAAGGGTTGAGTCCGTGGCACCCAGTCCTGGCAGCTACGGATAACGAAAGCGTTTCACCGGCGCTGGACTGGTTGCTGAGCCAGGCCCGTTCGCTGCTCGGTCAACCGGCCCTGAGCGGGCAGGATGACTGGCTGGGCAGTGGCGGCGATTCGCTCAAGGCCATGCGCCTGCGTTCGGCGATCCGTGTCCGCTGGCAGCGCGAGATCGCGATCGATACGTTGCTCAACGAGTCGTTCTTGTCGTTGGCCGCACAACTGACCGGTGAAACGAACCGCGAGTCGATCTACCCACCTGCGCCTCCGATCAGCAGCGCCAAACGCCTGCCGGCCACCGCCGAACAGCGACGGCTGTGGCTGTTGCAGCAACGCTCGCCGACCTCGACCGCCTACAGCGTGCCGTTGATTCTGCATCTGGCGGCAGGTGTCGAAGTTGCGGCACTGGCCGAGGCTTTGGGGCGTCTGGTGCAGCGTCATCCGGGATTGCGCACTGCATTCGCGGCGGGTGCCGACGGACTCGATCAAGTAATCACCGAGCAGGGTCCGACCTGTCGCACCTTCGCGGTCGGGCATTTCACCGAGAACAACTGGCAGGCCTTCGCCGAGCTGGTGTTCGCCGCGCCGTTCGACCTGACCACGCCGAACCTGTTTCAGGCCTGGCTGTTGCCGTTCGCCGATGGCAGCTGCCGACTGTTGCTGAATCTGCATCACATCATCGTCGATGGCTGGTCGGTGAACCTGCTGTTCGAGGACCTGACGCAGCTTTACACCGATGTCCTGCAAGGCCACGACAGCCCGCAACCAGCCGCCCGATTGACGACGCTGGAGTTTGGCCAGTGGCAGCGCCAGTGGAGCGTCGATCCGCATTATCGCGACCAGCGCCGCGCCCTGGCCGAGCTGCATCGCCGTCAGGAAGAACCGTCGCCTGCATTGACGCCAATGCGCGAAATCAGCCCGGACGCCCGGTTGCACCGCGAGCCCTTGGGCACAGTGCGCAGCGCCGCCCTCGAACGCTTTTGCACCCAACAACGGCTGACCCGTTTCGAAGTGCTGTTCAGTGTCTTCGCCTGGAGCCTGTACGCCCTGACCGGGTGCGAGCGGCCACGGATCGCCAGCCCGGTGTCCAACCGGCCGCTGGCGGAGTTCGAAGACAACGTCGGCATGTTTGCCAACACCGTGCTGATCCCCACCGTCGTTGAAAACGCATGGCCCCTGAGCGAGCAATTGCGCAAGCAGACCACCACGGTGCGCGAGGTGCTGGCGTTGCAGGACGTGGCGCTGGCGGATCTGGTGGAAGACCTGCGGCTGTCGTCGAGCCCGTCGCTGTTCGATTTCATGTTTGTGCTGGAAAACACCGATTACGCGGCGCTGACCGATTCCAGCCTGCGCGCCACGCTGGAATTCAACGAGCAGTTGCACGCCAAGTGCCCGCTGACGTTGTTGATGGTGGGCAGCGGTTCGCAGCTGGAATGCTGGTGGGAATATCAGTGCAGCTATTTCGATGCCGAACAGATGCGGGCGGTGAACGCGTTGTTCCGCCGTGGTCTGGATTTGTTGCTGGAAACTCCGGCGGCCAATCTCAACGATTTGCTCGGTCCGTATCGAAGCAGCCTGCCACCGGCCAGCGAAGGTCCGCAGATTGCGCTGCCGTTCAACACACTGTCGGACGGGTTCGAGCATCAAGTGCATTGCACGCCGGAGGCGGTCGCGCTGGTTCAAGGCCAGCAGCGCCTCACCTACAGCGAGCTGAATGCGCTGGCCGATGTTCTGGCGGCAAACCTGATCGAGCGCCATCCGTTGCCGGCCGGGAACGCGCCGTTGCATGTCGTGCTGTTTCTCGATGCCTCGGTGGAGCACATCGTCGCCTTGCTGGCGCTGGCCAAACTCAACCTGACGGCCGTGCCGCTGGACCCTGCTTACCCGGTGGCGATCCAGCGTCAGGTGCTGGAGCAGGCGCAGCCGCTTTGTGTGCTGTTCAGCGACGCGACCAAGGCTGCACTGGATGACCTGAACGCCGGACGATTCGCCACCCATCGGGTTGATCTGCGCGCCGATGCCGGAACGTTCGAGCGTCCTCGCCACGCTGGCGAACGGCCGTTGTACACGCTGTTCACTTCCGGATCGACCGGCACGCCCAAAGGTGTGCAAGTGTCGGAACGCACCCTGTGCAACCTGCTGCAATGGCAGCGCACCGAAGGGCAGTTGCCGGCGAAAGCGGTGACCCTGCAGTTCTCGATGCTGTCGTTCGACGTGTCGTTCCAGGAGATTTTCAGCACCCTGTGCGGCGGCGGTTGTTATCACCTGATCACGCCGCGCTGGCGTCAGGATGCCGAGGCGTTGCTGGATTACATGGTCGAGGCGCGGATCGAGCGGTTGTTCCTGCCGTACGTGGCCTTGCAGCATCTGGCGCAAACCGCCGTGACCAGGGGCATTTACCCTTCGGCGTTGCGCGAGGTGATCACGGCCGGCGAGCAACTGCTCTGCACCGAGGCGCTGCGCAACTGGTTCGGCGGCATGCCGCACGCCTCGTTGTTCAACCACTATGGCCCGACTGAAACCCACGTGGTCAGCGCCTTGCGCCTGCCGCCCGTGGCACGGGACTGGCCGCTACGCGCGCCGATCGGCCATGCCGTGGGCAATGCGCGGTTGCTGCTGGTCGATGAGCACGACCGCCCGGTGCCGATCGGCAGCCGTGGCTATTTGCTGGTGGCCGGGCCGATGGTTGCTCGCTGCTATCTGGCAGACCCTGAAATGAATACCGCGCGGTTTGTCGAGCTGGCGGACGGCTGTTTGTACTACCGCACCGGCGATCTGGCGTGGGCCGATGCCCAAGGCTGCCTGCATTACCTGGGACGTGACGATCAGCAGATCAAACTCAGCGGCCATCGGCTGGAGCTGGGGCAGATCGAGGCGGCGCTGATGCAGGTGCCGGAAGTGGTCAACGCGGTGGTGGCGGTGCAGGCCGATCCACCACGGCTGATCGCCTGGCTGCAGCTTGAGGGTGAGCCTGCGACTTCCGGTGAACTGGATCGTCAGGTGGCGCGGCTAATGCCGGCCCATGTGCGAATCGATGAATACCGACGGATCGACCGCTGGCCACGCACCCCCAGCGGCAAGATCGATCGCAAGGCCTTGCCGGATTTGGGCGAGGCTTTGGAGCGGCGCAGCACGCCAGCAACGGCTGTTCAATTGACCGCACTGGAACGGCAACTGAGTGAGTTGTTCCAGGCTGTAATCGGCCGTGACATCGAGCCGGAACAGACCTTCTTCGAGGCCGGCGCCACCAGCCTTGGCCTCATGCGTTTGCATGGCCGTTACGCCGAAGAACTGCCGTACAAGGTGACGATGGCCGATCTGTTCGAACACGTCACGGTGCGGCGTCTGGCGGCGCATCTGTCGACGGCGCCGGTCGCAGCGGTGCAGCAGACACGGCAAACCGACGCAGGTCACCAGCCGATGGCGATCATCGGCATGTCGGTCAATGTGGCCGGGGCGCAGAACCTGTCCGAGTTCTGGGCGATGGTGCAAGGCAATGGGCTGGGCATCGAGCACTTTGCCGCCGCAGAGGGCCTGGTCGGCGCCCGCAGCCAACTGGCGGGCCTGCTTGATTTCGATCCCGAGTACTTCGGCATCAGCCGCCAGGAAGCGCGCCTGATGGACCCGCAACAGCGGCATCTGCTGATGGCCTGCGTGCAGGCCCTGCAACACGCGGCCATCGTTCCGTCGGCGGACGGCCCGCGCATCGGTCTGATCGCCAGTTGCGGCGAAACCACGTACTTCCAGCAAATGTTGCGTGAAACCGCCGACGACGATCTGCCGGACGGCTTCCAACTGGCGCTGCACCACGACAAGGATTTTCTGGCGACCAAAGCCGCGTATCACCTGGACCTCAACGGCCCGGCCCTGAGCGTGCAGGCCGCTTGCGGCAGTTCGCTGATCGCCGTGCACCTGGCCAGTTCGATGCTGCGTCAGGGCGACAGCGACGTGATGCTCGCGGCCGGGGTGCTGATCGACCCGACCCTGACCGAGGGCTACCGGCACCGCTCGCAGCACATTTTTTCCGCCGATGGTTTGTGTCGTCCGTTCAGCGACGATGCCAGCGGCACCCTTGGCGCCAGCGGCTACGGGGTGGTGGTGCTCAAACCGCTGGCCAAGGCGCGGGCCGATGGCGACCGGATCTATGCGTTGGTCGAAGGTTCGGCGTTGAACAACGATGGCCGGGCCAAGATGAGTTACACCGCGCCGTCGGTGGCGGGGCAGAGCGCGGTTATCAGTGATGCCTTGAACCGGGCCGGATTGACCGGTGCCGACATCGGCTACATCGAGGCCCACGGCACCGGCACCTTGCTGGGCGATCCGATCGAAGTCGCGGCGTTGACCAAGGCTTTTGGCGATGCGCCGGCCGGCAGTTGCGCGCTGGCCTCGGTGAAAAGCCAGATCGGTCATCTGGGCGCGGCGGCGGGGGTAGTCGGGCTGATTCGCGCCAGTCTCGCGGTGTTCCATGGCGTGCTGCCGCCGAACCTCGGTTTTGGCCGGATCAACCCGCAGATCGATCTGCAGCATTCGCCGTTCTATGTGCCGACCACGTCCCGGCCATGGCCGCAAGGACGGCGGCGACTGGCCGGTGTCAGCAGTTTCGGGATTGGCGGGACCAATGCGCATGTCATCGTCGGCGCTGCGCCCGCGGCGCAGGAGGGGGGCGAGGAAACGCTGCCACTGCTGATGATCTCGGCCCATAGCCGGGCGGAGTTGCTGCGCGATATCGCGGCGATTCGCGAATACCTGCATGCGAACCCGGAACAGCAGACTGCGTTGCTGCGGCACTTGCAGTCAGGTCGCCGGCAACTGCGCTGGCGCTTCGCGATGGTGTGCCGGCCGGGTGACGACATTCCATTGCAGCCGCCAGCGATCAAGGAAGTCACGGTCTCAAGCGCGCAGGTGATCGCCCGTGATCAATCGCCGCAGGAACTGCTGGACGCCTGGTACGAAGGCGCGAATATCCAATGGCCGCAGCGCTCGGCGCCGCCGCCGTGGGATTTGCCGCCGTCATCGTTCGATCTTCAGACCTATCGTTTCCAGACGCCTGTGGCTGCTGAACCTGAAGCGCCAGCCCTTGCGCGACAACCGCTGGCGGACTGGTTTCACCAACGACAATGGGTGCGCACCCGGCGCCTGAGCACGACAGCGACGGCGCAATCCCGTGAGGTGCTGATTCTGTGCAGCCATGAAACGCCGGAATCGACGTTGCTGGCGAGCCTGCACACTGTCTATCAACGCGTGATTCAAGTGCGCGCGGGCAATGGCTTCAAGCGCTTGAGCACGGACCGTTTCGAACTTGATCCGCTGGACACTGAAGCCCTGAACCGTTTGCTCGCCGAAGTCGCAGAACCCGACCTTGGCGAACTCGACTGGTTGCATGCCTTGCCGCTGGCGGTGTCGGGCGAGGTAAACGAGCAATCGCTGGATCTGGCGCAGTGGGCCTGCCTGGATACGGTCAGTGCATTGATGCAGGCCTGGGGGCAGACCCCGCGCACGACACGGCTGCGGTTGTGGTTGATGTCGTGGCAGGCGTGTCCGGTGGATGGCGAGGTGCGACGGCCCGAGCTGGCGGCGCTGGCCGGCATCACCGAAGTGGTGCCGCAGGAATACCCGGTACGTTGTCACTGGCTGGATTTGCCGTCGTCACGCCTCGAAGCGCAGGCCGGCGAGTTGGCAGCGTTGCTTGCCGATCCGGCCTCACTGCCTCGGCGAATGGCGGCGCGCGACGGATACCTGTGGCAGCCACGCTTGCTGCCTCAGCCATTGACCGGCCCGGCGACGCCATCAGGGCTTCTGCCGGAAGACGGTACGTTCCTGGTGCTGGGCGGCAGCGGCGGCATCGGCCGGACCCTGTGTGAACACCTGCTACAGGCACCCGCGCGCCGTGTGCTGCTGATCTCGCGCCAAGGGCAATTGCCTGAGTCACTGGCGGCGTACGCGTCGCGGATCGACTGCATCAAAGCGGACATCGCCGACCTGCCGCGCTGGCCGCAGATCCTCGATCAACTGGCCGTGCGTTACGGTCGCCTTAGCGGCGTGATTCATGCGGCGGGCGTCGGTGCAGGCAGTCTGATTCGCCACCGTGATCCTCGGCAAATGGCCGAGGCCATGGCCGCCAAGACTCGCGGCATGCTGGCGGTCGAGGCCTTGATCGAGCACCTGACACCGGGTTTTGTCCTGTATTGCTCGTCAATGTCGGCAATGTTCGGCGGCGCGGGGCATGTGGATTACGCGGCGGCCAGCGGGGTACTCGATGGCTTCACCCACTATTGCCCGAACCCGGCCGACACCTGCCTGCGCCTGGGAATCAACTGGGACATCTGGCGCGACATCGGCATGGCCACCACCAGCAACGGCGGTGACGCCGCGCACCTGGAGCATCTGACGGTCGGACTGTCAGCCGAAGAGGGTTGCCGGGTGTTCGATCTGGCGATGGCGACGCAGTTGCCGCAGCTGTTGATTTCCACCACCGGCATCGACACGGCGCGGCGGTTTTATCCGGTTCGCCATGGTGCCGTGGCCGCAACGGTAGAGGCGCCGAAGGGCGTGGATCTGTCGGCGCGCTTGCGTGAGTGCCTGTGCAAGTGGCTCGGTGTGGCCGAGCTGGAAGATGACGACTCGCTGTACGACCTGGGCGCGGATTCGCTGACACTGCTCGATCTGATCGACGAACTGCAAGCGGCCACCGGTGAGGTGTTTCAGCTGTCGCAATTCAGCCACAAGGTCAGCCTGAGCGAAGTGCTGGGGCTGGTCTCGACCGCCACGGTTGAAGAGGCTCCCGGCGTAACACTGCAGGGCTGGCACGACGCAGTGCGGATCGATCAATGGCATGCCGGAGCCGGGCGTGACTGGCTGTACCTGATCCACCCGGTGGGTGGCGATGTTCAGGCCTATCGGGAACTGGTCTCGGCGCTGCCGGCGGAACTGGGCGTGTGCGTGATCGGCGATCCGGCGCTGCGCTTGCCGCAGTTGCCGAACGTCAGCGTGGAAGAACGTGCACGCTGGTATCTGGAGGCGATCAAGGAGCATCTTCCGCACGGCAGCACTTGGCGCCTTGCAGGGTGGTCCTTCGGAGCATGGGTGGCGCAAGCACTGTGTCATCAGGCCCAGGCTGAGGGCTTCAGGCAACCGTTGTTGTACCTGATCGACCCGCCCGCGCCGAATGCCGGTGCGGAACTGGCCGGCATTGATGAGCAGACCATCGAGCAGGTGTTCCAGCGCGAGTTTGCCCAGCGCTGGCCGGCGGTCGAAGGGCAGGGCATGGCCGAAGAACGCCAGGCGTATCTGCAACGGCTGACGGTGTGCTGCCGCAACAACATGGCCAGCATGATCGACTTCCAGCCGCCAGCATTGGCGACCACAGTGGTGCGGCTGTTCAGCGCCGGGCACGCCAATCCTTACGGGCTGGGCAATGCCTGGAATCCGGATGACCTGCAACGCAACTGGCAGGCCTTGCTGCCGCAGTTGCGCAGCTGGCAAACCCTGGACACCGATCACTACGGCATCGTGGCGGGCCGCTGGGCGCGGTTGCTGGCCGAAGTCATCGGTACGGATGAGCCATCGCCATGAGTGAACCGATCTTGATGCCGCTATGGCTGCTGAATTTAGTGCAAGTGCTGTGCGAAACCGGACAGGCCGACGACCTGCGCAAGCGGATAGACAATGACGAGGGTCCCGTGCCGCTGCGGCTGTTTCATCTCTGGCAGGCCGACGTGGTCCTGCCGATGCTCGGCGAAGCCTTGCCGGAGCATCAGCAGGCGCTGCTCGCGTTGCAAAGCCTGCATCAGCGGGCGGCGCTCGGTGTGATCGGGCGTCAGGGCGAGTGGCGGGCCAGGCTCAAACCGGTGTTGCTGGCGCTGTATCGCAAGGCCTACGCCTACGACGCGGCGTACGCCAAGGCCCACGCCAGTGCGCTGACTTACGGCCTGGCACCGGCCAACAGCGCCATGATTGCCGAGCACTTTGGCGACGCCGAGGCGTTCGCCGAGTATTACGCGCAATTGAATACCGAAGCCGCCGCCACGGCGTTTGCCCAGGCTCATGCCAGCGCCAACGCCGAAGTGTCGGCCCGGGCTTTCGCGGACGACGATGCAGACACCTGCGCGCAGGTCTGCGCGGCGTCCGTGCGGGTTTACGCCGGGGCCTGCGCTTCAAGCGACGAACAGCGGCATGCCGTATTCAACCATCTCGCCGCCGGGCTCGACCGGAGTCTGGCCACGCTGCAATCCCGTTCAACAGGAGAACGACATGAATGACGCACAACTGCAATTCGATGTGGTGATCAACGCCCAGGGCCAGTATTCCCTGTGGCCGGCGGGCAAGCCGATGGCCAGCGGCTGGAGCGAGGCGGGGATGCGCGGTGAGCGCCAGGTCTGCCTGGATTACATCAACGAGCACTGGATCGACATGCGCCCGCGTTCGCTGCGCGAGCAGTCGTCGGTGTCGTTCCAATAAAAAAGGTGAGGGAACATGGATCAGTTGGCACTCAAGGCAATCGAGCGCATCGCCGCCGAACGGCGCGCGCCGTATCAGCACATCAAGGTCGAGCGGATCACGCCGATCATCGGCGCCGAGATCGGCGGCGTCGATCTTTCACAGCCGCTGAGCGACGAGCAGCTCGGGGAAATCCGCCGGGCCTTTCTGGAGAATCACGTGGTGGTGTTCCGCGATCAGCACCTGACGGTGGACGAGCACAAGGCGTTTGGCCGGCTGTTCGGTGAGCTGCGGGCGCTGCCGGTGGAAGACATCGACGGCGATGACCCGGAGTTGGTGGTGATCCGCGCCAATGCGCAATCGCGCTACGTCGCCGGCGAAACCTGGCACACCGACGGCACCGCCGATCTGGCGCCGTCCATGGGCTCGATGCTGTACGTCAAGGAAACCCCGGCCATCGGCACGGGCGGCGATACGTTGTTCGCCAACATGCACCTGGCGCTGGAAATGCTCTCGCCGACGATGCAGCAGTTTCTCGGCGAACTCACGGCGATCCACGACGGCGCGATCCCATGGAAGGGTTATGAGGCGCCGGCCAACCTGCCGAAAACCGAACACCCGGTGGTGGTTCGCCACCCGGAAACCGGGCGCAAATCGCTGTTCGTCAATTCCGGGTTCACGTCGCACATCGTCCAGTTATCCGGCGGTGAAAGCCAGGTGCTGTTGAACATGCTGTTCGATCTGGTGGCCCGAGAGCCGGTTTTGAGTTGTCGTGTGCGTTGGACGCCGAACAGCCTGGTGTTCTGGGATAACCGCTGCACCCAGCACCATGCGGTCTGGGATTATTTCCCGCACTCGCGGTATGGCGAGCGGGTGACAATTCTGGGGACGCAGCCGAAGGCGTGATGACCCGGACCTGTGGGAGCGAGCAAGCGCGCTCCCACAGGTCCGGGTCTAAATTCCTTGTTTGAGCAGTTGCTCGACGATCAGCTCGCCGAACGCCAGATTCCCGTGCAGCGGGTCATCCACTTCGCAATACGCCGAACGCTGAAAACCCTGCTCATCGTTCGCCGCTGCGCGCACGTCGATCAGCTCGATGCCGAGCCCTTGCAGGCGCTCGATCAGCAGCGCCTGCGCTGCCATGAACACCCGCGAATCGGACAACTCCGGCACCCGCTGCGGCGGCAATACGGCGAACACCTTGAGGTTCATCGCCCGGGCCTGTTCATAGAATGCCAGCGCAGGCCGGGACAGGGTGTCGACAATGGATTCGAACAGCGGCCCGGCAAAAAAACCTTCGTCGAATTCGCCGTCGGGTGACTGGTAGCACGTCCAGTTCGGCGCGGTGGCGAGGTAGTGCAGGCTCAGGCCAATGGTACTCACCAGCGGCACCCCGACCTTCGCCAGTTGCGGCACTTCAAAAGGCGCCAGAGCCTGGCGATACAGACGTTCCATCTCGGCCTCGCGAAACACCACGTCATGGCGGGTCAGGCTGAAAAAATCCACCGCGAAATCCCGGCCGGTGCCCAGCGGGCCGCCGCTGAACGGCAACTCGCGGGCCTGCGCTGCCTTGCCGATGACCCCGGCATGGGAGTCGCCCAGCAGCAGAAACCTAGGCGTAGTAATCGAGCACGGCGTCTTCACAGACAAGCTCCTCGCTGGACACGCAGGTGGAGGGAACGCTGGCCGGCGCGTGCAGCGGTTGAACCGCATCGAGCCCGGCGAAAAACTGCTGCATGACGAACGCCACGCCTTCGGGCGTGACTTCCCGCTGGTTGGGCTGGTAGAAGGCGCCCTTGAACGGTGTGCCGGTGATGATTTCGTAAGAGGGGAAATAGTCGACGTCGTGCAGGTCTTCACACAGCTGCCCGGCAACGGCGCGCAGGACCGATTTGGAATAGGTGGTGGCGCTCAGCACATGTTCGCCCGTGGCCGTCGCCGTCAGGGGCACCGGTGACACCGTGAGCAGCAGGCGCAGTTGCGGGTTGATCGAACGCATCAACTCCAGCGCCCGCACCATGTCGCCATAAGTGTCCATGAAGCCGAAGTTGCAGAAGCGGTGCAGCTGCGGATCGAAAATGCCACGCACGGTGCCGGGGCACACGGGGTACACCAGACCGGTCTGGCGGTTCTGCCAGGCTTCGGTCAGGCCGAGGGTAAACACGAACACTTTGGCTCGGCGCAGAGCCGTGCGGATGGCGTCGAGGGTGGCTTCGCGCGAGGCGAACAGCGCGTCCTCGCTGGCAAAGCCGTCGGGCTCCACGGCGGGGCGGAACGGGTCGAAGAAACGCCCGTCATGGGCCCAGGTTTCGTCGGGTGGCAGGCTCACACCCAGCGCCCATTCCAGCCACTGGCACAGCATCGCCGGGGTGTACAGATTGCCGGTGCGGAACGAAAACACCCCGTAGTTATGGGCCTTCCAGTCGGCTTCGGGCAATTCGGCCGGGGCCGGTTCCGCGTCCAGCCAGTTCATGCCGCGTTCCACCAGCGCCCGAC
Source organism: Pseudomonas sp. R15(2017) (assembly GCF_002112685.1). NCBI lineage: Bacteria > Pseudomonadati > Pseudomonadota > Gammaproteobacteria > Pseudomonadales > Pseudomonadaceae > Pseudomonas > Pseudomonas sp. R15(2017). The sequence goes on from NZ_NEII01000012.1 coordinate 71,585, forward strand.
CGATGTGCTGGGCGAAACACGAGCCAGCGGTGACGATGGCGTCCTTGTTGCCGATCTCGAATTGCGGTGTCCACAGTTGATCAATGTCCAGCGCGGGCTTGTCGGCCACGGCGGTGCGCCAGAAAGCGCGGGGTGGCAGGCATTGATAAGGATTCACGACGAGGGCCTCCTTGGCGGTCGCTGATAAAACGGGGTCAGCTGATTTGATAGCGGTAGATCAGGTCGTCAAACCACCGATCTCCAATCTGATAGGCCTGCGGCACGCGGCGCTCGAATACAAAACCGCATTTCTCCAAGACCTTGCAGGAGGCGATATTACCGTCGGTCACGGTCGACTCCAACGAGTCCAGGCCGATGGCGGCGGCATAGTCGATGATCGCCTGCCGCGACTCGGTGCCAAAGCCTTTGCCCTGATGCTCGGGCAACAGCAGGCAACCCACCTCGGCATGCCCCGGCGACAGGATGCGGAATCCGGTCACGCCCAGTTCCTGCCCACTGGCCCTGTCGGTCACCACCAGACATAACCAGTGATCCGACTGCGGCCCCCAGGCCGGAAGCCTGTGTTCGAAGCCTTTGCGCACCTGTTCCTCGGCGATTTCACCGAACACGTATTGCATGGTTTGCGGCTCGGAATGCAGCCGGAGAAACAGCGGCCAGTCGGATTCGACCATCGTGCGCAGATCCAGGCGTTGCGTGGTGAGCTCGAGCATCCGCTGCTCCTTGCAAGGGTGGGAAGGGAAGACGGTTTTTTACTGGGTGTGGGGCGAAAGATCAATGTTTTGATCGGGCATGGTTTGCAAAGCCGACCCTGATTGCCTCCATAAGCGGTGGCCCCCGGCAGCCGGGCTGCCGAAGGTGGATCGGCGAATGGATCGGTTACGGCTTGACCGGTTTGACCAGGTCGGTCTCGTTGCTGTCGAGCACGAACACTGCCAGCAGACGTGATGGTTCGGTGGTGCTGGCATTGGCGCTCACCGCGTGGAAGTCGCCCGGTTGTTCGACGAAATTTTCCCCGGCCTTGTAAACCTTCTCCGGCCCGTCACCGACCTTGCTGCGTACGGCGCCCTCAAGCACCGTGGCGTAGATGAACGCGGACTTCGGATGAAAGTGCGCCGGCGAAGAACCACCGGGTGCGTATTCCACCAGCACGCCCCGCATGGATTTACCGGGGACGTTGGGCAGGGCGCGGTCGAACACCACGGTGACCTTGCCTGCCTGCGGCTCGGCGGCCGAGGCGGATGAAATCGAAACGGCCGCAAACGTGGCGGCCAGCAGGATTCGGCTGAACATGGCGATACTCCTTCAAACAGGTGGGGTGTTTCAGCGCTGGGTCGATTTCGCCAGCCAGTCTTCAAAGCGCGTTGGACCCAGGCGCGGGTTGCTGCTGCCGGGTGTGAGCGACTGGTCGTCAAGCACATCGCCGAAGTAAAGGGCGTGGACGTCCGGGATCACTTTGCGGGTGTCGTCGGTAGCGCGGAAAAAACGCCGGACCAACTCGTCGAGGGGCATGGCTTCGGGGCCGGCAATTTCCTGCGTGCCGTTGATCGGCGCGGCCAGTGCCACGTCGGTGAGTGCAGCGGCCACATCGTCAGAGGCCATGGGCTGGATCAATGCCGGCGACAGGCGCACTTCGTCGCCGACGGTAGCGGATTGGGCAATGCCGCCGACGAATTCGAAGAACTGCGTGGCCCGCAGCAGGCTGTACGGAATGCCCGATGCCTTGATCAGGTTCTCCTGCGCGACCTTGGCGCGGAAATAACCGTTGGCTGGCAGGCGCTCACTGCCGACGATCGACAGCGCCACGTGATGGCGAACCCCGGCGGCGGCTTCGGCGGCGAGCAGATTACGGGTGGAGGTTTCGAAGAAATCGAGCACGGCCTGGTCTTCCCACGACGGCGCGTTGGATACGTCGATTACTACCTGTGCGCCGTTCATCGCATCGGCCAGGCCTTCGCGGGTGATGCTGTTGACGCCGGTGTTGGGGGAGGCGGCAAGTGCATCGTGGCCGCGTTCGCGCAGATTGTTCACAAGTTTCGATCCGATGAGGCCGGTGCCTCCGATAACGACGATCTTCATGGCATCTCTCCACTGGCCGACGGCAACCGTTGCTGTCGATGTGGGTTGAGCTTGCCTGTGACGCTCTGGCAAATCCTTGTGATGACCTTGGATTTGCCTTGGTTTTTTGTCCAGACAGGCCAATCCGTCGGCAGATGCGTAGACCAGTGTGCAGACCGGTGCGACGGCCGGAGGTCTGCCGTATGATCGAGCGCAAAACAATCGCCTGCCCGGACACGGCGTCGGGGGGCGCCAGACCAGAGAACAGCCACCGTGCAATTCGTGTTTGAAGACTACGTGCTCGATCAGCAGCGCCGGGAACTGACCTTGCGCGGGCAAGTCGTGACTGTCGGGCCGCAGGTCTTCGACTTGCTGCTGCTATTGGTCAGCAACCGCGAGCGGGTGGTGAGCAAGGACGAACTGTTGAGCGCCGTATGGAGTGGCCGGATCGTTTCCGAATCAACCATCACCAGCCACATCAACGCTGTGCGCAAGGCCATCGGCGACACCGGTGAGCAGCAGCGCCTGGTGCGTACGGTGCCGCGCAAGGGCTATCGCTTCGTCGGCGAAATCAGCCCGTGCGACAGCCCCGTCAATGCACCGGAAGCGCCTGCGAAACCCGAAGTGGCCACGACACTTGTCCTGCCGGAAAAACCTTCGATCACCGTCCTGCCCTTCCAGAACCTCAGTGGAGACCCCGAGCAGGACTATTTCGCCGACGGCATCGTCGAAGACATCATCACCGCGTTGTCGCGCCTGCGCTGGCTGTTCGTCATCGCCCGCAACTCCAGTTTCACCTACAAGGGCAGGGCGGTGGATGCGCGAGGCGTCGGTCAGGAACTGGGTGTGCGTTACGTGCTGGAAGGCAGCGTGCGCAAGAGCGGCAACAAGATCCGCATCACCGGCCAGTTGATTGATGCGTGCAGCGGCACGCACCTGTGGGCCGAGCGCTTCGAAGGCCTGCTCGACGATATTTTCGAACTCCAGGATCAAGTGGCCGAGAGCGTTGTGGGCGCCATCGCGCCGCAGCTGGAGCGCGCGGAAATCGAGCGGGCCAAACGCAAGCCCACCGACAGCCTCGATGCCTACGATTACTACCTGCGGGGCACGGCCAAACTGCACATCGGCACCCGAGAGGCGATCGAACAGGCGCTGGCGCTGTTCTACCGGGCAATCGAGCTGGATCCGGAATTCGCCTCGGCATACGGCATGGCGGCGTGGTGCCATTTCTGGCGCAAGCTCAACGGCTGGATGACCGACCGGCCCCGGGAAATCGCCGAAGGTGCACGGCTCGCGCGCATGGGCGTGGAGCTGGGGCGCGATGACGCCGTGGCGCTGACCCGCTGCGGTCATGCCCTGGCCCATCTGACCGGGGATGTCGATTGTGGCATTGCTTTGCTGGATCGGGCTCGATTGCTCAACCCCAATCTGGCGCCGGCCTGGTATCTGGGAGGCATCCTGCGCGCCTTGGGTGGTGAAACCGAGGCCGCCATCGCCAACCTCGAACACGCCGTGCGCCTGAGCCCGCTGGATCCGGAAATGTTCCGCATGCAGGTCGGGATGGCGCTGGCGCACTTCTTCGCCGATCGCTTCGAATGTTCGGTTTCCTGGGCCGAGAAAGCGCAGGGAAACCTGCCCAGTCTGCTGGTAGCGGCGGCCCTGATCGCCGCGAGCCACGCGCTCAATGGGCGAGCCGACAAAGCCGGGCAGGCCATGGAACGGCTGCGTCAGCTGGACCCGACGTTGCGGGTGTCCAGCCTGAGCGCGTGGCTGCCCATTCAACGGCCTGAAGACGTTGCCCGGTTTGCCGAAGGTTTGCGGTTGGCGGGGTTGCCGGAGTAAGGGCTCAGCCGGCCAATCAATCCATCGAAAAATGCATTTGCATGTTCATCGCGGCATCGTACTGATTGCTGGCCACGCGGCGTTCGATCAGGCGATCAGATCCGCCTTCGGCCACGCGGCGTTCGATCAGGCGATCGGAGCCGCCTTCGGCAACACGGCGTTCGATCAGGCGATCAGAGCCGCCTTCGGCAACGCGACGCTCCATCAAACGATCGGATCCGCCTTCGGCAACGCGACGCTCCATCAAACGATCGGATCCGCCTTCGGCAACACGACGCTCCATCAGCCGATCCGAACCCCCTTCGGCAATCTTGGTCGGCGCCTTTCTGGCTCGGTGCTGTTGCACTGATGAAGTTTCTGAAACCGGAGCACTGGTTTCCTGTCTGTTGGCCACCGGCATATCGGGCAGGCAACTTGCGCCGAATGCATGAGTGGCAACTATCCAGGTGGCTGAAACAATGGCGACGGGCAATACCAATCCAATAGTTTTCATCGTGATCATCCTGAGTCGTAGTGGGATTTCGTTAATGAACTTCCGGTTGCAACCAGACAGGTTTGAACTCAATCGAATACTTCTAATGGGAAACTCCATGTTCCTGTGCTGCCAGGCGAATACGGTTGTACGCAATCAAGCGCATGACGTAGCCCAGCTTGATCGCGGTCGGCCCGAGGATCGTCATCCCGTGCGCGCCGACCAGCGTGGGCAAGTTCAAGTGAGCGTCAAACACATAAGCCAGGAAAATCCCCACCATCAACATGCCCAGACCGCCGATCAGCAATAAGTGGGACAACTTCAGTACGCGGTACGAGTCTTCAAAAAAGTCATACATGTTGATCATTCATCCCTGAGTCAATGAGTGGATCGACAAGTGTCGGCGCGCGAGGAAACCACGAAGTCAATGACTTTGCCGGCCGTCGCATTTGATGGAGGGATTTTACTGTTGCCGGTAGGGATCAACCATGTTGCATAAGTTTGGTTTTATCCTGCCAGCGTATGGAGAAGTCATACCAACGTATATAAACGACTAGTAATGTGCGCCGCATTTGGGCGTTAAATCTAATGGTTGATACCCAGACTTTCTGCCATTCGAACCAGATCGGCAAACGACTGCGCGCGCATCTTGCGCATGGCCTGGCTGCGGTGAATCTTCACGGTGATCTCGCTCAGGCCGATGGCACTGGCGATCTGCTTGTTTATCAGACCCGAGACGGCCAGCGCCATCACCGCTTGCTCTCTGATCGTGAGTGTCCCATGGCGTGTGCGCAATTCATGATGGCGGCGTTCGCACTCGCGGCGCGACCTGTCCCGCGTATGCGCGGCGACCACGGCGTCGATCATGGCCTGCTCGCGAAACGGTTTTTCCAGGAAATCGACGGCACCGGCTTTCATGGCGCGAACGGTCATGGCGATGTCGCCGTACCCGGTCATGAAAATGATTGGCAAATGGATGTTGGCGTCGGCGAGCGCCTGCTGAAAGACCAGCCCGCTGGTGCCTTGCAATCGCACATCCAGCACCAGGCAACTGGGCAGGTCAGGTCGCTGGTATTGCATGAAGTCGGCGACCGATCCGAACAGCTCGACCCGCAGGCCGATGGAGCGTAGCAGGCTGCCAAGCGCCTCACGCAGAGGAGCGTCATCATCAATGATGAAAACGATGGATTCGAGGTTTCGCTCGGGTGCAGGTTCTACGTCCATACGCTGGATGGCTTCGCGGCGATCGGGTTGCGCAGGATGCTGAACAATCCAATGGAAAGCTTTGCCCGAGCCTCCGGTTTTCATTGGATTTTTCTTGGGTAAGCGTCCAGAGGCCATCGACCGCGTGTTCCTTCAGTCGATGGCCTCGGCGGGTCAGCTTCCTGCCCTGGCGACGATCGCAAAATTCCCCGGCGCCTTTTCCAGCAGCCCCAGAAATCTCACCAGATCGACCTTGCTGCCATCCACTTTCAGATCATCGGAAGTTAGCGTTTCCTTGAGTCCGGCGGTGCCGCCCAGCAGTTGGACGAACAGGTCCTTGGTGACGGTCAGCGTTGCGTTGGCGTTCGCCGCCGTCGGGCCTTTTCGGTAGTGCAGCACGGCGTTCTCGACCCATAGCACGAACGATTCATTGGTATCGGTCAGCACCAGATTGAACGTCCAGTTCTTGCCATCCGCCGCCGGCCCGTCGAGGCTCGCGGCCATGGCTTCGAGGAAACGTTCGGTGGGCGTCTGTTTCATCAGTTCGATCAGGTCGGAGCGTTTGACGCCCTTGGCCGGCGGGCCGTTGCGCAGCTCCATGGCTGCGGTCAGGTAGCTGTTGCGCCAGGTCGCCGATTCCGCCTGATAGCCCATCTGTTCGTAGGCGCGGGCCAGCAGTTCCTTGGCGGCGGTGTCGTCGGGTTTGGCGAGCACGGCCTGATCCAGCAGCTCGGCGACCCAGCGGTATTCGCCCTTGTCATAGGCCACGCGAGCGGCTTCGACCACTTTGGCGTTGCCTCCCATCAATTCGACGTAGCGTTTTGCCGACTCTTTGGGCACCAGCGGATTCAAGTGCGCGGGGTTGCCATCGTAGGCGCCCAGGTACAGCTGGTAGATCGCCTTGACGTTGTGGCGCAGGTCGCCGTAATAGCCACGGGTGCCGAAGTACGACGCCAGCGAATCCGGCAGCTGGATCTTGTCGGCGATCTCGTTGGGGGTGTAGCCGGCGTTCATCAGGCGCACGGTCTGGTCGTGCAGGTATTTGTAGACGTCGCGGTGTTTGGTGATGAATTCGCGGATCCGCTCGTTGCCCCAGATCGGCCAGTTGTGCTGACCGAAATAGACCTCGGTGTCGCCCAGCTCGTCGAGGGCGATTTGCATGTAGTCGGACCAGCGCAGCGCATCGCGGACCTTGGCGCCACGGATCGGCAGCAGGTTGTGCATGGTCTGCGTCAGCAGCTCCGCACCGCCGTATGCCTTGAGCGCGGGGATCGAAAAGGTCAGCTCGGCCGGGGCTTCCGCGCCGGGCATGTTGTGGAATACGAAGCTGACGCCGTCGAGTTCCAGCGGCTGGATCGGCTGGTCGATGATCTGCGTTGGCGGCAGGATGCCCATGCTGCCGTAGGCGACGTTTTTGCCCAGCCCGGTGTCGACGATGCCGGTGGCGCCCGGCGTCAGGTTCTTGCCGAACTGATACATCGACCGCCGTGCCATCGCCGGGCCCGCCAGGATGTTTTCACTGGTGGCTTCCTCCATGAAGCCGGCGGGCGCGACGATGGGAATGTTGCGCTGGGCCACTTCGCTGCTTGAGGTGATGCCCAGCACACCGCCGAAATGGTCGGCATGGTCGTGGGTGAAAATGATCGCGGTGACGGGCTTGTTGCCCAGATGCTCGCGGGCAAATGCCAGCGCTGAGGCGGCGGATTCCCGGGAGGTCAGCGGGTCGACCACGATCCAGCCGGTCTGCCCGTCGATCAGCGTCATGTTGGCGATGTCGAAACCGCGCAACTGGTAAATCCCGTCGCTGACCTTGAACAGGCCGATCTGTGCGTTGAGCATCGCGTGCCGCCACAGGCTCGGGTTGACGGTGGCCGGCGCCTGGCCTTCGACGAAACGGTACGCGTCGAAATCGATCAGGACATTGCCGTCAGCGCCGAGGATCTTGCCGGTGGGCCGGGCGATGAAACCGCGCTGGGCATCTTCCATGTCCCGGTTGTCGCTGAGGTCCAGGCCCTTGATCGACGCCTGGATCACCGCTGCTGTGGCGGGCGTGGCGTCGCCGGCTGCGACGCTGGGCTTGTTGTCGCAGCCGGCGAGGGACACCAGCGTCAGGGCGAGGATCGTGTAGAGGGTCGGTTTCATTCTTGTTGTTCTCCGAGGGTCGAGTGCGCTCCAGCCTAGGGGGAGGTTGGCGATGTATCCAATGCATTATTTACATCCGGATAATGCGTTGCTAGCATCGGGCGAATGGACCTAAAACGACTGTCACACCTACTCGCGCTAGCCGATGAACGCCATTTCGGACGCGCCGCCGAGCGCGTCCACCTCAGCCAGCCGGCCCTGAGCCGCAGCATTCAGGCGCTGGAGAGCGAAACCGGACAGCGCCTGTTTGATCGCGACACCGGCGATGTTCGTCCGACGCCGGCGGGGGAGTTCCTGATCGAGCGGGCGCGACGGTTGCTGTTCGATGCCCGGTCGCTGGAGCGGGACATGGCTCTCTATAGCGATCGCCAACTGGGCAGCCTCGCTTTTGGCGTCGGGCCTTTCCCGGCTGCGATGTTGATGCATCAAGTGGTGCCGCGACTGCGTCAGGATCACCCGGCGGTCACCCTGCGTGTGGAAGTGAACAACTGGCAGATTCTCGAAGCGCGGCTGCGCGCTGAGGCGATCGAATTTTTTGTCGCCGACATCCGCAACTTCACGGCGGAATCCGACCTGTTGATCCGTTCGCTGGGCCAGGCCTCGGCAGGCTTTTTCGTACGGCCGGAGCACCCGCTGGCCGGGCATAAAGTGACGATGGGCGAACTGGAAGGCTACGGCATCGCCACAACGCGCCTGCCGGAAGTAGTGAAACTCGAGACCGCCCGAACCCTCGGCATCTCCACCCGCCAGGCGCTGCCCATTGTGCTGGAGTGTGATGACGTGGCGTTGCTCAAGACCGTCGCTGGCTCAACCGACACCATCCTCGGCGTTATCCATGGCGCCGTGGCTGAAGATATTCGGGCGGGGCGTTTGATCGAGCTTCATGTTGTCGACAGGCCGGGGTTTCATTCGGAAATTGGCGTGGTGAGTTTGCAGGGTAGAAGCCTGTCGCCGACGGCTCTGTGTGTGATTGAGGCGGTCGTTGCCGAGATGCAATCCGTTCACGTCGAACAATCCCCACGTCTTTAAAGACGCGTCCTACAGCCACGATTTTCCTGCTTCGTTAACGTCGTGCAGCCCTTTGCGAGGGCTGTCGATGCATGAACGAAAGGACAATCAGTGGCTGGTCAAAAGGACATTCCCCGGGTTCCCAACCCACCGGCGGGCGACGGGCATCACGTCTCCTACCGCTATATGACGGCCACCGAACTGGCCGATCAGCAAGACCGACAAGACAAGTACGACGCCATGCTGGCGAGACAGGACGCCTTCGAGCGCAGCCGTGAGGTGGCGGCGAACAAGCCTGAGCCGGTGCGCGCCGGCTGCGTGTTTGCCAAGTCCTGCAAGCTGCCGGACGCGATCATCGATTACTCGAATCCTGCAGGGATGGTGCCGACTGACAGTCTGAAGGATTACGGCGAGCTGATTTTGCTCGGTGGGCGTGAGGCCGATGACAGTGGCGGCGTTGAGCTCAAGAAAATCAGCGGCACGGCAATTCCTGCGGGGCTGGGCACTTTTGCCCTTGCCGGTGAGGCGTTCAAGGCATTGCCCGCGATGGCCTCTGCTGCTGTCGCGACCCCGCTGCTCGGTTTGCTGGCGATGTTGATGCCCTCGAACCTGGGCGACAGCGCTCTCTACACCGAAGACCAGTTGCTCGCCCTCAAACAGGCCCGAACCCGCGTGCGCTTGCGTGTTGAACAGCAGGCCGATGGCAGCCTTAAGGGTTACGGCTTCTATACCGGCAAGAATCGCGACTGGGAGATGGTTGATGTCGTGCAGTTCGCGGCACGCGATAGCCGGTTTGTTGCAGACCTTGGCGAAGGGGTTGAGCTGGTCTGGACGCCTGCCGTGGATGGTTCCGACATTCTTGGTATTCCGGCACTGGAGGCTGCTCCGCAGGCGCCGCATATCTGGGTGTATCCACCGACGAAAGCGGCGGAGGGGATTCTGGTGAATCCGGTTTATCCGCCGGAGTATCGGGATTTCATTCTGGTGTTTCCGGCGAATTCCGGGGTCCGGCCGCTGTACATCGTAGTCAACACCTCACGTAAAGGCTTACCGTCAGAGGGGCATAGCTATCATAAACCTCCAGAAGCAGAAGAAATTACTGCTTTTCCCGGTTTGAAAAAAGCACAGAAAATGAACCCTATACAGGGAGGCGGCGGACTTCGGGAACGGTGGAAGGATGCAAAAGGCAGGAGAATTTATGAGTGGGACTCAAGGCACGGAGAGTTGGAAGTTTATCGTGCAAGTGACGGAACTCACCTAGGAGCGTTTGACCCTTTTACAGGAGAACGACGCGGGGATCCGAAAGATGAAAGAAGCATCAGAAAAAAATACTTGTGAGGTTGATGATGGGACTAAAGCTGAGACTGGAGTGGTATGACAAGCACACTCAACTATGCGAGGGCGAAGAGTACTCCAAGGATTTAGGCGACGATGAAACCGTTTTGAATGCCTTGGGCATCCCAGTGGAAAACAACATAAATAATGGCGGCTTCAATGTAGTCGAAAATTGGACGCCTATTATCCAACCTTACTTTCAACACAATATTTTCCTTACGGCTTACAACTATCAAATCTCGTTTGACTACAGCGACGTCTGGTAACTGACCTTATGATCTACAGAATCGAAGCCTTCGATCAAAAAACGGAGCTTCTGGTGTTCGAGGCGCAGCTTCCCGGAGGATGCGACGACCAGATCGCCGCCGTTATGGGATGGACAACAGAACAGCAAGGTTGGGAAGGCTACGATCTGACGAGTGATCAGATCGCCGCCTTGGAGAAGCTATTGGGAAGGACGGTCTTCGATCCGACTTATCTCTTCCAACTGAGCTGCAACGTTAATTAAACGGCCCTTTGCCAATTGATCCTTAACAGGAACAATCAGCCCCGCTGACCCCGCCCCGGATAATTCAGCACAAACTGCACATGCGCCTTCACCCCGGTGGCCAGTGTCGCGTCATCGGCGGTGAAGTAGGGGCTGTGGTTGTTCGGCGCCTTGCTCATGTCCTGGCCTTCCGGCGTTGCGCCGAGGAACACGAACAGCCCCGGCACTTTGCGCGCGTAGTAGGAGAAGTCTTCGCTCGGCGACAGCGAGGCGGGCAGGCGCTCGACCTTGCCCGGTGCTGCCCGTTCAAGGGCCGGGATCATGGCTTCGGTCAGGGCCGGATCGTTGGTGGTTACCGGCGCATTGTTCACCAGCAGCAAATTGGCCTGGGTCTCGTAGGCGCTGGCGATGCTGTTCACCAGCGGCGGCATCTTTTTCAAGATCGTGTCGCGGATGTCGGCGTTGTTGGTGCGGATGGTCCCGGTCATTTCCACGGACTCGGGAATGATGTTGGCCGCCGAACCGCCATTGATCGTACCGACGCTGATCACGCCCATGCCTTGGGTCAGGTCGATGCGCCGACTGACCAGCGTCTGCAATCCGCTGATGATGCCTTGGCTGGCGACAATCGGATCGACACCGCTCCAGGGCGCCGAGCCGTGAGTCTGCTGGCCCTTGACCGTGATGCGGAACGAATCGCTGCTGTTGAGCACGGTTCCGGATTTATAGAACAGATGCCCGGTCGGATAACCCGCCATCACATGCACTCCGAACACCGCCTCGACCTTGGGCGAATCGAGCGCGCCATCGCGGATCATCGCTTGCGCACCGATCAGGGTGTCAGTCTGGAATTCATCAACATCGGCCGCGCCTTCTTCAGCCGGCTGAAACAGAAACACCACCGTCCCGCGCACCTGATCGCGATGCTCGGCCAGCACCTTCGCGGCGCCCAGCAACATGGCGGTGTGGGTGTCGTGCCCGCAGGCGTGCATCACCGGCACGCTCTTGCCGAGCCGCGTGCTGGTGGCCTGACTGGCGAACGGCAGGTTCGTCATCTCCTTGACCGGCAAGGCGTCCATGTCGGCGCGCAACGCCACAACCGGCCCTGGTAATCCGCCTTTCAACACCCCCACAACACCCGTCTTGCCAACCCCGGTACGCACTTCAATATTCGACGCCTTCAGCCGCTCGGCCACCAGCGCAGCGGTCTTGAACTCAAGATTGCCCAACTCTGGATGCTGGTGAATCGTGTGGCGCAGGTCGATGACATCCTGATTGACCGCGCTCACGGCGCCATCGACCCAGGGCGCATCGGCGGCATGGCTGGCAGTGGCAACAAACGAAGACAGAACGGCGAGGCAGAGCGAGGTTTTGCAGAAACGGATCAAGGCGGGACTCTCTCTTATGGTTTTTATTGGCGTCAGAGGGTATGCCGCGATGCAAGACGGAACAAACGAGTCTGGCCGGTAATCGCACGGCTTTTGGTTTTTCGTGTTTTTGCCTGAACGCGGCGTTCAGCGGATTGTTTTCCATCGCCTGATCCGCTTCACTGTGGCTCTTTTGCCTGAGCGGAAATCAATCATGGAACGATGCGAAGCACTGGTCATCGGCCTCGGCGCCATGGGCGCGGCCACGATGTATCAACTGGCGAAAGCCGGGGTCAACGTGGTCGGCATCGACCGCCACCATCCGCCGCACGCGTTTGGCTCCAGCCATGGCGACACCCGCATCACCCGGTTGTCTGTGGGCGAGGGCGCGCAATACGTGCCCATCGTGCGCAACTCCCACCGCATCTGGCGCGAGCTGGAGGCGCTGTCGGGCGAGTCCCTGTTCGAACAGACCGGTCTGCTGGTGCTGACCTCCAGCCCCGACTTCGATCCCGCCGACGAAACCGACTTCACCCTGCGCACCATCGCCCTGGCGCAGACCTACGGCATCGAACACGAAGTCCTCGACGCCGGCCAGATCCGCCAACGCTTTCCGCAGTTTGCCCAGGTGCGCGACGACGCCATTGGCTACTTCGAACCCGAAGGCGGTTTTGTACGGCCCGAAGGCTGCATCGACGTGCAACTCAGACTGGCCGAACAACACGGCGCCACGCTGTACAAGGGCGAGACCGTGACCCACATCAGCTCGGACGAACAGGGCGTCACCGTCACCACCGACCAGCGCACCATACGGGCGAACAAACTGGTGGTCACCGCCGGCAACTGGGCGGGCGGCTTGCTCGGCGCGCCGTTCGACAGACTGCTCAGCGTCTATCGGCAAAAACTGTTCTGGTTCGAAACCGAGCCCGACGCGGAACTGGTCGGCCACTCACCCACGTTCATCTTCACTCACGGCCAGGACGACGATTTCTATGGCTTTCCCGCATTGCCGGGGGAGGGCAGTTTGAAGGTGGCGACGGCGCAGTATCACAGCACATCCACGCCCGAGACTCTGGATCGCACAGTCTCGGCCGAGGAAGAACGCGAGATGTACGAACAGCAGGTGAAGGGGCGCATTGCCAGGCTGACGGATCGGGTGGTGAAGTCAGCGGTTTGCGCCTACACCGTCACGCCGGATCGGCATTTCATCATTGATGAGCATCCACGGTTGCAGCACACGTTGGTGGTGTCGGCATGCTCCGGGCACGGGTTCAAACACTCGGCGGCGCTGGGGGAGGCGTTTGCGCAGTGGTGTTTGCGGGGGGAGAGTGAGCTGGATCTTTCGTTGTTTTCGGTGGGGCGGTTTGAGAGGGAGTGAAGTAAAGCGAGTGACTGCTATCGGCCAAAAGCGGACGTTCAGGAAAGACGGTATCTTTCAAAATGCAGCGGTCGAAGCAAGCGACTAATAACCCACTGCGACCATCCAGAAAGGTTCAATTGGCAAAAGCCATATTACGGCACGATCATGAATCTAGAGGAGACTAATTCTCTACCTCTGAACCTAATAAAGCTCACATCGGGTGTGCATCATGTTGGAGGAGAATCGAACAGCACGCCAAAATGCTCTATCACTGCCGTCAGAAGCCTTCAGAAGGGATGGTTCATAGTCCGATTGCAGTCCGGCTAAACGGTACAATTCTCTGTAGGTTTCAGCTCCGAGCTCTTGATTACAGGGAGCGCAAAGCGTCACCAAATTTCTAAAACTGGTTTCTCCTCCTTTTGAATGAGGCCTGACATGTTGAAGAGTCAACTGCTCCCGTCCTGTGCATAGGACACATTGATTATTGTCTCGATCAAGTATTCGCTTCTTGAACTTTCCTCGAAAAGTACGCCTTCTAATAGATGGAGCAGCTATCTCAATATCAGTGAAGGAACCATATGGGGAAATAAGACACTCACGTTTTTTGAGCCAGTGACTCATGTGTTCTCTGGCAAAATCAGAGCTCACTAGTGCCCAGCCTTGAATGCACGTCCAGTCATAATAGGTACGTTCGTCGTCAACCCACATGTAATTAAATCCAAGTTCCTCCAAAGCAACACCAAACTTCTCCCTGCTCACTTGCGACGGTTTACGAAACTCAAGTCCATCAGGGCCTGGTTTACTGCCCAGAGTATCAGTTGAAAAATAGGCATAACCTCCACATACCAGCTTTAAATCAAATGCATAGGAAGCGCTCATTCTTATGATCTCCAACTGTTTAAATGGGCTAAAACCATGACGAAATCGTGTCGAAATTAATTTGGCTCGTGACTTAGCGCTCAGAGTCTAGAATCACTGCAACTTGAAATTTTTAACTATCCAAAGAAAAATATTTGCTCTTCCTCAGGATCAAATAGATCATCAGATACAAGATAGCATCGAGCTTTTTCGAAAACCAAGTTTCGATCAAAAGAGTTTTCAATGTTTTCGTGGTCATCATCACCAACAGATCGCCATTGAGTACCGTAGTAAAATTTAAAAACCAGCAATGCGAATGCAGTGGGTGTGAGCACTCTTCTTACAGGCCATCTATTTTCGGAATGAAAGCCAATATGAAAGTGCGAGCAAGGATGATGAAGCTTTTTACGTTGCGCTGGTGCGTTCTCGTAACGCAATAATGGCACACTCCCAACGCCGGTCTTATCCGATAGCAATGATAAAAATTCTTCGTGAGTTAAAAGGCCAGCTTCTACCATTTCATGCCGACTTCTAAACCAATTATTGTACTCATTAGAGTTCGAGGAGTACGGGTTCGGATAGAAGGCATACCGAACATTGCCTTCGCCCTCGATGCTGAACTGAAAGAATGAATAGTCAATGAGCAAGATATTATAATGCGAAAGTCCAAGCCCTTTGTTGTAGACGTCGATATAGTTAGACGAGCTAGAAAGGATTAGATCCCGAAATTCTGCATTAACTGGGAGCGGGCTTGGGTTTGAAAAAATCTCTGCAACACCCAGCTCTTGTGCAATTCGCCAAACTTGATGAATACCAGATCTTACATCCTCCTTATTCATCTTTTATTTCCTGCCCGACGAGTAAGTCGTCAATTTCGTTATCCGTGAACCCCTCGTCACGAAGGCGGTCAATAAATTCCTGCCGGATTTGTCTAGCTCGGAGAGTCTTTTGACTGGTGTCGCGTTGAATGAGGTTCATTTTTGAAAGATCTGGCATATTGAATCGCAGATAGGGAAAGTCACCAGACGCAGCATCAATTTCATTCCCAATTGCAGATGTCGCTCCTCCACAGCCGGAAACGCGGAGCCAGGCCTTTGTTCGAGTGAAAGCAACAAATAGCTTATTACGCTCGCTTCGTCGTCCTAGCCAGATCGCGTCGACTCCGACAACATAAACCACAGACGCTTCGTTACCCTTAGCTCGATAAACCGTAGATAGTGTTATTTTATCGGATATAGAGAATGGTGGTTCGGAATAGGGGTCAGCATGAATATTGTTTGTAGCAATCCCAGCCAAAGAAAAGCTCTCTGACAACTTCTTAAAATAACCTCGAGCATTTCGATCGTCCAGGGCGATAACGATTATATCCTCGGGGGAAAGACCTCCTTTCAAAAACGAACAAGCATCATTTACAACCCATTCCACCTCCTCCTCAAAATTATTGGCCGAATGATATTTGATTAGGCGTGGCAAGTCCTCCCCTTGCAAGGAAACAGGACTATTGCCTTCGGGGCGCATAATTTCAACCCGTTTGCCAGTTTCAAAGTTGTCGGTCTGGACTATATATCCTACATCTCGCCAGTGATCAGGACTCTCAAGGAGCTGCACTATTTCGGAGTAAATCCCGAAGCCCATGGCGTGAGCAGTTACTAAAATCTCACGCTGATTACGGTAACATTTACTCAGTACAGTATCGTTAACTGCTCCTGGCGGAAGGCCAGCGGCAGCTCGATCAAGAGAAATGCAAGGTTCATTATTCTCGTCAAATCCGAAAAGCTCCTCTGAGGATGGCATTTTCACATTGAGAATGTTTTGCAGTTCATCATATGCCCAAACTATATTTTTTTTATCACGAACACCTTTTGTTAGCTGAAAGCATAATTGATAAAAGGCGGCTGGAAAGTCTTGCCTTTCATCAATAAGGACGTGATCATAATAAGGCTGCACACTCCCGGTTGCGACCAGTTCAGAACAAGCATGTTGGAATGGATCTACCCCGACTGGAGCCGAACTTCTCGCAGCGCTAAAATTCATAGGCATTCGTCCAGCACGGCGGCTGGCATCTGAGTATGCGCCAGGAGCGTTTGACCCGCCCCATCCGTGTAGAATATTGATTTTTGACCAGTCGGGATCTACTTCCGTGTAATGCCGGAAGAATTTTGTAATCATATTCTGAATTGGCGATCGCAAACTTTTTGTGAAAAAAGTAACCAAGATTGTATCGTTTGGTTTAGTCATGTGTAGGTGAGCGGCTTTCATCGCCAAAATCACCGTTTTTCCTGATCCTGCTAAGCCTCTAATCCGTTGTGGACCATTGATGGTAACAAGGGCGGCTCTTCGCTGCTTCTGATCAAAGTTGGCAATTTCAGCTTCGAGATTGGATAAGGCAAAAGCTACCTTATGTTGCTCGGGATTATCAATAATTCGACTACCGATACGAGTGAGGGCTTTTGCACCCTCAATTACTGAGCGAGCTTCATGCATTTGCTCAAGACTTAGAGGCGCTTCGACTTGTAGATCTTCAAGTAACGCTTTTAGTGCAGCATTGGAATTGATTACATCGCAGTCGCCGCCTTCAAAAATCCGATCAGCCATATCCGAGTCACAAAAAATAACCGGAGTTATTTCTATCGCAAGCGATGCTCGTGTGCGGCGTAGCGTTTTACTCTTTAAAAGTCGACCTATTAAAATGCTGCAAAATTGATTTAGAGACTCTCCAATTTCAGAAATCTTAGGCGTGGGCAGTTTCTCTGCTTGAGATGCGCTTACAAATCTTAGTGCGATAATTCCATGCATCCCACTTAAAAGAAGTGCGTCAGGCTTATGCGTAACAGTCTCGTAATCGGAGTAGCTGGGGAAGTCATAATAAAGAACCGCATCCGATAGTTCTAGTTCCGAGGTAGAAGCTTTAACATACGTAATAAATTCTCTAGCTAAAGGGTCGCTATTTATCCGATCGCTTGTTACAAGTATGTCGATATCCATTTCTTAGCGCTCTTTGCCTTGAATTAATCGGATTAGTAATCTCAGAAAGATAATGACTTTGAACGACCCTGTCTAGTTTAGAAAGAAATCTGTGCTTTCATCGCCATGCCATCAGCTTAAGCATGCCGGCTTTCCGATGGTGCGTATTGTCGACGCGGATGGAATCCTCCATGACTCGACCGAAAACTCCATTTGAAGCGTCCATAAATGCCATATCGAACCGCTTATTAGGGTTGAGAATGAAGCGTGAGGGGATCAGCTTCTAGGACGTATGCAACCGTTGCGCATGCCCGCTTTTTGCTGATTGCTGATTGCTGATTGCTGTTTGTCGCAGAAGGCAGTATCCGCACCATCGGCTACGTTCGTCGATTGAACAACGGCATCGATGGCTCGGGCCGTC
This sequence comes from Pseudomonas sp. R15(2017), assembly GCF_002112685.1. Lineage (NCBI taxonomy): Bacteria > Pseudomonadati > Pseudomonadota > Gammaproteobacteria > Pseudomonadales > Pseudomonadaceae > Pseudomonas > Pseudomonas sp. R15(2017). Next base: position 89,099 of record NZ_NEII01000012.1, read on the forward strand.
GAACGTCAGGGACCTGAAACCTGGGTCGAGAGCTACCCGCTATGACAAATAGCTCTGGACCAGGCGGCATTTCTAACGGAAGCCGCTAGCGAACATTCACGCTACGCCTGCTAGCGGAATTCGCGCGATGGACTATCGTTTGTGCCAGCAAATTGGAATCACGATCTGAAGCGCAGGTGATTTCGAGCCATTAAGGATGGGCTGCGGTGTTTTCAAAAGCTGATGGCTCAGTACACCCGCTGCTTAAACATATTCAGGACGAGCAGCTTAAAACGGAAGGTTTACGATATGTCTAGATGTACAGCACCGGTACATGGTCATCGTTCGGCAAGCGCAAGAGCAGCGTGTCCCGCATGTGGCGGCGGATATAGCGGGTACGGATCGCGATCGTATTCATCCTCGTCCTACGCATCATCCTATTCGTCCCCGTCTCATGGAGGGGGTGGTCGCAGTAGCGGCGGTTCATCCAGCAGCGCAAAGCCGCGCTGGTCGAAACCCGGTTCCTCTGTGGCTTACACCTCCGCCGAGGTACGAACACTCACGCCGGTACGCGAAAATGTCGAAAGGCGTGCGACAGTACCTGATCTACGTGACGTCTTTCTTTGTCACGCCTGGGACGACCGGAAAGGATCCGCGAAGGAGCTGCATGACTTGCTTGAGTCTCTCGGTGTTTCCGTTTGGTTCAGCGAGAAAGATGTCCTTCTGGGCACTTCGTTACTGCGTGAAATTGATAAGGGATTGGCTAAGTCGCGAGTAGGAATTGTGCTAGTCACCCCTGCTTTGCTGCGTCGCCTAGCAGCCGAAGGCATCGCCGACAAAGAGCTTTCTGCACTCCTCGCAAGGGATCTGCTGGTTCCCATCATTCACGACACAACATACGAATCGCTGCGCGAAGTTAGTCCTCTACTCGGTTCGAGAAGCGGCCTGAGCACTGCTGAAGATACGTTTGCAGATATCGCGGCCAAGCTTTCCGAGTTGGTCGCCCCGTAGCTTCACTGTCCATGCTTACGGCTTTACTTACAGACCCGTTATCATTCTAAGGAGTTGAACACATGAGTATCAAACCCGGCCCCAAACCGATCGCTGAATCCACCGGCAAAAAGGACCAGCGCCGTCGTGTTACTGAAGAAAACAAACCTAAACACCCTGATCTGGAAGTACATAAACACAAAAAAGGTGACTGACCTTAATAGCAGTGAGAGGGTGGGGGCGAGTCACGTAGGTTAGGCCGCTTCTGGTCGATTACCGCCCTTTGTGACCGGCACCTACTGGCCGGAAGCAGCCGGATATGACCGACCGCTGCTGGCCGAACTGCGACCACCGCTCGTTCTGACTGATCCATCCTTGTCCTCCATCAACATGGAGGACACGCCATGAATACCGCTACTAGATCCCGCCATCAGCCTTGGAACAAGGGAAAGCTTGTCGGGCAGAAAGCCCTGCTCCGAGTCAGAGATATCTGGGCCATCCGGATCAGACTCCAACTCGCAGAGAAGACACGTGATTTGGCGCTTTTCAACTTGGCCATCGATAGCAAACTGCGTGCCTGTGACTTAACCAAGCTGCGAGTCCGAGACATCGCCCATGGGGAGTATGTGTCCTCACGGGCCATCGTGATGCAGCAGAAAACTCAGCATCCAGTGCAATTTGAAATCACTGAGCAAACTCGAACGGTATTGGAAGCTTGGATGCATCGGGCGCGTCTTCGAAGCGAGGACTTTTTGTTTCAGAGCCGATTGCACGACTCAGACCATCTTTCCACCAGGCAGTACGCCCGAATAGTCAAAGCGTGGGTGACCGCTATTGGCCTTGACCCAACCATGTACGGTACTCACACGCTACGGCGGACAAAGGCATCGTTGATCTATCGCAGGACGAAGAATCTGAGAGCTGTCCAACTCCTGCTTGGTCATACGAAACTCGAAAGCACTGTCAGGTACTTGGGCATCGAGGTCGATGATGCTTTGGAAATGGCAGAGCAGACAGAGGTTTAACCAACACTGCGACGGTCTGGGCCAGACCGTCGCTATCCGGCCAACAGCGGTCTCTTGTCGATGTCCGCATTGATCCGATAGTAGCTGCTCGCGTATGGACGCTTTCGGCCGAAAGCGTCTTTCCACAAGGCCGAGCATTCAGCCGGGGTTATAGCCACCTTGCCTAACGAGTGGTGGTCACTGGATCACTCACTCGCAATTTCTGCGAAAAAAAGAGCGTTACTGCATCCAATCCGAACGCCGCCGCGTATACCAAGCACGGACAGAATCTCCTGGCCGATCTTCCTCACAAAGGATCATCACGATGAAACGCATTTCGATCAAAACGCAATTGATTGCGGGCCTTCTGACCTTGGTGGCAGGTAGCGGATTAGTGTTCAACGCTGCGCATGCTGCATCGATGAGTCACGACAGCGTCATGGTCGGCGGTCAAAGCATGTTGCCGAACAAGGACATCGTCGACAACGCAGTGAACTCGGCCGATCACACCACCCTGGTCGCCGCTGTGAAAGCTGCCGGTCTTGTCGACACCCTCAAGGGAAAAGGACCCTTTACTGTGTTTGCACCAGTCAATTCGGCCTTTACTGCTCTGCCCGCAGGAACCGTCGATACGTTGCTAAAACCGGAAAACAAGGCAACCCTCACCAAGATCCTTACTTACCACGTCGTGAGCGGCAAACTGGACATGGCCACTCTTGCCGAAAAGATCAAGGCCGGAGGTGGCAAGACCGAACTGACCACCGTCTCGGGCGGAAAACTGTGGGCAATGATGAATGGTCCGCACAACATCACCATCAAAGATGAGAAGGGCGACGTCGCCGACATCAGTACTTATGACGTATACCAGTCGAACGGTGTGATACAGGTCATCGACAAAGTCCTGATGCCGAAAAGTTGACCGGCGTCGCCGGTCGATTTCAGCATGACCGGCGAGTCCTCCGAGGAGCCCACCCGTGAATGGAACAACCGCGCGCTGTGGGCTAACCTCTGGCTGCAATCGACTTGTAGAACCTCACGATCCATTCGTTTGGAGAAAGGCTATTCCCATCGCCGACACTGACCAACTCAAACACCTTCTAGCCCAGTGTTCCTTGGGTGACCGACGCGCTTTTGAAGCGCTGTATCGTAGCGTGAGTCCGCGTCTGCATGGCGTGGCGCTGCGGTTCATGGGGCGCCCAGATCTGGCTGAGGAGGTGCTACAGGAAAGTTTTGTGCGTATCTGGAACAATGCTTCACGCTACCAATCGCAACTGTCGGCGCCGATGACCTGGATGATCAATATCACGCGAAATCAGGCCATCGACCAATTGCGAAAGCGTCGCGAACGTCCCCTGAGTGACCTCGACGCGCAGATGCTGGTAGACGACAGCCCCTCGGTACATGAACAGTTGAACAGCTCCCGTGAGACCACTTCATTGAATCGGTGCCTAGATGAGCTCGAAGGGATGCAACGTCAGTCAATCACCATTGCTTATTTTGAAGGGCTTTCCTGTTCAGAACTGGCGGAGCACCTGTCGGCACCGCTCGGGTCGGTAAAGTCTTGGATCCGCCGAGGGATGGAGCGTTTGCGCAGGTGCCTTGAGTCATGAACTACCAAACTCCAAGTCTTCGTCGCGCACTTGCCGCAGATTATGCCATTGGGTTGATGCCACCAGCCGCACGCCGGCGCTTTGAGCAGCTTTTACTGGAGGACTCGGAACTTCGCGCAGAACTTTCGCAATGGCGGGAAAGCCTTGCGAGCCTTACCCAGTCTCTGCCTGAATCACCTGTACCGGATCGTGTATGGCGCGGAATTACGGCGCGTATAGATCCGCAAACAATGCAGTTGCCTGTAAAGCGACCATTCTGGAGCTGGCTCTGGGTGACGATTGCAACATGTTCACTGGTAGCAGCGGTAACGCTGAGCGTTATCTATAACCGTGACGAAGTTCGCTACAGTGCAACGTTGCGTAGTGCCGACGCACAGTCGTGGATGAGCATTGAAGCGCACGAGAATTATCTAAAAATCAAAACGCTGGCTTTGGTGAAGATAGAAAAGAATCGTAGCTTGGAAATGTGGGTTATTCCTTCAGATGGAAAGCCTGTTTCGCTTGGGGTGATTCCCCCAGGCGGAGACGGGGAGATCAAGTTGGGCGGTGCGCAGAAAGCGTTTATTGGTGAGTCAATCACGTTGGCCATCAGTCTTGAACCCGAGGGTGGATCGCCAACAGGACAGCCGACTGGTCCTGTGCTGTATCAGGGCGTGCTTTCGGCTCTATGACTCAGGGCAGCAAACCGTTAATTTTCGTGAGTAAACGGCTCACTGATCGGTCGCCCAGAATTCTGCTTCAACGCAACGCGCTCATGAACATAAACGGCAGCTTTTGGCCGATAGCTGCCATTTACTGTGGCAGCTTCGGCTGGCATAGTTTTCTTAAGCCGTCATGACTGAGGGGTTGGCTTTCAGGTCTTCACCTCAACATGATCCAACGCCTGATTCACCGCCAACTCACTCAACATCACCAACTGCGCAATTCCGATCGCAGTCTTGCGATGGGCAGGCTCCAGCGTGGCCGCAAAGTTATTGAGCATTTCACTGGCCGATCCCAATGATTCGCTGGCGTTGGCCAGGAGTGATTCGGTGTTGTACGCCGGGTTGGCCATGTACATGGGGTCGTGTTTGTGGTGGCTGCCCATGATGCGTTGTTGTGGGGTGAGGTAATGGTCGAGCGCGCGTTCGGCCGCTTCGTTAAGGGTTCGAGAATCGGGGAATTTGTAGGGAGATACCGGATCGGTTTCCGGTGGGTTCGGTGTTGGCTTGAACATAGATGTAACTCCAGGGTGAGAAAGTGGAGCCATCAGCCTCGCTACCAAACGAGGGTGGTGGCCATACGGAGGTTGGTAGACCGGTCACCTGGATACCCGGCGCGTCCGAAGACGCCCTACGCATGGCCACCATAAAACAGCGGACGAAAGAGTCCCTGCAATCCGGCGTTGCGATGCGACAGGTAATCCGGGCTACCAAACCCGATCACTGTTTTTCAGTGACCCGGAAACGATAAAACCCGCACCCCAGACGCACAAGCCGGCGGATTCTGGCGTAGTCGTAGGCAATGACGCAAGACGCTGTAGCCGTGGGGAAGTAATGCCGGGCGTTTCTAAACATCATTCGAAAAACGCTTAAACACGCCGCCCTCGCCATGTCGAAATCAGACGCCCATGCCGCTCCGGAATAAAAGCGGACTCCCGTCTGCGGGATAACGCGACCACATCGATTTCATTTTTCCTGTCCGTCCCCATTCTTTCTGGGCACCTACCAACGCACGTCGCTTTTTAAGCTTGATGAAACGTTTCAGCAGGTTTATAAAAACGGCACAACTCCAAGAAAGGCTGCTCCCATGACCCCGCTCAAACTCGTTGTTGCCCTCAGCGCACTGTCCGCAGCTTCCCACGCCATGGCCTGGGATTATGTTCTGCTCGACACCGACAAGGCCGCTCAGAACTGGCAGATCACCAGCCAGCAACTCGGCGTGAAAACCGACAAACCTTTCAGCGTCAGCCTGCGCACCTTGCATGGCGGTCGGCAGGAGGGCGTCAGCATTGTCGACATCGATAACGGCACGATGAAACTCTCAGTGGTGCCGACGCGGGGAATGAACGTCTTGCAGGCCTCGGTCGGCGATGTGCGCATGGGCTGGGATTCGCCGGTCAAGGAAGTGGTCAATCCGTCCTTCATCGAACTCAATGGCCGCGGTGGTCTGGGCTGGCTGGAAGGCTTCAATGAACTGGTGACCCGCTGCGGATACGAATGGGTCGGCCACCCCGGCGTCGACAACGGCGAACTGCTGACCCTGCACGGCCGGGCCGCCAACATTCCTGCGAATAAAGTCACCCTGCACATCGATGAAACGCCACCGTACGCCATCACCCTGCGCGGTGAACTGAAAGAGCAGGCGTTCAAGAAAGTCGACTTCTCCGTCGCCACCGAACTGGTCACCGAACCCGGCAGCGCAGTGTTCGCCCTTAACGACACGCTGACCAACAACGGTGACTATCCGAAGGAATATCAGGCGCTGTACCACAGCAACTTCAGCACCCCGTTCCTGGAGCAGGGCGCTCGTTTTGCCGCGCCGGTGAAACAGGTGTCGCCGTTCAACGACAAGGCCAAGGGCGATTTGGCTGAATGGCAAACCTACCGCGCACCGACCAAGGACTACGACGAAACGGTTTACAACGTCGTGCCGTATGCCGATGCCAAGGGCGATACGTTAACCGTGTTGCATAACAAGGCTGGCAGCCTGGGCGTTTCGGTTGGCTTCAATACGCAGACATTGCCGGTGTTTTCCCTGTGGAAGAACACCGATACCCAAGGCCAGGGTTATGTCACCGGGCTGGAGCCGGGGACGAGTTTTTCCTACAACCGCCGTTATCAACGGCCACTGAACCTGGTGCCCACCATCGGGCCGAAGGAACACAAACAGTTCCGCATCAGCTACAGCTTGTTGGCAGATAAGGCAGCGGTGGACAAGGCCTTGAAGCAGGTGAGCGACATTCAGGGCGGGCGGGAGACTGAGGTGCGGCAAACGCCGCTGGTTGATCTGACCAAGGGCTGACACCGGCCAAACATGGGGGACTGATTTATTTTTCCTGAATAAATCAATCCCCTTTTGTATTTGATCAAGAGAGCGGGTTCGGCTTTCTTGCGAGTCAAAGTGCTTGATCCGCCACTCAGCCGGCTTCCAGCACCACTGCCGGTTGCAAAGGTGTCGCTTGATAGACCAGCAGTTGCCATTGCTCGTCGGTTTTCTGCCAGGCGGTGAGCGTGCGATTGTGAAGATATTTTCGTACGCCACCGGAGGTGACAGTGGTGGTCATTTCACCTAGCGCGATGGCCAACTCGCCAACCCTTGTCACTTTGTCGATCTGATGGTCAAGGGCGTGATAAATGAACTCACGGGAGCGACATTTATCCAGATAGGTTTTCAGGTTGTCGACGACGCCGCTGGAATGAATGTAGGTCAGATCCGGATGGAACAAATAGCTGAAGATATCCAGGTGCCCACCGAGCATCGCGGCGCTGCGTTGTGCTTCGCAGGTTCGGATGACCAGATCGATTTGATCGTTAGGCATCATCTGTTGCTCCTCGCGCTGCCGTGACGATTATTTCAATCAGCAGTCTGCCGCCCAGATCGACACCGTAGCAGGCGCGCTGGGGCCAATGCTGCGGATTGTCACCGATCCATTTTGCCCAGATTTCATCCACTTCGGGTTTGTCGGCCATGTCCGCCAGCAGTACCTGGGCGCTGAGCATGCGCGAGGTATGCGAGCCAAGACCTTCAAGGCTGGCGCTCAGCGTGGCGAGGGCCTGATGAGTCTGTCCGACGATATCCAGCGACGTGTCTGCGCTGGTGGCGACTGTGTAAACGATATCGGCGTAGGCGCAGGAACGGCTACGTCCTGCGTGGCCGCTTGGGACGCGTTCAATTGTCTGCATAGTGGGTCTTCATCCAGATTGAAGTGAGGCAGAAGCTGGTATCGACCAGCTTCTATCGTCCATGTTTAAACCGGCTGTGTTGCTTCTTCTGCGGCAATGGCCGCCTGCACGCTTGGACGTGCTTCGATACGCTCCATGAACGAGGCCAGTTCTGGCCAGGTATTGATATCGATGTTGAAGAACGGCAACCATTTAAGAACAGTGAACAGATAAGCATCGGCGAGACTGAAAGTGCCCAGCAGATAGTCATGCTGCACCAGGCCTCTGTTCAGGTAATCGAGGCGTTTGAACAGTTTCTGACGGAAAATTTCCTTTACCGGCTCGGGGATGTCCGAGTTGAACAACGGAGCGCTGCCACCATGGATTTCCGAGGTGATGAAGTTCAGCAATTCCTGCAGGCGTGTGCGCTCCCAGGTGCCATTGGCCGGTGCCAGTGAGTTGCCGGGAACCTGGTCGGCGAGATACTGGACGATGGCGGGGCCTTCGGTCAGCACCTGGCCGTTATCCAGCACCAGTGCAGCGACGTAGCCCTTGGGATTGATGTCGCGGAAGTCACGGCCATCTGCCGTGGCTTTGGTTTTGTTGTTGACGCGGATCAGCTCGAAAGGCAGGCCCAACTCCCGCAACACGATGTGCGGTGACAGTGAGCAGGTCATGGGAGCGAAGTACAGTTTCATGAGTATCTCCTTGATAAGAGGGCAACGCGTACCCGAACGTGTTGCCGTATCACGCCAGAAACGGCTGTGAACCTTGTTCCAGACATATTGGTGTCATATCGCCGATCGGTAAAATTACGATCTTATGTGCCCATCATTAGGTCGTCTTATGTCCATTCAGGCGACTTTCGCTTCAATACTGCGAACCGTCATCGGAATGTCACTGCCCAGTGTCGACTTGCGGATTTCATTGAGAAATGCCTGCGCGGAGGGCGTGCGTTCACCGGCCGCGGAACACACCAGTCCGAATTCCCGGTAGATCGGTTTGCTCAGTTCAAAGACTCGGATGCCGCGGCGATCCACGGGCAATGTCGAGGCCGGCACGATGGAAATGCCCATGCCTTCGCTGATCAGCGCAAACGCCGTGGTCCAGTCACGCACGGTGATCTTGATGTCTTTAAGGGTGAGGTTTTCTCGCTCGACCAGCGTCTGACCGTTGAGGTGGCAGCCACCGGTCGCCAGGATGAAGGGTTCTTCCACCAGGTCGCTGAGCGCGACCGTGCTGGCTGAGGACTTGCGTGCCAGGTCATGGGTCGCAGGCACCACCGCCACCCACGAGTCGCGTCCCAGCAACAGCGCACCTCGGGACGGGCAGGGGTTCATCACAACGCCGAGGTCGATGCTGCTGTTGGCCAGCCACTGTTCGACTTCTTCGTCAGTGCCTTCGAGTGAAACGATTTCGATGCCCGGGTGCAGCCGACTGAAACTTTGCAAAAGCGGCGGCAGGAGATTGGCGAATACCGAAGGGAAACTTGCGAGCTTGATCCGTCCCAAATGACAGCCGCGTGATGCATCCACCAGGTTCTGGATCGATTCGAATTCGCTGAGCATGCGGCGGGCGCGATCAATGATCTGCTGGCCGATGGCGGTCGCGGTCGTCTGCCGTCGATCGCGCACGAATACTTTGACTCCCAGCGCTTCCTCCATTTGCGTCAGGGCCTGGCTGGCGCCTGACTGGGTGATGCCATAGCGCTCGGCGGCGCGGGAAACGTTTTCGGCGTCAGCCACGGCGACCAGCAGTCGCCAATGCATCAGGTTCATCATCTCAGTAGTTCCTCTTATGTTCGGGTAATAGAGAATTAATTTTACGAAGTGTGCGCGCCACCTCAGGATCACCTCCTTAACGCAAAGGGAGGTGTTGGAAAGTGGGCAAAACCCTGTCGATGGATCTGGTGGGTGGACCTGCCTCAACGGCGCCCGTTTTACTGGGCGTGGCGTTGAGCTCGTTCATGGTCGCGCTGGATGTCACAGCGCTGAATGTTGCGCTGCCAGGCATTGGTCAGGACCTGGCAACGGGGATGGACCGGCTGCAATGGATTGCCGGCGCCTACACGCTGGTGTTTGCCAGCCTGCTCCTGTCCGCCGGTGCGCTGAGCGATCGTCTGGGGGCCAGAAAAGTGTTCCTGTGTGCCTTGATGATATTCACGGGGGCATCGATAGCCTGCGGATCGGCTGATGGTGTGGTGGCGTTGATTGCCGCGCGCGCCGTGCAAGGTATTGGCGCGGCGTTGATGTTGCCCAGTTCCATGGCCTTGCTGGTCGAGGCCTACCCCGATCCCGAAGCGCGGGCCAGGGCAGTCGCCTTGTGGGGCGGTATCTCGGCACTCGCGCTGGTGAGTGGCCCGTTGTTGGGCGGCATGCTGATACAGCTGGTCGACTGGCGCTCGATCTTTTATCTGAACGTACCGTTCTGCCTGATTGCCCTGGCTTGTTTTGCACTGCGCAGAAGTGTCATTGCCGTTCAGCCCCGTTCCATTGACTGGACCGGACAGTTGCTTTCGGCGCTGGCTCTGGTGTCGTTGATCTTTGCGTTGATTGAAGGCCCGGTTTGGGGCTGGAGGCACCCTTGGGTCATCGCGACTTTGCTGGTGGCAGTGATCGCGGGGCTGGCATTTATCTATTCCCAGCGGGTGCAGCGCGAGCCGATGCTGCCGCTGAGTCTGTTTCGATCCAGAACATTTTCTGCGGCGATCGGCGCCGGATTTCTGCAAACGCTGGCGTACTACGGCAGTCTGTTCGCGCTGCCGTTCGCGTTGCAGGGCCAGGGCCGCACGCCTGTCGAGATTGGCGTAGCGATGATTCCGATGACCATTGCGACGGGGGTAATGGCCAGTGTTTCAGGGCGATTGTCCAACGTGTTCGGTGCTCGCACCGTGGGTGCAGCAGGCATGTTGTGCGGTGCGCTTGGCGCGGCATTGCTCGCGTTGTTCGGCCTTGATCCTGTGTGCCTGGTGTCTGGCGGTCTGTTGATCGGTCTTGGTGGTGCGACCTTGCCGGTGATCGTCGGTGCCTGTCTGGCGAGCGTGCCCAATGGCAAGGTCGGCGTCGGTTCCGGCGTGCTCAACGCAGCGCGCCAATCCGGCGGGGTGACGGGGATTGCCTTGCTCGGCGCGGCCCTGGAAGGATCGGGACACGCCACCGGCGCGCTGTCGATCATTGCGCTGTCGTTCGTGGCTGCGGCTGTGCTGACCGTGATGCGGCTCTACACCGATGAAGTCGATGTAGTCAGTGAATGCTGACCGGCGCGCCGAAGCTTGCCAGTGAGGTTTTGAAGAAGTGATGTGGCATTCGCCTGCCAGCGCCCATTGGCGCGGGCAGGTAAATGCCACGGTCATGTAGCGGTTCGGGTTGTGAAAGAGCGATTCGTCAAGACGTTGATGTGCGCTTGCCGAAGATGCAGCCAACAATGGAGTTCAACCCCAGCGACGTACCGTCCCGCAATCCAGCCCCAACAGGTCGAGCATGCGGCCTACCGTGTGATCAACCATGTCCTGGATCGATTGCGGTCGAGCGTAAAACGCCGGTACCGGCGGCATCACGATGCCGCCCATTTCACAGACCTGCGTCATGCTGCGCAGATGGCCCACGTGCAACGGTGTTTCCCGAACCATCAGAACCAGTGGCCGGTGCTCTTTGAGGGTTACATCGGCGGCGCGGGTGAGCAGGCTGCCGCTGATGCCGACGACGATGCGTCGTTCAGGGCTGCTCATGGGTATCCACCGTATTGTCGAATGCGCTGACCGATGGAGCTTCACCGGGCAGACCCAGATCGGACCAGCGTTCACGCACTCGCGCATAGACCGAGGGGCGCAACAGGGTACGCATCGGGAAGTTGCGAATATTGCGGTAATCCTTGCAAGCGTTGATCAGCGCCTTGGAGCCAAAGAAGCGTTTCTCTGGTGGATTTTGTGCCGGGTCCAGCGGTGAGCCGCGGGTGTTGCGCAGGATATCGATGTCATCACTGGGGGTTGCGCGCGTGGCCATCGCCCACAGCACCTGGTTCATGTCGGTGGGATCGACATCCTCATCCACGGCGACTATCCACTTGGTTATGTAGGCGCCGCCGGGTACCTGGCCGGCAAGTGCCAATGCTTGCGCAGCATGCCCGGCGTATTTCTGTTCAAGACTGATGACGATCATGCCGAATGCTCCGGCGGCAGCGGGCGGACAATACACCCCCTGTATGCCCTGGATGCCGAGCTTGTCGAGGTCGCTCCAGATCTTGGCCGAGCGAATGGTGGAGAAAAACGCACTTTGCTCGTTCGACGGAAAATCGGCCATCAATGCATTGGTCAGAATCGGTCGGTTGCGGTAGTGCAGGGCAGTGACTTCGATCAGTGGGCAATCGATGTCTTTGTAGCCGTAGTAACCGGTGAACTCACCGAAAGGCCCTTCCTCACGCGTCGAGCCGGGACGGATCAGGCCTTCAATGACGATCTCCGCGGCGGCGGGAATCAATAAATCGGAATGTTTTGCCCGTACCACTTCGATGGGCTTTCCTTTGATGCCGCCGGCAAAGTCATATTCGCTGACGCCTGGCGGCAAGGATTGCGACCCCACCACCATCATCAAGGGATCGACCCCCCACGCCGCTGCAACGGGCAACGCCTCGCCCTTGGCCCATGCCTGATGAATGTGACGCAGAGCATCCTTGCCCGGTGCCAGCGACAGACCGACTTCCCGTGGCCCCTGAATCATCATGCGATAAGTGCCGACATTCAGGTAACCCGATGCCTGATCCCGGGTGAATACCGCGTCCGCGGTCCCGGCGTACGCACCGCCATCTCGAGGCCAGTGCCTGGGGATCGGAAGGCGGGTGAGGTCAATGTCATTGCCAGTGAGTGTGTTCTGGTAGATCGGCGCGCTTTCGGCGTTGATTTCCAGTGGGGCCAGGCTGTGTTTGAGCTTGTCCTTTGTACGACGGATCAGCTCCATCGTCGGTGTATCCGGCGCCTCTTCGAGAGTAATCGCGGTGCGGGCCACGCTCGGGCCGAAGATATTCCACAGGTGGCGCAGGCCCAGTGGCGAATCTTCCTGGTCGAACAGCACAGCGGGGGAGTGGCTCTGGCGGGCCACCAGATAAGTGATGGCGCTCATTTCTTCGATTGGATCGACAACAGAGGAGACGGTCTGCAATTCGCCGATTTTCCCGGCTCGTGCCAGCCAGTCGCGCAAGTCGGCAACCGGTTCAATCAATTCGTTCATTTTCATTATCCGCAGGGACTGAAATGGAAAAACGACGGGCGCATGGATGCGCCCGTCGTCAGGAGATCAACGTTTGTCGATCGAGTACTTTCCAGGCCCCAGAAGGCAGAGGAAAAGGAAGCCGCCGGCGATGCTCACATTCTTGAAGAAGTGCACGAACAACGTGTGATGATCGACCGGATTGGTGCTGTTCCAGAACGCATGGCCGATGATTCCGGTCCCGATGGTGTACACCACGAAGATCGCCGCGATCGGCCGAGTCCAGAAACCGAACAACAGCGCCAGACCACCGAAGAACTCGATGATGGTGGCGACGATGGCAGTGAACTCGGGTATCGGGGCGTCCACTGATTTCAGGTAGCTGACAAAGCTTCCATGATCGGTGACGTAGGTGAAGCCGAAGTATCCGTACAGGATCAGAATCATGATCCGTGCGATGAGGATCATCGCGTCGCGCTGGTCGTCGAATAGCTGATAGCGTAGGTACATTCCATTGCTCACAAGTCAGATTGGATAAGGGATCGTGCTGGCCGACTCTGGATCGGGCAGGTGAAACGCACGATCGAACACTTGAGGGTTCACTGCGTTTTCGGGGTTTGGTTGTGCGTCGAACACGTCGAGAACGTTGCCCGCCGCCAATTTCGCCATACGGCTGACCGCCTCGCGGGAGACCCCCGCCAGGTGCGGCGAGCAGATGACGTTGTCGAGACTCGGCAAACCGCTGCCATGCACCGGCGGTTCTGGCAGGAACACATCCAGCGCGGCACCGGCCAGACGTTTTTCCAGCAATGCCTGATAGAGCGCCTGCTCGTCGACAATGCCGCCACGGGCGGTGTTGATCACGTATGCCTGAGGTTTCATCAGGGCCAGCCGTTCGGCGGACAGCAAACCGATCGTTTCATCGGTCTTCGGACAATGCAGGCTGACGTAGTCGGCCTCCGCCAACGCATGTTCCAGAACGGCAACCGGTTGCGCACCGGGAGGCAACTGTTGCGGTGCAAGGTACGGGTCATACACCTTGACCCGCATGCCCAGTGCCAGAAGAAGCGTGGCGACACGAGCACCAATTCGACCACATCCGATCAACAGCGCTTCGCGACCTTCCAGTTCACTCGGCAGGTACTCGTAGCGCCGATGCCAGTTGCCGCTGCGCACCAGGTGGGTGAGTGCCTCGGTACGTTTGGCCAGCGACAGCATGAACCCAAGCGTATGCTCGGCCACTGCCCGGTGGTTGGCGTTGGCACAGACCATCACCGCAATGGCTGCCTCGGTCATCACCGGGATATCGACCGCATCGAAACCTACGCCGATTCGCGACACGACTTGCAAGCCTGGTGCCCGCTGCAACTCGGCGGCGCCGAACCGGGTCAGGCCGAGGATCACTCCATGGACAGCGTCGAAACTCTCGAGCAAGGCGTGGAACTGGCTCTGCGGGATCGTATTCTCGAACTCCACCACTTCGATATCGTCACGCTTGCGCAACATCTGCTTGCCTTCGTCGCCCAGAATGTGAGCGATCAAAACGCGTTTGCGGCTCATGCGACCTGCTCCTGTAACGCATTCCCGGCAAAGAACTCACCGTCGTTGACACCAATGCGAAACATCACCCGCCGAGCTTCTCGCGGCAGTTCGGTCGCGCAATGCAAGACAGAGCGGTTATCCCATATCAGCAAGTCGTGTGGCTCCCACTGATAGTTGAAGATCCGCTCTGGGGTCAGCGCGAACTCGAACAGCTCGTCGAGCAATGCCTTGCTCTGTTCTTGCGAATAGCCGTTGATGTTCACGGTATAACCCGGGTTGACGTAAAGACTTTCCCGCTGAGTGCGCGGGTGTACAGCCACCGTCGGGTGAGTGCTGGCGGGGAATGTCTGCTCGAGGCGTGCGAAAATTTCCTGTATCGACTCCCCGACATCGTCTTCCTTGACTTTGTAAGTCCAGCGCACATCGTGTACTGCCTGACGATTCCTGACACGCTCGTACAGGTCCTTCGGCAAATCGTCATACACCGATTGCATATCCACGAACAACGTATCGCCACCCGTTTCGGGCAGTTGTTGTGCGTGCAGCATGGTCAGTGGCAGTGGTTTGGCCAAATAGCTGGAGTCGCTGTGCCACATGTTGCCGAGCTTGCGTGCACCTACCGCACCTTCGCCATTACGGTTATTGATCACCAGAATGTTCGGGTAGTCAGGGTCGTGGTAACTCTTGAGCTTGAACTGCTCAAGTTCCCCGAAGCACGCGGCGAACTGTTGATAACCGTCCCGGGTCAACCTCTGATTTTTCAACGCCACCACTTTGCGTTCGTAGACAAGTTCCTGAATGGCACGAATCTCATTCAGGGACGCTGTATTGATATCGAAATTCGTCACCGCGGTGACAAAGGTGTCCGCCAGATCCGTTCGTTTCACGTTGAAAGTCTCCTGCACGACGTCGGTCAAACAGCCAGCGCGGGCTGGACCTGGCCAACACCAGGGCTGACTTGCGATGAATCGCTGCTTTTGAGCATCAGGCTCAGGTCGAGAATATCGGCCGGGTTGTGAGCGCAGGTGACCGACATGCGCAGCGCTGCCTGACCGCGCGGTACGGTCGGGAAGAACACGACAGACGTGTAGTGGCCCTGTTGCAGCAGGTATTCGCCTTTGGCGATGGCTTCTTCTTCGTTACCGATGCGCACGATACGGATCGGCAGTTCACTGCCGCTGGTTTCCGTAGGGATCAGGTTGTCGAACAGCTGCATGTTGTTGCGCAGCGCGCGTTGCAGTTTATGCAGTTCTGGTGTGGCATGAATTTCCGCCGAAGCCAGTGCCGCGCCCACGGCCGCCATGTTGGGTGCGCAGGAGAATCCGTAGGTCGGCGCATAGCGACGAATCGAATTCTCGATATGTCGGGTGCCCAACATCAACAGACCGCCCGCTGCGCCGTAGCCCTTGCCCAGCGATGCGGCGACGATGGTGTTCTCGTCCAGACCGTCGAGTTGCGAGCGGACAAAACCTTCACCGTGCTGACCCACCACCGAAATGCCGTGGGCGTCGTCCAGATAGACGAACAGACCGTATTTGTCCTGCAGCGCGCGCAATTCGCGGACCGGCGCAGCGCCGCCCATCGAGTAAGCGCCGTCGCCGACGTAGGCAACCTTGCGCCCGCTTTTGCACAAACGCTCCAGGTGGTCGAGGTCGTTGTGCTCGATGACGATGACTTCAGTCTCTTCGCGCAGGACCGGAATGTGATATTGCAGAGTCACGTGGGCAAAGCGGTCGAACGCGATCAGCGGCTTTTCACCGCCCGTGAACAGCCCGGCGGCCAGCAGGGGCAGGGCGCCCATGTTGGCGGCAGCCACAGTCGGGAAAACCACCACGCCGTTTACATCGAACAATTTGGCGAGGGTTTCTTCCAGACGCATCAGTGGCTCTGCGGTGAGACGAGTGCGGGCCACCGAAAAGTGCGTCGACGGGGTTTCATCCATCGAGGCCCTGGCAGCTGCGAGGACTTTCGGGTGAGCGTCCAGGTTGAGGTACCCACAGCGGGTGTAATCGATGACTTCCCTGCCGCTGGTGGCGATTTCGATACGGCGGTTGTCCAGTACGCGGCAGGAAACCCCCATCAAGCCTTTTTCATACGCAGCATCGAAATGCGGGCGGCTGATTTCAGCCATTCTCGAGGCATTGCGCGCTTTGAGTTGTGGTGTTTTTTCGTCGGCGCTGTTGTTGATTTCAACTGTCTTATTCACGGCGATCTCATCCTTTGAGTGGTTGTTTCAAGCCGTTGTGGCTTGAAAACAGCACTAGAATCCCCGACCGCTGAAACATTTTGCAAAGGACTTCTTGGGTGATACCTTATGACAAAATCTCATGAGCATAACGAAGTCTTATGGTCGCCAGAATTCCCTCTCTCAATGGATTGAAAGCGTTTGAATCTGCTGCGCGCCACATGAGTTTCACCAAGGCCGCCGAAGAGTTGAATGTCACGCAGACGGCCATCAGCCATCAGATCCGCCGACTTGAAGATGAGCTCGGCGTTCGCCTGTTTCTGCGGCTCAAGGATGGTCTGGCGCTGACTACCGAAGGTCATGCGTATCTGCCCGGAATTCGCTCGGCTTTTCATGAGTTGCGTTACTCCACGGAAATGCTGCTGGAATCGACCAACAACAGCGCATTGACCATCAGTACTCTGGTTTCTCTTGCCTCCAAATGGTTGTTGCCGCGTCTGGCGTCTTTTCAGGAGGCGTTTCCCAATATTGACGTGCGTGTGACCGCTTCGACCGATCTCGTCGACTTCCGCAAGGGCGGCATAGACGCCGCCATCCGCTACGGCTTTGGCGACTGGAAAGGGTTGCGGGCGGACTGGCTGATGTCAGACGAAATCTTTCCGGTGTGCAGCCCCAAGCTGCTGACCGGCCCCATGGCCCTGAAGAACCCCGTTGACCTGGCCAATCACAAGTTATTGCAGGTCAGCGGGATGACCAGCAATGACTGGAACATGTGGTTGAGTGCTGCGGGTCAGCCGAAGAAGCTGGCTGAGGGCACTCGGCTGACGTTCGATCTGGCGATGATGGCGGTACAGGCTGCCATCGACGGATTAGGGGTCTGTATTGGTCGATCGACCTATGTCGATGACGATTTGAAGGCCGGGAAATTAGTGGCGCCATTCAACCTGAAACTGAAATCCGATCTGGGCTTTTATCTGGTGACACCGCTGGAAATCGCCAACTCGAAGAAAGTCGTGGCGTTCCGGACCTGGCTGATTGATCTTGTACAAGGCGCTGGATCTGCAGCGATCGAATCAGTTCACGCATAAAGGCGTGTGCAAATTGATTGGCCGTTGCGCTGTTGCATCTCTGCCACGCGATGTTCAACGCAGCACTTCGACTGTCCCGCAACAATCGGCGACTGGCGCGCCTCGAGCATTGGGTGAGTCTGGCTGAATGTGCCGGGATTCACCCTCGGGATTCACCATGTCGAAATCAGACGCCCCCATGCCGCTCCCAGGCTATTTGCGATCAACGCCAGGCACGTAAGGTGACGCATCATTTCATCGCCCTGCGTCGTTGTCCGACCGAGTTGTAACGCTGCAGCGCTTGAGGTGCGCCGCTCTGGAGCAGGGCAACAGGAAGAAATGATGATCGCCTGACACGTCGTCAGTACGCCCAAACGTCGATCACCAGAGAACAACAAAAACAATGAATAGCTTGAACTCGAAGGACTCGAACGGTCAGTTGGCGCAGGGCTTCAAGCCGCGTCATGTCACCATGCTTTCCATTGCCGGCATCATCGGTGCCGGGCTGTTTGTCGGCTCCGGCCACGCCATTGCCGCCGCCGGCCCGGCTGTCTTGCTCGCTTATCTCTTCTCCGGTCTGCTGGTTGTGCTGGTCATGCGCATGCTCGGCGAAATGGCCGTGGCCCATCCGGACACGGGATCGTTTTCCACCTACGCCGATCAGGCCATCGGCCGTTGGGCGGGGTTCACCATCGGGTGGTTGTATTGGTGGTTCTGGGTGCTGGTCATTCCGATTGAAGCGCTGGCCGCCGGGCATGTCTTGAACCAATGGTTTCCTCAGGTCGATACGTGGCTGTTCGCATTGTTGTCGATCATTTTGCTGGTGGTGACCAACCTGTTCAGCGTGTCCAAATACGGCGAGTTCGAGTTCTGGTTTGCGATGGCCAAAGTGGTGGCGATCATCGGGTTCATCGGCCTGGGTTTTGCGGTGTTGATGGGCTGGATTCCGGAACGTGAGGCCAGCGGTTTGAGCAGATTGATGGAAGAGCACGGTGGATTCGCGCCCAATGGTTTGTCGGCGGTTGTCGGGGCCTTCATCACGATCATGTTCAGTTTTATCGGGACCGAAGCGGTGACCATCGCGGCCGCCGAATCGAGCAACCCGGCGCAGAACATCGCCAAGGCGACGCGCTCGGTGATCTGGCGCATCGGCGTGTTCTATCTGCTGTCGATTTTCGTGGTGATTTCCGTGGTGCCCTGGAACGATCCGCTGCTGGCGTCCGTTGGCTCTTACCAGCGCGCGCTGGAGCTGATGAGCATTCCCCACGCCAAGTTTCTGGTCGATGTGGTCGTGCTGATCGCGGTGGCCAGTTGCATGAATTCATCGATCTACATTTCCTCGCGGATGCTGTTCTCGCTGGGGCGTCGCGGCGATGCCCCGCAACCACTGAAAGTGACCTCCGCTGCGGGCGTGCCGAGGGCGGCGGTGATCGCCAGCACCGTGATCGGTGCCGGGGTGACGCTGTTCAGCTATTTCATGCCGGCCGGGTTGTTCCAGTTTCTACTCGCCAGCTCCGGCGCGATTGCGTTGCTGGTGTATCTGGTGATCGCGATCTCGCAATTGCGCATGCGCCGGATGTTGCGTCGGCAGAACGTCGAGCTGACGTTTCGCATGTGGCTGTTTCCGTGGCTGACGTGGCTGGTGATTGCGTTCATCTGCGCCGCGCTGGCGGTGATGATGGTAACGCCCGAGCATCGTCTGGAAGTGACGTCGACCATCGGCCTGGCGCTGGCGATTTCCTTTATCGGACTGGTGACCACGCGCCAGCATGGGCAGGCGAGGGCGGCGGTTGCGGCGGGCAAGGCCTAGGTTTTTCTGATGCTTGAACGGTGGGCTATCCCCCCATGGACGCAGAGGGTGTCCGATCACCGGGCTTCGGCTCGCAGCCAACGTCTGACTTCGCCCTGTATCGCATAGGCCGGTGCCTCGACCGCATTGAAATCCTGCGTATACCGCTGAGCAAACCCATCGACGCCCCATTCCTGAAACTGCTGCACATGCTTCAGTTCGTGGGCCCAGAGCGCGACGTTGTGTTCTGCGGTTTCAGCGTCGCGGAACAGGATGATGTCGATCAGCGTCACTGCACCGACATCCGGGTTTTGAAGAATGGCCGTGGCGGCGTTGTATTGGCCGTCGTCGGTGATTTTGTAGTGCACGGCATCGAGGACGCCAGGGTCATACCAGCGCAGCAGTTGCTCCCGAATGTGCGGCGGAATCGGTTTGATGTCGGTGCTGGCGGCTTCATCGCGGGCCTGGGTCAAGGCCATCGCCAGAGCGGGAGCCGCGATCCGAAAGAGGTCTTCAGACAGGCGCACCGGGTCCGGCAGGCAAATGCAGCTGTCGAGACACACTTGTTTTTCGCCGGCAGGGCATGGGGCAGCCTGGGCCGGTGCTACAAGGGCAAGCCAGGTGACGAGGCTGATGAGCGTGGAGGGCATGGGCGCTTTTCGATCGTAAGGCCGCACCAGAGAAAGGGATCAGGCACAACGCGACAAACAACGCGTTGCGCACCGACCCCATTGGACCTCAACCGCGTTTCGGCAGCTTCCAGTTCGGGCGAATGAAGTGGCAGGTGTAGCCATTCGGAATGCGCTCGAGGTAATCCTGATGCTCCGGCTCCGCCTCCCAGAACGGTCCCGCCGGTTCGATTTCGGTGACCACACGACCTGGCCACAGGCCCGATGCGTCGACATCGGCCGCAGTGTCTTCGGCGATATCACGTTGCTGCTCGTTCAGGTAATAGATCGCCGAACGATAGCTCGGACCGAGGTCGTTGCCCTGGCGGTTGGGCGTGCTGGGGTCGTGGATCTGGAAGAAGAACTCGAGGATCTGCCGATAGCTGATCACGGTGGGGTCAAAGACGATTTCGATGGCCTCGGCGTGGTTGCCATGATTGCGGTAGGTGGCGTTCGGCACATCGCCGCCGGTGTAACCGACCCGCGTCTGCAGCACGCCGGGGTAGCGGCGCAACAGATCCTGCATGCCCCAGAAGCAGCCGCCGGCGAGGATTGCAGTTTCGGTTTGAGTGGTCATGGCATGTCCTTCCTCTCGAATGGGTCGCAGATGTTCCTTGATATGAGGGAGTGTGGGCTGATTCCAAGGTTGATTCGGTAAATAAATCGTGAAGCGTGAAGTTGGCTGGTGGTCATTGCACTCAGCGATCCATGCGCGGCATCGCCGCAATCGGCTGGATTTGCCGGGAAGCCTGCGCCGAACACCAGCGATTCCTGCCTTGCTGTTTCGCCTGATAGAGACAAGTGTCCGCCGACTTGAGCAAACTGGCCGGGGTCACCGTCTCGTCTACCGGATAGCGGGTGGTGATCCCGGCGCTCGCGGTGACATACCCCAGCGGGTGCGCGGCATGTTCAATCTCCAGCGAACGAATGGTCTGCAGAATGTCTTCAGCCACCTGAATCGCCCCGGCGCTGTCGGTGTTGGGCAGCAGCACGGTGAACTCCTCGCCGCCGTAGCGCACGGCCAGATCCGAGGGCCGCTTGACCGCTTTGCGGATACCGTCGCCGACCGCGATCAGGCAATCATCGCCGGCAGCGTGGCCGTACTGGTCGTTGTAGCGCTTGAAGTAGTCGACATCGAGCATGATCAATGACAGCGGCGATCCCTGACGGCGTGCCAGACGAATCTCGTCCGTCAGCGCCGCGTCCAGGCGCCGGCGGTTGCCCAGGCCGGTGAGGCTGTCGGTCAGCGCCATGTCGCGCATCGTTTTGTGCGCGGAACGGATCTCCCGCTCCATTGCCATCCGCTGACGCAACTGGCTCAGCACGATGAGCCCGAAACAGGCCAGCACCAGGATCAGGAACACCAGCACGAAACCGTTTTTCAGCAAGTCCTGGCGCCACGGCGCAATGATGGAGTCACGGGATAAACCGGCCTCGACCACCAGCGGGTAGGTAGTCAGGGCGCGATAGCCGTAAAGGCGTTCGGTGTCGTCGACCACCGCCCTGATCTGGACAATGCCCTGGTTGGCGTTGGGCAGGTAGGTCTTGAAGATCTCGCTGTTCGCCAGGCTTTTGCCGACCACCGAGGCAATGAACGGCCGGCGCACAAGGATCGTGCCGTCGCGCATTGCCAGCACCAGCGCGCCTTTGTCATCGATGCGGAAGTCACCGTAATAGTCGACGAAATAACTGACCTTGACCGTCCCCAGCAACACGCCAGCGAACGAGCCGTCGGGGTTATTCAAACGCCGTGAGATCGGAATGATCAGGTCATGGGTGGAACGGCTTTCCACCACCTGACCGATGCGCACGCCTCGGTCTTCATGGGTGCGGTGGTACTGAAAATAATCGCGGTCGGCGTTGTTGGCGGTTTCGGGCGTGACCTCCTTGTCGGTCACGATCCAATGGCCGTCCGGGCCGTAAATGAACAGGCCGTGCAGCTGCGGCATGATTTTCGATTGCTGAATGAGCAGTTTGTGAATCCGCGCCACATCGAGGTTCTGCAACCCATCGCCCTCGACACGCTCGGCCAGCCCCGCAGTCAGCACATCGACCTGGCGGATGGTGTCCTCGGCGTGCTGCGCCGTGGCGCGGGCGAGGTTGGTCACCGAATCACGCGCGGAAGCAAAGACCGAGCGATAGTCGCGCCACGTCCGCCAGCTCTCGACCGCCAGAAAGGCCACAACCACCATCAGCATGAAACTGACGGTCAGCCGAAAGGTCGAGCCGGCGTTCACGCCTTGGCGGGGCGCGCGCGGTGTTTCATCTGGCGTGGGCGCTTGCGTGTTGCGTCCGGGCATCAACATTTCCCTGGAGGTCGTTCTGAGCGGGTGAGCATTATGACAAGGATAGGCGCGAAGGTCGGGCTGGCTGTGTGAACTGCCTGGCAGTTTGAGTGGATTGTCCGCTTTGGGTTGACGGTTAAACGCTTTTCAGACGATTTATCGCTTTAAGGCGAGTCAGTAATCTGTGCCCATCTTGAACGCAAACGCACTTCCACAACTAAAAAGGGATTCACACATGAGCACTCCAACCTACAACCGCCTGAACAAAGACGACGCCGTAGTTCTGCTGGTCGACCACCAGACCGGTCTGATTTCTCTGGTTCAGGACTTCTCGCCAAACGAGTTCAAGAACAACGTACTGGCGCTGGCCGATCTGGCCAAGTTCTTCGAATTGCCGACCATCCTCACCACCAGCTTCGAACAGGGCCCGAACGGCCCTCTGGTGCCGGAACTCAAGGAAATGTTTCCGGACGCGCCGTACATCGCCCGCCCAGGCCAGATCAACGCCTGGGACAACGAAGACTTCGTCAAGGCGATCAAGGCCACTGGCCGCAAGCAGATCATCATTGCCGGTGTCGTGACCGACGTGTGCGTAGCGTTCCCGACCCTGTCGGCGCTGGCGGAAGGATTTGACGTGTTCGTGGTGACCGACGCCTCCGGCACCTTCAACACCACCGTGCAGCAAGCCGCGTGGAATCGCATGACCCAGGCCGGCGCACAGATGATGAACTGGTTCTCGGTGGCCTGCGAACTGCACCGCGACTGGCGCAACGACATCGAAGGCCTCGGCAACCTGCTGTCCCAGCGCATCCCGAACTACCGCAACTTGATGAACGGCTATGCCGCACTGACGGCGCATCAGAAATAACCGGATGCCGGATGGACGAAAGCCTGCTTTGAAAAAAGCAGGCTTTCGTCGTTTTTACCGCAAACAGCAGAGCAGGGTGCTCGTCGCCTCAAACCGTGACGACAATCTTCCCGACCTGCTGATTGGCCTCCAGAAAGCGATGCGCTTCCTGAATATCATCCAGGGCAAATGTCTTGGCAATGATCGGTCTCAGCGCACCCGACGCCAGCCCGTCGCCGATGAAAGTCTTGGCGCGCGCCAAGATGGCCGGGTCGGAGACGATCTCCGTGTAGAGGTAACCCTTGAGGGTCAGGCATTTGCCGAGCACGGTGAACAGCGGGAATGGCGTCGGCTCCGGGCTCAGGGCGCCGTACTCCAGCAGGATGCCGCCCCGGGCCATGCTTTGGGTCAGCGGTTCGAACGACGGGCCGCCCACCGGATCGAACACCACCCGCGCGCCATTGCCGTCGGTCAGCGCCATGACCGCTGCAACCATGTCTTCTTCGTCGCTGACGATCACGTGCGCCGCGCCGGCGTCGAGCAAGGCCTGTTTCTTGGCACGGGTGCGGGTGACGGCAATCGAGGTGGCGCCGACCATTTTGGCGATCTGGAAAGCTGCCAGGCCGACGCTGCTGGAGGCGGCGGTGACGATCACGAAATCGTCCTTGTGCAATTTGGCCTGTTCGACCAGCGCACCCCACGCGGTGACGTATTGCATCCAGGATGCTGCCGCTTGTTCAAACGACAGGTTCTGCGGGTGCTTGACGGTGAGGTGGGCGGGTATGTTGGCCAGTTCGCCGTAAGTGCCCCAGCGCGCGATGTCCAGCGGCGGAATCAGACTGACGGCATCACCGATCTTGAACTCGCTGGCGTTGGCGCCAACCGCGACCACCACGCCTGCAGCTTCGTAGCCGAGACGGCTGGGAAACTCTGCTTCCTGCAGATAGGCGTGATTGCGGAACATCACTTCGGCGCGATTCAGACCAAAGGCTTTGACCTCGATCTGCACTTCGTCCGCCGCAGGTGCCGGGACGTCGACGTTTTCCAGTTTCAGGACGCTCGCGTCACCGTATTCATGAATCCTGACAATGCGTGCCATCTGTACTTCCTCGGTTATCGATGATATTGCACCGACGTGATCCGGTGCCATGGACGCCAATTTAGGCTTTGGTCTGCTCCGGATAAAGTCCTGTGATGGCAGCAGCCTGTTAACGCCGCCCAGTCCGCGTACTCACATCCACCCAAACCGCCAACACCAGAATGCTGCCCTTGACGATCATCTGCCAGTAGCTGTCGACGTCGAGCATGGACATGCCGTTGTCCAGGCTGGTGATGACCAGGGCGCCGAGGAGGGCGCCGTAGACTGTGCCGGAACCGCCGCGCATCGAGGTGCCGCCGATGAAGCAGGCGGCGATGGCGTCGAGTTCGCCCATGCTGCCGGCCGAGGGTGAGCCAGCGGCCAGGCGTGCAGTGTTGACCACACCGGCGAGGGCGCACATCACGCCCATGATCCCGAAGATCCAGAGCTTCACGGCCTGCACATTGATGCCGGACAGACGCGTCGCTTCCATGTTGCTGCCCACGGAATAGACGCGTCGGCCGAACACGGTCTGGCTGGTCACGTAGCTGAAGCCGCCCAGCAGGATCAGCAGAAGCAGGACCGGCACGGGAATGCCGTCATAGCTGTTGAGGGTCTGGACGAAACCGGCCAGCACCGCGCCGATCAGCAACACGCGTGCCACGTCTCGCGCCAGTGAATGTGCCGCGAGGCCATGAAGGGCGCGATTGCGTCGCTGTTTCCAGGTCAGTAACAACGTCAGTGCGAACAGCAGTACGCCCAGACCCGCGCCGACCGTATGGGGCAGATAACCCTGGCCAATGTAGACGAGTTCCGGCGACACCGGCGCAATGGTCGTGCCGCCGGTTATTCCCAGCAAAATCCCCCGAAAAGCCAGCATGCCTCCCAGCCCCACGATGAACGACGGAATGCGCAGGTAAGCAGCCATGTATCCATTGGCGAGGCCGATCAGCAGTCCGCACACCACCACAAGGCTCAGGTTCGCCAGCAGCGGTATGTGATAGACAACATCGAGAATGGCTGCCACGCCACCGAGCAGGCCCAGCAATGAGCCGACCGACAGATCGATCTCGCCGCTGATGATCACCAGCACCATGCCGCAGGCGAGGATCCCGGTGATGGACATCTGGCGCAGCAGGTTGGAGAGGTTGCGTGGTGTCAGGAATCCACCCTCGGTCTGCCAACTGAAGAACAGCCAGATCAGCGCCACGGCAAACACCAGTGCGAGCATCTTGTAGCGGGTGAAGAGTTGTTTGACCTGATTCATTTACGCGGATTTCCGAGCTTTATTGTTATGGCTGTCAGGCTGGCTGAGTGCGGCGGCGAGCACCTGTTCCTGAGTGAGTTCGCGGTTGATGAAATCGCCCTGCAACCGGCCTTCGCCGATGACCAGTACGCGGTCGGAAACGCCGAGCACCTCGGCCAGTTCCGAAGACACCATGATGATCGACACGCCTTCGGCGGCCAGCATCCCCATCAACTTGTAGATCTCGTACTTGGCGCCGACGTCCACCCCTCGGGTCGGCTCGTCGAGAATCAGCACCCGGGGCCGGGTCAGCAGCATCTTCGCCAACACGGCTTTTTGTTGGTTGCCCCCGGACAGGCTGGTGATCGGCAGGAACGGGCTCGCGGTCTTGAGGTGCAGGCGCGAAATTTCCCGGTCGATGCTGCCCAGTTCGGCTTCGGCGTCGATGCGGGTCAGTTTCGAGAAACTGTCCAGCACGGCCAGGGTGATGTTCTGGCCGACACCCAGGTCGGGAATGATCCCCTGACGCTTGCGGTCTTCGGGTACCAGGCACACGCCGGCGCGGATTGATTTGAGCGGCGTGCAGGTGTCGATGAGTTGGCCGTCCAGCCAGACTTCGCCTTCGTGGCGACCTGGGTAGGCGCCGAACAGCGCGGTCACAAGCTCCGTGCGGCCTGCACCGACCAGCCCGGCGATGCCGAGGATTTCCCCGCGTCTGAGGCTGAACGAAACGTCGTCGACCCGCTTGCGTTTGGGGTTGTCGACGTCGTAGCAGGTGATGTGGCGCGCCTCGAAAATCACCTCGCCGATGTCGTGGGGTTCGGTGGGGTAGAGGCTGCTCATTTCCCGGCCGACCATCTGGGTGATGATCTGTGGAATATCCATATCCGCCATGGCGGTCGTGGCGATGTGTTTGCCGTCGCGGATCACCGAAATGGTGTCGCACACGGCGGCCACTTCATCGAGCTTGTGGGAGATGTAGACGCAGGCGACACCCTTGGCCTTGAGGTCGCGGATGATGTCCAGCAACACCTCGATTTCCGAACGGGTCAAGGCAGATGACGGCTCGTCGAGGATCAGCAGGCGTGCCTGCTTGTTCAGGGCCTTGGCGATTTCCACCAGTTGCTGATAACCGCCACCGTACTGCGAAACCGGCAGCGACACGTTCATGTCCGGCACTTTCAGTTCACGCATCAGGGCTTCGGCGCGATGGATCATCGCCGGGTAATTCATCCGTCCACCCGGCAGCGTCAGTTCATGACCCATGAAAATGTTTTCGGCCACTGACAGATCGGGAACTAGCGTCAGTTCCTGGTGAATGATGACGATACCGGCGGCTTCCGTTTCGCTGATCGACTGCGCCTTGAGCGGCTGACCGTCCCAGAGGATTTCACCGTCCCAGGTGCCATGGGGATAAACCGCAGACAGGATTTTCATCAGCGTGGACTTGCCGGCGCCATTCTCGCCGCACAGCCCGACGCACTCGCCCGGCCGGACCTTGAGGTCGATGCCATTGAGCGCTTTGACACCGCCGAAGGTTTTGACGATGCCGTTCATTTGCAGCAGAAAGTCGGACATGGCAGAGACTCATAAGCGACAGATACTGGACTGATCCCGCAGGCGTAAAACGCCTGCGGGGGCATCACTCAGTGAGTGTCACTGTCCGGCGATCTGCGCCTTGGTATAGAAGCCGTCCTGTTCCAGCAGCTCGATGTTGTCCTTGGTCAACGGAGTCGGGGTGAGCAGGATGGTGTCGACTTTTTTGCTGCCGTTGTCGTATTGCGAGCTGTAGGCGGGTTTCTCGTTGCGCGCCAGTTGCACCGAGAGTTTGGCGGCTTCGGAGGCAATCAGTTTCAGCGGCTTGTACACCGTCATGGTCTGAGTGCCGGCGATGACCCGCTTGACCGCTGCGAGGTCCGCGTCCTGCCCGGAGATCGGCACCTTGCCGGCCAGTTGCTGAGCCGCCAGGGCCTGAATGGCGCCGCCGGCCGTGGCGTCGTTGGAGGCGACGATGCCGTCGATTTTGTTGTCGTTGCGGGTCAAGGCGTTTTCCACAATGCTCAGCGCCTCGGTCGGGTTCCATTCCTTTACCCATTGCTGGCCTACGATCCTGATATCGCCCTTGTCGATGGCCGGTTGCAGCACCTTCATCTGACCTTCGCGCAACACTTTCGCGTTGTTGTCAGTGGGCGCGCCACCCAGCAGGAAGTAATTGCCCTTGGGCGCTGCGTGCAACACGCCGCTGGCCTGCATTTCGCCGACCTTTTCGTTATCGAAGGAGATGTAGGCGTCGATATCGGCGTTGAGTATCAGGCGGTCATAGGACACGACCTTGATCCCGGCTTTCTTCGCCTCGGCAACGGCATTGGTCAGTACGGTAGCGTTGAACGGCACGATGACGATGACATCGACGCCACGGGAAATGAGGTTTTCGATTTGCGAAATCTGCTTCTGCTCGTTGGCATCGGCCGACTGCACGAAGACCTTGGCGTCCATTTTTTCCGCTGCCGCAACGAAGTAATCCCGGTCACGGGACCAGCGTTCCAGCCGCAGGTCATCAATGGAGAAGCCGATTTTAGGGTGGGCAGCGTCAGCCATAACCGGCAGCGAAAGCAACGCCAGGGCGCCGGCAAACAGCGTGCGTTTTACATTCTTCATGGTGGTGCGTCCTTTTATTTTTGTTTGAAAGACACGGCCTGACGATGAATATCGGGCTGGTGGAACTGTAGAGAATCAGTCGGCGAAACGGACTACAGATTTGTCGCGCAAATGTCACAGCGCCCGCAGTCCCCATTGGCGATCAGCGATAGAGGAACCGGTTGACGACGTTTTCGAGCATTTCCTGCCGACCGCTGACGGCCTGCGGGTTCAGTTCGTTGGCGAAGGCGTGCTCGGCCAGGGACTGGAGATTGAACTCACCCGCCAGCACCGACTGGCCGAAGGGCTGCTGCCAGCCGGCATAGCGTTGGTCCTTGAGCCGTTGCAGCTGGTCGTTCTGGACCATGGCGGCGGCCCGCTCGAGCGACAGGGCGAGGACATCCATGGCCCCGACGTGACCGTGAAACAGATCGACCTCGTCGAGGCTCTGGCGGCGCACCTTGGAATCGAAGTTGAACCCGCCATTGCCGAAACCGCCGGCCTTGAGGATTTCATAGGTGACCAGGGTCATCTCCTCGACGCTGTTGGGGAATTGATCGGTGTCCCAACCGTTTTGCGGGTCGCCGCGGTTGGCATCGATGCTGCCGAAAATCCCCAGCGAGACGGCCGTCGCCACCTCGTGATGAAAACTGTGACCGGCCAGAGTGGCGTGGTTGGCCTCGATGTTGACCTTGATTTCCTTTTCCAGACCGAACTGCTGGAGAAAACCGAACACCGTGGCGCTGTCGTAATCGTATTGGTGCTTGGTCGGTTCCTGCGGTTTGGGCTCGATCAGCAGGTCACCTTTGAAGCCGATCTTGTACTTGTGCTCGACCACCATGCGCATGAAGCGCCCCAGTTGTTCGCGCTCGCGTTTCAAGTCGGTGTTGAGCAGGGTTTCGTAGCCCTCGCGACCGCCCCACAACACATAGTTGGCGCCCTTGAGGCGTTGAGTCGCGTTCATGGCGCTGAAGACCTGGGCCGCGGCGCAGGCGAACACTTCAGGATCCGGGTTGCTGGCGGCGCCAGCGGCAAAGCGCGGATTGCTGAAGCAGTTGGCGGTGCCCCACAGCAGCTTGATCCCGCTTTCTTCCTGATGCCGTTCCAGGTGATCGACCATTTGGGCGAAGTGGTTGCGGTACTCCTTCAGCGAATTGCCTTCGGGGGCGACATCCGTGTCATGAAAGCAGTAGTAATCGATACCCAGCTTGGAGAAGAACTCGAACGCGGCCTGCGCTTTGCCGATGGCCAGTTCCATCGGGTCACCGGCGTGTTGCCACGGGCGCTTGAACGTCCCGGCACCGAACACGTCGGAGCCCGGCCAGACAAAGGTATGCCAATAACAGGCGGCCATGCGTAGGTGTTCGCGCATGGGCTTGCCGAGGATGATTTTGTCGGCGTCGTAGTGGCGGAAGGCAAGGGGAGAATCGCTGGCAGGACCTTCGTAGCGGATCCGCTCGATATCGGGGAAGTACGGCATTGGCAATGTCCTTGTTGTTCTTGGTTGTTGTTCTCGGTTGTTGTTCTTGGGGCGTGTCCCGATACTAGCAACGGCCCTGTGCCTGCCGATTACGAAAATCACCAACACGCAGTGCGATTTTGCGTATTGAGATTCGCCCTTTGCGCGCCTAGTCTGTGCAAACCGCCTCTACGGCAAGGGGCCCGGAACAAGCCTGAAAACAATGAAAACCGTACCGCCTGTTCACCGCATCGCCCTGTTGTTCAACGGGAGCAAGATCTATGACCGCGGCATCATCAGCGGCATCGGCAACTACCTGAGCAGTACGCGCGCGTCCTGGGACCTGTTTCTGGAAGAGGATTTTCTCTGCCGCTTGAAAGGTATCGAGCGTTGGCAAGGTGACGGGATCATCGCCGACTTCGACGATCCGCTGATTGGCGAGGCGCTGGCCGATATCAAGTTGCCCGTGGTAGCGGTGGGTGGTTCTTATCAGGATGAGCGGGCCTATCCCAAAGGCATCCCGTACGTCGCGACCGACAATAACGCGCTGATCACCATGGCTTACGAGCACTTGATCGAGGCCGGGTTGCAACGGTTTGCCTGTTTCAGTCTGCCTGAGGCGCAGGCCAATCGTTGGGCTCAGGAGCGCGAAAAGGCCTTTCTACGATTGATGCAACGGGACGGCTTGCACGGCGAGGTCTATCGCGGCATGGGCACCAGCGCGCCGCTGTGGGACAGCGCCGTCGAACAGTTGATCGCCTGGCTGCAAAGCCTGCCCAAGCCCATTGGCATCATCGCAGTCAGTGACGCCCGCGCCCGGCAGTTGCTGCAAGCCTGCCTGACCGCCGGCATCGCCGTTCCGGAACAGGTGGCGTTGATCGGCATCGACAACGACCCGCTGACTCGCAGCCTGACCCGGGTCCCGCTAAGTTCGGTGATCCAGGGCACTGAAACCATGGGCCGCACCGCCGCGCAACTGCTGCACCAGATGCTGCACGGCAAACCGTCAACGGGCGCGCATGTCCTGATCCCGCCCGAAGCGATCAACGTCCAGGTGTCGAGCTTGCATCAACCGTTGGGCAACCCCTATGTGATGCAGGCGCTGCTGTTCATCCGCCAATATGCCTGCCAGGGCATCAAGACCGCGCAAGTGGCGGCCTATGTCGGCGTGTCGCGCTCATCGCTGGAGTCGCACTTTCGCACGGTGCGTGGTTGCAGCGTGCATGACGAGATTCTGCGTTTCAAACTGGCGGCGGCCACTCGTGGGCTGGAAAAAACCGACACGCCGATTGCGGACGTTGCCCGCAGTTGCGGTTTCAAATCCGCGCAGTACCTGCACACGGTGTTCCGTCGAGAGTTCGGGTGTACGCCCCGTGAATATCAGCAGGGCGCCCGATAGACGGCCACTCAAAAGCGATCCAGCCGATAGGGCTCGCGCACCGGCAGAATACGAGCCGTGTCCTGCGCCGACGGCAACACCATCCCCCCAACCATCTCCGCCGTCACCGCCGCCTGCGTCAGTCCCAGATGCTGATGCCCGAACGCAAGCAGCACTTTCCCGTCACACACCCGATCAATCACCGGCAACGAATCCGGCAGCGACGGTCGAAAGCCCATCCACGGTGTGGCTGCCTCGACACTCAAGTCCTCACGAAACAACCCTTGGCTCAATCGATGCAACTGCCAGGCGCGGGCCATGGTCGGAGGGGCGTCGAGGCCGGCGAATTCGACGGTGCCGGCCAGGCGCAGGCCCTCGGACATCGGGGTCATGATGAATTTGCGTTCCAGCGAGGTGACGGGGAAAGGCAGCCGGTTGTGTTCGTGTGGCAGCATCAGGTGATAGCCGCGCTCGGTGTCCAGCGGTACTTTTTTGCCAGTCAGTGCAGCGGTGAGTTTTGCCGAGTGGGCGCCACAGGCGATCAACACCTGGCGAGCGGACAGGGTGCCGGTTCCGGTCTTCAGGTCGACGCCATGCTCGTGCAGTTGCCCGCCCTGAACCGCCTGTTTCACAAACTGTACGCCACTGGCTTTCGCCGCTTCCACCAACTCACGCACGACGCGGTAGGGATCGATGAAGTGCCCGGTGTTCGGGAAAAACAGTCCGCCCTGAATCTGTTCGCTGAGTTGCGGCGCGGTCTCGCGTACCGCTCCGGCCTGCCACCAATCGACTGGCACTTGTTGCTGTTGCATGCGTCGCTGCAGTGCTTCGAGTGCCGGGCGTGAGTCGGGTCGTTCGAACACCAGCAGCGAACCTTCCATCTTCAACAGCTCGGGGCGCTGAATGTCGTTGAGCAAGCGGTGCCAGGCGTCGAGCGAGCTTTCATTCAGCGCCCGCAACCCGGCAACGGTGCGCTGGAACGGTGCCGAGCGCAGGTTCAGCAACAGCCGCGCAAACCAGGGCAGGGCCCGGGGCAGGTATTTCCAGTCCAGGCGCAGCGGCCCCATCGGGTCCATGAGCATGGCCGGCAGGCGTTTGAGGATCGAGCGGTCGGCAATCGGAAACACCTGCTCGGTCGCCAGGTGCCCGGCGTTGCCGAACGAGGCGCCGTGGCCCGGTTCCTGCGGGTCGATCACCACCACCCGCAAGCCCTGACGGGCCAGGCGCAAGGCGCTCGCGACGCCGATGATACCGGCGCCGACCACGGCGATGTCGTGCGGGTTATTCGGCATTTTTCGCGGTTTCCCTTTGGCCATCGAGCAATCGACGCAGCGACAGTGGATTGGCGTGTTTAAGCGCGGTGGGCAGCAGGCTGTCGGGAAAATCCTGATAGCAGACCGGGCGCAGGAAACGCAGAATTGCCGCCGTGCCCACTGAGGTGGTGCGCGAATCGGAGGTCGCGGGGAACGGCCCGCCATGCACCATCGCATCGCAGACTTCAACGCCGGTCGGCCAACCGTTGACCAGCAGGCGTCCGGCCTTGCGCTCCAGGGTTGGCAGCAATGCGCGGGCCTGTTGCAGATCCTCGTCATCCAGGTGCAACGTGGCGGTCAGTTGGCCTTCCAGCTGTTCGAGCACCTGACGGATCTCAGCGTCGCTGGCGCATTGCACGATCACGGACGCGGCGCCGAAGGCTTCGGCCTGCAAGGTGTGGTCGGCGAGAAAGTCAGCGGCGTCGGTGACGAACACATGGGCCTGGCCCTGATTCGGATCCGTCGCGCGCTGGCCGACGGCGGCAATGCGCGTCCGGGTATTTTCCGCGAGAGCATTCACGCTGGATTCGTAGGCGTTGAAGATCCCCGGCGTCAGCATGGTCTGCGCGGGGCTGCGCTGGATCAGTTCGCTGGCGGCGCCAATAAAGGCGTCCAACGCCGGCCCCTTGCGGGCGATGACCAGACCGGGATTGGTGCAGAACTGACCGGCGCCCAATGTCAGCGAAGCCACAAAACCCTGGGCCAATGCCTCGGCGCGATTTTGCAGGGCTGCCGGAAACAGCAACACCGGATTGATCGAACTCATTTCCGCGTACACCGGAATCGGCTCGGGCCGGGCTTGTGCCGCTTTGATCAGCGCGAGCCCGCCACTGCGCGAACCGGTGAAGCCGACTGCCTTGATCCGTGGATCGCTGACCAGCGCAATCCCCACTTCACGACCGGAGCCGTACAACAACGAGAACACACCATCCGGCAAACCACAGGCCTTCACCGCCCGCGCCACTGCACGTCCGACCAACTCGCTGGTGCCGGGATGGGCGCCGTGGGCCTTGACGATCACCGGGCAACCGGCGGCCAGTGCCGAAGCGGTATCGCCACCGGCCACCGAGAACGCCAGTGGAAAGTTGCTCGCACCAAACACGGCCACCGGGCCCAGTGGGATCTGGCGCTGCCGCAGATCCGAACGCGGCATCGGCTGGCGTTGCGGTTGCGCGCTGTCGACTCGCACATCCAGCCATTCACCGGCTCGCACGGTGCGGGCAAACAAGCGCAGTTGCTGGCAGGTGCGGCCCCGCTCGCCCAGCAGGCGCGGGCGCGGCAGGCCGGTTTCGGCCAGGGCGCGGTCGATCAGTTCGTCGCCCAGCGCTTCGATTTCGCCCGCGATGGTTTCAATGAATTCGGCCCGTGCCTCGAGCGATGTCTCGCGATAACGGTCGAGCGCCGCCCAGGCCAGTGCGCAGGCCTGCTCGACATGCTCGGCAGAGCCGCCGGCGTAGCCCGGCTCCAAAGGCAAGTTGGTGGCCGGATTGATCCCGTGGATGACGTCGCGGTCGCCGGTGAGGGTTTGCTGACCGATCAGCAGTTGGCCCGTCAGAGTCATGGCGCATTCCTTATCAATAAAACAGGTCACGAAAAGGCCCGCCGCCGTGGGGGCGGCGGGCTTGAACGCAGCGGCAGGTCAGGCGAAGTTCTGCTGCGCCGACCAGTTTTCGTACCAGTGACGGAACAACGTGTACTGGGCTTCTGCGTAACGACGCTGTGAGTCGCTAAGGGCATCGGTTTCGTTGAAATGCAGGGTGTATTCCTTGTCGCCGTTGAGCACCATCAGGTGTTTGTAATACAGCACCAGATCCGTGCCTTCGTCGAAGGACGACAGCACCGCCAGCGCCGATTCCAGCTCACGGGCCTGACGCCGCGCCTTGGCGTCACCCTTGGCAGCCTGCTTGCTCAGGGCCACCAGTTGCAGCACTTCGCGGGGCAGGGCGTTGCCGATGCCGGTGATGGCGCCGGTGGCGTTACAGTTGACGAAACCGTGCACGACCTGGGTGTCGACACCGACCATCAAGGTCACGTCATCATCCTTGGAGGTGATGTTTTCAGCGGCGTAGCGCAGGTCGGCGCCACCGCCGAATTCCTTGAAACCGATCAGGTTCGGGTATTCACGGCGCAGTTCGAAGAACAGGTCGGCGCGGGTGGCGAAGCCGTAGTAAGGGCTGTTGTAGATCACCGCCGGCAGGTTCGGCGCGGCTTGCAGAATAGCCGCGAAGTGGGCTTTTTGCGCCGCCGCCGAAGCACCACGGGACAGCACCCGAGGAATCACCATCAAACCCTGCGCGCCGACCTTCGCCGCATGGGCCGCGTGGGACACCGCTTCACGGGTGTTGACCGCGCCAGTGCCGACGATGGTCGGTATCCCGGCGGCCACCAGCCGCGCCACGCCTTCCTGACGCTCGGCTTCGGTGAGCAGCGGCCAGTCGCCCATGGAGCCGCAGTACACGACGGCGCTCATGCCAATGTCGATCAGCTCGCGCCCCTTGGCCACCAGCGCATCGAAGTCCGGTTTGCGCGCGGCGGTGCACGGGGTCATCAGGGCGGGCATGCAGCCGGTGAAGATGTTGTCGCACATTATTGTTCTCCTTGGAACGGTCATTCAGAGGGGTTTGAAAGTGCAGCGCAGCGGCTCAGATGCCCCACGCGAACGGATCGGTGTCGTCGATCAGCAACGTGCTGTCGGCGGTCATATGGGCGCGGCCGGTGATGTAGGGGCGGATGCGCTCGCCTTCCCATTCAAAGCGGCCTTCAAATTGGCTGCCGGTGATGCTCGCCTGCACCCAGCGCTCGCCGGGCGCGAGTTTTTCGTCGGCGGCCAGGCACGCCAGTTTGGCGCTGGTGCCGGTGCCGCAAGGGGAGCGGTCGTAGGCTTTGCCGGGGCACATGACGAAGTTGCGGCTGTCGGCCTCGGCGTCGTCGGCGAACAGTTCGATGTGGTCGATGAGCGCGCCGTCCTCGCCATGGATGCCTTGGTCTTCGAGGGCCTTGAGCATTTTCCAGGTGAGGTCGGTCAGGGTTTCGACGTTGTCCAGCGTCAGCGTCTGGCCGTGTTCGGAGACCAGGAAAAACCAGTTGCCGCCATAGGCGACGTCACCGAGAAAGCGGCCGTATCCCGGCACTTCCACCGCCACCTGTTTGCGTGAGCGATAGGCGGGCACGTTGCCCAAGGTCACGGCGCCGTCTTCATGCAGCGTTGCGCTGACCGGGCCGACCGGCGTGTCGATCTTGTGCACGCCCGGTGCGATCAGCCCCAGATGTTGCAGCGATGCGACGAGGCCGATGGTGCCGTGGCCGCACATG
This sequence comes from Pseudomonas sp. R15(2017), assembly GCF_002112685.1. Taxonomy (NCBI): domain Bacteria; kingdom Pseudomonadati; phylum Pseudomonadota; class Gammaproteobacteria; order Pseudomonadales; family Pseudomonadaceae; genus Pseudomonas; species Pseudomonas sp. R15(2017). The sequence goes on from NZ_NEII01000012.1 coordinate 124,552, forward strand.
CCGAGGTAACCGGCGTTGTTGAAGAAGATCACGCCGCAGGTGGCGTCCGGCGACACCGGTTCGCAATACAGCGCACCCACCAGCACATCGTTGCCGCGCGGTTCCAGCAGGCAGGCGCGGCGCCACTGGTCATGCTGGTCGCGCAGGGCGTCGCGTTTCTCGGCCATGGTGCGGCCGGGCAGGTCGGGAAAGCCTTTCATCACCAGACGCGTGGGTTCGCCGCCGGTGTGGGAATCAATGACGTGTACTCGTTTCATGGACAGGTCCCGTTAAGTGGTTTCAGTAAGCGCCGGCAGCGCGAGGATTGGTGTTGGAGGTAGGGGACGGCGAAGCGACTTCGCTTTCATCCTCTTCCGATTCCAGGCGCAGCAGGTGTGCCGGTACGCCGGTGGCCGCGCCCCAGTAATAAATACCCATCGCACAGGCTGCGACGACCAAGGTGTCGAACGGATGGGTGAGGATGCCCAGGCCGCCAAAGGTGCCGAGTTTCGACAGGACGATGGTCACCGCGTAGAAGGCGATCAGCCACGCGGACGAGCGCACTTGCCGGGACAGACTGAGGTGGGTGGTCGGCACGAAGCGGCCGCAGAGCAGATAGACGACGAACATCAGGATTTGCAGGCCGAGCAGCCAGGACACGGTGTTCCAGCCCGACCAGTAAACGATCAGCGCTGCGATGATGAACGACACCGGCCCCAGCACGCCCATGCACTTGACCCGGAACGGGCGCGGCATGTCGGGCGCATTGCGACGCAGCGCGGCGACGGTCACCGGGGCGACGGCATAGCTCAGCACCAGCGCGGCGGATACCACGTTGATCAGCGCTTCCCACGATGGGAACGGCAGGGTCCAGAACACCGATAGGGCGAAGGTCAGCCACAACGCCGGACGCGGGATGCCGGACTTCGCGTCGATGTGGGTGAAGACCTTGAAGAACGTGCCGGTCTGCGCCCAGCCGTAGATCACCCGGGGCGTGGCGTTCATGTAAATGTTGCCGCAGCCGCTGGGGGAGATCACCGCGTCGGCGACCACCAGATACGCCAGCCAGCCCACGCCCAGCGCCAGGGCGATGTCGCGGTACGGCAGGGCGAATTCCTTGGAAACACCGGCCCAGCCATTGGCGAGCAGTTCGGTCGGGATGCCGCCGAGGAAGGCGACTTGCAGCAATACGTAGATGGCGGTGGAAAGCAGCACCGACAGGATCAGCGCAATCGGAATGGTGCGTTGCGGGTTCTTCACTTCGCTGGCCACCGAAATGATCGGGGTCAGGCCGAGGTAGGCGAAGATCACGCCGCCGGCGGAGACCGCCATCTCGACGCCCGAAAGCCCGAAGGGGGCGAAGCCTTGGATCTGAAAGTTTTCCGGTTTGAAGAAGGTGAACAGCACGCCGATCACCAGCAGCGGCACGATGAACTTGAACACGCTGACCAGGTTGTTGGCCTTGGCGAAGGTCTTCACGCTGCGGTAGTTGAGCAGGAAGAACACGCAGAGCAGACCGAACTGCACCAGCCAGCCGAGCAAGGTCGGATCACCGCTGCCAGCCTTGGTCAGGCTCGGAAACCAGGCGGCCGCGTATTGGCGAGAGGCAACCACCTCGATCGCCACCAGACTGGAAAACGCGATCAGTGTAATGAATCCCATCAGGTAACCGAGCAGCGGCCCGTGGCTGTAAACCGGGTAACGCACCACACCGCCAGCGCGGGGCAATGCCGCGCCCAGTTCGCAGTAGACGATGCCCAGCAGCAACACGGCGAACCCGCCCAGCAACCAGGAAAAAATCCCGGCCGGCCCGGCAATCGCCGACACGTGACTGGCCGCGAACAACCAGCCGGAACCGAAGATCGCCCCCAGTCCGATAAAGGTGAGGTCGATCAATGAAAGTTGTTTTTTGAACTTGCCTTGGCCTGACATGGCATCGCCTTCTTGTGAGTTATTGGATAGGCAGGTGTGAGTCACTGGAACGGCTAAACAGTGAACTCATCGGGCGTCGGGCGATTGATGTTTTGTGCAGCTCTGAATGACGAAATCGGCACAGTTGCGAAGAAAGCCAGCGGCGCTCGACACGCTTCGAACGTTGCTGCAATCTGCACGCGAACGCCTCAGCCCGATCCACTCACCGGGGAAAACCGTCACCATGCAGAACGCATTTGCGATCCTGTGCCAGGGCGATGAGCACAATCGCCCCCACACCCTCGAGGCGCTGTTGGCGGGGGTGGCGCCGCTGTTGCCGATGCTCGACGTGATTCCGAACGCGGCAATTTTCATCAAGGATGTGCAGGCGCGGTACGTCCTGGCCAATCACACGCTGGTGCAGCGCTGCGGTTTGAAAGACCTGAAACCGCTGCTCGGCAAAACCAGTGCGCAGGTGTTTCCGGCGCAACTGGGACCGGGTTATACCGAGCAGGACCGGCGGGTGCTGGAAGAGGGACTGGTGCTGGAGGATCAGCTGGAGTTGCATCTATACGGCAGTCGCGAACCGGGCTGGTGCCTGACGCACAAGCGTCCGCTGTACAACCGCGACGGCGAGATCATCGGCCTCGCGGGGATTTCGGTGGACCTGCAATCGGCCAGCGAAACCCACCCGGCGTTTCAGCGCCTGGCGGCGGTCGACGAACACATCCGCGCGCATTTCAATCGTCGGGTGACCCTGGGCGAATTGACCCGGATCGCCGGTATCTCGGTGGCGCAACTGGAACGTTACTGCAAACGGGTGTTCCACCTGACGCCGAGGCAGATGATTCAGAAAGTGCGACTGGAACATGCCCATCGCCTGTTGCATACCGAACTGCCGATCACCGAGGTGGCACTGCAATGCGGCTACACCGATCACAGTGCTTTCACCCGCCAGTTCAAGGCGTCGACCGGTTTTACCCCGCGTCAGTATCGGCAGGCGACAGAGCAATGAGCGGGTTTCGGTGGGCGATCAGCCCGCTCGTTTCAGCGTGTGTGCGACGTACAGTTTTGTGATCAGCCCGGCCATTGCCTTCGCTCCGAAACAACGGAAGTAAACGTAACCGTTGTCGGTCTCCAGACTGACGATCCGGGTAATGAATCCCCCCTCCAGAGTGACTTTGCGAATCGTGGCTATCGGGACTTCAACGTCCAGAACTCCGCCGGGCACCGCGCGGTTCATGGCATTGGCACTCATACGAATCCCGGACGGCGTGATCACCACTTTCCCACCCACCCAGAGTCCGCCGGGCACGAGAAAATTGGCCAGCCTGGACTTCAGCACTTCTTCAGCCACCTCAGACGCTCCCTTGTTTGATTGCTGTTGGAAAACCACAGGCCTGTTTACCTGACAAAAAACCAAATCGCCATGTGTTTCCTTCGTTCTTTCATACGTCGCAGTTGTCACTGTCCGTTCCCGCCTGTCTGGAGTTCACCCGATGCCTTCGCTCAAAACCCTGCCCGCCGCCTTGCTGGGGCTGGCCCTTGCTTGTCCCGTCGAAGCCGAGCCTCAGGGCATGGAACTGGGGCAAGTGCTGATCGGGGCCGAGGATCAGAGCGGTGAAGATGCGTCGGTGGAAGAGGCGAAGGCGCGTCTGGCCGAGGTGCCGGGTGGCAGCAACGTGGTGGATATGCGCCAGCCATTGCAGGGCCGGGTCGCGGGCAATCAGGACGTATTGGCGTATCAGCCGGGTGTCTATGCCCAGTCGGCGGGCAACGAAGGGACGAAGATTTCGATCCGTGGCTCGGGCATCAACCGTGCCCCCGGCGCCCACGCATCAGGGCTGTACACGATGCTCGACGGCCTGCCGCTGACCGGCCCCGGCGGCACGCCTTACGAATTACTGGAGCCGTTGTGGCTCGACCATGTAGAAGTCCTGCGCGGTGCCAACGGATTTGATCGCGGTGCGCTGGCCCTCGGCGGCGCCGTCGATTACGTCAGCCACACCGGCTATAACGCGCCACTGCTGAATGTGCGCTATGTCATGGGCAGCCACGGTTATGCCCAGCGACAAGTCAGCTCGGGTCAGGTGCTGGGCGATTTCGATTACTACCTGTCGATGACCGATGCGCATTCCGACGGTTATCAGGATCACACCGCCAGCAAGAGTCAGGGCGTGATCGCCAACTTCGGTTATCGCTTCAATCCGAATCTGGAAACCCGCTTCTACATTCGTCACCGCGAGACCGACAACGACCTTGCCGGCCGGGTGACCAAACATTCCATCGAACACGATCCGCGCGCGGCCAACCCGGCCTACGTGACGCGCAACGACAGCCGCGACCAGCCTGGCAGCACCTTCATCGGTAACAAGACCACGTACTACATCGATGACGATTCGAGCATCCAGACCGGTCTGGTTTATCACGATTACCCGATGGACCTGCGCGAAGGTCCCAATCGCCTGAAGGTGGCGTACACCGATGTCAGCGGCACGTTCGACTACAAGCGCCGCGACACTCTCTGGGGGATGGAGAGCAACAGCACCGTGGGCCTGCGAGTGACCAAACACCTGCCCAACGACGGGGCCAGCGAATTGGTGCGTATTCCCGGCGGCAACACCGCTGGTTATGCTCCGGGCACGCATATGCGCAACTTCACTTATCAGGGTTCGGATTCTGTCCTGCACGTGGGCAACGACCTGGAAATCGCCGACGACCTGTGGCTGACCACCGGCCTCGCCGCGATCTACACCCGTCGCGAAAGCGCCGTGACCTACCCGGAAGGTGGCGGCAAGACCAGCCTCGGTGACTGGGACTATGCGCCACGTCTGGGTCTGCGCTATCAGGTGACGCCGGACCTGCAACTGTTCGGCAACCTGAGCCGTTCGGTCGAAGCGCCGCATCCGTGGTCGCTGATCTACAGCTCCAACGTACGGTTCCCGGCCGGCAGCGGCGCCGCCACCGGCACCCAGCGCGACCCGGTCAAGCTGCAGAACCAGACCGCGACCACCCTGGAACTCGGCGGCCGTGGCGACAGCGCGTTGGGCGAGTGGAGCCTGGCCTGGTACTACGCTCAAGTGCGCCACGAATTGCTCTCGGTATTGCCGGACGCCAACGCCACAACGCCTTACGAACTCAATGCCAGCCCGACCGTGCACCAAGGTATTGAAGCCAGCCTGCTCAGCAACCTGTGGTCAGCAAACGATGGCGGCAAGTTGAGCCTGCGCCAGGCCTATACCTTCAGCGACTTCCACTATCGCGACGACGACCGCTTCGGCGACAACCGCTTGCCGGGCCTGCCGATGCATTACTACCAGGGCGAACTGCGCTACGACTTCCCGCAGGGGTTCTTTGCCGCCATCAACACGCAACTGGTCTCGAAAACCGCAGTGGATTACGCCAACAGCTATTACGCCGATCCTTACGCCACCTTCGGCGCGACCCTCGGTTACAACGCACCGAAAGGCGACTGGCAGACCTGGCTGGACATGCGCAACCTGACCGACAAACACTACGCCGCTACAGTTACGCCGGGCTATGACGATAAAGGTCTGGACGCCGCACGCTCCACGCCGGGTGAGGGCATGGCGATGTATGTCGGGGTGTCGTGGAGTCTGCTTTGATCCGACGAAAGCGCGGTGATTGAAACCGTTCGATCACCGGACAGCCAAACCTTCGTCCAATTGCCCGATCCGCCACGCCGGCGTACTGTGACCGGTGATGGCGCAAACCGCGACCATCACCATAACGACAAGATCGAGTGCCTTGCCCATGGACAGCCGCCTGCTGAGCGACCGCAGCAGCGTGTTTCGCCACGCTGACCCGTATGCCGTCTCCGACTATGTGAACCAGCACGTCGGCCAGCATTTCATCGGCCTGTCCAGAACCACCCACCCGCAAGCCAGCCTCAATCACCGCAAACTCGCCGATCTCGATCTGTGCCGCATCAGCTATGGCGGCAGCGTGCGCGTGACGTCGCTGGCGCTGGAAACCGTGTATCACCTGCAAGTCCTGCTGCAAGGCAACTGCCTGTGGCGCGGGCACAAGCGCGAGCATCATCTGGTGCCGGGCGAATTGCTGCTGATCAACCCGGACGATCCGGTGGACCTGACTTATTCCGACGATTGCGAGAAGTTCATCCTCAAGGTGCCGGTCAGCGTGCTGGAATCGGTGTGCGACGAACAGCGCTGGCTGCATCCTGCCGGGGGCATCCGGTTCCTGCGCAATCATTACCGGCTCGACGAGCTGGAAGGGTTTACCAGCCTGCTGGGCATGATCTGCCAGGAAGCCGAAGCCAGCGACCCGTTGCTGCGGGTGCAGGAGCATTACGCGCAGATCGTCGGCAGCAAACTGATTTCGCTGATGAACACCAACGTCAGCCGTGAATGCCTGAGTTCGCCGAGCGTCAGTTTCGAGCGGATCCTCGACTATATAGAGCGCAACCTGAAGCTGGATCTGCCCGCCGAACACCTGGCGGCCCAGGTAAACATGAGCTCGCGCTCCCTGTACGCGCTGTTCGAACGCCAGCTCGGCGTGACCCCGATGCAATACATCCGCCAGCGCAAGCTGGAACGCATTCATGCCTGCCTCAACGATCCGAGCTGTCCGGTGCGCAACCTCACCGAACTGGCGCTCGACTACGGCTTCCTGCACCTCGGGCGTTTCTCCGAAAGCTATCGCCAGCAGTTCGGCGAATTGCCGTCCGTGACCTTCAAGCGCCGCCACTGAATTCCCGCCTCGAAACAATCTGAAGCACCTGCTGCGCCGTCCTGCACAAAACGGATAGCGCTCTGCAGGATTCGGATATTGCCGCCCGCGTTGCCTCCCTAATCTGACCTGGCCTGAACAATAACAATGGAGGCCCCGGCCATGTCCCTGGGAATCGACTACCTCAATGCCATGCTTGAAGAGGACCCCGAAAAGGGGGCCTACCGCTGCAAGCGGGAGATGTTCACCGATCCGCGGCTGTTCGAACTGGAGATGGCGCACATCTTCGAAGGCAACTGGATTTACCTCGCCCACGAAAGCCAGATCCCCAACGCCAACGATTTTCTGACCCTCAGCATGGGTCGCCAACCCGTGTTCATCGCCCGCAACAAGGCCGGTGAACTCAATGCCTTTCTCAATGCGTGCAGCCATCGCGGCGCCATGTTGTGCCGGCACAAGTCCGGCAACCGTTCCAGCTATACCTGCCCGTTCCACGGCTGGACGTTCAACAACAGCGGCAAACTGCTCAAGGTCAAGGACCCGAGCGAGGCCGGCTACCCCGAAGGCTTCAACTGCGAAGGCTCCCACGACCTGACCAAGGTTGCGCGTTTCGAGTCCTATCGCGGCTTTCTGTTCGGCAGCCTGAATGCCGATGTGAAATCCCTCGCCGAGCACCTGGGCGAGTCGGCCAAGATCATCGACATGATCGTCGATCAGTCCCCAGAAGGCCTGGAAGTGCTGCGCGGTTCCAGCTCCTACATCTATGAAGGCAACTGGAAACTCACCGCCGAAAATGGCGCCGACGGCTATCACGTCAGCTCCGTGCACTGGAACTACGCTGCCACCCAGAACCAGCGTCAGCAGCGTGACGCCGGCGAAGAAATCAAGACCATGAGCGCCGGCAGTTGGGCGAAGAAGGGCGGTGGTTTCTACTCATTCGACCACGGCCACTTGCTGCTCTGGACCCGCTGGGCCAACCCCGAGGATCGTCCAGCCTATGAGCGCCGCGACGAACTGGCCCGAGACTTCGGCCAGGCCCGTGCTGACTGGATGATCGAGAACTCGCGCAACCTGTGCCTGTACCCCAACGTGTACCTGATGGATCAGTTCAGCTCGCAGATCCGCATCGCCCGGCCGATCTCCGTCGACAAGACCGAGATCACCATCTATTGCATCGCCCCCAAAGGCGAAAGCGCGGAGGCCCGGGCTAAGCGTATCCGCCAGTACGAAGACTTCTTCAACGTCAGCGGCATGGCCACCCCGGATGACCTCGAAGAATTCCGCTCATGCCAGACCGGCTACGGCGCCGGGCGCGGCTGGAACGACATGTCCCGTGGCGCGACCCATTGGGTCGAAGGCGCGGACGCGGCGGCCGAGGAAATCGACCTCAAGCCGTTGCTGTCCGGCATGCGCACCGAGGACGAAGGCCTGTTCGTGCTGCAACACAAGTACTGGCAGGAAACCATGCTCAAGGCCGCTTCGGCCGAGCGGGATCTGATTCTCGTGGAGGCTGTGTGATGAGCAACCTCTACGACACCGTGCGCGACTTCCTCTACCGCGAAGCACGCTACCTCGACGACGGCCAATGGGATCAGTGGCTGGAACTCTACGCCGCCGACGCCAGTTTCTGGATGCCGGCCTGGGACGACCACGACACCCTGACCGAAGACCCGCAAAGCGAAATATCGCTGATCTGGTACGGCAACCGTGGCGGTCTCGAAGACCGGGTGTTCCGGATCAAGACCGAGCGCTCCAGCGCGACCATCCCCGACACTCGCACCTCGCACAACCTCAGCAACATCGAGATCGTCGAGCAGGGCGAAGGGCAATGTCAGGTGCGCTTCAACTGGCACACCCTGAGCTTTCGCTATCAGGTCACCGACAGTTATTTCGGCACCAGCTTCTACACCCTCGACCTGCGCGGCGAACAGCCGCTGATCAAGGCCAAGAAAGTCGTGCTGAAGAACGATTACGTCCGTCAGGTCATCGACATCTATCACATCTGATCGAGACGGCGGCGAGCCGGGCTCGACGCTGTGAGCGAGGTGCACCATGAGTTTCCAGATCGCACTGAATTTCGAAGACGGGGTCACCCGTTTCATCGAGGCCTCGGGCCACGAAACCGTTGCCGACGCGGCGTATCGCCAAGGCATCAACATCCCGCTGGACTGCCGCGACGGCGCCTGCGGCACCTGCAAGTGTTTCGCCGAAGCCGGGCGTTACGCCATGGGCGACAACTTCATCGAAGACGCCCTGAGTGAAGACGAACTGGCCCAGGGTTACGTTCTGACCTGTCAGATGCGCGCCGAAAGCGATTGCGTGGTGCGGGTGCCGGTCGGCTCGCAGGTGTGCAAGACCGAACAGGCGAGTTATCAGGCGTCGATCAGCGATGTCCGTCAGCTCTCCGAAAGCACCATCGCGCTGTCGCTCAAGGGCGAATCCCTGAGCAAACTGGCGTTCCTGCCCGGTCAGTACGTCAACCTGCAAGTGCCGGGCAGCGAGCAATCCCGCGCCTATTCCTTCAGCTCGTTGCAGAAGAACGGCGAGGTCAGTTTCCTGATCCGCAATGTCCCCGGCGGCCTGATGAGCAGCTTCCTCACCGGGCTGGCCAAGGCCGGCGACAGCCTGAATCTCGCCGGGCCATTGGGGAGTTTTTACCTGCGCGAGATCAAGCGGCCGCTGCTGTTGTTGGCCGGCGGCACCGGGCTGGCGCCATTCACGGCGATGCTGGAGAAGATCGCCGAGCAGGGCAGCGAACATCCGGTTCACCTGATCTACGGTGTGACCAACGATTTCGATCTGGTGGAACTCGACCGCCTCGAAGCGTTCGCCGCGCGCATCCCGAATTTCAGCTTCGGCGCCTGCGTGGCCAATCCGCAGAGCCAGCATCCGCTCAAGGGCTACGTCACCCAGCACATCGAACCGCGCCACCTCAACGAAGGCGATGTCGACGTGTACGTGTGCGGTCCGCCGCCGATGGTCGAGGCCGTCAGCCAGTACATCCGCGAGCAGGGCATCACGCCGGCGAACTTCTACTACGAGAAATTCGCGGCGGCCTGAGTCTTCTTTCTGAATTGCGAGGTTGTCATGAACAACAGATTCGCCAACAAGGTCGCGCTGGTCACCGGCGCAGCGCAGGGCATCGGTCGCCGGGTGTGCGAGCGCTTGCTGGAGGAGGGCGCGCAGGTGATCGCCGTCGACCGCTCCGAGCTGGTTCACGAACTGCAGGGCGAGAGCGTGCTGTCGCTGATCGCCGATCTTGAGCAATACGCCGATTGTGCGCGGGTGATGAGCGCCGCCGTCGATGCGTTCGGGCGCCTGGATGTGCTGGTCAACAACGTCGGCGGCACCATTTGGGCCAAGCCGTTCGAACACTACGAAGTCGAGCAGATCGAGGCCGAAGTGCGCCGCTCGTTGTTCCCGACGCTGTGGTGCTGCCACGCCGCATTGCCGTACATGCTCAAGCAGGGGCGCGGCGCGATCGTCAATGTGTCGTCGATTGCGACCCGCAGCCTGAACCGCGTTCCGTATGGCGCGGCGAAGGGCGGGATCAATGCGCTGACTGCCTGTCTGGCATTCGAAAACGCCGAGCGCGGGATCCGGGTCAACGCCACCGCGCCCGGAGGCACCGAAGCGCCGCCCCGGCGCATCCCGCGCAACGCCGCCGAACAATCTGCGCAGGAGCAGGCCTGGTATCAGGAAATCGTCGCGCAAACCCTCGATAGCAGCCTGATGAAACGCTACGGAACCATTGATGAACAGGTCGGCGCGATCCTGTTTCTCGCCTCGGACGACGCCTCCTACATCACCGGTGTAACCCTGCCGGTCGGTGGCGGTGACCTCGGTTGATCACGCTTGAATGGACACTGAAATGAACCGGATCCTGATTGAAAACCTGTCGGCGATCATCGTCGACCTGCCGACCATCCGCCCGCACAAACTGGCGATGCACACGATGCAGAACCAGACGCTGGTGATCCTGCGCCTGCGTTGCAGCGACGGTATCGAAGGCATCGGCGAAGCCACCACCATCGGCGGCCTGGCCTACGGCTACGAAAGCCCGGAAAGCATCAAGGCCAACATCGACGCGCACCTGGCGCCGGCGCTGCTCGGCATGGACGCGGACAACCTCAACGTCGCCATGCAGAAACTCGACAAGATCGCCAAGGGCAACACCTTCGCCAAGTCCGCCATCGAGAGCGCGTTGCTCGACGCTAAGGGCAAACGCTTCGGCCTGCCGGTGAGCGAACTGCTCGGCGGTCGGGTCCGCGACAGCCTCGAAGTCGCCTGGACCCTGGCCAGCGGCGACACCGCCCGCGACATCGCCGAGGCCGAACAAATGCTGGAAGCGCGGCGGCACCGGATCTTCAAACTGAAGATCGGCGCCAACCCGCTGGAGCAGGATCTGAAGCACGTGGTGGCGATCAAGAAAGCCCTGGGCGAGCGTGCCAGTGTGCGGGTCGACGTTAATCAGTACTGGGACGAATCCCAGGCAATTCGCGGCTTCCAGGTGCTCGGCGACAACGGTATCGACCTGATCGAGCAGCCGATCTCGCGAGTCAATCGTTCCGGGCAGATTCGCCTGAACCAGCGCAGCCCGGCGCCGATCATGGCCGACGAATCCATTGAAAGCGTCGAGGACGCCTTCAGCCTTGCTGCCGACGGCGCCGCCAGCGTGTTCGCCTTGAAGATCGCCAAGAACGGCGGCCCGCGCGCCGTGTTGCGCACCGCGCAAATCGCTGAAGCCGCCGGCATCGCCCTGTACGGCGGCACCATGCTCGAAGGCTCCGTCGGCACGCTGGCCTCGGCCCATGCGTTCCTCACGCTCAGGCAACTGACCTGGGACACCGAGCTGTTCGGCCCGTTGTTGCTGACCGAAGACATCGTCACCGAGCGCCCGCAGTACCGCGACTTTCACCTGCACATTCCACGCACCCCGGGCCTGGGCCTGACGCTGGATGAAGAGCGTCTGGCGCGTTTTCGCCGGCACTGATTCCTTAAGGAGAACGCCATGCTGTTCCACGTAAAAATGACCGTGAAATTGCCCGCCGACATGGATCAGGCCGTTGCCACCAAGCTCAAGGCCGACGAAAAGGAACTCGCCCAGCGCCTGCAACGCGAAGGCCAGTGGCGCCATCTCTGGCGCATCGCCGGGCACTACGCCAATTACAGCGTGTTCGATGTGCCCAGCGTCGAAGCGCTGCACGACACCCTGATGCTGCTGCCGCTGTTTCCCTACATGGACATCGAAATCGACGGCCTCTGCCGCCATCCCTCGTCGATCCACACCGACGACCGCTGAGCCCGCCCCCACAACAACAAGATGAGGTGAACACCATGACCGTGAAGATTGCCCACACTGCCGAACTGCAAAAATTCTTCGAAGAAGCTGCCGGTTTTGCCAACGATGGCGGCAGCTCGCGCCTGAAAAACATCGTCCTGCGAGTGTTGCAGGACACCGCCCGGATCATCGAAGACCTTGAGATCAGCGAAGACGAATTCTGGAAAGCCGTCGACTACCTCAACCGTCTGGGCGGCCGCTTGGAAGCCGGGCTGCTGGTGGCCGGCCTCGGCCTCGAGCATTTCCTCGACCTGCTGCAGGACGCCAAGGACGCGCAGATCGGCTTGACCGGCGGCACGCCGCGCACCATCGAAGGCCCGTTATACGTGGCCGGCGCGCCGCTGTACGAAGGGGAATGCCGGATGGACGACGGCAGCGAGGAGGGCGTCGCCACGCTGATGTTGCTCGAAGGTCAGGTGTTCGATCCGCAGGGCCAGCCGCTGGCCGGCGCCACGGTCGACCTGTGGCACGCCAACACCAAAGGTACTTACTCGTTCTTCGACCAGAGCCAGTCCGAATACAACCTGCGCCGACGGATCATCACCGATGCTGAAGGCCGCTATCGCGCCCGCAGCATCGTGCCCTCCGGTTATGGCTGCGACCCCCAAGGCCCGACCCAGGAATGTCTGAACCTGCTCGGCCGCCACGGCCAGCGCCCGGCTCATATTCACTTCTTCATTTCTGCACCGGGGCATCGGCATCTGACGACGCAGATCAATCTGTCCGGGGACAAGTATCTGTGGGATGACTTCGCGTACGCGACCCGTGAAGGGTTGGTCGGGGAGGTCGAGTTTCTGGAGGATGCAGCGGGACGTCGAGCCGAATTGAAGTTCGACTTCCAGTTGCAGCAGGCGCCGGATGCGGCGGCGCAACAGCGCAGTCAGCGGCCACGGGCGTTGCAGGAAGTCTGATTTCGGAGCTCTGATCGGATTGGCGGAACTGCGCAAAAAGTTGCGCAGTTGCCCGTAATAAAATCACGGTGAAAGCCACGGCAAGCTCTCTATATCGAGGCTTACAGCCAAGTGCGCAAGAAGTTGCACAGCACTGCGCAACTTCTTGCGCACTTTTTCGTTGTTTCCTACAGCCAAAAACGAACTTGTCCCACGCAAGCATCGTAAGTCTTTGATGGGGAAAAGCCCTGATGTGGCTGGCACGACTTTTGATATCTCCTTGGTCACCTGGGCAGGCAATCACGCCGTCCGGTCCTGTCTTTTGAGCAAGGAGCACACCCCATGGCAACACCAGCGTACATGTCGGTTACCGGCGAAAAACAAGGCCTGATCACTGCCGGCGCTTTCACCGCCGACTCCGTTGGCAACACCTACCAGGAAGGTCACGAAGACCAGGTCATGGTTCAGGCGTTCAGCCACGACGTGATCATCCCGCGTGACCCGCAATCCGGTCAGCCAACCGGTCAGCGCGTGCACAAGCCAGTCGTGATCACCAAGGTTTACGACAAGGCTTCGCCTTTGCTGCAAGCCGCTCTGACCTCCGGCGAGCGCATGAGCGAAATCGTTATCCAGTGGTACCGCACTTCGGCGCAAGGCACCCAAGAGCACTACTACACCACCAAACTGGAAGACGCGATCATCGTCGCCATCAACAACAAGATGCACAACTGCCAGGACCCGGCAAACGCCCACTTCACTCATCTGGAAGAGGTGCATTTCACCTACCGCAAAATCACCTGGACCCACGAAGTCTCCGGTACTTCGGGCTCCGATGACTGGCGTGCTCCGGTCGTTTAATCACGGCTGATGGTTGTACCGTTCCGGCCAGCGTTACTGGCCGGAACCTTTGAGTTCTTAAAGGATTACTGCCGCCAGAGGTTTATCAATCTGGCGTGGGTTGCAGCACAGCACGAGGGACAAGGGAATGTTCTCACCGGCCAACCAGCCCCATTTCAATCTGACCATCGATGGCGCGGACAGCGATTTCCAGGTGCTGTCGTTCACCGGTCGGGAAGCCCTCAACACGCCCTTCGAATTCGAGCTGGAACTGGTCAGCGAAAAGGCTTCGATCAACCTCGAAAGCCTGCTGCACAAACTGGCGTTTCTTCAACTGTCGCCGAGCGGTACCGGGATTCACGGGCTGATTTACAGCATTGCCCAAGGCGAGGCGGGCAAGCGCCTGACCCGCTACAAGATCTCCCTGCGACCGCAGCTTTCGTACCTGGCGCACCGCTTCAACCAGCGCATCTTTCAGCAGATGACGGTGCAGCAGATCATCAGCCAGGTGCTGGAAGAACACGGCATTCTGGCCAGCGATTACCACTTCCAGTTGAGTGCGGTGTATCCCGAGCGGATCTACTGCACGCAGTACGACGAATCGGACCTGCATTTCGTCCAGCGCCTGTGCGAAGAAGAGGGTATTCACTACCACTTCCAGCACACGTCCAGCGGCCACAAACTGACCTTCGGCGATGACCAGACGGTGTTCCCGAAACTGGCGCCGGTGGCCTATCAGCAGGACTCCGGGCTGGTGGCGGACCAGCCGGTGGTCAAGCGTTTCGGCCTGCGCCTGGCCACCCGCACCAGCCGCACCACGCGACGCGATTACGACTTCGTCAAACCGAAGATCGAGCTGGAAAGCGACGCCAAGAGCAGCGCCCAGCCGGACCTGGAAGACTACGATTACCCGGGCCGTTTCGTGGATCGCGAGCGTGGCAAGCACCTGGCCAACCGCAACCTCGAACGCCATCGCAGCGACTATCGCCTGGCCGAGGGCAACAGCGACCAGCCGATCCTGGTCACCGGGCATTTTCTGGCCCTGACCGACCACGCCAACCCGACGTGGAACGACCTGTGGCTGCTCACCGAAATCTTCCACGAAGGCAAGCAGCCGCAAGTGCTGGAAGAGTCGGTGACCAGCGACACCACCGACAACAAAGACGATTTCCATCAGGGTTATCGCAACCGCTTCAACGCGATTCCCTGGGACGTGCCGTACCGTCCGCCGCTGGACCACCCAAAACCCAAGGTCCTCGGTTCGCAAAGCGCCGTGGTCACCGGTCCCGAAGGCGAAGAAATCTTCTGCGACCAATACGGCCGGGTGAAGGTGCAGTTCTTCTGGGACCGCGAAGGCCAGCGCGACGACAAGACCTCCTGCTGGATGCGCGTGGCCTCCAGCTGGGCCGCCGAGACCTTTGGCTCGATCAACATTCCGCGGGTCGGCATGGAAGTGCTGATCACCTTCCTCGAAGGCGATCCCGACCAGCCCTTGATCACCGGTTGCCTGTACCACGGCGCCAACCTGCCGCCGTACAAGTTGCCGGACTTCAAGACCCTGGCCACGGTCAAGAGCAAGGAATACAAGGGCAGCCGCGCCAACGAACTGCGCATCGACGACACCACCAGCGAGATCAGCATCGCGCTGCGCAGCGATCACGGCGCGAGCGCGATCAACCTTGGTTACCTGACCCACCCGCGCCCAAGCGGCGGTCAGCCTCGGGGTGAAGGTTTTGAGTTAAGAACCGACCGCCACGGCGCCGTGCGTGCCGGCGCCGGTCTGCTGATTACCACCGAACCGCGCCCGAATGAATCCAAGCACCACAAGGACTTGCCGGAGACCGCCGAGCGCCTGGCCACCGCCAGCGATCAACAGGACGGTTTCGCCACGCAGGCCAAAGAGCTGCAAGCCCAGGAAGCGGGCGACCAGGATGACGTGGCCAAGGCCTTGCACGCGCAGCATCAAGGCGTACTCGGCAGTGGCCCGGCGAACCTCACCGCCAACGAATTTCCCGAGTTCACCGAGCCGCATCTGGTACTCGCCAGCCCCGCCGGCATCGCCCTGACCACACCGCGCTCCAGCCACATCGCCACCGGCGAACACCTGGCGCTGAGCAGCACCGGGCACACCAGTTTTTCCATCGGCAAACGCCTGCTGGCCAGTGCCAGCCGTGGCATGCGCCTGTTCGTGCAGAGCATGGGCTGGCGGCTGGTGGCGGCGTCCGGCGACATCGACGTCAAGGCACTCAAGGACAGCATCAACCTGCTGGCCAAACTCAACATCACCGCCAACGCCGACCGCATCACCATCACCGCCAAGACCGAACTGGTGATCCAGGGCGGCGGCAGCGCCACGACCTACAACGCCGGCGGCATCACCCACGCCACCAGCGGCCCGTACACCGCCCACGCAGCGAACTTCGCCTACACCGGGGCGAAATCCCTGGCGGGCGTGTTCCCGGAACCGCCGAAACCGGGCAAGGGCAACCTTGAATTGTTCAACCAGTACGCCGGGCGTCAGGGCATCAAGGACGGCGACTACGAAGTCATCGATGCGCTGGGCAAAAGCATCAAGGGCAAACTCGACGCCAAGGGTTTTGCCAGCGTCGCCGGCGCCGCACCGGGGCCAGCGCGGGTGCTGTTCGGCAAGGATCCTGCGGACACCTGGAGTGAAGGCAGTTACATCGGCAAGCCGGAATGGCCGTTGAATCCGCCGGGTGCTGATGAGGTGCCAAGTCAGGTGCAGGCGATGGTCGCCAAAGTGTTGCCGAGCAAGAACTGGGACATGTTGGAGAAGGGCAAGGACATGGCGAAAACAGGGATGGGCGCCGTGCAGACCGCGCAAGGTGCGATGCAAACGGCGCAGCAGGTGAAGGGCGTGGTGCAGGGCGGGGTAGCCGGGCTGCCGAAACTGGCGAGTGCGGCGATGCCGAGTGCGTCGGGGATTCTCGGGGCGGCGAGCAAGGCGGGCAAGTTGCCGAGTCTGCCGGCGCCGACGCTTCCAAAACCTTCTTTGAAAACTCCGGAATTGCTGGCGGGTGAGGTGCTGTCATGACAACTGGGGGCGGTGGTGCGAAACAGCGTGAGCCGCAAGTCGCGGTGGTACCCCTCAACACGATCGATATTCAGGATGTCGGACGCGGCGCTGCCAAATTCGATGCCTGGTTGCAGTCCATCAGCGGCGGTGTCGTCACACTTGATCGGGTCAAGAACGTCGCGGGTGCTCTTCCTGTCGTGGGCAACATCATGGCGTTGGTTGATGCCCTCGGAGACATCGTCACCCTGGCCAAAAGCAAACAGCGTCAGGTGCTGGATTGGGTCAGCCTGGGTATCAACCTGATTGGTGTATTGCCTGCGCCGCCGACCATGGCTTCTGCGCGCATGACACTACGCCCGACCCTGGGGCTGGTGCGTCAGGAACTGCGTAACAGCGCCAAGATGCTGCTGGGGGACTCGCTGATTGAAGTGTTGATCGGGCATCTGAACGCGACCATCGTCGGCACCATCGATGACTTCGTCAAACAGGCACAACCCAAACTGGCGGGCATTCTCGACGACGCTGGAAAGCTGGGTCAAAGCGCGGTGAACGAGATTGCCAAGGGCCTGGAAACGGTGGTCAACGGCAAGCTTGACGCCAAAGGCGACCTTAACGCGGCAGGTTCAAAGCTCACCGCGGCACGGGGCCAGTTACTGCATGATCCCAAGGCGGCCATCAGCAATATCTTTGGCGCTGCATTTGGCGCCTACAAGGCTGCAGGAAAAGGGGTGGCCAATAGTGCAGCGAAAAATCTGCTGCCGGAAAAAGCCAAGGCCTTGGTACTGGGTAATACATCCATGCTGCGTAATCTGGGTGTAGAACTGCGAACCCAGCTGAAAAAACTTGCCGATCCAGGTGTGCAGCACTCTATCGGCTGGTTGTTGCAGATGCTGGCGGGGGCGGTAGTGACCTGGCGCAAACGCAGGTCTCATGGCCAGAGCGCAACGGTCAAACCCGGCGGAACGAGTAAAGCCCAACGCAGGGCCGGGGACGGGCAACTGGAGATGCAGTCAAAGCAGGCAGGCGCGAAAGCCGACGCCAACTGCCGCAAGAACGGTGTGTGTCCCATCACCGCCCATAGCATCAGCTTTGCCATGGGATCGGAGACTTTCAATCACACGGACTTCAGCCTGCCCGGCCCGTTTCCGGTCACCTGGACTCGCACCTATTACTCACGTCTGGATGCCTACGACAAGGGCGTCTGCGGTGCTCGCTGGATTACCGAGTTCACCACCCGATTTGATCGCGTCGATGACGGGGTGGTGTACCACGCAGCTGATGGTCGCAGCCACAACTACCCTCTGCCCAAAGTGGGTGAAGCTCACTACGACCCGATCGAGAGCCTCACGCTGGTACGCGTCGACGAGAACCAATTGGTGCTGTGCAGCGGTGTCGAGCGCAAGGAAACCTATGTTCGTCGAGGTCAGCGCTATCTGCTGAGTGGAATCGTACTGCGCAGCGGTGCGGGAATCATGCTGCACTACGAACATCGCCATAACGATGAAGTCGTGTTGTCGGATCTGATCACCTACCAAGGGGACGTTTCCAGGGTTCATTTGCAACTCGGTACATTGATCGACGATCAGGGGCGTTTGATCGGCCTCTGGGAAATTCGCGACGGTGCGCCCTGGCGTCAGCTGTGCGCCTATGTTTATGACGACGCCGGGGACTTGATACAGGCTCAGGACGAAAATGCGGCGGTCTGGAGTTACCAGTACCAGCATCACCTCATCACCCGATACACCGATCGCACCGGACGCGGTATGAATCTGCAATGGCAGGGACAGGGCGCCGATGCGCGGGCGATACGCGAATGGGCCGATGACGGCAGCTACGATACCCGGCTGGAGTGGGATGAAAATATTCGCCTGACTTACGTCACCGATGCCCATGGCAATGAGACTTGGCACTACTACGACATCCTTGGCTACACCTATCGTATCCGTCATCCCGACGAACGCTCGGAATGGCTGTTTCGCGATGACGCAAAAAACATCGTGCGCCATGTTCATACCGACGGCAGCATCGATCGATTCAGCTATGACGATCGCGGGAACGTACTCGAACATATCCGGGCCGACGATACGGTCCTGCACTTTGCCTACGACGACCAGGATCAACTGATCAAGATCAGCGACGCGGAGGGTGGCCTGTGGCTTCGCGATTACGATCCACAGGGCAATCTGGTAGAAGCCGTCGACCCATTGGGTAACAAGACCGAATACACCTACACCCCGGCCGGTCTGCTCACGGCCATCAAGGATGCCAACGGCGCCGAGAAGAAACTTGAGTACAACGACGCTGGCCAGTTGACCAAGTACACCGATTGCTCCGGAAAAAGCAGCACCTGGGAATATGACAGTCGAGGGCAGACGATCTGTTTCACCGATGCAGCCGGGCAAAGTACCGAGTACGAATATCAGGCGGGTCAACTGGTACTGATCAAACATCCGGACAAATCCGAAGAGCGATTCACGCGCGATGCCGAAGGTCGATTACTGATCCACATCGATGGCCTTGGTCGCTGCACCTCCTGGAGTTACACCGCTGCCGGTCTGGTGGCGGAGCGGGTGGACGCTGCCGAGCAGACATTGCGCTATCGCTGGGATCGGCTCGGGCGCTTGTCGGCCCTGGAAAACGAAAATGAACAGCGAGCGCAGTTCGAGTACGACCCGGTAGGGCGGCTGCTCCACGAAACCGGCTTCGACGGTCGGAGCAAGCACTACCAATACGATCCTGATACCGGGCGTCTAGCCTCGACGAGGGATGGGGAGCGCGTTACTGAATTGCGCTTCGATCCGATGAACCGCCTGATCTCTCGTCTTGCAAGACTTGGCGGTGAGTCGCAGGAAGAAACCTTTGCCTACGATGGAAACGGCAACCTGGTGCTCGCCAGCAATGATAAGAGTCGCTTGCAGTGGTTTCATGACCCGGCAGGTAACCTGTTGCGCGAGCATCAGCATTATTCGGTACTGGAAAAACCGACGGTTGCGGTCTGGCAGCACGAATATGATGCGCTGAATCAGCGAGTGGCCACTGTGCGTCCGGATGGACACCGGATCAGTTGGCTGACCTACGGCAGTGGCCACTTGTTGGGAATGCGGCTGGATGAGCACGACCTGATCGGTTACGAGCGTGATGATCTGCATCGTGAAGTCGCCCGACATCAGGGCAATCGCCTTTTCCAGACTCAAAAATGGGACCCTGCCGGTCGCTTGCAACAACAATTGCTGGGACACAGTGATGACAAGCGCATCCTGCTCAAGCGCGAGTATCAATATGACGCGGCGGGCCAATTGAATGGTATCCATGACACTCGCCGTGGGCCGATCGGCTATCAATACGACCCGGTAGGTCGTCTGCTCAACGCCACCAGTCGTCTGGGTGTGGAAACCTTCGCGTTCGATCCCGCCGGCAATTTGATGGATGCCAAGGCTGAACAGGTTCGGCGACCGTTGGACCAGTATCCGACCCGGAGCAAGCTTCTCGACAATTTGTTGCGTGAGTACGCTGGCAGTCATTACGACTATGACGACCGTGGCAACCTGATTCAGCGCTGGCACAACGCGAGTATCAGCCGGATGCGCTGGGACCTGTTCGATCGCCTGGTGCATTTCGATGATGCCCGTCTGGAAATCGACTTCGCCTACGATGCGCTGGGTCGGCGGCTGTACAAGCATTCACGTGCGCACTTCAAGCAACACCCCGAAGCCGGGTCGCAGTGGAACCAGAACGAACTGTCACGTCGGCAAAGAGAACTGGGTTGTAGTTTCACGCTGTACGGCTGGGACGGCGACAACCTGGCCTGGGAAAGCAGCCTTTCACAGACCGACGGCGATCCGGGGCGGACGGTGCACTACATCTATGAGCCCGGCACGTTTGTTCCCGTGGCCCAGGCTTTACGGCACCAATCGATCAACTTGTTTGCCGAGCCTCATTACAGCGATGACTATCGTCTGGCCGATGATCCGTTATGGAGCATTGTGCCCAAAGCACCACCGATCGATGTCTTGAGCTGGTATCAGTGTGACCACTTGGGCACACCACAGGAGCTGACCAACCAGAACGGGGAGATCGTCTGGAGTGCACAGTACAAGGCATGGGGTACTGCCATTGAAAAACGTTCGGAGTGGGCACTGCAGCAAGGGCTGGCAAACCCGATTCGTTTTCAGGGGCAATACCACGATCATGAGACAGGGCTGCATTACAACCGGTACCGATATTACGATCCTGACGTTGGCCGTTTCATCAGCAAGGATCCGATCAGTTATGCAGGCGGCCTGAATCTATATGCCTATGCGCCTAACCCGACAGGCTGGGTTGACCCACTGGGTCTTGAGGGCTGTGATCCAAGGCAACAACTGGCCGACCGAAGAAAGGCATTGGGCCTTCCGGTTGCAGGTTCTGCCGAAGACACATCGACACTGGCGATTTTGAAGTTCAACGACCAGAGTTTCGAGGGTATAAACTCAAGCGCTCAAAATCCCAAAACGCCTATTACACTTGAGCGGGTAAATGCGCAGACCAAAACCCACGCAGAAGCCGAAGCGGTGCAGCATGCGGTCAATGCGGGTATGGCAGGCAAGGCCGAAAGTGCGGAAATGTGGGTGGATCGAGACCCTTGCAAGGCTTGCGGACTTCCGGGAGCCGGGGGGATTCGATCACTGGCTCGAAACCTGGGATGCAATATCACCGTACACTCGCCAAGTGGCAGTCGAACTTACACACCAACGAAGTAGTGATTATGAAGCTGGATAAAATCCTGGAAGATGAAACCCAAGGCAATCGTTCGGTCACTCATGAAGTGCACCAACCCGATGAAAAAGCGTTGCTCTCTGCGCTGAATCGTCTCGATGGAAAAACATTCAGTTCAACGATGTTCTTTCTCGATGATGAAAACTTCATGAGCATTGGCGGCGGTGCGCAAAATCGTTATGTGGTGTTTATCGCGCTGGATGTGGATCAAAAGCTTTTCACACTGATTGCCCCCGACGCATCCGGCGATGAAAGTCTTGATGTCGTTGTGGGAGGGCAGTCCGGCAGCTATCCACAGAATCAGTGCGTCGATAAAGAAATCGCACAACAGGCGCTGATGTATTTTTCTGCGCACGGGACAGCCGATCCAGGTTTGACGTGGGATGTCGAAGGTTAATGAGACTGCATTCGGACCGGCGGGCAGGGTCTCTGTCTGCCCACCGGGTGAAGTTCATCATCGATCCTCAAGGGGACGAAGATGTCTGGATGGATGAGTAAGCCGGTCAATGGAGTGACAACATGAAAGACGCAATCCGCCTCGGCGACTCCACCACCCACGGTGGCAAAGTCCTTGAAGCCTTCTCCCGAACCGACCTTAATGGCAAGCCGATTGCCGGGCTCGGTCACAAGGTCAGTTGCCCGTTGTGCAAAGGGATTTTTCCGATTGCCGAGGGCAGCAGCACCTACACCGTCGATGGCGTGCCGATCGCGCTGGACGGCATGAAAACTGCGTGTGGGGCGGCGCTTATTGCCAGCGGCCCGAAGGGCGCGGTGGTCAGCTGAGTCATGTAGTCAGACAGACCTAAGCTAATGCAAAAAAGATATTTGTTCGGTGTTTTTAATATCGTTTAGTTTTGTTTCATAGACGAATCAAAAGCATCAAACCGATAGACCTCCCGATTGCCATGACGGCACGCGCTGAATCGATCACGGACTCTTCAGGTTTGATTCACACGGGAGTGAATCATGCCGCACACCTCAAAGATCACCGCATTACCCATCCTCGACCTGTCCCTGCTCGACGGCACGCCGTCGCAACGCCAGGCCTTTCTTGATGACCTGCGCCATGCTGCCCGCGATGTGGGTTTTTTCTACCTGACCGGCCATGGCATCGACGCCGGCCTGCTCGAGCAAGTGCAGGACTACGCACGCCAGTTCTTCGCCTTGCCCGACAGCGAGAAAAACGCCGTCGGCATGATCAATTCGCCGCACTTTCGCGGCTACAACCGCGCCGCTTCCGAGATCACCCGTGGCCAGCCCGATCAGCGTGAGCAATTCGATCTGGGCGCCGAGCGCGAGGTCTTGCCATTGAACGCCGACAGTCCGCTATGGGCGCGGCTGCAAGGGCCGAATCAATGGCCCGAGGCGTTGCCGCAACTCAAGCCGCTGCTGCTCGACTGGCAGCAGGCGATGACCCAAATGTCGCTGCGCCTGCTGCGCGCATTCGCTCAGGCGCTGTCCTTGCCGGAAGACGCTTTCGACCGGTTGTACGGCGACAAACCCAACGAACACATCAAGCTGATGCGCTATCCGGGGCAAGCCTCGACCGCGAGCAATCAGGGCGTCGGCGCGCACAAGGATTCGGGTTTTCTCAGCTTCCTGCTGCAAGACCAGCAGGCCGGCCTGCAAGTGGAAATCGAAGAGGGGCGCTGGATCGATGCGCTGCCTCGGGACAACACCTTGGTGGTGAACATCGGCGAGTTGCTGGAGCTGGCCACCAACGGTTATCTGCGCGCCACGGTGCATCGGGTGGTGTCGCCACCGGTGGGCAGCGAGCGCTTGTCCATCGCGTTTTTCCTCGGCGCGCAACTGGATGCAGTGGTGCCGCTTTATCCCTTGCCGGCGGCGTTGCTGCGTGAGGCGCGCGGCCCGGCCAGTGATCCGCTCAATCCGTTGTTTCGCGATGTCGGCTGGAATTACCTCAAGGGCCGACTGCGCTCCCATCCCGACGTCGCGCAGCGCTTCTACGCCGATGCGTCGAATACCCAGACACCGCTTCGCAAGACCGCCAACGCCTGATCCATCACTCGCAAAAGGTCGCTTTCCCATGTTGAAAAAAGCAGTGTTGAAAAAAACAGTGTTGAAAAAAGCA
Organism: Pseudomonas sp. R15(2017); assembly: GCF_002112685.1. Taxonomy (NCBI): domain Bacteria; kingdom Pseudomonadati; phylum Pseudomonadota; class Gammaproteobacteria; order Pseudomonadales; family Pseudomonadaceae; genus Pseudomonas; species Pseudomonas sp. R15(2017). Next base: position 148,104 of record NZ_NEII01000012.1, read on the forward strand.
GGCCTGACCCTGGCCGTCCTCGGCGCGCTGGTGACTTCGTTCAGTGCCCAGGCGCTCGAACCATTGCGGGTTGCAGCGGACCCGGTGCCACACGCGCAGATTCTGGCGTACATCCAGAAACTCGATCCGCAGCTCAATCTCAAGGTGATCGAAATCCCGCAGGGCGTGAACTCCAACGAACTTTTGGTGCACGGCGATGTGGACGCCAACTACTTCCAGCATCTGCCGTACCTGCAATCCCAGGAAAAGGCCCTCGGCGAAAAACTCGCGGTGGCCGCCACGGTGCACATCGAACCGCTGGGGATTTACTCCCATCGCCACAAAACCTTCGCCCAGATGCCAGACAAAGGTACGGTCGCCGTGCCGAACAACGTCACCAACCTGAGCCGTGCGCTGTACCTGTTGCAGGACAACGGCCTGATCAAACTCAAGCCTGGCTTCAATGACCCGGCGGCCGATCAGGCGACGCCCAAGGACATCGCCGAAAATCCGAAACAGCTGAAGATCCTCGAAATCGAATCGCCGCAACTGCCCCGCGCACTGGACGACGTCGACCTGGCGGTGATCAACGGCAACTACGCGCTGGAAGCCGGGCTGGTGCCGGCCAGGGATGCGCTGGGGCTGGAGAAGGCCGAGCACAACCCGTACGCCAACATTCTGGTGACCACGCCGAAACTGGAAAACGATCCGCGCATTCAGCAACTGGCCAAGGACCTGACCTCGCCGCAAGTCGCCAAGTACATCGCCGAGAACTTCAAGGGTTCGGTGATCCCGGTGGCGGATGCCAAGCCATGATCGTCGTCGAGCAGTTGAGCAAAACCTATCCGTCAGCGTCGACCCCGGCGCTGGATCAGGTGTCGCTGAGCATTCCCGATGGCGCGATCTACGGGATTCTCGGGCGCAGCGGCGCGGGTAAATCAACGTTGCTGCGTTGCCTCAATCTGCTCGAACGCCCGGATGCCGGGCGGATTCTGCTGGACGGCGAAGACCTCACCGCGCTGTCCGATAGCGAACTGCGCCGCCAGCGTCAGCGCATCGGCATGATCTTCCAGGGCTTCAATCTGCTGCATTCGCGCAACGTGTTCGACAACGTCGCGGTGCCGCTGGAAATCGCCAAGGTTGCCAAGCCACAGCGTTATGAACGGGTTCGGGAACTGCTGGATCTGGTGGGGCTGGGCGACAAGGCCGAAGCCTTTCCATCGCAACTGTCCGGTGGGCAGAAGCAGCGAGTGGGCATCGCTCGGGCCCTGGCGGCGCGGCCGGCGTATCTGCTGTCGGACGAAGCCACCAGCGCCCTCGACCCGGAAACCACCGCATCGATTCTGGAGCTGTTGCGCGATATCAATCGGCAACTCGGTTTGACCATCGTGCTGATCACCCACGAACTGGACGTGGTCAAGTCGATCTGCGATCACGCCGCGTCCATGGCCAACGGGAAACTGGTGGAGGCGGGGCCGGTGGCTCGATTGCTGGCCGATCCGCAGTCCGCCCTCGGCGCCTCACTGCGCCCCAGTTGCGGCTTGCCGCTGGGGCATGACGCGCCCGGTCTGAGTTTTCTGCGGCAATACGGCGTACGGGCGGCCCACTCATGAACCGTGTGATCGACTGGAATGAAATCCTGCAACTGGTGCTCAACGCTACCGGCGAAACCCTGTACATGGTGCTGCTCGCCGGGCTGTTCACCTTGCTGATCGGCCTGCCGCTGGGGGTGTTGCTGTTCATCAGTCGGCGTCAGGGCCTGTACCCGTTGCCGAGGCTCAATCAAGCCTTGGGCGCAATCATCAATCTGGGGCGTTCGCTGCCGTTCGTGGTGATGCTGATTGCCCTGATCCCGCTGACCCGGCTGGTGGTCGGCACCACCCTGGGCAGCACCGCCGCCGTGGTGCCGATCACCATCGGCGCCTTTCCGTTTTTTGCGCGGATCGTCGAGAACGCCCTCGACGAAGTCGAAAAAGGCCGGATCGAAGCGATCCTGGCCATGGGCGGTGACATCCGCCACGTGATTTTCAAAGTGCTGTTGCCCGAAGCGCTGCCGGCCTTGCTGGCGGGCGTCACCCTGACGCTGGTGATGCTGATCGGTTTTTCCTCCATGGCCGGAGTGATCGGTGGCGGTGGACTGGGCGATCTGGCGATCCGCTACGGCTATCAACGGTTCAACAATGAAGTGATGGTCGCCACCGTCGTGGTGTTGGTCATCCTCGTCCAGGGTGTGCAAAGCCTGGGCGATCGACTGGTGCGTTCGCTGGCTCATCGACGTTAAGGAATTTTATGGGTGCGCCTGTCGCCGTGGTCTCCGAGCCACTGATTCGTGTACGTGAACTGAGCAAGACCTTTGGCTCGAACCGGGCGCTGGACCGGGTCAGCCTGGATATTTTTCCCGCCGAAGTGGTGGCGCTGCTCGGCGCCAACGGTGCGGGCAAATCGACGCTGGTGAAGATCCTCGCCGGCAGCCAGACCCCCGATGGCGGCGAGATCCGGATCGATGGCCAACCCCGGCATTTCAGTTCGCCGCTGTCGGCGCGCCGCTTCGGCATCGTCGCGGTTCATCAGCAGATCAACGAGGGCATCGCGCCCGGATTGAGCGTGGCGGAAAACCTGCTGCTCGATGAACTGTGCCGTCCCGACGCCGACTTCTGGCTCAATCGCAGACGCCTGCTGGAGCGCGCTGCGAGCATCGCCGCCGGCCTCGGTCTGGTGCTGCCGCTGGAGCAACCGATCGAACACCTCGGCCAGGCCGAGCGGCAACTGGTGGTGTTGGCTCGCGCCTTCGCCCTGCAACCGCGCCTGCTGATTCTCGACGAGCCCACGGCAGCGCTGTCGGATGCGGAAGCGCAGCGCCTGTTCGGGCTGATCGACACCTTGCGCAGCCGTGGTGTGGCGATTCTGTACATCTCCCATCGCCTGTCCGATCTGCAACGAGTGGCCGACCGCGCCGTGGTGTTGCGTGACGGGCAACTGGCCGGTGAGTTCAGTGCCCGGCAATTGCCCGAGGCACTGGAAGCGATGCTTGGTCAGGCGCTGGAAGCCCACGTCTACACACCGCGAGCGGCGGGGCGCGAAGTACTGAAACTGCGCGACGTGAAAATCCTGCCGCGCACTCAGGCTTTTGATCTGTCCCTGCACGAAAACGAAGTGGTGGTGCTGACCGGGTTGCTCGGCGCCGGCAAAAGCGAGATCGCCGAAGTGCTGTTCGGGCTGCGCAAAACGTTGTCCGGCTCTCTGCAACTGGACGGCATCGAGTGGCAACCGGGCTCGCCCCGCCAGGCGATCCAGAGCGGCTTGTTCTTCGCCGCCGAAGATCGCGCGAGCCAATCGCTGGTGGCGGACTTTTCATTGCGCCGAACTCTGACCTTACCGTTCCTCGAACGCTTTACCCGTGGCGGTTTCATCCGCAACCGTGCCGAAGCAGCAGCGGTGGAGGCGCAAGTCGCCGCGCTGGGAATCAAGACCACCGGCATCGATGTGCCGATGAGTGCGTTGTCCGGCGGCAATCAGCAGAAAGTCGTGCTCGGTCGCTGGCTGCTTGGCGAGGGCCGGGTGCTGATCCTCGACGAGCCGTTTCAGGGCGTCGATGTGCGTGCCCGGCGCGAGATCGGCCAACTGCTGCGCGACAGCGCCGCTGGCCGCGCCACGTTGGTGATCTGCTCGGACGTCGATGAAGCGCTGGAGATCGCCGACCGGATCCTGCTGGTGCGCGATCACGCGGTGGTGGCCGAGTACCCGCGTGCCGGGCTGGATCGCGCCACCCTGGTCGCCGCGCTGGCCGGCAGCGACCCGCAAAATTCTATTGTTCACGCCGCGCCAAGGAGTAGAGCGAGTGCCTGATTCGAGTTCCCTGTTGTCATCCGCCCCGGCGCCGTCCGAGCGCTTCGTGCAAGCGCTGATCCGCTACGGCCTGCTGTGGGTGTTGGCGTTGATCGTGGTGTTTTTCAGTGTGGCGGAGCCGGCGTTCCTGCGGGTCGGCAACCTGTTCAGCATTCTGCAGTCGGTGTCGATTGTTGCACTGCTGGCGTTGGGCGTGACGCTGACCATGGCTGTCGGCGGACTGGATTTGTCGATCGGCGCGGTGGCGGCGATGAGCCTGATGATTGCCAGTTACGTGATGGTGGTGCTCGGCTGGGGCGCGGTGCCGGCGGTGCTGATCAGCCTGGCCGGTGGCGCGCTGGTGGGGCTGCTCAACGGCTGGCTGATCGTGAAGATGCGCGTGCCGGACATTCTCGCCACGCTTGGCAGCATGTTCCTGGTGATCGGCGTGCAACTGATTCCCACGGGCGGCCGCTCGATTGCGGTGGGCATGACCTTGCCCAACGGCGATGAAGCCGAGGGTTCGTTCAGTGCAGTGTTTCTGGCGCTGGGCCGCGGACGGTTGTGGGACATCGTGCCGGTTCCGGTGTTGATCACGGCGGTGGTCGCGGTGGCGGTGTGGCTGTTTCTCGAACGCACGCGCATCGGCCGGTTGTTCTATGCGATTGGCGGCAACGAGCAGGCGGCGCGTCTGGCCGGTGCGCCGGTGCAGCGCTTCAAGTTGCTGGCTTATGTGCTGTCGGCGCTGCTGGCCTCGCTGGGCGGTTTGTTGCTGGCGGCGCGATTGGGGCGCGGGGATGTCAGCTCCGGCAATGGCCTGGTGCTCGATGCGCTGGGCGCTGCGCTGATCGGTTTTGCCGTGCTCGGGGCGAAGAAGCCCAATGCGTTCGGCACGCTGGTCGGCGCGTTGCTGGTGGCTTCGTTGCTCAACGGCCTGACCATGCTCAACGCGCCTTACTACGCGCAGGATTTCGTCAAGGGACTGGTGCTGGTGCTGGCCCTGATGTTCACCTTCGGCCTCGCGCATCGGGCGCGCTGAGCCGGTTCATTGATGCTTCAAGGAAAGATCCATGCACGGTTCAATCAAACAGTTCGCACGTCATTGCCTCGCCGGGGCGCTGCTCTCGGCGCTGGCCCTCAATGCGCAGGCCAAGGCCTTGCCCGGCGCACCGTCGCCGTTCGATAAAGGTCAGGTACAGATTGCGCTGGTCGGCTATCTGTTTTCCGGAGATTTCCCTGAAGCCTATCTGCGCGGCGTGGAGAAACAGACCGAAGCGCTGGGCGCCAACCTGCGGGTGTTCGACGCGCGGCAACAGGCGGCGAGCCAGGGCGAGATGATCGATCAGGCTGCCGACCTCGGTGTCGACGGGATCATCGTGCAATTGGGTCTCGCGGAAACCCTCAAAGGCCCGATCGACCGGGCACTCGCCAAAGGCATTAAGGTCGTTGCGTTCGACGTTGACCTGAACACGCCGCAAGTGACCCAGGTCGAACAGGATCACCATGCACTGGCGCGGCTGGCACTCGATCAAGCGGTCAGGGACAACGGCACCCGTTTTGATGCCGGTTACGTCTACATCAGCGGTTTCACGCCGATGGAGCGGCGTGATGAGATCTGGAGCCAGGTCAAGGCGAGCAATCCGGGGATCATCGAGAAGGCGCGCTTCGGCACGCTCAATCCGCCGATTGCCAACTCGGTGGCCGATCAGGCCAGCGCCGTGCTGCGGGCCAATCCGGGGATCAGCGTGATCTTCGCGCCGTTCGACGAGTTCGCCAAAGGTGCGAAGATCGCCGTCGATGAGGCCGGTCTGAGCCGCAAGGTGAAGATCTACAGCGCCGACATTTCCACCGCCGACATCCAGATCATGAAAGAGCCGGACAGCGCCTGGGCCGCCACCGCGGCGGTCAATCCGCAAGTGGCCGGCGCGATCAGCGTGCGCAGCCTGGCGATGCTGATTGCCGGGGAAAATCCGGGGCACAAGGTGCTGGTGCCGCCGACCCTGATCACCCGTCAGCAACTACTGGATCTGGACGTGAAAAACGTGCGCGACCTTGGGCAAAAACTGCCAGCCTTCGGTGACACCGCCAATGTCGCGCGGGCACCGTGGATTCCCGTGGCGAACTGAGGAACCGACATGCACGACAAGGCTGCGCGCCTGCGCAAGAGCCGTTCGCCGACAGCCGATGTGGCGCTGGGCGAACGGCTGCCACCGGGGCAGGTGCTCACGGAGCGTTTCCCGATCCTGCACGAGGGCGAGGTGCCGGCGTATGACCTGGCGACGTGGTCGCTGCGCCTGTTCGGCACCTTGGCCAACCCGGTCGAGCTGACCTACGCCGATCTGCAAGCGCTGCCACAGCGCCAGTTGCAATGCGACATTCATTGCGTGACACGCTGGTCGAAGTTCGACACCCGCTGGAGCGGCGTGCACCTGCAAGACCTGCTGCAGGCCCTGGACATCCGGCTGACGTCGTCCTTCGTCATGGCCCACGCCGATCACGCTTACCAGACCAACCTGCATCTCGATGACCTGCTGCACCCGGACAGCCTGCTGGCCACCCATTACGACGGTCAGCCGCTGACCGCGCAACACGGTTGGCCACTGCGTCTGGTGGTGGCGGGGCGGTACTTCTGGAAGAGCGCGAAATGGCTGCGCGGACTCGAATTCACCGATCAGGAACAACCGGGATTCTGGGAGCGCAACGGCTTTCATTTGCACGCCGATCCGTTCATTGAGCAGCGTTTCAGTGGTGATGCGCTGGACATTGCCGAAGATGCCTGGCGGGAAAAGGACTTCGACTGACGGCATCTAACTTCGCACCGAAAAAAACACAGATTAATAACGCTCTCTACAACAACGTGGAGTGCGTTTTTGTGCGTGTTAGTTGTTGGTTAGTTGGGTGTTTATGTTGTTGCGCAAACACAAGTGTTGCTCAGGCAACACTCCGTTCGTCGGGCATAACCTAAGCGTTATTGGTTCTTTTGCGGCAGGCGACCGCTCGTCTAGCATCGGTAAACAGGGGGTTCTACTAACTTTGGGGTTCTTGCGCTCTAACAGCCGATAGTTACTCAACACACTTGGCTGCCTTTCTGAATATCAAAACTACAGCAGAAATTGCCGTGCACTGATTGCCGACACTTCATGATTCGGCAGCGGCCGGTTATTAACTGCGATTCAAGGAGCTGTCGCATGATTCACCGTTCGCGTTCATTACTCGCCATCGCTGTTGTCAGTGCAATCTGGCAACTTCCTGCGCAAGCCGAAGAGACTTCCGCGCGCGTCGACGATGACACACGGCTGGGCACCGTGCTGGTCACCGGCACCCGGGGCACCGCACGCACGGTGCTGGATTCGCCGGTGCCGGTGGATGTGCTGACCGCCGAGGACCTGAAGACCGCCGGCGCCAGTGGCGGCGAGCTGGGCCAGGCGTTGCAGACGCTATTGCCGTCGTTCAGTTTTCCGCGCCAGTCCAACTCCGGCGGCGCCGACCACGTGCGCGCTGCGCAGCTGCGCGGCATGAGCCCGGATCAGGTGCTGGTGCTGGTCAACGGCAAGCGCCGCCACACCTCGGCGGTGGTCAACGACTCGTCGAAAATCGGTCGCGGCACGGCGCCGGTGGACTTCAACTCGATCCCGATCAGCGCGATCAAACGCATCGAAGTGCTGCGCGACGGCGCGGGCGCACAGTACGGCTCGGACGCGATTGCCGGGGTGATCAACATCATCCTCGACGATGCCCCCGAAGGCGGCGAAGTGTCCACCAGCTACGGCGCCTACCACACCCATCAGGACGCGATCGGCAAAACCACCACCGACGGCCAGAACAGCGTGACCACCGCCAAGATCGGCACGCGGCTGGGCGAGGAGGGCGGCTTCATTCGCGGCGGCACCGAGTACAAGGATCGCAACCCGACCAACCGCGCCGGCTACGACGGTTTCGCCGACACTCCGGGCCAGCGCAACTACGTGATGGGCGACGGCGTGGCGCGGGACGTCAACGCCTGGTTCAACGGCGAATTGCCGCTGGCCGGCGGCAAGGCCTACAGCTTCGGCACCTACAACGAACGCCACACCACCGGCGCCGAGTTCTATCGCTATCCGTCCGAGCAGCCGCAGTTCTACCCCAACGGCTACCTGCCGCAATCGCTGGGCGACAACACCGACATCTCCGCCACCGCCGGTTACAAAGGCCTGATCGGCGACGACTGGGATTTCGACAGCAGCGTCACCCACGGTCGCAACCGCTTCGAATCGGCAACCCGTCGCACCCTCAACGTCAGCCTCGGCGCGGACTCGCCGACCCGCTTTGACACTGGCGACTACGAGTTGCGCCAGACCACCACCAACCTCGATTTCAGCCGCGAATTGCGCCTCGGTGGCCGCTCGTTCGTGTTGGCGGTGGGCGGTGAATATCGCTATGAAAACTACCTGACCTTTGCCGGAGACGAAGCCTCTTACATCGGTTCCGGGGCCGATGGCGCCAACGGCCTGCGCCCGAGTGAAGAGTCGGATCTGGATCGCAACGTGTTCGGCACCTACGCCGAATTGTCCGGTGATCTCACCGACCGTTTCTTCGTCGATGCCGCCACGCGCTGGGAACATTACGACGATGCGGGCAGCAAACTCACCGGCAAGCTCAGCGGTCGCTACAAGCTGACCGATCAATGGGCGTTGCGCGGTGCGGTGTCGAACAACTTCCGCGCGCCGTCGCTGGCCCAGAGCGGCTTCCAGAACACCACCAGCAACTTCGGCGACGGCGGCACGCTCACCGACATCCGCGTGTTGTCGGTCAACGATCCGATTGCCCGTGCCTTGGGCGCTGAAAAGCTCGATCCGGAAACCTCGAAGAACTTCAGCCTCGGCCTGACGTTCCAGTTGAACGAACGCTTCGATGCGTCGCTGGACGTGTTCCGCATTGACGTCAAGGACCGGATCACCCTGTCGCAGCGAATCGGCAGCGACGCGCTGGAAAGCTACATCAACGACAACTTCGGCGTGCCGGGCGTGCACGACGTCAACTTCTTCACCAACGCCGCTGACACCAGCACTGACGGCGCCGAACTGGTGCTCAACTACCATCAGCCGTTCTACGACGGGCAACTGGGCCTGACCACCGCGTACACCTACAACCACACCAAGGTCACCAGCACCAAAGGCACGCCGTCGCAGCTGACCGCCTTAGGGATCGGCAATGACGCGCTGGTCGGCGTCGAGGAACGCAACACCCTGACCGACGCCGCTCCCAAGGATCGCTTCGTGTTTTCCGCCAACTGGACCAGCGAACACTGGGGCCTGCTCGGGCGTCTGACCCGTCAGGGCGAAACCACCCGGGTGTTCGATTTCGGCGACTCGCAGCCTGAGCAAACCTACGGCGCGGTATGGCAACTGGACGCCGAGGTGACCTACAAATTCACCCCGAAATTCAGCATCGCCCTGGGTGGCAACAACCTGACCGACAACTACCCGGAACGCTCCGGCTCGGCCATCAACTACGGCGGCAACCTGCCGTACGACGTGCTCTCGCCGATCGGCACCAACGGCGCGTATTACTACGCCACCGCCACCTACGGCTTCTGAGTCTTTTCCGCCATGGATGGCGGATCATCAGCGGGAACCTTCATGACTCAAACCAATGGCCCCAAGCGGCACCTGCCAGTGTTCCAGGCATTGCTGATCACGCTGGGCATGGTCATCACCACCGACATTCTCAAAACCGCGCCGACCGTTGCCTTGAACGTCGGGCCGGAACATTTCTATTGGGTCTGGGTGCTCGGCGCACTGGCGTCGATGGCCGGGGCCTTGTGCTTTGCCGAGATGGCCACCGCCTTCCCGCATCCGGGCGGTGACTATCATTTTTTGCGCACCGCTTATGGCGAGCGCATGGGCTTCCTGTTTGCCTGGTCGCGATTCTCGGTGATGCACACCGGGTGGATCGCGTTGTCGGCGTTCATGTTTGCCGACTACTTCAATGCGGTCGTGCCGTTGGGGCATTACGGATCGGGGCTGTTTGCCGGTGCGATCATTGCAGCGTTGGTGCTGCTGAATCTGATGGGCAAGCACATTGGTTTTATTACTCAGACGGTGCTGGTCGGGCTGCTTGCTCTCGGGTTCCTGAGCATTGCCAGCGCCGGAGTGTGGCTGGTGTGGCAGGGCGTTGAGCCGCTTGCACCGAGTGCGCCGGCCACGCCTGAGCACACCGGCGCGGCGGGATTTTCAGCGGCGATGATCTTTGTGTTTCTGGCCTTCGGCGGCTGGAGCGATGCGGCGACGTTATCGGCTGAAGTGCGCGACGGTCGACGTGGAATTTTCATCGCTATGCTCGGTGCGCTGACGGTGCTGATGGCGATCTATCTGGCGCTGAACTGGGCGTTCGTCCAAGGGCTGGGATTCGAAGGCCTGGCGGCGAGCAACGCGCCGGCGGTGGAATTGTTGAACCGCGCCTTCGGTGCCCCGGGCGTGCTGCTGATCCTGCTGATGGTTGGCATCGCGGCCATCGCCACCATCAACTCGACCTTGCTGGTCGGCGCCCGCACCACCTACGCCGCCGCCCGCGATGTGGCGCAATTGCGCCGCTTCGGTGAGTGGGATGAGCGCGATGGCGTCCCGCGCAAGGCGTTGTTGGCGGAGGGGGCGGTGGCGTTGTTGCTGGTGTTATTTGGCAGTTTTACCCAGAGCGGTTTCAACACCATGGTTGAGTACCTGACGCCGGTGTACTGGTTGTTTCTGAGTCTGAGCAGTCTGGCGTTGATTATTCTGCGGCGGCGTTTCCCCGAGATCCCCCGGCCGGTCAGGGTGCCGTTTTATCCGGTTTTGCCGCTGCTGTTTTTTGGGCTATGCGTGTACATGCTGTATTCCAGCGTGACGGTGGTTGGTTTCGGCGCTTTTCTGGGGATTGGGGTTTTGATGGTGGGTGCGTTGTTGCTGGCCGGGTTGAGCCGCCTGGTGTCGACACCTCGGCAGGCTCTGCAAAAGACCTCGGATCAGAAGGACACCGCCGCCGGCTGAGACAACCGCAGCACCGACAAATCCCCCGTAATCCGCTTGTACGCCAAACGAATCGCCTCAATGTCACTCTCACGTTTCGGCCCGCTTTCGTGCAGGATCACAATCACCTTGGTCGCCAGCCGCTCGGGCACTTTCGCGTCGTGGTCCTTCCACTGCCCATACGCATCGAACACGCTGAACCCGTCAGGGAACCGCGTCGTCACTTCCTGATCGAGAAACTCGCGCCAGCGCGCCGGACTCACCACACCTTCCTCGCCTTCCAGCGGCCCCACCGAAAAATACAACTCGGTGCGCACCCACTGCGCCTGCGCTGGTCGCGTGGCATCGCCCTGCAGGGTCGAACTGACGGGATCCTTGGTATGCACGGAAACCGGAGGAGGGCTGGCACACCCGGCGACCGCCAGGAACAGTGCTGCCAGTAGTAAACGTTGCGGCATGGAACTTCCTTATTGTTAAGAACTGTCCCGAATTATAGAGGGGGCGGTTAATAGCAATAAAAGATTAAAAAGTGGATCGTCGCTGAACTAATGGAATAAGCAAACACAGTGAAAATAATGCCCGCTGGTTAGAACGATTATTTCTTTAAGTTATTTGCTTGGTGTTTGATCGCATATCCATGGCATTTAAAAACCTGTTACCGCATTTGCCGGATCTGTCATTGCGTCTACTCTGCTGCTGCAACGGTTCAAGTCGCACGGAACGCTGCACTTGAAGCGCTTGAACAGCACTTTTTGCTGCTCGATGGACAGCTTGTTGCGGATTTTCCAATCCTTAGAATCCGCTCCATCAACTTCTCATCCAGTTCTTAATCCTCAGGGAGCTACACCATGATGAACGCCATGCAGATGCAAATGCCGATGAACGCCAACATGCCGATGATGCCGATGACGGGCATGCCGATGATGATGGCGACCATGAGCTGCGACATGATGGACGACGGCATGATGTGCAAGATGATGCCGGCCGCTGGCATGGACATGGCCATGTTCAAGAACAGCGCGCAAATGATGCAGATGATGATGGACTGCGGCATGCCGATGATGATGCATTGCGGCAACATGAGCATGATGTGCATGTCCCCGGCGGCCATGGCCATGCCGATGATGAACATGATGATGCCGATGCCGATGATGGGCATGCCGATGCCATCGATGAAGTGCGTGATGGAATGCACCATGATGGCCGACTGCATGATGTGCAAAATCATGCCGATGCCGGGCATGAACATGGACATGATGAAAAACTGCTGCGCCCTGATGATGAAGATGATGAACGACTGCAGCATGCCGATGATGATGAGCTGCAACGGCATGCCGATGATGTGCTGCACCTGCTGATTTTCGCCAGCGCATGAAAAAGCCCGACCGGGAAATTCCCGGTCGGGCTTTTTGTTGTCTGTTTGTCAGTCCAGGCGTTCGGGGTAAGTCACCACCAGATACGCCACCGCTTCACTGTCGGCGGGGTTGCGATAACGATGGGGCTGGTCGGCGTAAAACAGAATCGAGTCGCCCGTCGACAGCAGATAGCGCTCGTCGTTGACGCTGATCTCCAGCACGCCCTGAGCCACCACCAGATTTTCCTGGACGCCGGGGCCGTGGCCTTCGGATTGATCTTCGCCCAAGGGGCTCAGACGCAGTTCGTAGAATTCCGATTGGCGCGCCACATCAAATGGAAACAAGGCGCGACTGACAAACGCGCCGCTGGCACTCACCAGTCGCTTGCTCTGGCTCGCCGACAACACGGCCACGCCTTCAAACGCGCGATGTTCCAGAAACGCTGCCACCGACACCTTCAAACCCTTGGCGATTTTGCACAGCACCTTGATGGACGGCACGCTGCGCCCGGATTCGATCTGCGCCAGCATCGCCCGGCTCACGCCGCACTGGCGGGCGAGGGCATCGAGCGACAGATGCCGCTTGCCGCGTAGACGTTGCAGGTTCTGCGCGACGCGTTCACAGATCGGGTCTTCTTCCAGGGGTTCGAGGTTGTTCAGGTCCAGCACAGGTTCATCGGCGCTCGCCAGAAAGCGCGAGGGTTCACGCGCGTTCACGCTTGACGCGTCTCGCTGGAACGCGCGGCCTGCACCCACTGCCAAGCCTGATAACCGGCATTGCGCGCATACATTTCCCACATCAGCCGGGCCTGTTGCTGGGCGTGGCGGCGTTTGCGGTAGACGGCGAAGTCGATCAGATTGTCAGTCGGTTTCATGGCGCACTTCACTGTGTTAAATGACGGGATGAGCTGAGAGTACGTCGAGATTTTTATAACGATAAATAATGATTTTTTATTTATTAATGCAATCTGCTTCTATGTGAGGCAAGTGACGCGCCGATGACAATCGGCGCGCCAAATCTTTCATTTGCTGGCGTTCAACACAATCCGGTACCGCGCCTTGCCGCTGCGCAGATGGTCAACCGCCTCATTGACCTTGCTCATCGGAAATTCCTCGACCTGCGGCAGGATCTGATGCCGCGCGCAGAATTCCAGCATGGTCGCTGCCGTGGCGGGCGAGCCGACCGGGGAGGCTGACAGGGATTTCTGTTGCGGGATGAGGTTGAACACGTGCACCGGAATCGCGTCGGGCACGATGCCGACGAAGTGCAGTCGGCCCTTGCCGCGCAGGGTGGCGAGCATGGCCGTCCAGTCGAGGTTGGCGTTGGCGGTGATCAGCAGAAAGTCGAGGGTGCCGGCAATCGCTTTCAGCGCTTCGCTGTCGGTCGAGGCGACGACCTTGTGGGCGCCGAGGCGTTTGGCTTCGTCCTGTTTGCTCAGAGAGGAGGTGAAGGCAGTAACGTCGCAACCCCAGGCATTGAGAAAACGCAGCGCCAGGTGACCGAGGCCGCCGATACCCACCACGCCGACCCGGTCGGTCGGCTTGATGTCGAATTCCACCAACGGATTGAAGACCGTGGAACCGGCGCAGAACAGCGGGCCAGCGAGGGCCGGGTCGAGGTTGTCCGGGAGTTTCAACGCCCAGGCCCAGTGGGTGCGAAGGCGATCGGCGAATCCGCCATGGCTGCCGATGATCGTCGGTTTGGCGGTGGCGCAAAGGTGATGGGAACCGCCGATGCAGGACGAGCAATGCATGCAGCTGCCCTTGTACCAGCCGATCCCCACACGCTGGCCGACCTCCAGGCCGCGCACCTGCGGGCCTGTGCGCACGATGCGGCCGACCACTTCATGGCCGGGAATGAACGGGTATTGGCTGATGCCCCAGTCGTTGTCGATCAGCGACTGGTCGGAGTGACAGACGCCGCAGTACTCCACGGCGACTTCGACTTCCTCATCGCCCAGCCGGCCGGGGTCGTAACTGAAGCGCTCCAGCGGCGCGCCGGCCGAGGTGGCGGCCCAGCCGGTGAATGTCGTGGGTTCGGTGTTATTGCTCATGGGACACCTCCAGGTCTGGCGCTGCGGGCGCAGCCTGAAGAGTCTAGCGTGTCATCGAGCGGGCGCTAGCCAGGTGTTCAGCACGCGCCGGTCGAGCTCTTCCCAATCCGCCATGCCCAGCACTCGGGTGGTATTGAGGCCGCGCAGATAACCGCGCAACTGATTGGCCACGGCCCGCACCGACTCTGAATCGTTCGCTGACTGGCCCAGCACGGTTTCGTATTCGACCAGGTATTCGGCCACCCGGTCGCGGAATTCGGGCAGGACGGCATCGCGGATCAGGTCAAAGGTTCGCACGGGTAATCCTCATCTGTTTTCGTTGTGATTGAGTGTGCAGCAGTCTGCACGCCGCGCAACTATTGGTTCAAGTAATAGTGACCATCAAGAAACGCAAGTTCTGCTTTGGCGCCGATGGGCGGAAAATCGCCTCCATCGAACACGCCGCTGAAGGAATTGCGCGATGAAGACTTTGACCCGACTGGCTGTAGTCGCCCTGCTGATGGGCGGGGTGGCCGCCACCGTAGCCCCGGCTTATGCAGACGATGCCAACTCGTGCCACTTTCTGCCCGTCGCCGCCAGCAGCGCCGCGCTGCAGCACTCGCAAACCGTGGGTGTGCTGTACAGCGAAAACACTCTGGATAACCTGCAATACCTCGAGCGTTACCACGATGTGGCGGTGAACGGTGCCAAGGATGCGCTCGATGCGCGGATCCGTGACGCGTTCGTCGACAGCTCCGATCCGGAACTGGCCATCGACTGGCTGATGAGTTCGCTGCAACAGCAGTTTCTCTCGGTGACTGTCTACGAAAACCTTGATGCATTGGTGCAGGCCCATCCAGACGTGGTGGTGATGCTCGACACCCACAACCGGCTGCTGACCCAACGCAACAGTCAGGTCGAAGCGCGGTTCGCCGCACGCTTCTACGACGCCAACCTGCAATACATCGGCAAGGCCGAAGGCGCGGTGGAGAAACAGCTGCCGTCGGTGTGGGTACACAACAAGGCAGCGCCCGAAATCGCTGCCGGGATTGAACAGCAGCGCGACCTGCAACTGAGTGCCTTGAAGCAGTTTGATGACTCGCTCAAAGCCCTGGTGAGTGCAGGCTGAACACCCAAATCAAAAACGGCAACGGCAGTGCCCGTGACACTGAACGTTGCCGAAGAACCGAACCTTTTATTTTCAGGATTTTATCCATGCGTGCCTTTTTTATCCCTGTCATGGCTTCTGCCAGTTTGTTGCTGACCGCTTGCGCCTCTGCGCCGAACGACCCGACGCTGACCCTGCAGACGCACAAGACGCCTGCCCAGTACGCCGAATGCGTGGTGCCGAAACTGCAGGGCAGTGCGCTGAACCCGACGGTTTCGCAGACCCAGCGCAGCTACCGGATCGTGGTACCGAGCAAGGTGGCGGCGGACAACGTGCTGGAAGCCTACAAGGCACAGGACGGCGGCAAGGTGTTTTTGTATGAGCGCCACTTGCTGGCTTCGAGTTTCATGCCGTCGAGTTTTGAACGGGCTGCCCAGGAGTGCCTGTAACGCATGACGGTTAACGCTTTTTGACGATGCTCCTTTGGTTGGCCGCAACCAACCAATTCCTTTGCCCCGCACCTTGCGGGGCTTTTTTTTGCCCGGCGTTTGGCGCGGCTGGCGCTACGCTGGATAGCGGAAAGAGTTTTCGGGAGAACAGGGATATGAAGAAGGACAGCAGCGGCGCAGCGACTGAGAATCCCTCTGTGCTGATCGACGCAAGAATCAAGGAGCTGAATGACTGGCGCGGCCAGAAGCTGGCCGAAATCCGCGCGATCATTCATGAGGCGGACTCGGAGGTCGTCGAGGAGTGGAAGTGGCGCGGCGTTCCGGTCTGGTCGCACAACGGCATCATCTGCACCGGGGAAACCTACAAGGCCGTGGTGAAAATGACCTTCGCCAAAGGCGCGGCGCTGGAGGATCCGTCAGGACTGTTCAACGCCAGCCTTGAGGGCAATACCCGGCGGGCAATTGATATTCACGAAGACGACAAGATCGATACCAAGGCTCTGAAAGCGCTGGTGCGTTCGGCTATTACGTTGAATTTGAAAAAATGATATGCCGTTGAGGCAGAGGTGAAACGGAGGAGGGTGAAACGAGGAAAAAATGGCAGGGGCGGCTGGATTCGAACCAACGCATGGCAGGATCAAAACCTGCTGCCTTACCGCTTGGCGACGCCCCTGTAGCTATTGGTTTCAGTCCCCGGGAGGACCTCTGCAACAGTGGGCGGCACTTTACCAGCGCTCTTGTGTTCTGTGAACCCCTCAAGCCAATAAATTTCATGGAAAACAGCTACTTATTTCCCGAATGGCAGCGCCGGTCAGATTTTTCGGGCTTTTTCAACGATTGCCCCGAGAATCAGAGCGACCGATGAAGCCCGAAAGACGGGCGAACGGCACTGCAGCCGTCTCAGCTCAATGAACCCGGTACTCCCGCCAGCAAACCGGTCAACGTTTTCATGATCGCCTGCTGCCGCGCCCGGTCGGTCAGGTGCCGGGCCTCGGCGGCGGCGACGTCGGCGTGGCAGTGCGGGCAAATCGATTCGTGCGGCTGAATGTATTGCAGGCAGTCGCGGCACAGGGCCAGTTGCGTCGGCAGGCGTCCTTCCTCGGGGGATGACTGGCCCTGATTGATCCAGGCCAGTTTGATCACTTGTCCGCTGTCGCTGACGCTGCTGACTTTTTCGCCGGTGTCGATGCGTTCAGTGATCAGGTCAAAGCGTCCGACCGCAAACGAGCGCTGGGCGGCGTCTTCGACTTTGACGATGCGCTCGCGCAAACCCTGTTTCTGCAATTCCAGGGTTCGGTAGTGGCAGTAAGGATTGTTGCCGGGTTTGCCCAGCAGCGAGTGCGACGTCCAGGTGCAGCCGCCCCGGCAGACGTCGTTGTAATAGCAGGTTCGGCAGTAGCCCCACAGATCATCGACCGAGCGCAGGCGGCCGAAGTGCATGCCTTCGCTGTAATGCCAGATGTCGTGCAGGCTCATGTTGCGCACGTTGCCGCCGGAAAACCCGACGGTGGCCAGTGACGGGCAACCTTTCACCGTGCCGTCCGCTTCCAGCGCCAGTACAGTCTGGCCGGCCGCGCAGCCGCTCCAGTGCACGCGCTCGTCACCGAAGCCGCGCCACAGATGTTCGTAAGGGCCGTAATAACCGATGTTATTGCCGACGTTCATCAGCAGCCCGCGATCCAGTCCTTCGCGGTACAACCGGGCCAGCAGCGGCATCACTTCCAGCAGCTTATACGGCTGGAGCAGCAGTTCCGGATGGTCGACGGCGTTGCCCATGGCCACCGTGATCTGAATCTGCCAATGGGTGGCGCCGAGCTCGATGATGGTGTCCATCAGCTCAGGCAGGTCCGGTAACGTGGCCGCGCCGATCTGGGTGTTGACGCTCACCGCCAGCCCCGACGCCTTGGCCCGGCGCAGGGTGTCCACAGCCTTGTCGAACGAGCCGGGCACGTTGCGCACCTTGTCGTGCAGCGGCGCGAGTCCGTCCAGGGAAATGCCGACCCCGTTGAGCCCGGCATCGACCGCTGCCTGCATCTTCGCCGGGGTCAGGTTGCGCCCGCCTGTCTGGATCGCGCAGTACATGCCGTGGTCGTGGATGGCGCGGATCAGTTGCGTCCAGTCCTTGCGCAGATAGGCTTCGCCGCCGATCAGGGTGATCTCGCGGGTGCCGAGGGCGGCGAGGGAATCGATTACCTCGAGGCATTCGCGGGTGTTGAGTTCATCGGGACGCCGATGCCCCGCGCGGGAGCCGCAATGCAGACACTTGAGGTCGCAGGCGAGGGTGATTTCCCAGACCACGTGCACCGGCACGTAGCGTTTGAGATCGGTGTCGCTGAGGTAGCGGGCAGGGCGGTTGTCTGTCATGGGAGATCCTTGCGCACGGGCCTGTGCGCGGCACGATTGGACTGACCTCGATGGGCTGGAAGACCGGGCGCGGTCATCCAGGACCGCGCCCGGGCCGTACGACTAGCGTGCTTCCAGTCGCGCGATTTCCGCATTCAACTGCTCAAGGGCACTGCGCAAGGCGCCCTCGTGGGCCAGCTGTTGCTCGCCTTGCTGCACAGCGACTTTCAACTGCGCCAGATCACCGCTGGCCTGTGCCGTTTGCACGGCCACGGCATACAGCGGCTGGACGTGATGCTCGGGCGGCAGTGGCTCGACGCTTGGTGCCTGATGCACGGCGACGTGCCGCACGTCCTGCCACTGGCCGCCTTCGTTGTAGCGGTAATCGACAAAACCGCTGGTCCAGTCGCCCAGAATGCCTTTGAGGTGGAAGGTCTGGGCGATCTGACTCAGCGGACCGCTCGGGCTGCCGTCGAGGGTGAGAATGATGTAATTCTCGGCCGACGGCGTCAGCCTGGCCTCGGAATAATCGCCCCAGACCCGGGCATGGAAATTGACCGGAGGCCAGGTGCTTTGAAACACGCTCGCGGTGCCGCTGACTTTTTTGCGGACGGTATCGACCACGATATCGAGGGTCAGAACCGGTGCGCCCAGCAGTGAATTGCTGGCGATGAGGCGGGTGTGAAAAAGTCCGATCGACATGATGCTGCTCCTTGTGAAAGTAGGGGTTCCAGTAGCCGATCAGCGACTTTGCGAGCGGCTGATTTCTGTCTTGGCGGCGTCCACCGCTATGCGTAATTGCGGCAATTGCTCCAGCTGCTGTCTGGCCTGTGCGGACAGGCTCTTCATCTGGGCCAGGTCACCGCTGGCGATAGCGCCCTGAATCGGCGCGGCATACAGCGGCAGGACCGGTTTGTGCGGCTCGATCACCGGGCCGGGATTGAACGGCTGAAGGACGTTCGAGGGCACCTCCAGCAGATGCGCCGGCACGTTGTTGATTTCGTGCCAGCGCTGGCCGTCGAAGTACTCATAGTTGGCCACGCCTTCGCGCCAGTCGGTGCCGACCACCAGATGGATCTTGAAGTTGATGATCGAGTTGGAGCCTGGGCCGCCATGGTTGCCCTGGGCGGTGATCAGGATCTTGCTGACACCGGGCTTCATCACCGTCATGTAGGTGTATTCGCCCCAGACGTCCGAGTCGATGTCGAGCGGCGGATTGGTCGCCTGAGTCACCGCGGCGTTGCCGGTCACCTGCTGCTGTGGCGTGGACACCAGCAGGTTCAGCGCAAGACTCTGCGCCCCCGGCTGACCCGTACCGATCCGGTAGCTCACCGGGAACAAGCCGACATTTTGCTGAGTTGCTGACATGTTGATTGCCTCCATTGCAATGTGGGAAATGGCCTTAAGGTTTTTCCAGTCGAGAAACTTCTCTGGCCAGGTTTTCGTACGCGGTTTGTAGCTCCTTCGCTTCCGGCTTCGTTGAATCGCGCTGCTTCAACAAAGTCTTCATCTGCTGCAGATCGCCGCCGGTGATCGCGCTCTGGATGGCGACGCCGTAGGGCGGGACGTTGTGGTTTGAACCGGTCATATCGAGGTCTTCCTCGTGGGTGTGTGCCGCTCGACCCCTTGCGCAGAAGGGGCGCCTTTCCTGACAGGCAGGCGAACGACATCCGCCAGAGTCACCGGCAGCCGGGATTCTCGGCGACGTGACAGCCTGATCCGTCGGGATCTGATCAATCCGCAAATTCGGTTCGCGCAGGGGCGACGCCGCAGCGCCGGCTCACGCGCAAGCGTCGTCAGCCAAAACCGTCGGGTCTGGCCTCGGGCGTCAATGAAGGGGGTTGCCGGTGGGGCAAACGGGGGAATCTCGCCTGTACGTTGGTCATCTTTCTGTCCTTGATAGAAAGCAACGAAACACAGGGATAGGTCGTTCACTCTTCAAGAGTGCAATACCCGCGCAAGCACAAAAACCATCCCTGATTTTTTCCAGTGCCGCTGATGGCGCTCGTCGAGCGACGTTTGCCAAGTGGCCAGCATTTCGCCAGCTACGCAACCCTAGACCCGTTTGTGCAGGGCTGCCAGAAAAAGCGCCGAACGGTCATTCTGGCCGTTGCGGTGTGCGCCACCGCAACGGCTATCACTTGGCATTCATCCAGTGTTCAGGCGAAGAAACCCAGCAACAGCGTCGCCAGGATCACCGTCGAGGCACCGCCGATCCGGGACCACGGTGCACCGGGCTCGGGTGGTGAGGCGGTGATTCGATGGTATCTTTCGCAAAATGCGTGACAAACAGCGGAAACATGCGGCCTATGAACACGAATCGTGACCAATTTCCCTTGCCCGAAGACCTCAAGGTGTTCCTCACCGTCATCCGCAAGAACAGTTTTGCCAGCGCTGCCGATGAGCTGGGCTTCTCACCGGCCTACGTCAGCAAGCGCATCTCGGTGCTGGAAACCACGTTGGCAAGCAAGCTGCTGCACCGCACCACCCGGCGCATTGCACTGACCGACGATGGCGAGCGGGTGCGGATCTGGGCGGAAAAACTGCTGGGGGATTTCGATCAGTTCCTCGGCGAGATTTCCCAGGCCCGGCACCAGCCGGCGGGGTCGCTGCACATTTGCAGCAGTTTCGGTTTCGGCCGCAATCATGTAGCGCCGGCGATCAGCCAGTTGTCCCGGGCGTGCCCGAAACTCGATATCCGGCTGGACGTGTTCGACCGGGTGGTCGATCTGGTGGGCGAGGGCTTCGATCTGGAAATCCTCGTCGGCGATGACCTGCCGGGCCAGCATCTGGCGCGCAAACTGGTGAGCAACCGGCGCGTGCTGTGCGCCACGCCGGAATACCTCGAACGCCGGGGTACGCCGCAATCTCTCGAAGACCTGAAAGACCACGATTGTCTGGTGCTCAAGGAGCGCAACAACGCGTTCGGCATCTGGACCCTGAGCAAGGACGGGCAAGAAGAGACGGTGCGGGTGAATGGCCCGCTGTCCTCCAACAGCGGCGAGATCGTGCTGGAGTGGGCGCTGAGCGGCGGCGGGATTCTGTTGCGCTCGATGTGGGACGTCAAACCGATGCTCGAGCAGGGCAGGCTGGTGCAGGTGCTGGACGGCTACACCCAGAGCGCCAACGTCTGGGCGGTCTATCCGACCCGGCTCAGCGAGTCGGCGAAATTGCGGGTGTGCGTGGAGTTTCTGGAAGAGTACTTCCGCGATTTGTCCGTGGAATGAAAACGGGCGGTTCAATGAACCGCCCGTTTTTTTGCCATCAACCCAACCAGGGATTGTCCGCCAGATGCCGTGCCTCAAAGGCGCGGATCTGCTCGGTGCGTTGCAGCGTGGTGCCGATGGCGTCCAGCCCGAGCAGCAACGACTGTTTGCGCAACTGATCGATCTCGAATTCGATCAGCGTACCGTCCGCCAGCTCGAGGGTCTGCTGCGCCAGGTTAACGCTGATCCGCGCGGTCGCCGGAACGCTGATCGCCTCGGCTACACGCTTGAACTGCGCGTCGGCCAGCTGAATCGCCAACACACCATTGCGCTGGCAGTTGTCGTAGAAAATCCCGGCGAACGTGGTGCCGATCAAAGCCCGGATGCCGACTTGCTTCAAGCCCCACACCGCGTGTTCGCGGCTGGAACCGCAGCCGAAATTGGGGCCAGTGACCAGAAACGCCGCGTCCTGCCAGGCCGGCTGGTTGAGCACGAATTCAGGGTTGGGTTCGCCGGAAGCGAGAAAACGCAGATCGAAGAACAGACCGCGATCCAGCCCCTGACGATCGATGCCCTTGAGAAACTGCTTGGGCATGATCACGTCGGTGTCGATGTTGGACGCGAGAAACGGCGCGGCGCTGCCGCTGACGGTGTCGAAAGGTTGCATGGTTCAAGCCTCCAGCGTGATGGTGCGCACGTCAGTCAAATGGCCCCTGATGGCGGCGGCGGCGACCATCGCCGGGCTCATCAGGTGGGTGCGCGCACCGGCGCCTTGACGGCCTTCGAAGTTGCGATTGGTGCTCGACGCACAGCGATCACCCGGCGCGAGCACGTCGTCGTTCATCGCCAGGCACATCGAGCAGCCTGATTGCCGCCACTCGAAACCGGCGTCGAGAAAAATCTGCGCCAAGCCTTCGTCCTCGGCCTGATTGCGCACCAACGTCGAGCCGGGAACGATCATCGCCCGCACATGGGCCGCCACACGCTTGCCGCGCACCACGCGGGCAACGTCGCGCAAATCTTCGATCCGCGCATTGGTGCAGGAACCGATGAAGGCATGGCTGATCGTCACCTCGTTCAGCGGCATGCCGGGTGTCAGGCCCATGTAGTTGAGGGCGCGTTGCAGGCCCTGACGCAGGATCGGATCGGGCTGGGCGGCCGGGTCGGGCACGTGCCCTTTGATCGGCGCGGCCTGATCTGGGCTGGTGCCCCAGGTCACCATCGGCTCCAGCGCGGCGACATCGAGGATGACTTCGCGATCGAACACCGCGCCCTCGTCGCTGTGCAGGGTTTTCCAGCGCTCGACGGCCTTCTCCCAGAGCTTGCCCTTGGGCGCGCGCGGCTTGTGCTGCAGGTAGGCGAACACCTTGTCATCCGGTGCCATGAACGCGCCCCGAGCGCCAGCTTCCACGGCCATGTTGCAGATGGTCATGCGCGCTTCGACGCTGAGGGCGCTGATGGCCGGGCCGGTGAACTCGATGGCGTAACCGGTGGCGCCGGACGCGCCGATTTTTTCGATCAGCGCCATGATGATGTCCTTGGACGTGACGCCAGCGCCGAGCTCACCGTTGACCGTCACACGCAAGGTTTTCAGGCGCTTGTAGACCAGCGTCTGGGTTGCCAGCAGGTGCTCGATTTCCGAAGTGCCGATACCGAAACCGAAGGCGCCCAGTGCGCCGTAAGTGGTGGTGTGGCTGTCACCGGCCGCGACCACCATGCCCGGCAAAATGAAACCCTGTTCCGGCGCCACGACGTGTTCGATGCCCTGGCGCTTGTCCAGCACATCGAACAGCTCGATGCCAAAGTCGCGGCAGTTTTCTTCGAAGTACGACACCTGACGCGCACCCCCGGCGTCGGGCATGGTCGCGATGCGTTTCGGTGCGGTGGGGTTCACATGATCGACCACCGCCAGCGTCGCCGCAGGCCGCCACACCGTGCGCCCGGCCTCGCGCAGGCCGCTGAAGGCTTGCGGGCTGGTGTATTCGTTGGCGACCTGGCGGTCGATGTAAAGCAGCACGTGGCCCTGATCGTCGAGGGTGCAGACGGTGTGACTGTCGATGTGCTTCTGGTACAGCGTTCTCGGGCTGGGCATGGCTTGCGCTCTTTTCTGTCCGGGGCAAAAACAACATAAGGACAGAATATTGAACGCGGAAATGGCATCAAGAGCGCTTCAGTGAAGCCGTTGAACACGGATTGTGAGCAATTGGCGCAAGCCTACGCCCGTGTCTACTCCGGCAACCTGGCAATCACCTTGATCTCGAACTGAAACCCATACAGCCACGTCACGCCGACTGCGGTAATCGTCGGATGCGGCGCCTCGCCCCAGAACTCGGGCACTACTTCCCAGATGGTTTCGAAGGTCGATTGCGGGTCGACCATGAACACCGTCACGTCCACCACGTCATCGAAACTGCCGCCGGCCGCGCCGAGAATGGCATTGAGGTTGGTGAAAGCCAGTCGCACCTGTTGTTTCAGATCCGGCTCCGGCGAGCCGTCCTCAAGGCTGCCGACCTGCCCGGAGACGAACAGAAAACCGTTGGAACGGACCGCCGGGGAGTAGCGATTGCGCTCGTAAAGCGCATGGCGTCCAGGCGGGAAAACCACGTCGCGTTTTGGCTGGGCACGGGTCATGGGGTGTCTCCTTCAATGGGTTGAAACCTGTGATGGAGCAACTGTAGGGGCTTGCCTCGGCGCGATAAACGCGCAACCTTGGCGATCACTGTTTGCAAATCCCGAACAATCGAGCCGCTATGAGGTGGGGTATGGACCGTTTTGACGCGATGCAAGCCTTCGCCCGAGTGGTAGAGGCGGGCAGTTTCACCAAGGCTGCCGAGACCCTGCACATGAGCAAGACCACCGTGACCCAGCTGATTCAGCAACTGGAGGCGCGGCTGCGAGTGAAGTTGCTCAACCGCACCACGCGCAAGGTCAACGTCACGGCGGACGGTGCGGCGTATTACGAGCGGGTGATCAGGTTACTCGCGGACATGGACGACGCTGAAACCAGCCTTCCCGGCGCGACGGCCCAGCCCAAGGGGCGCTTGCGAGTCGACGTACCCAGCCCCCTGGCCAATCTGATTCTGGTGCCGGCACTGCCTGAGTTCTGTGCGCGATATCCGGAGATCCAGATCGACATGGGCGTCAGCGACCGGATCGTCGACATCATCGATGAAAACGTTGACTGCGTGATCCGCGGCGGGGAGCTGCGGGATCAGTCATTGATGGCCCGTCGGGTCGCCGATCTTGAGCTGGGTGTTTATGCCGCGCCGAGCTATCTGGCCCGGGCCGGCACCCCGACGCATCCCCTGGAACTGGAAGACAGCCATCACCGGGTGGTCGGTTTCCTCTGGGCGCGCACCGGCAGGCCGGTGCCTTACGCCTTGCGCAACGCAACCGAAAATCTGCTGATCAAGGGTCGACATGTCCTGGCGGTCGATGACGGCAACGCCTATCTGGCGGCAGGCCTCGCCGGGCTGGGAGTGCTCTGGCTGCCTCGCTATATGTCAGCAGAGCACGAGGCCCGGGGTGAACTGGTGGCGCTGTTCGAGGGCTGGGCGCTTGACCCGATGCCACTGTACGTTGCGTACCCGCCGAACCGGCATATCAGCCAAAAGCTGCGGGTATTTATCGATTGGACCGTGGAATTGATGGCCAAGCGTGCCAATGGCGCGGAACTTGCTCGCGGCGCTCTCGGACTGTCAAAAAAATAGCGAATAACGGCAATCACAAAAGTCGACAGTCTGGATGCACCGCTATTCACCCCCAGGAGCGTCACTCGCAATGAATATGTACATCGATATTGTCGGCGCGTGCAATTTGAGCTGCCCTTCGTGTCCGATGGGTAACTCGGAAAATGTCAACTTCAAGAAAGCCATGCAAGTTGACATGTTCAGGAAGATCGTCGAGAAGGCCCGAAACGAAGGGGTCGAGGCGATCTTTCTGTATAACTGGACCGAGCCGCTGATCCACCCGCGAATTGGCGAGTTTGTCGAAATCATCAACGCGGCCGGTCTGCGCAGCGGTATCAGTTCCAACCTGAATCTGGCGAAAAACATGGAGACGGCGATGCTCGCCAATCCATGGTTCTTCCGTATCTCGCTATCCGGGTTTTATCAGGAGACGTACGAACAGGGCCATGTGGGCGGTGACATTGAAGTCGTCAAGGCCAACATGATCAAACTGCATGAGCTCAAGCAGCAACATGGCTTGAACACGCGGATCGAGGTCTATTACCACCGCTACCTGGACAACATGGAAGAAGAAGGGCTGATGCGCGAATTCAGCCAGAGCCTGGGCTTTCAGTTCTCGACCGGTTATTCAGTGATGATGCCGCTGGAGAAGACGCTGGCGCTGATCGAGCGCGACCCGTCGGTGACCGATACTGATCGCGAGACCCTGCAGCGACTCGCGTTGCCGCCCTACGACGACCTGGTCAATCTGGTCCGCCAGTACCCCCAGCAGGCCTGCACGCTCAAGGATGACTGGCTGGTGCTCGACTGCAATGGCAACACCATCCTGTGTTGTTCGATTTTCAATCAGACCGAATATCAGGTGGGCAAATACCTGGACATGCCGCTGGCGCAACTGACCGAACGCAAGTCCACTCAGTCGAACTGCATCGACATGTGCAATCGCTGCGCGAACAACGGATTGCACATCTACTCGGCGCACTCCAACCGGGGACCGCTCGAAAGTCACGCCGTCAACCGGATTATCGACTTTCAGCGACGCACGATCATGGGGTTGCCAGTTGACAGCGACAGGCTTGGTCGCAATGGCGAAGTCAGTGCCGAGAACTTCGACGAAGCGCAATACCTGCATATGAATCAGGACGTCAGGAACGCGATTTCCACGGGTGCCTTCACCAGCGGTTATCAGCATTACGTACTGTTCGGTCGACTGGAAGGCCGGCTCGGCGCCGGTCATTTCACGGCGGTCTGAACCCGCGGGGCGGGTTCTGCCAGCTGAGTTGTCAGCCATTGACTGAAGCATCGCGCCATCGGGTCGTTCTCGCTGTCGCGGTGCGTCAGCAGCGCCCAGTTCGGGCCGCGAATGGTTTGCTCCACCATTGGCTGCAACAACCCGTTTTGTTGCGCCTGACGGCTGAGCAGCTGACTGACCAGCGCAATCCCCAGACCTGAACACGCCGCGTCCAGCAGCAGCCCCGGATCAGAGAAATTCAAGCCCTGATCCTGCTGGCCGACATCGATCCCCGATTCCACCGCCCAATGGCTCCAGTCCATTTCCCGCTCGCCGTGCAGCGTCGTCCGCTGCGCGCTCGGCACGCTCAGCAGGCTCGGGTGACACGCTGGATAGAGGCGGTCTGCGTGCAACACCTTGAAGCTGCATTCAGCCTGGGAACTGATGTCGTCGCGCACCGCCAGATCGATGGTCTGGGTCGCCATGTCCGGCACCTCATCGGTGCTGAAAATCCACAGGTCCACATTCGGATGTTGACGGCGGAAATCCCCCAGGCGCGGCAGCAGCCAGTGCCGGGCAAACGCCGGCGTGGTGTTGAGCACCAGTTGATTGGGTTTCTGGTATTGCCCCAGCCGCCGGATGCCGACGGCCAGTTGCTGCAGCATGGCCTGGGTGGTGCTGAGCAGATCGTGGCCGGCGTCGGTCAGGCTGACGCTGCGTCCGCTGCGGAAAAACAGCGGTTGCTCGAGGTACGCCTCAAGGCTGCGGATCTGCTGGCTGATGGCCGATTGCGTGAGGCTCAGTTCCTCGGCGGCCTTGTGAAAGCTGCCCAGCCTTGCGGCGGCTTCAAAGCCTCGCAACGAGCTGAGGGGTGGCCAGTGTTTGAGCATGTTCGATAAGTTCCTCTAATCAGTTTTCCGCTAAATCCATCGTTTGTTTGCCCGTAAGGCCGCCATTAGCATGCACGTCAACGCCGCCGAGGCTGATTTCATTGAACACAATGGCTTAACTCAAAGGGCTTTTTACCATGCAGCAGAACAAAAACAACAACAGCGGTTGGATGATGCCGGCAGAGTGGGTGACGCACGCGGCGACCTGGATGGTCTGGCCCCACAATCAGTCCCTGTGGGAGTCGGGCTGGGGCGTCACGTTGCCGTTGGTGCAGGAAGATTTCGCCCGCGTCGCCAATGCCATCGCCCGGTTCGAACCGGTGAAAATGGTCGTCGATCCGTCGGCTATCGCCAGCGCCAAAGCCTTTTGCGGGCCGAAGATCGAACTGATTCCGCTGGCAGTCAACGACAGCTGGTGCCGCGACTCCGGCCCGAGCTTCGTGGTCCACCCGGCGCAAGGTCTGGCCGGGGTGAGTTGGCGCTTCAACGCCTGGGGCGGCAAGTCGGCTCACGATCTGGACGAAAGCCTGGCCCGTCGTGTGCTCAATCACCTGGGCGGCGAGTGCTTCGGCACCGCGTTGAGCAACGAGGGCGGCGCGATCCACGTGGACGGCGAGGGCACGTTGATCACCACCGAATCGGTGCTGCTCAACCCCAACCGCAACCCCGGCGTGAGCAAGGCCGAGATGGAAGAGATCTTCGGTCGTCTGCTCGGCGTGAAGAAAACCATCTGGCTGCCGGGCGATCCGGATTACGTCACCGGCGACATGACCGACGGCCACGTCGATGGCGTCTGCGCCTTCGCTCGTCCCGGTGTGTTGCTGGTGGACGCGACTCACGATCGCAGCTCGGTGTACGCCGAAGTGGTGCGGGAAAACCGCCGCGCACTGGAACTGGCCACCGACGCCCAAGGCCGCAAGTTCGAACTGATCGAACTGTATGAAGCCACCGATGCAGTGGACACCGAAGCCGAAGTGTTCTGCGCCTCGTACACCAACTTCTACATTGCCAACGGCGCGATCATCATGCCGGCGTACGGCATCGAGGCCGACCATGTCGCGGCAGAAACCTTGGCCAAGGCCTTCCCGGGGCGCGAAGTGGTGCCGGTGCGGATCAATCACCTGGCCCATGGCGGAGGCGGTGTGCACTGCATCACCCAGCAACAGCCCGCCTGGCCGGTGGAGGGTTGATTGATGACACTGCTCAAAGTCGCCACCACCCAGATGCCGTGCACCTGGGACCTGAAAAGCAACCTCGACCGCGCCGAGCAGTTGGTGCGTGAAGCGGCCGCACAGGGCGCACAAGTGATCCTGTTGCAGGAGCTGTTCGCCACGCCGTATTTCTGCATCGAGCAGAGCCACCATCACATGGCGCTGGCCGAGGAGTACCGCGACAGTCAGGTGCTGTCGCGCTTCGCCGCACTGGCCCGTGAACTGGGCGTGGTGTTGTCGCTGAGCTGGTATGAGAAGGCCGGCAACGCCTACTTCAACTCGCTGAGCGTGGCGGATGCCGACGGGCGCCTGTTGGGCGTGTACCGCAAGACCCATATCCCCAACGCCATCGGCTATCAGGAGAAGGAGTATTTCAGCCCCGGCGACACCGGTTTCAAAGTCTGGGACACCGCGTTCGGCCGCCTCGGCGTCGGCATCTGCTGGGATCAGTGGTTCCCGGAAACCGCCCGCTGCCTGGCGTTGATGGGGGCTGAAGTGCTGTTGTTCCCGACCGCCATCGGCTCGGAACCGGGCTGCGCGGATCTGGATTCGCGCGACCACTGGCAGATGACCATGCGTGGCCACGCGGCTGCGAATCTGCTGCCGGTGATCGCCTCCAACCGCGTTGGCCGCGAAGTGGCCGGCACCGATGCGACGCTGCAAATGAATTTCTACGGCTCGTCGTTCATCTGCAACCACAAGGGAAAAATGCTCGCCGAAGCCGATCGCGCCAGCACCGGTGTCTTGGTGCAAAGCCTGGATCTGGCAGCCATGCGTGAAGATCGCCTGAGCTGGGGCATCTACCGCGACCGTCGTCCGGAAATGTACGGCGCATTGCTGAGCCAGGACGGCCGTCACCTTAACGCCCGCTGGAATCCTCAAGGAGTCTGATATGCCTACTTCACACAAGTGGTTGCTGGGCGCTCTGGGCCTGGCGCTGGCCGGCCTGATGCCGGCCGTGCACGCCGAAGACAAGACGTTGCGGCTGTACAACTGGGCGGATTATTTCGCTGAAGACACGCTGAGCAAATTCACCGCTGAAACCGGGATCAAGGTGATCTACGACGTGATGGACGGCAGCGAAACCCTGGAAGCCAAGATGCTTTCCGGTGGCAGCGGCTACGACCTGATCTTCCCCGGCGACACCGTGGCCGAACGCCTGATGCGCGCCGGCAGCCTGTTGCCGCTGGATCCTTCGAAGCTCACCGCGATGAACGATATCGAACCGGGCCTGCAAAAACTGCGCAGCCATTACGAGCATTCGAACAAGGCCACCGTGCCGTACACCTGGGGCACCATCGGCCTGACCTACAACGCCGAGCAGATCAAGCAACGCATGGCCGACGCGCCGGTCAACAGCCTCGACATGCTGTTCAAACCGGAACTGGCGGCCAAATTCGCCGACTGCGGGATTTCGATGATCGACTCGCCGGACGAAGTGCTGGCCGTGGTGCTCAACTATCTGGGCCGCGACCCGCGCAGCGCCAAGCCTGCGGATCTGGCGGCGGCCAGTGACTTGCTGATGAAACTGCGGCCGTATATCCGCAAGTTCCAGTCGCAACCGGTGACCGATCTGGTCAACGGCAACCTGTGCCTGTCCCTCGGCTACAGCGGCGACATGACTCAGGCCCAGCGCACTTCGGACAGCGCCGGCAAACAGACCCGCTTCCAGTACCGCGTGCCGCGTGAGGGCACCACGGTGTGGATGGACACCATGGCCATTCCGGTCGATGCCAAGCACCCGGAATACGCCTACGAATTCATCAACTTCGTGATGCGCCCGGAGAACATGGCCGCGATCAGCAATTTCACCGGTTACCCGACCTCCAACGCCAAGGCCCGGCCAAACGTGGATGAGGCCATGCGCAACAACCCGGACATCTACCTCGACGAAGCGACCTATGCTCGTCTGATACCGGGCAAGGATATTCCCCAGGCCGACATGCGCGCCCGCATGCGCACCTGGACCAAGTTCAAGACCGCCACTGCACAGTGATTTTTCCGGGCTGCCTTGGTGGCCCCTTACCCATCAGGAACGTACACATGCCGACTCGTCGCGAGTTCATCAAACAGGTTTCAGTCGCCGCCGGCGCAGGCGCTGCCGTCATGGGCCTTGGCCTGTCCCCGGCGCGCGTGCTGGCGGCCAGTGAAGGGCGTTGGTTCATGCCCGACGAGGGCGACAAACACGAACGCGCCTACATGGCCTTCGGCGCGCAGGACGCGATCTGGGAAGACTTCACCGAAGACGTTCAGGAAGCGCTGGGCCGGATCGCCCGCGCCATCGCCCACTACGAACCGCTGACCATCTACTGCCGCAGCGGCGAACGCAGCCTGGCCGAAGAGATTTGCGGCACGTCCAACATCACCTACCAGATCGCCAACCTCGACGACATCTGGATGCGTGACATCAGCGCCAACTTCGTCATCGATGAAAAAAACGGTCTGGGCGCGGTGGACTTCAACTTCAGCGGCTGGGGCAACAAGCAACAGCATTCGAAAGACGCGAAGATCGCCAAGCGCGTGGCGGCCGATGCGCAGGCGACCTACCAGCGCAGCGAACTGGTGGGCGAGGGCGGCGGCATCGAAGTCGACGGCCACGGCACCGCGATCATGACCGAAAGCTGCTGGATCAACGAAAACCGCAACCCCGGCTGGAGCAAGGCCGACGTCGAGGCGGAACTGAAAGCACGCCTCGGTCTGCGCAAGATCATCTGGCTGCCGGGCATCAAGGGCAAGGACATCACCGACGCGCACGTCGATTTCTATGCACGCTTCGTCACGCCCGGCGTGGTGATCGCCAACCTCGACACCGACCCGCGCTCCTACGACAACAAGGTCACCCTGGCGCACCTGGAAATCCTGAAAAAGGCCACCGACGCTGACGGTCGCCCTTTGCAGATCCACACGGTTTCGCCACCGCTGAAACCGCGCAAGACCAAATTCAACAGGGACAATGACGATTTTGCGGCCGGTTACATCAACTATTTCGTGATCAACGGCGCCGTGATCGCCCCGGAGTTCGGCGACAAGGACGCCGACAAGAAGGCCTTCGACCTGCTGAAAAAACTCTACCCGGACCGCGACGTGGTGCAGATCAATATCGACGCCATCGCCGCCGGCGGTGGCGGGATTCACTGCGTGACCAGTCACCAGCCGGCGTAAGGCTCAGCGTCTGCGCACCGCCACGCATTTGATTTCCACCAGCAACCCCGGGTGAGCCAGTTCGCTGACGCCGATGCAGGTCCAGGCGCAGAAGCCTTTGGGGAATACGCGGTTTTTCACTTCGCGAAACACCGGCATGTGTTGGCTCATGTCGACGTGATAGGTGGTCATCTCCACCACATCGTTGAACGTGCAGCCACCGGCCTGTAGCACCTCTTCGAGGTTTTCCCAGGCGCGGATGAATTGCTGCTCGGGGTCTTCGATGACTTGCATATCCGCGGTGCGGCCCACCTGGCCGGCGCAATAAAGTGTGTCGCCGACCAGAACCGCCGGGGCGTAGCCGGCGCGTTCGACGATGGTTTTCATGGAGTCGGGGATGATGATTTTGCGATCGGGCATCGTGTTTTCCTTCAGTGACGGATTTCAGCGACCGTGCGCGGCCGCCTTCAACTGCTCGGTATCCACCCTAACGAACACCGAATCACCCACCGCCGTCAGCACATCCCCGGCGTAGACCTCGCAGATCACCCGGGTCTTGCGTCCGACTTCTCCTTCGACTTTGGCCTTCAACGTCAGCGGCACGCCCATCGGCGTTGGCTTGATGAACTTGATGCCGAGGTTGCCGGTGACGCAGTTGATGCGTGGCTGGCTTTCGGGTTCGCGTTGCTCGTCGCGGTAGTGATAAGCCATCGCCGTCCAGTTGGAATGGCAGTCCACCAGCATCGCGATCAGGCCGCCGTAGACCAGCTCCGGCCAGCCGCAGTATTTGGCTTCGGGCACATGCTCGGCCATGACGTGCACGCCGTCTGCGTGCCAGAAACTCTTGATGTGCAAACCGTGCGGGTTGCTGCTGCCGCAGCCGAAACAAACGCCCTCAGGGGCGGCGGTGTCTTGCAGGGAGGTGTCGGGGGTGGCCATGCCGGAGTCATCCTTAAACTGTTAGCTGAACCGCGCGGATTCTAACCCCGAACAAGGACAATGCGTTGCCAAGGATGAGTGGTGATGCCGTTTGCGTCGGCCGGCGCGATGCTACTAGCCCCGCTGCGTCAAGCTGCGTTGAAACTCTTCAAAACTGCACGGCAGGCTGGTGGCTTTGCGTTTTTTCGATTTGTCGTGCTCGTCGGGCAATTGATCGCTCAATTCCCAGACCTCAAGCATCTTCGCGTATTCGAAGGCGTGGCGCGGGCTGCTCTGAATCCATTGCTGAAACGCCTGACGCTCGTCAGGCGTGCAGGTTTCATCTTGCAGACGCAGGCACCAGTGCGCCGCTTGATTGAGGATTTCGTCATCGGCGTCTTGAGGGTTTTGGAGGTTCATTGACTGCTTCCAGGTTGGCCGGTGAGGGCACTTTACCCTGACTCTTGCAAAAAAAACGTCAAATGTCGGCGGGGATTTAGCTTGTCTGACGGACAGAACGCGCGCCCGCCGCGCAGGATGAGAGTCTGGCGCGTCGGGCTTGAGTACACCGGGAGGGTCACCTTGGTGGCCGGGAATAGGAGCGCGCGGACGTTACCAAGGGAGAATGACGCCGATGTGACTCCGTTCGATGCTGTGCGTGAACGCCATGCACAGCATCGAACGGAGTTGGGTCAGGTGTGATGAATGTCCCGATCCTTGGTCTCCGGCATGAAGAAGATCCCCAGAATCGCCGTCATCACCGCAATCACGATCGGGTACCACAAGCCGTAGTAGATATCCCCGGTGGCCGCGACCATCGCAAACGCCACCGTCGGCAGGAACCCGCCGAACCAGCCGTTGCCGATGTGATACGGCAGCGACATCGAGGTGTAGCGGATGCGCGCCGGGAACAGCTCGACCAGCCACGCGGCAATCGGACCGTAGACCATGGTCACGTAGATCACCAGAACGGTCAGCAGGAGCAGCACCATCGGGTAATTGGTCTTGGCCGGGTCGGCTTTTTCCGGGTAACCGGCTTCTTTCAGCGCGGCGCCGAGGCTGGCAGTGAACGCGTCGTTACGGGTCTTGAAGTCGGCGGCCGGCAGGGTCGTACCTTCGAAGCTTTCGATGACTTTGTCGCCGATACGCACCTGGGCCACGGTGCCCGGTTCCGCCACCACGTTTTCGTATGGGATCGCCCGTTTCGCCAGGATGGTTTTCGCCAGATCGCACGAGCTGGTGAATTTGGCCTTGCCCACCGGATCGAACTGGAACGAGCACTGGTCGGGGTTGGCGATCACTTTGACCGGGTTCTTCTCCTGGGCGACGAACACGTCGGGGTTACCGTACTGGGTCAGCGCGTGGAAGATCGGGAAGTAGGTCACCGCCGCCAGAATGCACCCGGCCATGATGATGCCCTTGCGCCCGATGCGGTCGGACAGGCTGCCGAAAATCACGAAGAACGGCGTGCCGATCAGCAGCGAACCGGCGATCAAAAGATTGGCGGTCTGCGGGTCGATCTTCAGGGTTTGCAGCAGGAAAAACAGCGCGTAGAACTGCCCGGTGTACCAGACCACCGCTTGGCCTGCGGTGCCGCCGAGCAGGGCCATGATCACGATTTTCAGGTTGTCCCAACGGGCGAACGACTCGGTCAGCGGGGCTTTCGACGACTTGCCTTCTTCCTTCATTTTCTTGAACACCGGCGACTCGTTCAGTTGCAACCGGATGTACACCGAGACCGCCAGCAGCAGGATCGACAGCAGGAACGGAATCCGCCAGCCCCAGGCCTCGAACGCTTCGGTGCCCAGCGCGGTACGGCAGGCGAGGATCACCAGCAACGACATAAACAGACCCAGGGTCGCGGTGGTCTGAATCCATGACGTGAAATAACCGCGTTTGCCCTTCGGCGCATGCTCGGCCACATACGTCGCCGCACCGCCGTACTCACCGCCCAGCGCCAGGCCTTGCAGCAGGCGCAGGGTAATCAGAATGATCGGCGCCGCGACCCCGATGGTCGCGTAACCAGGCAGGAACCCGACAATCGCCGTCGACACACCCATGATCACGATCGTGATCAGAAACGTGTGCTTGCGCCCGATCATGTCGCCCAGCCGCCCGAACACAATCGCCCCGAACGGCCGCACCGCAAAACCGGCGGCAAAGGCGAGCAGGGCGAAGATGAACGCCGTGGTCTCGTTCACCCCGGCAAAGAAGTGCTTGGCGATGATCGCCGCCAGGGAGCCGTAGAGATAAAAGTCGTACCACTCGAACACCGTGCCGAGGGACGACGCAAAGATGACCTTGCGTTCCTCTCGGCTGACACTGTGGTGCGGGGCACTGCCTGTGGACATGCTGTCGAGTACTGCCATGGATGTTCTCCGTCGAGCTTGTTGTTATAGGCCGGAGCACTTCATCAACGTCGCGTACCCGTGGCCTGTGGCGGATGCCGGATCAGGTGTTTCGTGGAGCGTGCACAGAATCACCGCCCCGCGCGGGAGGGCGGGGTTTCATTGAGCATAATTGGGATTGGGGGGATATCCAGTTGGGGGGGGCGGTACCGATGGAGCGGGATTGGCTGGTTCTGGGGGAATGATTTAAAGGGGCTTGCGCTGGTGATTTCTTATAGTTATTCAGAATTCTGGTTGTTCTGAATCAGTATTAAAAACTGTCATTTCTGTCAGGTGCGATGGCGGCTGTTTGTGCAGATACTTTGTCAGGTAAAGGAAAAGAACGTAAATCTGTTTCCATTGTTTGTTTTTAAGGATGTTACTCATGAATACTGTAACGATTTTGGGTTTGTTGGCAAACGTAACTGATACTGAAATTGGGGATAAGTTACGGGAGAAGTGCGGAATACACTCTGTTGCTAGTATTGAGAGAAGTGGTGATGGAACTCGTGCGAAAGTTGTATGTGTGCTTCCACAGCCGAAGCAAACTCAAGAGAAACTGATGGTTGAAGTGTCTTCTCGAAAAAATCTTCTATGGGAGTATCTCGCGCGCTGAACCAAACAAATCAAAAGGGGACAAATTTATTTAGTCGTCCCCTTTTGATGTCAAACACTTTTCTCTGGTCGTCCTCGGTCTCTGAATTGAATGCGTCTCCCGGTGATGTTCTCAATTTCGTCGACGAATCTCAGGTTTCCAGTCAGTTGGCCCCGCTGACGTGCTCCTCTTATGAATTGCAATTCATTGGTGGGTGTCGCCATCTCAACAAACGATTTATAGCGTTCACGCCGTTTGGCATCCGTAAGCCCTGGCTTCATAAAGCAGGGATCTTTGTCCAGCCATGTGGATTCAGAAAAATCGCATAGACGCAGAGCAAAGCTTGACCAACGATAATCCTGCTCGCGCCACCATGCGGGCTCGCACTGGGTTTAGCTCGATGTAGCGACCGCAAGCCAATAGATAGGTGTCGGATTGAACGACGCTGGATTGGTAGCGACGTTCCCACAGCGTCCCGGTCCTCCCCTCAACCTTGTTGCGATACCGCGTCATCCGCCCAGCGAGGGCTTTCATAAGCTGTTCAAGGCTGGATGTTGACTCCCCTGGGCGAGCAGCAAGTGGACGTGGTTGGTCATCAATCAGTAGGCAAAAACTTTTATGCCCAATGCTTCCTTGAGCTCGAACAGGTCAATGTATTCACCTGGGAGGAGGGAGTCACTAAATGAATATGAGTTGTTTGCTTCTTATGTTTTTTTAGAATTTCTGTGGTTCTGAATCAGTATTAAAAACTGTCATTTCTGTCAGGTGCGATGGCGGCTGTTTGTCCAGATACTTTGTCAGGTGAAGGAAAAGAACGTAAATCTGTTTCAATTGTTTATTTCAAGGAGATTGCTCATGGCGACTGCAAAAATTATTGATTTGCCGGAAGGGATGAATGATGCTGAAATTCAGAAACAATTACGGATGCACCAGCCAGTGCTCATTTCTAAATTTGAAAGGAGTAGCGATCGAACTCGCGCGGTATTTGAGTATGAGGTTCTGCGGCCGAAGCTAGCTCAAGAGAAACTTATGGATAGCGCATATTTTTTTCAAGGCGAATTTTCATGGAGGAGTATCGCGCGCTGAACCAAACCAATCAAAAGGGGACAAATTTATTTAGTCGTCCCCTTTTGATGTCAAACACTTTTCTCTGGTCGTCCTCGGTCTCTGAATTGAATGCGTCTCCCGGTGATGTTCTCAATTTCGTCGACGAAT
>NZ_NEII01000012.1:184685-229712 GCF_002112685.1 Pseudomonas sp. R15(2017)
CACTTTTCTCTGGTCGTCCTCGGTCTCTGAATTGAATGCGTCTCCCGGTGATGTTCTCAATTTCGTCGACGAATTTCAGGTTTCCAGTCAGTTGGCCCCGCCGACGTGCTCCTCTTATGAGTTGCAATTCATTGGTGGGTGTCGCCATCTCAACAAACGATTTATAGCGTTCACGCCGTTTGGCATCCGTAAGCCCTGGCTCCATAAAGCAGGGATCTTTTTCCAGCCATGTGGATTCAGAAAAATCGCATAGACGCAGAGCAAAACATGACCAACGATAATCTTCTGCTAGCGCCACCATGCGGGCTCGCTCTGGGTTTAGCTAGATGTAGCGACCGCAAGCCAATAGATAGGTGTCGGATTGAACGACGCTGGATTGGTAGCGACGTTCCCACAGCGTCCCGGTCCTCCCCTCAACCTTGTTGCGATACCGGGTCATCCGCCCGGCGAGGGCTTTCATGAGCTGTCCAAGGCTGGACGTTGATTCCCCTGGGGGGGCGAGCAGCAAGATGGATGAAGCTTAGAAGGTGGCGACGTATAGACAAGCAGGATGTGTCAGAGAATGTATCCGCCTGAGCTGAGGGAATGAATTAAATAAGTCTGTCTCTGCGACTTCTTAT
Organism: Pseudomonas sp. R15(2017); assembly: GCF_002112685.1. NCBI lineage: Bacteria > Pseudomonadati > Pseudomonadota > Gammaproteobacteria > Pseudomonadales > Pseudomonadaceae > Pseudomonas > Pseudomonas sp. R15(2017). The sequence continues at coordinate 185,306 of NZ_NEII01000012.1, forward strand.
GGTTTTTCAGAATTTTGGTTGTTCTGAATCAGTATTAAAAACTGTTATTTCTGTCAGGTGTGGTTGTGGCTGTCTCTGCTGATACTTTGATTGTGGATGCGCAGAAAATAGATCTGTCCACCTTGTTTTTGTCCCCTCTGTTTGCCCTTGTTTGTCGTTAAGGAGAAAAGTCATGTTTTTACGAGTTGAAGAGGAAGTGTCAAGTCCATATGGTCCCACCGATAAAACTTGGCAGTACGGATATAGCAAAGATCAGCTAAATGAACTTAAGGAGTATTACAGGGATGGAATGCTACGTTACGTTGTCCGGGCAACGTGGAGTGTCGAGAATAATGGATGGATGGTGGAGCACGTTTCGCTGGAGGCCTATAACAGCTATAAATCTAAAGGGAGGGTTGGTTGAATCGATTTGATTTATCGTGTTTTATTGTTTTGAGGGTGGGTTTAGTAAGTGGCTATGGCTACTAAAACGCTTTTTATCAAATGGGGGCGGGTTTATTTAATCGTCCCCTTTTGACGTTAAGTTATTTTCTCTGGTCGTCCTTGTTCTCTGAAAAGAATACGTCTTCCGGTGATTTTTTCGATTTCGTCGACGAATTTCAGGTTTCCAGTCAGTTGGACCCGCTGAAGCGCAGCGCTTGTGAGTTGTAATTCATTTGAGGGAGGGGTATCTCGACGACTTGTAGCGTTCACGCCGTATGGCATCGGCAGGTCCTGGATCCAGGACGCAAAGGTCCTTATGAAGCGACTTTCCCATGGCGTGCCTGTCCGCCCCTCAACCTTGTTGCGATACCGATTCATCCGCGCGGTGATGGCTTGCATGAGTTGTCCAGAGTGCACGGCGCTTCTCCGGGGGCGACAGGCAGGTGGACATGATTGGTCATCAAGCAGTAGGCAAAAACTTTTATGCCCAATGCTTCCTTAAGCTCGAACAGGTCAATGTATCCGCCTGGGGGGGAGGGAGTCACTAAATGAATATGAGTTGTTTGCTTCTTATGATTTTTTAGAATTTCTGTGGTTCTGAATAAGTATTAAAAACTGTCATTTCTGTCAGGTGCGGCTGCGGGTGTTTGTGTTGATACTTTTGGTAGGTGGGGTTGGAAAATAAATCTGTCCCCGTTGTTCAATAGAATTCAAGGAGGTGCGGCAATGGCTACTAAAAAGCTTTTGGTCACGGAGTTACCTGAGGGGGCGACGCCTGAGAGTGTCAAGGCTGCAATTCAACGCAAATATGATGTGCGTGTGTTAGAGGTGGGACCTGTTAGTCGCAAGGGAAGTATTACGTCATTACAGGCTGTCTACGTCCCCGCAGATGATTTATCTGACCCTGCTGCCGCTACTACTTTTGCACAATTAAATCAAAATGGGTCGAATTCAGAATGAAGGGGTGAAGGTTACTTTAATCAAATAAAAAGCAGAGTAAAGGTAGGGTTGGCAAATAAATCTGTCCCCTTTGTTGCTGTTCCCTTTGTTGCTGATGTGGAGAAGGACATGGAAAACACCAAAAAAATCACCATATTTGACTTGGCGTTGGGATTCAATCAATCAGCCTTGTGTGAGCAGATTGCGAAAAAATATGGGGTTAGGGTTGTTGGTATGCAGTTCGCCCCGGATGGAAAGAGCGCTATTGCGTCTGTGGTAGCTCCGCAAACTAATAGAATAAGGAGGGTGGATTTGGAGGGGTTGGAGGAGTTGGAGGAGTTGGTGGGGTTGGCGCCCACAATCAGTTATAAAAGTTTGATGGCGTAATAAGCAACAGAGTAAAATTGAAAAATAATAAAAATCAAAATAATCAAAAGGGGACAGATTTATTTAATCGTCCCCTTTTGATCTTGATTGGCAGCAAAGATAACTTTCGCTGGTGCGACCTATTCCGTCGGCACAATGTTATCCAGCACCTTGTTCACTGCCAGTTCCGCCAGCATCACGATCTGCGCGATGCCCTGCGCGGTTTTGCGGTGGGGGCCCTGGAGGGCGTCGACGAGGTTGTTGAGCATCACGTTGGCCGAACCCAGGGTTTCGCAGGCGTCGGCGAGCAGGGATTCGTTGTTGCTGGCCGGGTTGGCCTGGTAGAGGCGGTTGGGGTAGTAGGGCGCGGCCATCATGTGGGCTGAGATCGGGCCGAGGTGGTAGTCGAGGGCGCGGTTGGCGGCTTCGTTGAATCTCTTGGAGTCAGGGCATTCGTAGGGGGAAGTTGGGTCGGTGATGCTGGCCGGTGCGATAACCGGGGGATTTGGAGAAGGTTTGATCATTTTCAGGTTCCGAAATGATGCTGAAACCGCTTCTCTGCTAAAAGAAGGGTGGCAGCTGGACGCAGGTTAGCAGACCGGGGAACCTAAGGAAGCCGGCGCGCCGAAGCGCCCTGCGTACAGCCGCCATCAAATGCAGGCATAGAGCCTGATTGATAGTGCGCATACGACCTTAGGTTGACCACGGGCTGCTAAACCCGATCACTGCGAATCAGTGACCCGATCCAAGTTACCGGCCGACCCCAAGGCGCACAAGCCGGCGGATTCTGGCGTAGCGGTAGGCTCTGGCGCAAGGATTTGTAGGCATCCGGACGCATTCCGACATGTCTTTAAACGGCACGATCCAAACCTGTTTATCGATCCTCTACCAAGGAGGAGAAGCCTGACGCTTTACGCCCCAAAGCCATTCGTCGCCAGCCCCGCACTCATCACGCCGACGCTCGCTCAAAAGCTGCATGACCAAAACCATCAACGCCCAAGACTTGCACATCGACCTGCATCCGCTGAACGAATCAGCCCTGTTCAAATGGCTGCTCGCCAGTTTCCTGATGGGTAAACCAATCCAAACGGGCAGGGTACTGTTTTGATTGCGTCGTCGATCTTCATCGGTTGCGCCGGCTGGAGCCTGCCCCGCGAATACTGGCCGGACTTCCCGGAGCAGGGCACCCACCTGCAACGCTATGCCGCGCTGCTCGATGGTGTGGAAATCAACAGCTCCTTTTACCGTCCGCACAAGCTGCAAACCTATGCCCGATGGGCCGAGTCGGTGGCGGACGGATTTCGCTTCTGCGTGAAGATGCCAAAGTCGATCAGCCATGAGCGACGCCTGCGGGACTGTGAGCGTGAGCTCGACGCCTTTCTCGAACAGTGCTCGGGGCTGCGCGATCGTCTGGGTTGCCTGCTGCTGCAGTTGCCACCGTCGCTGACGTTTGACGAAGCGCTTGCAGAGGCCTTTTTCATCGGCTTGCGCCAGCGCTATTCCGGGGCCGTGGTGCTGGAGCCGCGCCACGCATCCTGGGCCGCCGCCGAACTGTTGTTGATGGCGTATCGCATCGCACAAGCGGTGGTTGATCCCTCGCGAATCAGCACCGATGCAGCTCCGTGCGGCTGGCCGGGCGTGCGCTACTGGCGGCTGCACGGTTCGCCACGGATCTATCACAGCCCCTATGATTCGGCGTATCTGGAAACGCTCGCCGGCGATTTGCAGGTGGCGGCTGTCGATGGCATCGACACCTGGTGCATTTTCGACAACACCGCCAGCGGCGCGGCACTCGGCAATGCGCTGGAACTGCGGCGGATACTGGCGCAGGGCTGACACACCGCGTCGGGACTTCCCACCGGCGACCGGGTCTGTAAACTGGCCGCCCGAAACGGCGCGCGATGGCGCCGTCCTCACTGCCAGCGAAGGACTTTCCCATGGCCAACCAAGACATCACCTACACCCCGGACCCGGATGCAGACTCGATCTCTTCGGACGTGACCGAATTCAACGGCATCCTGATGTCGACCCAGATTCCGACCCGTGCCGACGGCAGCCTGGAACTAGGCGACGTCACCGCGCAAAGCGAATGCACGTTGCAGGCACTGAAAGTGGCGCTGGAAAAGGCCGGCAGCTCGATGGACCGCGTGCTGCACCTGACCATTTATCTGACCGACATGGCTGATCGCGCTGCGTTCAACGAAGTGTACAAGCGCTACTTCGCCAAGCCATGGCCGGTGCGTGCGGCGGTCGGCGTGGCGGCGCTGGCCGTTGAGGGGATGAAGGTGGAAGTCACCGCGATGGCCGCCAAGGCCTGACTTCAGCACAGTTGCTCCCCGCAGGAGCAGCTGTTCCAAGTCAGTCATTCATTGCTGCTGTATTGTGCCGGCGTTTTTACGGGCAAACTTCCCTACAGACCAGCGCAGCCAATACGGCCGCTCCGAGCCTGGCTGCGCTTCGAACTTTCTATTAAGGCTATTAATCGTCCAGTGGGCCGGTGGCATTTACAAAAAGTTTTGCGTTTTTCACATGGTATTCGGCGCCTTCATAAAAAACATGCATTTCAAAGTTTGCTTTAATAGTGTTGCTGATCCTGTCTCTTTCGAACGTAACCTTTCCGTTAGAACCCAGCACGATATAAAAGCCTGCTGTTAGGGAGCCCGTTACAACGTCAGTACCTTCGCGCTCTATTGGGTATGTACCGTCGTTCAGCGTTGTGGGGAATATGATCCCGAGCTGTACGAGTTCCCCATTTGTCTCGCTACGACCCAGGACACTTAAAGAACCTGGGACTAACGAAGCATAGATGAATTTGGTAGCTGAAAACTTTTCCCCTACGCCCGGAATGGGTGGGCTGAACGTTGCCTCGAAATAATTGTTCCTTACTGAATGTGCATCACCGGGCGTCATGTCTTTTTCATTAATATTTAATGCTTTGTAAATTTCAGTGTTCATCATCGATATCCTTTTTTATGAATCGAAAAATGGAGCAGGCATTGCAATACGCTGGAGTGCCTGGGGAAAGCGTGCTTCATATAATCCGACTCAACAACTGACAGAACTTACAGTTATGCCATTCCTGAAACTGTGCTAGTGCCTTTATGCATCACATCGCCCCATGGGTGCCGGTCAGGCCTTTCGCAGGTACAATGCGCGCCTCGACCGTGACAGCCTGACTAAAAACTATATATGTCCTTGCCCAAACATCACCTGGAACTGCTCAGCCCCGCCCGTGACGTGGCCATCGCCCGCGAGGCCATCCTGCATGGCGCTGACGCGGTGTACATCGGCGGCCCGAGCTTCGGCGCGCGCCACAACGCGTGCAACGAGGTGAGCGAAATCGCCGAACTGGTGGAATTTGCACGTCGCTACCACGCGCGCATCTTCACCACCATCAACACCATCCTGCACGACAACGAACTGGAGCCGGCGCGCAAGCTGATCCATCAGTTGTATGACGCCGGCGTCGATGCGCTGATCGTCCAGGACCTGGGCGTGATGGAGCTGGACATTCCACCCATCGAGCTGCACGCCAGCACCCAGACCGATATCCGCACCCTTGAGCGGGCCAAGTTCCTCGATCAGGCCGGTTTCTCGCAACTGGTACTGGCCCGTGAACTGAACCTCAAGGAAATCCGCGCGATCGCCGATGAAACCGATGCCGCCATCGAGTTCTTCATTCACGGCGCGTTGTGCGTGGCGTTTTCCGGTCAATGCAATATTTCCCACGCGCAGACAGGGCGCAGTGCCAACCGGGGCGACTGCTCCCAGGCCTGCCGTCTGCCGTACACCCTGAAAGACGAAAAGGGCGGCGTGATCGCCTACGAAAAACACCTGCTGTCGATGAAGGACAACAACCAGAGCGCCAACATCCGCGCGCTGGTCGAGGCCGGTGTGCGTTCGTTCAAGATCGAAGGTCGCTACAAGGACATGGGCTATGTGAAGAACATCACCGCCTATTACCGCCAGCGCCTCGACGACGTGCTCAACGACCGTCCGGACCTGGCCCGCGCCTCCAGCGGCCGCACCGCGCATTTCTTCATGCCGGACCCGGAAAAGACCTTCCACCGTGGCAGCACCGACTACTTCGTCAGCGAGCGCAAGATCGACATCGGCGCGTTCGATTCGCCGACCTTCACCGGTCTGGCGGTGGGCGTGGTCGAGAAAGTCGGCAAGCGTGACATGCAGGTCATCACCCACGAGCCGCTGTCCAACGGCGACGGCCTCAACGTGCTGGTCAAGCGCGAAGTGGTGGGGTTCCGCGCCAACATCGCCGAAGCCAAGGGCGAGTTCGAGGAAGAGGGCGAGAAGCGCTACCGCTACCGCGTCGAGCCGAACGAGATGCCGGAAGGCCTGTACAAGCTGCGCCCGAACCACCCGCTGAACCGCAACCTCGACCACAACTGGCAGCAGGCCTTGCTCAAGACTTCTGCCGAGCGTCGTATCGGCGTGAGCTGGTTGGCGAAGTTGCGTGAAGAGCGTCTGGAACTGACCGTGACCAGTGAAGAGGGCATCAGCGCCAGCGTCGCGCTGGAAGGCCCGTTCGGCGTCGCCAACAAACCGGAGCAGGCGCTGGACACCTTGCACGACCTGCTTGGCCAACTCGGCACCACCGAGTACCACGCGACCTCGATCAAACTCGATGCGCCGCAAGCGTTCTTCATCCCGAATTCGCAGCTCAAGTCGTTGCGCCGTGAAGTGATCGAGGCGCTGACTGCCGCCCGCGTTGCCGCCCACCCGCGCGGTTCGCGCAAGGCCGAGACCACGCCACCGCCGGTGTACCCGGAAGCGCACCTGTCGTTCCTGGCCAACGTCTACAACCAGAAGGCTCGCGACTTCTACCACCGTCACGGCGTGAAGCTGATCGACGCGGCGTACGAAGCCCATGAAGAGGCGGGCGAAGTGCCGGTGATGATCACCAAGCACTGCCTGCGGTTCTCCTTCAACCTGTGCCCGAAACAGGCCAAAGGCGTGACCGGCGTGAAAACCAAAGTCGCGCCGATGCAGCTGATTCATGGCGACGAAGTGCTGACCCTGAAGTTCGACTGCAAACCGTGCGAGATGCACGTGATCGGCAAGATGAAGGGCCACATCCTGAATCTGCCGCAGCCGGGCAGTGTGGTGGGGCATATCAGCCCTGAGGATCTGATGAAAACGATCCCGCGCGCGCCGCACTGATTCAGAGGCAATAAAAAACCGGTGACGAAAGTCACCGGTTTTTTTATGCCCGCCAGAAACTCAACTGGCTTCGAAGCGCGATCCCGTTGGCGGCGCCGCTTCGCCACTCAACGCATCGACCATTGGCGGATGTTCCTGTGCTGCCTGACGCAGATCTTCGGTCACCCGCAGTTCGGCGCCGGTTGGCGAGAACGTCGCTGCCGCCGCAAACGGGGCCGGGTTGGCCGGCACCGGACGTTTGCCGCGACGCCAGAAGAAGAACGTCACCATGGCCAGGTTGACCAGCGCGAAGGCCCAGAACAAGCCGGTTTCGCCATGGGCGTTCATCGCCGGGGAGATCAGCAGCGGGCTCATCGCCGAGCCCAGCGAATTGATCAGCAGCATGCCCTGAATCATCGGCACCAGGGTTTCGACTGGCGCACGGTCGGCCGCGTGGCTGACCGCAACCGGGTACAGCGCGAACACCCCGCCGCCCAGCAGGAACAGCATCGCCGCGAGCAGGGCCGAGGACAGCGGCACCAGCACGATCACCAGCGACAGCACGGTGCACGCGGCGCACAGCACGGTCAGCACTTGCAGGCGATCCTTGCGGTCGGACCAGCGCCCGACCGGGTATTGCAGCAGCATTGCGCCGAGGATCGTCCAGGCCATCATGCTGCCGACTTCGCCGACGTTCAGGCCAATGCGTTGCAGGTACAGCGGCAGCAGGGTGTAGATCGCCGCGATGGTCACGCCGGAGCCGAAGCAGCCGACCAGACCGGTAGGCGATACGCCCAGCAGCGCTCGTGGCTTGAGTGGTTCGACCTGTTCCAGCAGCGGCGAAACCCGCGGCAGGATCACGATCGGCAGCACCGACAGCGTCGCGAGCATGCCGGCAACCATGAACGGCGCGGTGTCACCCAGCCCGGTGATTTTCCCCAAAAATGCCTGACCCAGCACCCCGGCGCCGTAGAGGACGATCATGTACAGCGCCAGCAGACGGCCGCGAATTTTCGCGTCACCGGCCAGCAGCAGCCAGCTCTCGATCACCAGAAACACGCCGACCGTGGCCCAGCCGTTGATCAGGCGCAGGACGACCCAGCCCCAGGTGTCATAAAACAGCCCTTGCAACAGGATGGTCGCGGCGATCAGCGAGGCGAAGCTGCTGTAGGCGCGGATGTGGCCGATGCGCAGGATCAGCCGGTCGTTGAAGATCGCGCCCAGCGTCAGGCCGATGAAATAGGCCGAGGATACGATGCCGATCATCGTCGCCGATTCGCCGGCGGCGCCCAGGCGCAGGGTGGTCAAAGAAGACAGAAAGCCGTTGCCCAGCGCAACAATGAACAGCCCGAGCAGGGGCGCCAGCGCCATGGCCAGCAAACGCGGTGTCATAAAAACCTCAAGTGATCGAACAGCGGAACGTGCGCCTCTGCGCATGCGAGTGCCAAGCCGAAGTGTGTTGAAGACAAACGACCGCCGAACGGGCAGGACGATTGAGCCTGGCGCACTTCGTGAAAGTCGCCGGCTGTTCAAACCTGAGGGTTGTCATGGCTGCGGGCAGGCGCCGGTCGGGCGACTGCAAGAGGAGGCGCGATTTTAAGCCTTGTGTGGCGTTTGCCAAGGTGCCCGGCCTGCGACGTTGGGACGCAGGCACGTTCGTTCAGGCTGACTGATCGTTCCCACGCTCCGCGTGGGAATGCAGCCCGGGACGCTCCGCGTCCCTTCCAACGGCGGACGCAGAGCGTCCACGGAGGCATTCCCACGCGGAGCGTGGGAGCGATCTACCTTGTGGTGCTTGCGTCGTTTGCGAGTAATTTGCTGCGGCGCCAGTTAGCATGGCGCCATAACAACGAAACGATGGACCCCACCTTGATCGAACGACGCCAATTCAGCGGTGGCATGAAGGGCAAGAACCTTCGCTACCTGAACGAGCCCGCCAGCGGGCCGGGACGCATGACCCGCACCGGGTTCGTGCTGCTGGAGCATTTTTCCCTGCCGGCCTTCACTCAGGCGCTGGACACTCTTGTCACCGCCAATCTGCTGCGCCCCGGTCTGTTTTCCACGCGCACCTTCGGCCTGAGCGACGGCGAAGTGATCAGCGATCTGGGGCTGGTGATCCGCCCGGACTCGCGTCTGGAAACCAGCGTATTGCAGGAACTGGATCTGCTGGTGATCTGCGGCGGTTACCGCACGGAACTGAAGGCGAGCGACGAGTTCATCAATCTGCTGAAAATGGCCGCCGAGGCCGGCGTGATACTGGCCGGGTTGTGGAACGGCGCGTGGTTCCTGGGCCGGGCAGGGGTGCTGGAAGGCTACCGCTGTGCAATTCACCCGGAGCATCGGCCGGCGCTGGCGGAAATTTCCAAGGCGACCCAGGTCAGCAGCGAACCCTACGTGATCGACCGCGACCGGTTGACCGCGTCCAGTCCGTCCGGCGCGTTCCACATGGCCCTGGACTGGATCAAGGGCCTGCACGACAAGGCGCTGGTCGAAGGCATCGAAGACATTCTGGCGTTCGAGGAATCGCGTTACCGGCGGATCAAACCGACTGAAAATATCTGCGTCAGCGCGCCGCTGCGTGAAGTGGTGAAGCTGATGGACGCCAATCTGGAGGAACCGCTGGAGCTGGAACAACTGGCAGTGTATGCCGGACGCTCCCGGCGTCAGCTGGAGCGGCTGTTCAAGGAACAACTGGGCACCACGCCGCAGCGTTATTACATGGAACTGCGCATCACTGAGGCCCGGCGCCTGCTGCAACACACCGAGCTGTCGCAGGTGGACGTGCTGGTGGCCTGCGGATTCGTGTCACCGAGTCATTTCAGCAAGTGCTACAGCGCCTATTTCGGTTATCGCCCGTCCAAAGAAAAACGGCTCGTCAAATGACGAGCCGTCTGGCGTGCCGCTTCAGAGGTGATCGGCGTCGATGATCGCCTGAGCGAAGGCTTTCGGGTCTTCCTGCGGCAGGTTGTGCCCGATTCCACCGTTGATCAGGCGGAACTGATATTTGCCGGTGAAGCGTTTGGCGTAGTCCTCGGGCGCCGGGTGCGGTGCGCCGTTGGCATCGCCTTCCAGGGTGATGGTCGGCACGCTGATCGACGGTGCGGTGGCGAGTTTCTGTTCCAGCGCATCGTACTGGCTTTCACCCTGCACCAGGCCCAGACGCCAGCGGTAGTTGAACACGGTGATGGCGACGTGATCCGGGTTCTGCAACGCCTTGGCGCTGCGGTCGAAAGTGGCGTCGTCGAAGGCCCATTTCGGTGACGCCAGTTGCCAGATCAGCTTGGCGAAATCATGGGTGTTCTTGGTGTAGCCCGCCTCACCACGGTCGGTGGCGAAGTAGAACTGATACCACCATTGCAGTTCGGCCTTGGGCGGCAGCGGGTTTTTGCCGGCGGCCTGATTGCCGATCAGGTAACCGCTGACCGACACCAGCGCCTTGACCCGCTCCGGCCACAGCGCCGAAACGATGTCTGCCGAGCGCGCGCCCCAGTCGTAGCCGCCGAGCACAGCTTGCTTGATCTTCAGCGCATCCATGAAATCGATCACGTCACTGGCCAGCGCCGCCGGCTGACCGTTGCGCACGGTCTTGTCGGACAGGAAATGCGTGTCGCCATAGCCACGGGCATACGGCATCAGCACCCGATAACCCTTGGCCGCCAGCAGCGGCGCGACGTCGTCGTAGCTGTGAATGTCGTACGGCCAGCCGTGCAGGAGAATCACCACCGGACCATTGGCCGGGCCGGTTTCGGCGTACGCCACGTCCAGCAGGCCGGCCTTCACATGCTTGAGCGGGCCGAAGGGCAGATCGGCCTTGACGCTGGCGGTTTCGGTCTTGACCGGCTCGGGGGCTGCGGTTTGTGCCTGGGCGAGCGCGCCGAATTGCAGCAGCGCAGTCGCAAGAATCGACAAGCCCAACAGGCGACGACGGTTTTTCCCGGTAGTGACGGTGGCGTGTGGTGCGTGCTTCATGGCAAGTCTCCTTATGATCGGCGAGGGCCGGGTTCTGACTGAACCCTTCGAATCTGGAGCCCATTAAAGACTGGCCACGTATCTGCGCTGTTTCCGTTTCCGCTGGCTGATGCGCGGGCATGTATCCGGGAGGCGTTCGTACACACTGCGATACAAACCAGCGGCCAACAAAAAGCCCCGAATGTTCGGGGCTCCTGCTTGCCTTGGGTTTTCAGGCCTGAGTAACCTGCTTGGGCCCGGCCAGCGCCCAGGCGATCAGCCCGAACAGCGGCACAAATACGATCAATACGATCCAGACACCTTTGTTGCTGGCTTTTCCCTCACTCTTGCGCACCCTGTTGATCGCCCACAATTCGATGAGCAAAAGCACGACGGCCAGTACGATCCACGTGGTTTCAATTTGCATGAGCTACCTCCTGATGGTCTCTGACTTAGGCGGGCCGTGGCACTCAGGGTTCATTAAATTTGCTGGATCGTCTGCCTGGCTCACGTGCACAAATGTTCTAAACCCATCGGCAAAGTCGCGGTAACGTAGACGTCCTTGACGAACAACCACTGCCTTCGGAGCCTTGCGTGGACAAACGCAACTGGATCGACTTGTCTCAGGATGCCGACACCGGGATCGAGTCGATTCGTGCCCATTTCCAGGGCCATGCCTACGATCCACACTGGCATGACAGCTTTCTGGTGGGCGTCACCGAGCAGGGCGTGCAGCAGTTTCATTGCCGGCGCGTGCGCCATCTGAGTACGCCGGGCAAGATTTTCATGCTGGAACCGGGGGAGATCCACGACGGGCACGCGCCGACGGAGGAGGGTTTCACCTATTCCATGCTCTACCTCGACCCGCACTGGCTGGAGCGTGAATTGCGCGTGCTGTTCGAGCATGCGCCGGACAACAGCCAGCTCGGATTCACCGATACCCTGAGTCAGGATTCGCGCCTGTCCACGGCCATCAATCAGGCCTTCAACGCCCTGCATCAAGGCGACTTGCGCATCGTGCGCCAGACCGCCATCGACACCTTGCTCGGCGCGCTGACATCCCACCTCGACTGGCGCAAGCGTCAACCGTTCGATCCGCGCCTGCCACGCGTGGCCCAGGTGGCGCGGGACTATCTGCATGCGCATGCCTTCGAAGACATCGGGCTGGACGACCTGGCCGAGGCCTGCGGGGTTGATCGCTTTCGACTGACCCGTGCATTCAAGGCCGCTTTCGGACTGGCGCCCCATGCCTATCTGATTCAGTTGCGCCTGGCCCGCGCCCGCCAATTGCTGGCGCGCGGCGAAACACCCGCGACCGTCGCCAGCGCCCTCGGTTTCGCCGATCAAAGCCATCTCGGGCGCTGGTTTCGCCGTGCCTATCACCTGACGCCGGCGGATTACCGCAAGCGCTGCTCAAACCTTCCAGACTGAACCCCGCGCAACCGCGACCATGACCTCCTGTTTTGATTCGGGAGCCCTGTCATGGAATCGTTGTTGCCTTTTCTGCTGTTTTCCTTCGTCGCCTCGATCACCCCGGGGCCGACCAATATTCTGGTGATGAGCCACAGCTCGCGGCGCGGTCTGACGGCCACCGTGCCGATCATCTTCGGTGCGTGTGTGTCGGCGGCGCTGGTGGTGTTGGTGGTCGGACTCGGCGTGGGGGAAACCTTGCTGCGCTATCCCCGCGTGCAGCAGGCGATGGCCTGGGCCGGGGTGTTGTGGCTGAGCTGGCTGGCGTGGCAGATCTTTCGCAGTACGCCGCCCTCGTTGGACTCGGCGACAGCGGCCGATGAAGGCTTCAGCGTGTTCGGCGCCGCAGGGCTGCAATTGATTAATCCCAAGGTGTGGATGATGGCCGTGGCGGTGGTGAGTGTGTTTGGCGGCAACGGCGACGACAGCGCGCGGATGCTGCTGTTGTCGGCGGTTTTTCTAATGGTCTGCCTGCCGTGCATGACGGCGTGGGCGCTGCTGGGCGTGGGCAGCGCGCGGTTCTTTGGCTCGCCACGGGCGTTTCGGCGCATGAATGCCGTGCTGGCGGTTTTGTTGTTGCTGTCGGCTTGGTTGGCGGTGTTGGTCTAGCCGTGGCGTTCGGTCACATAAATTTGAAATGCCCGCCGTTGCCCCCCAGAATCGCGCCCCGATCCGGCCACCAGTGCCGGGCGTTCAAAGTGAAAGGGGTTGCGGTTGAACGAACAGACATTGTCCATGCGCCTGGAGCGGGTGGCGGCGCACGTGCCCGCCGGTGCTCGGCTGGCCGATATCGGCTCGGATCATGGCTACCTGCCGGTGGCGCTGATGCGCCGTGGTGCGATCGCGGCGGCGGTGGCGGGCGAGATGGCCGAGACGCCGTTCCGTTCGGCGCAACGCACCGTGCGCGAAAACGATCTTGAACAGCAGATCACCGTGCGCCTGGCCAACGGCTTGAAGGCCATCGAACCGGCAGACCGGATTACGGCAATTACCGTGTGCGGCATGGGCGGCGAGACCATCCGCGACATTCTCGACGCCGGCAAGGCACGCCTGAGTGGCCGCGAGCGCCTGATCCTGCAACCCAACGGCGGCGAACAACCGCTGCGCCAATGGCTGATGGACAACGACTACCGAATCCTCTGTGAAGAAGTGCTGCGGGAGAACCGCTTCGACTACGAAATCATCGTGGCCGAGCGGGGCGGGCCGGTGGCGTATACCGCCGAGGAACTGTACTTCGGGCCGCTGCAATTGCAGGCGCGCAGTCCGGCGTTTGTCAGTAAGTGGCAGCATCGGCTGCGGCACAAGCAGCAGACATTGGCTCATTTTGGGCGGGCACGGCATGGCGTTTGCGAGCGCAAGGTGCAGGATCTGACGCAGCAAGTGCGCTGGATCACTGACGTGCTGGGGTGAAGCACGCCCAACGCTGATATCATCCAACCACTTTCAAGCAGGCCAAAAAACACCATGAACCGTCAGAAAAAACTGCAACAGCTCTTCAAGGAAAAATCCAGAAAGGCCAATGCCAAACTGGCACCCAAGAGCAACAAGCCGAAGTACATCAGCAAGGCGGATCGTCTGAAACTGGCGACTGAAGTGGTTCCAGAGTCAACTGACACCCCTGAGGCCTGATCGAGCGGGCGCACAGCGATACAGACCCCATCAGGTTTTTCCTCAGGTACTCGGCGGCTTCGCCAGCTCAATCCCCGCCGCCCCCAGCCGTTTGAGAATTTCGAACAACAGATCACTCTTGGTCGTCCCGACAATCCTCGGGCTGGCCACATACCCGGTCACCGTCAACGTAATCCCTTCCGGCGTCAGCTTGCTGAAGCGCACGAACGGTGCCGGTTTCTCGAGGATGGTTTCGTGTTCCTTGTAGGTGTCGAACAGCAGGTTCTGCACCTGTTCGGGGTCGATATCCAGCGGGAACATCAGTTCCAGCGTCGCCACGCCCTGGGCGCTGCCGCCGAGGGTGACGTTGCGCAGGTTCTGCGAGATCAGTTGCGAGTTGGGCACGATCACGATCGAGCGGTCGCTGAGCTGGATTTCGGTGGCGCGCACGTTGATCCGGCGGATGTCGCCCTCGACGCCGCTGATGCTGATCAGGTCGCCGACCTTGACCGGCCGTTCGGTGAGCAGGATCAGCCCGGAGACGAAGTTCTTCACGATCTCCTGCAAGCCGAAGCCGATGCCCACCGACAGGGCGCTGACGATCCACGCCAGGTTGGTCCATTGCACGCCCAGTGACGACAGGGTCAGCAGGATCACCACCGCATAACCGATGTTGGAAAACAGCGTGCTGAGTGAGGCGCACATGCCCGGGTCCATATCGGTCTTGGGCAGGAACTCGTTGTCGAGCCAGCGGCGCAAGGCGCGGATCAGGTAGATGCCGATCAGCAGCGCGAGCATCGCGTTGAGCAAATGGCCGGGGACGATGTTCAGTTTGCGCAGGCCAGCGCCGCCGAGGATCGTGCCGATGTTGTTGGCCAGTTGGCCCAGGGTGGTGCCGATCCCGCCGACAAACAGCGTGATGACGGCCAACAGCAGCAGCGCAGCCCTACCGAAACCGGCCAGCAGGGTCGAGGCCTGTTCGAGACGCCGATCACCCACGCCGAGCAGCTGTTTCAGCGCCTTGCCGCTGGAGTGGCGGGGCGAGAAGAAGTACTCGCAGCTGTCCTTGAGCAACTGCATCAGCAGGTAAAACCCGGAAAACACGATAAACGCCCAGACCAGTTCGTAGGTGATGAACCGCGCCAGCGACACATACCCCGTCAGCAGGGTGCCGAACGACAGCACCATGGCCAGGGTGGCCACGGTGTAAATCACCCCGGCGAAGGTGTTGCCCGCCACTTGCGTATCCCCGGCCGCCGCCAACACTTTGCGCACTTTACCGACGCGCATCAGCAACGTTGTGATGATGACCAGCACCACCAGCGCAATGATGCCTCGGCCTGCGAGCACGATCTGGCTGCTCATGCCGGAGGCGTTGCTGACCTGCACCGCCGTCACCAGCACCAACAGCGCGGCGGCGAGGATTCGCGCAAACGGCTGCAGCGCGTTTGCCACCTCGTCAGCCACCGCCGGCAAGCGCCACGACGGGTGCTCGGTGGACAGCAGGGCGCGGCTGAGCCCTGTGATCAGCACGCAGGCATAAACCACTTTCCCGAACTCATCGGAAAATGTCGCCAGCATCGGCGGCAACGGCACGTGACGGGTGCAGGCGTAATAGAGCAATTGCAGGGCGATGGCGGTGGTTGCGAGTGTCGCCAGCGCGGAAGCGAAAGCCAGCGAACTGCGGCGCAGCCGGCCTTCCGGCATGCGGTGAATGCACACCCACGCCAGCCAGCGATCGGCCAGCCGCCGGCCCAGCGTCCAGACGACGAAGGCCAGCACCACCAGCAGGGCGGTGTAAAAACGCTGGCCGGGTTGCCAGGCTTCGGCACCGGTCTGTTGCACCTGTTCGACGAAAAAGCGCAGACGCTGGCGGTCGTCCGCTGACGGATTGACAAGGGGAGCCCAGAAACCGGGATTAAGAATGCTGTCGGTGCTGAGCGTCAGTTCGCTTTCGAGCAAGGTGCGGCGGATACCGGCGATCTGGGTGATCAGCTCCGTGGCGCTTTGCTTGAGGATGGCGAGGTTCTTCAACGCCGTATCGACTTTGGTTTTTTGCTCGATCAACGTCGCCCGCTGCGCCGCGATATCGGCTTGTTCGGCAGCGACCGCTTCGGCCGGCGCGGCACCGAGCACGCCCAGTTGCACGGCCAGTTGCGCCTGCTGCGGCAACAGCGACGCCGACAGCCGATCAATGTCCAGAATGAACGTCTGCACCCGATCCTGCGGGCCTTCGAGCTGGTTGTAATTGTTGGCGGACGAGATTTGCTGCTTGAGGCCGTCGAGGCGCAGTTGCAGGGCTTGCAGATCGCTTTGCGAGACGCCGGGGAGCGGGGCGCCGACATCGGGCGTGCCGGGCAAGTCGGCGGCCGACACCATCGAGACACCCGGACAGAGCAGCGTCAGGGTGATGAACATCAATGACTTCAATGCATTACGCATGGGAATGGGCGAGTCCGGTTGATCACACAAGCATTGAGGTTAGGTGATCGGGCGCCTGCTGCATCATTTTCTGCTGCTAATCCTGGCTTAATGCGTGTCCGGTGAGATCGCCGGGCAGCCGATTGTAGGCGCCCGTTTTCACGACTAGACTCCCGGCCATGAAACGCTATCTGCGGTTTTGTCTCGTTTTCCTGATCAGCCTGGCGCTTCCCCTCAGCGGGATGGCGGGCGTGCAGGCACCGACAGAACCGTGCCCGATGCAAACCATGGGCATGGCGATGATGGACGGCATGAACATGGATTGCTGCAAGGACATGAAGAGTCCTGCCGACCATGGCTCCCCCTGCAAACCCGGCCAGGAGTGCAAGACCGGCGGCCTGCTGCAAGTCGCGATCCTCAAGCCGCCCGTTACCGTATTCAGCCCTGTCACGCATTCGTTCTTCAGTGATTCCCTGCCGCTAGAGGCCCCGTCCGGGGTCTGGCGACCGCCCCGCACCTGATTCCTGTCTCCCCTTGAAGCTCATTCCGCCCAGGCGGAGTGATTTGGCTGTGCGCGTGTTTTTCGCCGCGCGCAGTGGACGATCACAGGAATCGTAAACATGACATTCAAGTGCAATTGCACGGGTTGGCCTCTGGTGGCCGGCCTTGCGGCAAGCGTGCTCGCGTGGCCGGGTTTCGCCGCCGCGCTGACACTCGATCAAGCGCTGCGGCTGGCCGAAAACAATGCGCCGTCGCTGACCGCACAAGATCAGAAAATCCAGGCCGCCAGCAGCGCGGCCATTCCGGCGGGCGAGTTGCCCGATCCCAAGCTGTTGCTCGGTTTGCAGAACTACCCCGTGGGCGGCCCGGATCGCTGGAGCGTCGATCAGGACTTCATGACCATGCAGATGGTCGGTTACCGGCAGGAGATGCCCAACGCAGACAAACGCAAGGCGCGCATCGAAGTTGCCGACGCCGCTATTGAGCGCGCGGCGGCCGAGCGCAGGGTCGAGCGTTTGAAGGTGCGTCAGGCGACAGCGCTGGCGTGGATCAGCGGCTATTCGGTCGAGCGTAAGGAAGCGCTGTTCCGGGATCTCTTCAAGGAAAATCGCCTGCTGAGTGAGACCGTCCGGGCGCAGATCGCCGGTGGCCGCGCGCAACCTGCCGACGCAGTGACGCCGAAACAGGAAGCGGCCCGACTCGCCGAGCAACAGGACAACCTGACCCTCGAGCGTACCCTGGCCCGAGCCGCGCTCAAACGCTGGATCGGCACCGCCGCCAACGACAAGCCCGAAGGCGGTTTGCCCGTGTGGCCGGTCGATGCCCCGACCTTCAATCATCAACTGCAACACCATCCCGAACTCGCTGCTTTCGCCCCCATGACCCGCGAAGCCCAGGCCAGGGTGCAAGAGGCGGTGTCCGAGAAAAAGTCCGACTGGAGCTGGGAGGTGGATTACCAGCACCGGGGGCGCGAGTTTGGCGACATGGTCAGCGTGCAGTTTTCCTGGGATCTGCCGCTGTTTCCCGAGACGCGGCAGAACCCGAAAATCGCCGCCAGACAGGCCGAGGTCAGCCAACTGCAAGCCGAGCGCGAGGCCCTGTCCCGCGAGCACACCGAACAACTGGAAAACCAGTTGGCCGATTACCAGCGCCTCGATCGGGCCGTACGCCGCACCGAAGAAAGCCTGGTGCCGCTGGCCAGAGAGAAAGTCGATCTGAGCCTGGCCAGTTATCGCGCCGGCCAGGGCGATTTGAACGCGGTGGTCAACGCCCGCCGCGAACTCATCGAGGCCCGCCTCAAACAGATCGACATGGAAGAACAACGCGCGCTGACCGCTGCGCGTCTGCATTTCGCTTATGGGGAGAGCAGCCTGTGAACCGTAATCAATGGAACGGCGTGTGGCTGGCCGGCCTCGCGCTGGCGGTGGGCGTGGGTGGCGGTTACGGATTGGCCTATCAGCGAATGAACGGAGTAGCGGCTTCAGCCCCGGCGCCGAGCACTGAGCCCAAGGCCTTGTACTGGTATGACCCGATGTACCCGCAGCAGAAGTTCGACAAACCGGGCAAGTCACCCTTCATGGACATGCAACTGGTGCCCCGATACGCCAGCGGCGAGGAGGGCAGTGCGACCGTCAGCATTGATCCGGGGCTGAGTCAGAACCTCGGTCTGCGTGTGGCGCCGGTCAGTCGCGGCGCCTTCACCTCAAGCCTCGATGTGAGCGGTGTGCTGGGGTTCAACGAGCGCGATGTCGCGGTGATCCAGGCGCGCACCAATGGGTTTGTCGAGCGGGTTTACGCCCGTGCGCCGGGGGACGTGCTCACGGCTGGCACGGCGTTGGCAGACATTCTCGTGCCGGAATGGACGGCGGCCCAGAGCGAGTTTCTGGCGCTCAGGCGTAGCGGCGATGCCGACCTCATCGCGGCGGCACGCCAGCGGTTGCGACTGACCGGGATGCCAGCAAGCCTGATCGCTCAGGTCGAGCGCAGCGGCCAGGTGCAGTCCGAACTCACGGTCACCAGCCCTTTGGGCGGTGTGCTGCAAGCACTCGACGTGCGGGCGGGCATGACCGTGGCGAGCGGTGAAACCCTGGCGCGGGTCAACGGGCTGAACAGTGTCTGGCTCGCTGTGGCGGTGCCGGAATCGCAGACCGGTTCGGTTGCCGTGGGGCAGGCCGTCGAAGCACGCCTGCCGGCCTTTCCCGGCAGAGTATTCAACGGAACGGTCAGCGCGATTCTACCGGACACCAACCCGGACAGCCGAACCCTGCGCGTCAGGGTTGAGCTGACCAATGCCGACGGCCGATTGCGGCCGGGGATGACGGCGCAAGTGCGGTTGAACCGATCGACCGGGCAAGACAGTTTGTCGGTGCCCAGCGAGGCAGTTATTCGCACCGGCAAGCGGGCATTGGTCATGCTCGTCGAAGACGCTGGGCACTATCGCCCGGTGGAGGTGCGCCTCGGTCAGGAAAGCGACGGCAGAACGGTGATCCTCGAGGGCCTGGCAGAAGGGCAGAGCGTCGTGACGTCCGGCCAGTTCCTGCTCGATTCGGAGGCCAGTCTCAAGGGCATCGTCGCCGAGCCGCTTGAATCGGGCGGGAACGTTTCGGGGAGCCAGCCATGATCGCCGCGCTGATTCGCTGGTCCGTCGCCAATCGTTTTCTGGTGCTGCTGGCGACGCTGTTCGTCACGGGTTGGGGCGTGTGGTCGGTGCAGAACACACCGATCGATGCGCTGCCGGATCTGTCCGATGTGCAGGTGATCATCCGCACGCCGTACCCCGGACAGGCGCCGCAGATTGTCGAGAATCAGGTGACCTATCCGCTGACCACCACCATGCTCTCGGTGCCGGGGGCGAAAACCGTACGCGGTTATTCGTTCTTCGGTGACAGCTTCGTTTACGTGCTGTTCGAAGACGGCACCGATCAATACTGGGCGCGCTCGCGAGTGCTGGAGTACCTGAGTCAGATCCAGAGTCGCCTGCCTGCCGGCGTCAAACCGGGATTGGGTCCGGATGCGACCGGCGTCGGCTGGATCTATCAGTACGCGCTGGTGGATCGTAGCGGCGGGCATGATCTGGCGCAGCTTCGGGCGTTACAGGACTGGTTCCTCAAGTTCGAGCTCAAGACCCTGCCCGACGTCGCCGAGGTCGCTACCGTTGGCGGCATGGTCAAGCAGTATCAGGTGCAGCCCGATCCGGTGCGGCTGGCCAGTTTGGGTATCACTCTGGCGCAGGTGCGCGAAGCCATCGGCAAGGCCAATCAGGAAACCGGTGGCGCGGTGCTGGAAATGGCCGAAACCGAATTCATCGTGCGCGCTTCCGGCTACCTGAAGACGCTTGATGATTTTCGGGCTATCCCGTTAAAGCTCGGTGCTGGCGGGGTGCCGGTAACTCTCGGCGATGTCGCAACGGTTCAGACCGGGCCGGACATGCGTCGGGGCATCACCGAGCTGGACGGCCAGGGCGAAACCGTCGGCGGCGTGGTAATCCTGCGCAGCGGCAAGAACGCCCGCGAGACCATCGCGGCGGTC
Organism: Pseudomonas sp. R15(2017); assembly: GCF_002112685.1. NCBI lineage: Bacteria > Pseudomonadati > Pseudomonadota > Gammaproteobacteria > Pseudomonadales > Pseudomonadaceae > Pseudomonas > Pseudomonas sp. R15(2017). The sequence continues at coordinate 205,667 of NZ_NEII01000012.1, forward strand.
AAGGCCAAACTCGATGACATGAAAAGCAGCCTGCCGTCCGGCGTCGAGATCGTCACCACCTACGATCGCAGCAAACTGATCGATCGCGCCGTGGAAAATCTCAGCCACAAACTGCTCGAAGAGTTCATCGTCGTCGCGCTGGTGTGCGGGATCTTCCTCTGGCATTTGCGCTCTTCGCTGGTGGCGATCATTTCGTTGCCGGTGGGCGTGCTGATCGCCTTCATCGTGATGCGTTATCAGGGCTTGAACGCCAACATCATGTCGTTGGGCGGGATCGCCATCGCCATTGGTGCGATGGTCGATGCGGCGGTGGTGATGATCGAGAACGCCCACAAGAAAATCGAAGCGTGGCACGCGGCCAACCCGGGGCAGGCGCTCAAGGGCGAGCGTCATTGGCAGGTGATGACCGATGCGGCGGCGGAGGTGGGGCCGGCGCTGTTTTTCTGTTTGCTGATCATCACGCTATCGTTCATTCCGGTGTTCACCTTGCAGGCCCAGGAAGGGCGGCTGTTCGGCCCGCTGGCGTTTACCAAGACTTACGCCATGGCAGCAGCAGCGGGACTTTCTGTGACGCTGGTACCGGTGCTGATGGGCTACTGGATTCGCGGGCGGATTCCGGATGAACGCCACAACCCGCTCAACCGCTGGCTGATCCGGATCTATCAGCCGGCGCTGGACGTGGTACTGCGCCGGCCGAAATTCACTTTGCTGGTGGCGCTGTTGGTGTTTGTCAGCGCTGCCTGGCCGATTTCGCGGCTCGGTGGCGAATTCCTCCCGCCGCTGGACGAGGGCGATCTGCTGTACATGCCTTCGGCCCTGCCGGGTTTGTCGGCGCAAAAAGCCGCGCAACTGTTGCAGCAGACCGATCGGCTGATCAAGTCAGTGCCCGAGGTCGAGCATGTATTCGGCAAGGCTGGTCGTGCGGAAACCGCTACCGACCCGGCACCGCTGGAGATGTTCGAGACCACTATCCAATTCAAGCCCCACGATCAATGGCGTCCGGGCATGACCCCGGAAAAACTCGTGGAAGAACTGGATCGCGTGGTGCGAGTGCCGGGCCTGACCAACATCTGGATTCCACCGATCCGCAATCGCATCGACATGCTCGCCACCGGGATCAAAAGTCCCATCGGCGTGAAAGTCGCCGGCAACGATCTGGCCCAGATCGACGCCGCGACCCAGGCCGTCGAGCGGGTGGCCAAAGGTGTGCCCGGCGTCAGTTCGGCACTGGCCGAGCGCCTGACCGGTGGCCGCTACATCGACGTGGATATCGACCGCAACGCCGCCGGCCGCTACGGGCTGAACATCAGCGATGTGCAATCCATCGTCTCCGGTGCCATTGGCGGGGAAAACATCGGGGAAACCATCGAAGGGCTGGCGCGGTTTCCGATCAACATCCGTTATCCACGAGAGTGGCGTGATTCGCCCGGCGCCCTGGAGCAATTGCCGATCTACACGCCTTCCGGCAGCCAGATCACCCTCGGCATGCTGGCGAAGATCAAGGTCACGGACGGCCCACCGATGCTCAAGAGCGAGAATGCCCGGCCGTCCGGTTGGGTGTACATCGACGTGCGCGGGCGGGACATCGCTTCGGTGGTGGCCGATCTGCGTCGCGCCGTCAATGAACAGGTGAAATTGCAGCCCGGTATGAGCCTGAGCTATTCGGGGCAGTTCGAGTTTCTGGAACGGGCCAATGCGCGGCTGAAACTGGTAGTGCCTGCCACGCTGCTGATCATCTTCGTGCTGCTCTACCTGACGTTTGCTCGCTTCGATGAGGCGCTACTGATCATGGCCACGTTGCCGTTCGCATTGAGCGGCGGTGCGTGGTTCCTGTATTTGCTGGGCTACAACTTGTCGGTCGCGACCGGTGTGGGCTTTATTGCACTGGCCGGGGTTTCGGCCGAGTTCGGCGTGATCATGCTGCTTTACCTGAAGAACGCCTGGGCCGAGCGCGAAGAACTCGGTGATCACTCCGAACGCGGGCTGGTCGCGGCGATTCGCGAAGGCGCTGTGCAACGCGTGCGCCCCAAGGCGATGACCGTGGCCGTGATCATCGCCGGCCTGTTGCCGATTCTGCTGGGCAGCGGCACCGGCAGCGAAGTCATGAGCCGCATCGCCGCGCCCATGGTCGGCGGCATGGTCACGGCGCCGCTGTTGTCCCTGTTTGTCATACCGGCGGCGTATCGCCTGATGCGCCGTCGGCGGTTGCCCGCTGAAAACAAGTCACCTCAAAGCGACGATGCTTCCATCCAGCCGTAACCCGGCGACGAAAAAAAACCGGTGCGAACGTTCGCACCGGTTTTTTATTGTGAGGTCTGGTCATCAGATCGACCGCTGATTGACCCGCTGCATCAACTCTTCTGCCGATTCCTTGCGCTCCGAGTAGCGATCCACCAGTTCCGGGCGATCACGCAGCAACAGCGTGAATTTCACCAGTTCCTCCATCACGTCCACCACCCGGTCGTACAGCGCCGAGGGTTTCATGCGGTTGCCTTCGTCGAATTCCAGATAGGCCTTGGGCACCGATGACTGATTGGGGATGGTGAACATGCGCATCCAGCGGCCCAACACGCGCAGTTGATTGACCACGTTGAACGACTGCGAGCCGCCGCAGACCTGCATCACCGCCAGGGTCTTGCCCTGGGTCGGACGCACCGCGCCGAGGGCCAGCGGCACCCAGTCGATCTGTGCCTTGAACACCGCCGACATTGCGCCGTGGCGTTCCGGCGAGCACCAGACCTGGCCTTCGGACCATTGCATCAGTTCGAGCAGTTCCTGGACTTTCGGGTGATCGCCCGGCGCATCGTCCGGCAGCGGCAGGCCCGAAGGATTGAAGATTCGCGTCTCGGCACCGAAGTGCTCCAGCAGGCGGGCGGCTTCTTCGACGAGCAAGCGGCTGAAGGAGCGCGGGCGGGTCGAACCGTACAGCAACAGGATGCGCGGCTTGTGGGCGCCTTCGTCACGCGTGGTTGTTTGAACCAGTGAAGGATCGAGGTTGGGCAAGTTGGTCATGTCAGCTCCGGTTACAGCGTGCTGATGCGGTCGAGCTCGCGCTTGAGGGCATCACGGTCAAGTTCGGCGAAGGGCAGGGCGAGGAAGGCCCGGCAGCGGGTTTCGATTTGGGCGAGGGTGGCGCGGAAGGCGGCATCAATGGTGCGTTCATCGCCGACCACATCCGACGGATCTTCCAGCCCCCAATGGGCTTTCAGGGCCGGGCCGAAATACACCGGGCAGGCTTCCCCTGCGGCCTTGTCGCACACGGTGATGACGATGTCCGGCGGGTTGTCTTCGAAGGCCTCGTTGCCCTTGCTGCTCAACCCGGCGATGGAAATGCCGGCCGCCTGCAACGTGGTCAGGCTGCGCGGCAGCACCTGGCCCTTGGGGAAACTGCCGGCACTGACTGCTTCGAAACCGGCTGGCGCCAAGTGATTGAACATCGCCTCCGACAGAATGCTGCGGCAGCTGTTGGCGGTGCACATGAATAGAACGCGCATGATGATTCCTCTTTCCAGACAGGCGTTAAACGCTCAGGCGCAGGGCCAGGGCAGACAAGGTGATGAACAGAATCGGCAGGGTCAGCACCACGCCGGTCTTGAAGTAATAACCCCAGGTGATGCGGATCCCTTTGCGCTCCAGCACGTGCAGCCAGAGCAGCGTTGCCAGACTGCCGATGGGGGTGATTTTCGGGCCCAGGTCCGAGCCGATGACATTGGCGTAGATCATCGCCTCGCGTATCACGCCGACGGCATCACTGGCCTGGATCGACAACGCGCCCACCAACACCGTCGGCATGTTGTTCATCGCGGACGACAGCAGGGCGGTCAGAAATCCCGTACCCAGCGCCGCGCCCCAGAGCCCGGTACCAGCCAGATAATTCAGTGTCGTCGCCAGATAATCCGTCAGCCCGGCGTTCTTCAGCCCGTACACCACCAGGTACATGCCGAGCGAGAAAATCACGATCTGCCAAGGGGCTTCGCGCAGCACGCGCCGGGTCGAAATCACATGACCCCGCGCCGCCACCGCGAACAGCAGCGCCGCGCAGACTGCGGCAATCGCACTGATGGGAATGCCCAGCGGTTCCAGGGCGAACAGACCGATCAGGAGCAGCCCCAACACGATCCAGCCGACCCGGAAAGTCAGCCCGTCGCGGATGGCCAGTCGCGGATCCTGCAAGTCATCCAGTGAGTAATGTGTGGGTATGTCGCGCCGGAAGAACCAGTACAGCACCCCCAGAGTGCAGGCCACGGCAACCGCGTTGACCGGCACCATCACCGAGGCATATTCGCTGAAGCCAAGGCCGAAATAATCGGCGGAAACGATGTTGACCAGGTTGGACACCACCAGCGGCAGGCTCGCGGTATCGGCGATGAAACCGGCCGCCATGACGAACGCCAAAGTGGAAGCCGCCGAGAAGCGCAGGGCGAGCAGTATCGAAATCACAATCGGCGTCAGGATCAGCGCCGCGCCATCGTTGGCAAACAGCGCAGAAACGGCCGCGCCCAACAACACCGTAAAGGCGAACAGACGCCGGCCATCGCCCTTTGCCCAACGGGCGACGTGCAACGCGGCCCACTGGAAAAAACCGGCTTCGTCGAGCAAGAGGCTAATGATAATGACGGCAATGAACGTCGCGGTCGCGTTCCAGACAATGCCCCACACCGTGGGAATATCGCCCAGGGTCACAACCCCGCTGAGCAGCGCCAGCACCGCACCGAGCGTCGCACTCCAGCCGACACCCAGCCCCTTCGGCTGCCAGATGACCAGCACGATCGTGAACAGAAAAATGGCAAAAGCGAAAAACATGGGAATCCCGAAAGCCTGAGGCTTAGCAGCAAGCGGAGGTGTTGAGCGGGCGATCGCCCATGGCCGCCAGCCGCGCGCTGTTTTCTTCCAGCCAGACGGTGTTGGCGGCGAGCGTGGTTTCAAGCAGCGTGCGAATCCATGCGGGCAAATCAGGGTTGAGCCGGTAATAAACCCACTGGCCCTGACGACGATCCAACAACAGACCGCATGTGCGCAGTTGCGCGAGATGGCGGGAGATTTTCGGCTGACTGTCGTTCAGCGCGCAGACCAGTTCGCAGACACACAGCTCACCCTCACGGGTGATCAGCAGCGTGGCCCGGGCGCGGGTTTCGTCGGCGAGGCATTTGAAAACGGAGGCGGGGTTGAGCATGACGATGCCTTCAGTACATATGGTTGTCCGAATATACGGATATCCATATGTACTGGGCAAGCCTTAGTTTGATGAGGTGGCAGCTCTCGACCGAAGGTGTGTTTAGCGCAGGCGCCTCAACGCTTACTGAACGCCAACCGCGCAGCAAATAACACGAAAATCATCCCGGTGGTGCGATCCATCCAGCGAACCACCTTCTCCCGGCCCAGAAAACCGGACAGCGGCTGCGTCGCGCCAATCAGCACCAGCGACCAGATCAGCCCGAGCACCACATGAATGCTCACCAGCCCGAACGTCCACGGCACCAGCGGCTGACCTTGCGCAATGAACTGCGGCAGAAACGACACATAGAAAATCCCCACCTTGGGATTGAGCACATTGCCCAGCATGCCCTTCAAAAACCAGCTGCCTCCCGGCTTGCCGTCGGCCTCGGCCGGTGCCAGCGAACGACGAGGGCGCAGCAGCATGTTCAACCCCAGCCACGCCAGATACGCTGCGCCGCAATACTTCAACAGGTTGTAGGCCAGCTCCGACACCGCAATCAACGCCCCCAACCCAAACGCCACCGCCGCGCCCCACAACAGACAACCGGCGTTGATCCCCAACGCTGCACGCAAGGCCTGCTGCTTGCCTTCAACGGTGGCCGTGCGCAGCACCAGCGCGGTGTCGAGACCGGGCGTCAGGGTCAGCAGCGTGGCGGCGAGGGTGAAGGCGAGGAGGTTGTCGGCGATGGACATGGCGCGTGGGTTCCCTGTTCTGGATGGGGGGACGGTAGCGGTTTCAGGCGGGGGGATCCAGCAGGAAAATCAGGCGCGGTTCGATGCGCTCTGGTTGTATCTCGAGGATCGCCAGCGTGACCGGCAACTTGAAACGCCGAGGGCCGGCGCTGCCGGGGTTTACGTAGAGACGGTCACCGCGCCATTCGATGCGGGGTTTGTGGGAATGGCCGGTGATGATGAGCTTGATGCCCGGATCGAGATCCGCGGGGACGTCGGCGATGTCGTGGACGAGGAGTGCTGGCCAGCCGTTTAGGGTGAAGGTCAGGAGGTCGGGGAGGTTTTCGGCCCACGGGCTGTTGAGATCGTTGTTGCCGCGCACGGCGTGGACGGGGGCGATTTTTGCCAGTTGGGCGAGGATGTCCGGGTTGCCGATGTCGCCGGCGTGGACGATCTGGTCACAGCCCTGGAGCGCGGCAAGGGCTTCGGGGCGGAGGAGATTGTGGGTGTCGGAGATAAGGGCGGCTTTCATGGGGGGCTCTCCGTTGGTGGTTCGGGTGGGAGTGGCTGGTTTGGCCGTCTTCTGCCCGTCGCGAGACGGAAGAGAACGACCCGATACAGCTCTCAAAAAAGGGACTGATTCGATTTGTCAGCCGCTTTAGATACCCCCGAAACCGAAAAGCCAGAAAGTTAAAGCTCTGCCTCTATGCCCCTCATAATCCGATTCACTATCAAGCTGTTTTCGACAATAAAACAAACTGATAATGGCTGGGATAAACAATAACGTGAACAACCATTGAAACACGTCTGTTGATTTCAAGGTGATCGCCACAAGTAAATTGGTTAGAGTCATGCCAATAATTAATAAGTTGTATCTAATATGTCGACGCTTCGTTGAAGCAAAGCTTTCCCAATCATAAATCAGCCAGTCGTGGGAAAAGTCGTCGCATTTAGGACACCTAAGGCTTGGCGGAAGCTTGTCTGCGATATAACCGCAGCTAGAGCATCGAACTTTCATGGCGCTATCCTGACACTCTCTCATTAGTTGACATGCCATGTCGTGGTAAGCGCGAGATCTATCGAGGGATGACGCGATAGGGTGACGGCAAGCCCGACTAGGATAAAGAGGGTAGCAGGACACAATCTATTTGCCCGTAGTCTGTCCACCGACTGCTTTTGGCTGTGGATTCAGCCGATAGCTGCCATTCTCCAGGGCAGCTTCGGCCAACGGTCATCCCTCTGTTTTTGCGTACAATCCGTTCGCCGCAGAGAGCAAATGGCAACCACTGAGTAGGCTCACTTCCGCTATTTGCAAGAACCTCAACCCACACTCATGCAGAGTGCATGCCTATATTTGGCCATCACTCTGCACAACTCTTTGATTTTTCTAAGACCTTTTGAAGGGGGGCGCTGGCACACAATATGCGAGGTCTGTCTGGAATACCGTGAGAGTTGCCGACCACGTTCGGCAAAAAAAATAATCCGTGATAGAGGCCTCAAATGAACGCCATCGACCTTTTGAAAACTGACCACGAAAAAGTAAAAGGCATCCTGAACCAACTCAGCGAGTCGACCGATCGGGCATTAAAAAAACGCGCGGATTTGTTGGACAAGCTGGAGCTGGAAATCACCATTCATACTCAGCTTGAAGAGCAGATTCTGTATCCCGCTTTCAAGGAAGCAGGCGGTAAAGAGCAGGATGAGATGTACTACGAGGCAAAAGAAGAACACCGCACGGTCGATTCTTTGGTATTGCCTGATCTGAAATCTACCGATCCTTCCAAGCCGGAGTTCGCAGGCCGCGTAAAAGTCGTCAAGGAGCTTTTGGAACGCCATATCGAAGAAGAGGAAACCGAGATGTTTCCTCAGGCCAGAAAGCTGCTGGGCAAGGCAAAGCTCGAGGAGCTGGGCAAGGAAATGGAAGTGATGAAGGCTTCACTCAAGAAAAGCCACGGCGGGGCGAATATGGCAGCCTGAACAAATAGATGATTCTGCTGCGTAATCATAAGCCCGGCTCAATGCCGGGCTTCTCGATTCCAGCCCCTGCGCGAGGGGAGGCCGTTGTGATCAGGCCACTTGGATGAACACGCCCCAAAAGCCGAGCAGCACCCAGAATGACGCGAAAATCCACGGCGTGCGCACTGAAAACAGCAGTGCCTTGCGATAGCCTTTGTGCGTTGACTCGCGCTCACAGAACAGAGGGGATTCGTCATAAGCCATACCCATCACGGGCTCGCTGCGTAACAGTTCACTCTGTTTGTAGTACCAGTGGTCGATGATGTCGTAAGCGGCGCGGATGCCCGGCCACGCGTTGAGTGAACTCAACACGCCCAATAGCGCGAGGAAGGGAGGCACGACGAGAGTGAACATTTTGCCCCACTCGGGATTGAGATTGCCCATGCTGGAGGCGAAAGCAATGACCAGGAATGACTGGGCGGCGAGATAGGCGTCCGTACGGTTGGCCAGGATGCTGGTCTCGTACTGGATTTCCCGACGATAGAAATCCAGTCGTTCTTTCGGCGAGCCAAACATCTTGGCGTTATGTTCTGTAAGTTCGCTGTCGCTGGTATGACTCGTCAGTATTCTTGGCACGAAGAAACGTCCTGGTATTCGAATCCGGAGAACATTCGGAGACGTCGGTCAGCGAAAGGTTCACCTTGTGCGATGAACAGTAAGCGAGCGCAAGGGAGAGGACTGGACGGGTACATCGGCGAGGCATTATGAGGTGCGCTCATCAGTCCTGCAGAACCGTTGAGCGCGAAGTGATTTCAGTTGCCTGCGAGGTTTTCTCGAACCCACTGTTCGGCGCTGGTGACCTGAATGGATTGCTGTTCGTTGAACGTGCCAGCTTTCGGCCAGGCCACGCCTCTGCCTTGTGCAAACACGGCGCGATACTTTTTGATGTGGTGGGTGGGATCTTTTTCGAGTTCCTGGATCAGGTGCTCGACAGTCCAGACGTTGCGTTTGAACGGACGTTCCAGCACCCGTTCAAGGATGCTCGCCACTTGTCCGTAGGTCACGGTGTCGCCGGAAAGGTAGACGATCTGATTGCGAAAACGAGGTTCAAAGAAGACGATTTCGGCGGTCAGCCTGCCGATGTCTTGCGGTGTCGTGAGCGTCACGCTGTTGTCGAGACTGCCCAATGCGTTCACGGCGTCGTTGTCGAAGTCCACGACCTCAAACACCGGCTCGAACAGGAAACTGGTGAACATGCCCGTCGAGATGATGACCCACTCGGTTTTATCCTGGGCGCGAAGCAACTCGCGCACATCGAGCTGAGCATCAAACAGATCCTGCGGACTGCCTCGCCCGATCACCTCGAAATCCACACCAAACTGCCATGGAAAGTAGCGCTTCACACCGGCCTTGAGCGCTGCGGTGGCAAGCTTCATCGGCGTTTCCCGACCCGCGACCATGCCTGCACAGCCGATGACGGTATCGAATCGTGCGAAAACTTCAGCCAGTTGATCGATCGAATCGCTTACCAGATCGGCGGCGACCATTTGAATACCCAGACTCCGCAGCTCATCGATTTCTGCCTTTTTCTCGGGCACCTGAGTACCGATGGTTGAGGCTCTGAGAAGGACACTGATTGTGGAACCGGGTGCGCGTTTTGCGACCTGTGCGAGATTGCGCAAAACCGGCAGGCCGAGTTCGCCGGCACCGAGTACGAGAATCGATTGGGGGGAAAGCTGTATGACTTCGGTCATGATGTCTCCTGAAACCTGCTGTCTGTAAGATGGGCAAATACTTGCACCATTCGACAGCGCCAGTAAGAAGGCACACGTGTGATACCGGGAGGAGAAATGACCGACCAAGAGACTCTTGGCCAGGCAGAGAGGATCTGCCAGACGCTCAGAGACGATGATGACGGCGTCCGGCGAGAAGTCCTCACGCATGCCGGCAGTCGCTGGTCGTTGGGCATCCTGCACGCCCTGGGTGTGTACGGCACGATGCGCCATGCCGAGATCAAGCGACAGATGAGGGGCGTGACTCAGCGCATGTTGACCAAGACGCTGCGCTCACTGGAGCGTGATGGTCTTCTGATTCGACGGGAGTTCGGTGAAGTTCCGCCACGTGTCGAATACGAACTGACGCCACTGGGCATGGGACTTTTGGTCCGTATGTCGCCTGTGTGGACGTGGGTGGTCGAAAACGTCGATGACATTCGCAAGGCACGCCGTGCTTTCGACAGTCAGGTTGAGCAAAAACCTTCGTGGCAAGTCCCTACGCCCATGGCGGTCGATTCAGAGGTGCCTTAGGACGCTATTGTCCTGCCTGACGACGACTCACCGCGAGCATAACCTCACAACTCGATCGCCCAGGTCTGACTCACCAGCTCTTTGCCGAAGCTGTGAATCGGCTCTTCCTCGACCAACTCAAACCCCGCCCGTTGATACAACCGGCGGGCATCCACCAGATTGCTGGTGGTCCACAGAATCATCTTTTTGTAGCCGACATCCCGGGCAAAACGCAGGCATTCCTCGACCAGTCGATTGCCGATCCCCAGGCCCCGCGCGCTGGCATCGACGTAGAGCATGCGCAATTTAGCGGTGGTTTCGTCGTGGCGGATGACGAATACCGAACCCACCACCTTGCCGTCCTTCTCCGCGATCCAGCAGCGCTCGCCGCTGGGGTCGAATTCGCGCAGGTACTTGGCGACGACCTCTGCCACCAGCGCTTCGAACTCTGAATTCCAGCCGTATTCGCGGCTGTAGATCGCAGTCTGCTGATGCACCACCAGGCCCATGTCGCCGGGTTGCGGATCGCGCAGCAGATAGGTCGTCGGCTGGCCGCCCTCGAGCAGCGTCTGTATTTGCCTCATCGAGGCGATCAGTTGCAGTTGCTGCGGTTCGGACAGGCGTTCGAGCAGGGTGATGACTTCTTGTCGCGAGGCCTGTTCCAGCGGGGCGAGGATCTCGCGGCCCAGGTCGGTAATGTGCAACTGACTGGCGCGGGCGTCGGTGATGGAGGGGACTTTCTGGATCAGGCCTTTTTTGTCGAAACCACTGATGAGCCGACTCATGTAGCCCGCGTCGAGGCCCAGCATCTGGCGCAAATCGGTGCTGGTCAGATCGCCCTGGGACGCGAGTTCGTAGAGGATGCGCAGCTCGGTCAGCGAGTAGTCGCTTTGCAGCAAGTGTTCCTGCAACACGCCGATCTGATGGGTGTAGAAGCGGTTGAACTGCCGGACGCTGTCGGCGCGGTCGGTGATCGTGGACATGGCGTGATGCTCATATGTTTGCCTAAGGCAACTATATAGTTGCCTTAGGCAAGCAAGTCAAATGAATGACTTCACGATCCCGAACGCAAAGTCCCCCGAATCGAACCGCTCAGTCGTGTCCATTTGTATGTTTCTGAGTCTCACCGTTTCCAGATGCGTTGAGTAGAGCGCTTCGGAAAACCAGGTGATCAACAGGGAGCGCCGGCGTGCACCGCTGGAGTTCAGGCTGCCGGCGTGGATCAGATCGGCATCGAAGATCAGGATGTCGCCCGCGCTGCCCGTCAGTTGCACCGATCGGGACTCGTCAGTGAAATCGAACGCAAACTCGCCCTGTGCAGGACGGTGGCTGCCGGGGACGATGCGGGTTGCACCGTTTTCCGGGCCGTAATCATCGAGGTACACCAGCGCGTTGACGGTGTCGCCGGGGCGTTGCGCCGACAGGTCGCGGTGCAACTGCTGGTGGCCGCCATTGATGAGTGGTTCGCGGCCCTCGACCTGAGAGAGGAAGAAGCGTTCGTCGATCAACGCGCCCACCACGGTCAGCAACTGTGGCAATCGGCATACGGCTTGAACGGTCGGGTCAGTGTCCAGCTGCGAATGGCGCCAATCGATGCCGCGGGGCACGGGCCATTCTGCGGAAGGTTTCACGCCTGCATCGAACACCGTGCGAAGCGTGTTCAGCCATGCTGGCGCAATTGCCTGGCGCAGCAGCACGTAGCCGTTGCGGTGGAGTTGCTCGCGGTCTGCCACAGATGCCCTCGACTTTGTTGGCTACCGCAGAGCTTAGACAAAAGCGAGAGAGGAATCCGGACGGATGAACGGTGTGCGATCAGTGGCGTCGTCCATCCCGCGTGACCGCAATGACAGGGCCATCTCTCCATACCTGTAAAAAAAACTGACTAGAATCCAAACACACACATTCATTCAAGGAACGACCCATGTCCGGTTTACGCACGTTGATTGCGACCACGACCTGTATTGCGCTGCTGAGCAGTTCGTTGACAGCGCTGGCCGATCCGGGCAACGGAAAGGGGCAGGGCAAAGGCAATCCTCATAACAGCCAGGATCATGGCAATCAGGGGAAAAAAGGCGGGGGCGGTTATCAGGGGCACGGCCCGAGTATCGATCGCGCCGGGGTGATCGGGATTGTGGACGGCTATCGTGACTACTGGACCCCGGGCCCGGCCTTGCCTCCCGGCATTCAGAAGAACCTGGCGCGGGGTAAACCGCTGCCGCCCGGTATTGCGAAGAAGCTCGATGGTCGACTGGTCGGCAGACTGCCGCACTACGACGGCTACGAATGGCAGCAGGTCGGCACCGATCTGATCCTGGTCGCGCTGGCTACAGGGCTGATTTATGAAGTGCTGAATGGCGCCTTTGATTGAAAAAAAGATCTGTCCCCATATGAAAAAGCCCGGCGGATAGGGCCGGGCTTTCGTCGGGTATTGCGGTAAAACCCAGCATTCAGGCGTTACGGCTTTCGATCAGACGGTCAGAACCACCTTCGGCTACCGCATCACTGAACAGCGGATCGGTTTCGGTCGCGGCAACGGCGTCACTGAACAGTGGATCAGTTTCGGTCGCAGCTACGGCATCGCTGAACAAAGGATCAGTTTGAGTCGCAGCGGCAACAGCATCGCTGAACAGTGGATCGGTTTCAGTCGCCGCAAAAGCGTTCAAGGCGAAGAGCGAGAAGGCGATGCCGAGGATTGTTTGGCGTTTCATGGTTCTGTACTCCGTGTGCAGTGGGTTGGTATGGAGCAGATCCTACGCTTTGGATTCGATATGAGAACTTCATTGAGTTAATGGTTGTTATTGATGCGGTCAATGGGAGTGCTCGGCCCGGCCACCGCGGGCTTGTTTTTACGTCTTGAAAAAACGGTCAGGCCGGTATGGCGCCAGGGCAGGTGAAACCTGATCGTCGATCAGCTCGTCACTGACCAGGCGGCCTGCGACTGCCGCGAGTGTGACGCCAGGGTGCATCGTACAAACGTACATTGCGCCGATCCCGGGCAGATAACCGATGATGGGCACGCCGTCCGCAGGCATGGGCCTGAGCCCGATACACGCCAATTCTGGCTCAATGGAAATGATACCCGCCAACTCGTTGCGGATGGCCGCCGCGGTTCGTTGCGCTATGGCTTGCGGGCGGTTCTCCAGGGAGTTGTCCAGATAGTCTTCCGCCGCCAGCAAGATCCCTTGCGAATCCTGTCTGACTTCCATCTCAGGACAGGAGATCAGGGTATTCACCCGATCGGGTTGCATCCTGTAGCGGATGAAAACAGCGGGCGAGGCCTCGATCGGAAGGAATAGGTTCAGAGTTTCAGTCAGTTGCTTGATGCCCGTTCCTGCGGCCAATATGACCACGTCAGCTTCGATGGCACCCGTTGCGGTTTCGACGCCAGTCACCGTTGCATCGCGGAGGGTAAAACCCTGCACTCGGGTATGCACCAGTACCGTCGCTCCAAGAGCCTGAGCACCGGCGATCAACGCATGGGTGGCTTGCACGGCGTCCAATGTGCCTTCCTGTGGATTGTAAAAGGCTTGTCGAGGGGGATTTTTGAGGTTCGGCTCAAGGTCGAGAATTTGTGCTTGAGTGAGCAGGTTGGCTGACGCTTCCAGGTCTGTGCCGGGCGGATAACTCAGGGCGCCCGTCCAATGAATCTTCAGGTCCGGCAGTTCCGCTTCGAGCCGGTGATACTCCTGGATTGCCGCAGCGCGCAGTTGCGCAATGGGATCGGGCCCACTGTGCGACGTGTTGATCCACGCAAACGAGCGCCCGGTCACGCCACTCGCGACCTCACCGGCCTCGATCACAGTGACCTGCGCACCTTTGCAAGTCAGGTGATAAGCGACGGACGCACCCACGATGCCGGCACCGATGACAATCACACGCCTTGCACTCTCTGTTTTCAAATCAACCTCCAGGTTGTCGATTCGCAATGGTATGAAGCCTATTTCATCCGTCCAGCATTCGGATCAATCGGTTGCCGTGCCGGCGTTCAAATAACCCCGGCCCGGCCTGAACTTCGTTCAGGCCATGTATCCCCCGACTCCATCCCACAACAGCTTCAATGCCGTGACCACCAGCAAGCCATAACAGGCGCGGTACATCTGACGCTGGTCCAGTCGGGCGTGCAACCGCCAACCCAGCCAGACGCCGCTGGGAATGGCGAGCAAGCTGACGAGCATCAGTGTCAGCACGTTGCCGGTAGGTTTGGCCAGCAGCAGCCATGGCACTGCCTTGAGAAGATTGCCCACGGTGAAAAACAGGCTGGTCGTTCCGGCATACATCTGCTTGCTCAGCCCCAGCGGCAGCAGATAGATCGCCAGTGGCGGCCCGCCGGAATGCGCCACCATCGTCGTGATACCCGAAGTAATGCCGGCAGCCACGGCTTTGGACGAGGAGCGCGGCCGCACTCGCACTTCTCCGCCCGCCTTGAACCACAAACCGACAAACAACAGCGTGATCGCCGCCATGACGATGGCGATGGCGCGGTGGTCCAGTACCCGGAAAAGCAAATAGCCGGCGCCGATGCCGACGATCAAACCTGGTACCAACAACTTCAGGTCGGGTTTTGACCAGGTGGAAGGCTTCCAGTAGCGCAGGCTGAACAGATCCATGGCGACGAACAATGGCGCCAGCAGCCCGCCAGCCGTGATCGGGTCCATCACCAGCGACAGCAGCGGAATCCCGACAATCGCAAAGCCGCCGCCGAACGCGCCCTTCATGAAGCAGATCAGGAACACGCCGGCGAAGCTGACGAGGAGGGTGGTGAGGGTCAGATCCACGGCGTGTGCTCACTTCATTTCGGGCGGGGAGTGGCCTTAATTTCGCTCACGGTCTGCAGGATGAACAGTTACAGTTTCGAGGCCGATCCACGGACCAGTTGCCAACTGCATCGAATGTGGGCCTTGGGCAAAGTTCGGCTTGGGGAGATAGGGGCATATGCGGCTTGAAGACATCCTGACCGAAGACCTTTACGTGGTGTTCTGCGGAATCAATCCGGGGTTATTGGCGGCAGCGGGTATCCGGCAAGAAGTCGATCAAGTGGGGGCTGCAAGAGGACACGTTCGGCGGCGCTAACGTCTAGATTCTGCCCAATCCCAGCGGGCGCAATCTGGCGTTCAATCAGGTGCAACTGGTGACGGTGTATCGTCGGCTTTACCTGGCAACACGCGAAACCATGATCGACTCCCGGTCCGGGATGGGCTTTATATAACGCAGCTCGTATTCCCCATTTTTTGATGACGCGCAAGGAGCGGCCCTTGATGGATTACCTGATTCGAAACGCTACGAATGCAGATGCGCCAGCGATCAGTCGAACGATCCTCAGTGCTTTGCGCGAGTCTAACGTTCAGGACTACTCCGCCGAAATCATCGAGCAAGTGACGCAAAGCTTTTCTCCCCCGGCGATCCTTCATCTGTTGAGTGAGCGTCAAGTCCTGGTGGCTACAGCCGGCAGCCATATCATTGCAACAGCGAGTCTGGATAACGACACTGTCCGAAGTATGTTTGTCGACCCGCGCTATCAAGGAAAGGGTATCGGAAGACACCTGATGGAGAGGCTTCAATCACTTGCCATCAATGCAGGTCTGAACCAGCTGCGTGTGCCTTCTTCAATCACTGCAGAAGGCTTCTATGCTTCGCTTGGGTTTGAAAAGGTACGAGACGAGTTTCATGGGGCGGAGCGCACGATCATCATGGCGAAGGCATTGGAGCTGTAGGCCTCCGTTGTTTAAAACAAAAACGCCCAAGGGTTTGGCACGTCCTGGATGATTAGGACGGCTTACTGCCTTGGGCGGGATGTGGGTGACGGGAAAAGGATACGGCTTGAGGGGCGAGCCCTGAAAGCCGGCGCTTTCTGGTGAATTTGTAGGCACTTGCTCAAGGGGGTGTAGGCTCGAGTAACAACAGAAAAGCAAAGAAAATGCTGCCGTTACAGTCGAGGTCGTTGCAGCTTGATCCACTCTTGTACTGTCGGACGCTGCCATTGGTGCTGCGCGTAATCCTCCAATTGAGCCGGCACCGTGTCCCCATTGAGTATCAATCGGTTCAGCATCAACGCGAGATCAACATCGGTGATCGACCATTCACCAAAAAGGTAGTCCGGATTGTCGGCCAGCAGCCACTGAGCTACATCAATCAACTTTTGTTTGGCAGCCTCGGCTGAGGCTGACAACGGTCCGTATTTCTGACCATAGAACACGACAAGGGTAGAGCGCTCCTGTCGGATCGGGAGCAGATCACTGCGTAGCCACGCTTGAACTTGCCTCGCTGCCGCGCGCTTCTGTGGGTGCCCTGGGTAAACAGGTGTTTGGGGGAACACATCTTCCAGGTATTCGGTGATCGCCGAAGATTCCGACAACGCAAAGTCGCCCTGCACGAGGGTGGGCACTCTCTGAGTCAGCGAAAGACGGGCGTAATCGCTGGCCTGGTTTTCCAGTTTGTCCAGGTCCAGGGTGCTCATTTCGAACTCGATTCCCTTTTCTCGAAGGGCCACAAAGCACGACATTGCGTAGGGACTGGTGAATTGAGCATCGACGTAAAGGCGCAGGCTTGAGTCATTCATAGCGTCATCTCCATATGCAGAATGGCCACGCTAAAAGATTGGGCGCCTTAAAGAAAATTCATGTTTTTTATGGGGGCATTCCTGTCAGGAATGGGGGCGGTTCTATTATCACGCCACGGATAAATAGATCTGTCCCCATGTTTATTCGATCCAGTCCTTGAACGCCGTAGTCGTCGCCGTATTGAACCGCGCCGACGGCCGCACCAGGTACACCCCCGTGTCGGCATCCAGTTGCCACCAGTCCATCAAAAATGACCCGCAGCAGGATCGCTTGCCGCTCCACAAAAGGCCGGGTGTAGCCGATTCGCCGTTAATGCCAACACCGGCTGTGCGCCTTCGCCAACAGTTACCGCCAGTGAACAGCTCAAAATCCATCAGAGATCAACTCGCACAGAACCAAATCAAAACCTTGGTTGCGTCGCGCAGTGCTCCCGTTTTTCCGCGTCAAGGAATCGCGGTTTGACACTATTAGGCCATCTCCTATCGTTCTCCGCAGACCGCATCCATGGACCGGATGAGCCGGACAGCCTTCGCGGGCGCGGTCGCTTATGCGATTCCAAAAACAAGGAGCCTCAAAATGTCCAGTGCTACCCAAACCATTGACGTGCTAGTCAATGTCGATGCCGATTACCTGCTTGCCCATCCCAACGACGTAGGCGGTGCGATCTCCATGCTGGTGACGCGCGACGCCGTCGACCCCAATGCCAGTGGCAACACCGGCGAAGGCGGCGACGAGTTGTGGATC
Source organism: Pseudomonas sp. R15(2017) (assembly GCF_002112685.1). Taxonomy (NCBI): domain Bacteria; kingdom Pseudomonadati; phylum Pseudomonadota; class Gammaproteobacteria; order Pseudomonadales; family Pseudomonadaceae; genus Pseudomonas; species Pseudomonas sp. R15(2017). Next base: position 223,098 of record NZ_NEII01000012.1, read on the forward strand.
GACGTCAAACCCGGCGACAACATCCGCTGGCGCGCCACCACGCTGTCGCGCAACTTCGACCGCATCGCCCTGATCAAAAACGTCCAGAGCGGCGACCCCCACCAGGGCGGCGATTACAAAGGCACCATGTCGACACCGCTCACCTACAACATTCCCGGCGTAGTGCCTTACCTGAACAAGGCTGCCAACGGCGGAATCTCCAAAACCGATGTGATCTATTCCATGTGGCAAGCCACGGCCGAGAATCCGGGCAAACTCTGGTACCAGATCACCTTCGTCCTGCTCGACCGCGACCTGAACCAACTGGGCCCGCAACACACCTGGGACCCGTACATCACCGTCAATAACCAGTAACCGAAACGCAAACAGCCCGGCGCGGCATCCTTCGTCATTGACGAGGGTGCCGGGCCGGGCTGTTTACATTGCAGATCTTCTGAGCCAGATGTTTCCAGCGGCAAAAACGGACTCAACAACTCCCGCTGGAGACAAGCTTTCGACGACTGCTTACGCGACTTCGACGTGATCCAGCGCCTGATTCACCGCCAGCTCGGCAATCATCACGATCTGCGTAATACCGATCGCCGTCTTGCGATGCGACGGATCGAGCGTGGCCGCGAAATTGCTGAGCATCTCACTGGCTGCACCGAGGTTTTCGCTGGCGTTGGCCAGCAGGCATTCGGTGTTGAATTTCGGATTGGCCAGGTACATCCGCTCGGGCTCGTTCAAGGACGACATGATCCCGGCGGCGGGGAAGAGGTAGTGATCCAGCGCGCGCTCGGCGGCGTCGTGGAGTTTTTTGGAGTTGGGGGATTCGTAGGGGGAAGTGGGGTCGGTTTCGGGAGGGTTGGGTGTTGGTTTGATCATGGTGAAACTCCTACATCGTCAAATGGGAGCCGACACTCTCGCTACCAAACGATGGGTGGCGGCCATGCTCAGGTTGGTAGACCGGGACGTAGGAACCGGCGCGCCCGAAGACGCCCTGTGCATGACCACCATGACGCGGAGTCTTTCAGACACTGCACATCATGATGCTTATGCAACCTACGATAATCCGGGGCTACCAAACCCCATCACTGTTTTTCAGTGACCGGGAAACGATAAGACCCGCGTCGTAGACGCACAAGCCGGCGGATTCTGGCGTAGTCGTAGGCAATGACGCAAGGCGTTGTAGCCTTGCGGAAGTTACGGCGGGTTGCTTTAAACGAGCCTGTTTAAGCGCTCAAAGTAGAGGGCTTATTTCCTAAAAAACAGTCCGGTCCCTCATTGGCTGAAAGAGAGAGGGCGAAGTTTTTTGGAGGTCGGAGAAGGCGGGGGCGTGCGAGTAGTTCGCAGCAGAGAGAAGCGCTTGGCACGGAACCAAGCGCTCAGGGTAGGGCGGGGCACTTACGGCTCCACCCTGATGCTTCAGTTTTTGCTGGCGTTCAGCTTGCGCAGTTCTTCGTAGGTCGCCGACTGGACGAACCAGAAGCCGGAAATGATGCACCAGCACAGGGTGCCGGCCACGAAGATACCCAGCGCCGGCAAGAACCCACTGGTGAAAATCGCGACGATAGCGACCAACCAGATGAATGCCAGGGAGAGATAGAGGACGGTGTTGTTGACGCTGATGACGAAGTCTTTCACGGGGCATATTCCTTGCGGGATGTAGAAAAAATCCCCCTCTCCGGGGGGAGGCGCGAGCATGCTATCACAGTGCCTTCATGGGGCGAGAGAAGGGAATGTTTATCTGAAAAAATCCTTCCCTTTATCCAAGCAAAGCGAGGCGAACTCATTGTCTAGAATTAGCTTGCTTCTTTTCTTGATAAAAAACGAAGGTGGTAACTATAGCTTTCAGAACTTTCTTCCATGTATTGTAATATTTGTCGGCGGAAAAATTAATTTTTAGATCCAAAGCTCGACAGGGGGGAACTTGAGTGAAGTCTTATTAATTTGTGGACGAAGGTGGCTGTTGTGGTTGGTTTGGGCTAGAGCATATGAGCACGTTAAAAGATGGAGGATTGATGGAAAATTTCGATGCAAGCCTGTTTACTCACTCTGATGCTTCGGACGCGTTGCCGCTTGAGAGGTATCTTCTCGCACCAAGAGCAACCGGTTGTTATGTTATAGGGGAAAAATTTAACAGCGCTGATCAAATTATTAGGAATGATACTAAGGACGCCTACTTGCCTGTAGGTTTTCCAGATAACTTTAGACCTATATATGTAGGTATTTCGGAGTCTCAGAAAAGTGGTATTCGCTCTAGATTGAGTTGCCATTACAGGGGGCGGGGGAATAAGACAGTCAAAAAATATTTAGCTGAAGGTAGAAAGTTATATTTTATTTATTTTCTTGGTACGTATTGGGCTTACCAACTGGAATCTAATCTAGACTGCTTACGATCTACCGCTAATCTCGAGCATCTTCAGTTTGAGGGGAATGTGAGATTAGAATTTACTAGGGCAGCGCGCCGGACGCGTAAAACTTTACCTGTTATAGTGCAAAATAATTTGCCAGCAGATTATGACCCAAGAACTGATTATATGTAATTCTTGGTTTTGGATATTTTGTGCGCTATTAATGAGCGTGCAAGGTGAGCTAGGAGGTGTTTGACAGTACTTGCTTCAGCTGAATGAATGCGCTGTTAGGTTGTGATAAGAAGAAACACGGTGGGTGTAGTGTGTGCGGTTGCCCGCCGTCTCTATCAAAGCCGACGAGACCTAATATATCGAATGCGAACACTCGACGTCATAGGTAGCCACCTTGCGGTGTAAAGCCCACCGTGTTTCTCGATGCCAAGGCTATCGAATCAGTAGCCGCTTAGCAATTCCTTTTTCTCCAAAACAGTCAATAAGTCAAAACTATGCCAATTTACGAACCAAATGTTTTTATCAAAAAAATCCATTAGCACCTTCAGTTTTGCTTTTCCAGGTTTTGTGCCGGTTACAGATTCGCACAATCGGATAGCTGTAGCGGATCGAAAGTTTTTATCAATATAGGGGCAGGAAAGAATGTCCATCAAAAGATGAAATTTGTGCGAGTTTATGCGTATGTCGTCAATTCGATTTAAATGTTGATCTATGCTCGATGTTATTTTTTTTCGAGTTTCTCGATATAGATGTTCATCGCCGATGTAGTAGAGAAGTGTGATGATCTCGAAATAGTCTAGGGGTTCGGCATTATCAATTTTTGCGATTCCTTGCAGAGCTTCTTTGGGCAAGAGATATTGCGGGCCTAACTCTTTGCAAAGGACAAGTATATTCATTGCCTCAAGAAGGTTGATATTGTTGTTTTTGGATAAAATTCCCAGGTAGCCACTGCTGGAAAAAAATTCTTTACATAAGTTATAAATTGTATTTTTTATACTGTCTATTTCTGTTGGTATATGTTTTTCATAGAATGTGCAAGCTAGTTTTGCAGCAATGCAAAGCTTTACAGATGATTTGTGACTAGGGTTTATACTGTAGAAGTGAAAAATTGTTCGAATGGAAAAGTTAAAAAAATGAGAGAAACCGGTTAGGAGATTTTCTATTCCTTCAGTCCGATTTATATTTTCATCTGTTGCGCTGATTATGCGATTGCTTAGCCAGCCTACTACATAAGCACTAACTAATTGATAGGCGTCTGAATCAGAACTGCATGCAGCTTTGATGTCGTCTATAAAGTGAAGGGTTAGTGTTTTTTGATTGGGTAGCTCTCTTGGTGAGCCATAATTTTCTCCTGAAAAAAGAGACTCCCTAAGAGTCAGTAGTCTGCGTTGTACAGCTCTTAAAGACTTGGTTTTAGGAGTGATGAATGGGCGCTCTGCCTTTAGGGTTTTGGCCTCATTGATATTAAGTTTGTAAGCTTTACATTCGGCTTCGACAGTTTGCGCGATTTGGCTTGATACTGAGTCTGAGTTGGTAAATATAAAGTAGTCGTCTACATAGCGACGCATTGAATAATCCAAGTCTACTTTTAATCCGTGTGCTTGAAGTTTTTTTTCAATTTGCTCATCTATTTCTTGAAAGATGATTTCCGCAAATATCCTGCTGACTTCGGGTCCTATCGGTATTCCCGCTGTTTCATTATAGTTAGAGCAACGCATTGTTAGGTCGAAAATGTCGCCGAATACTCCGTCAATTCCAATGTGCCTTTTTGTATATTCTTTGGTTTTGACCGCCCATGCCACTGAATGAGTGTAAATGCTATCGAAGCATTTAGAGATGTCCATTGAGCAAAATTGGGAATATTTCTTTTCTAATCTGAGATAATCAAAAGATTCAAAAAATTTATGTAGGCGGGTGTTTTCGCCATAGGCAAAATAAGTTGTTAGATATCTGTCTTTTAATTCGTTCTGAGATGAGGTGGTTTCATCGGAACGGTATTTTTTAATGTTTTCCTGTGGGTTCTTTATATAGTATTTACTGGTGATTTTTTGAGGGGCTCGCAGAGTGAATTTGCTTTTTTTGCAGAATAACAAAATTTGATCATCGAATTTTTTATAAAATTCGACAAAGTGAAGTTGAGATCGAGGATGCATCAAGGATAGGGTTCTAGGTGACTCGAAATCTTTCCGGATGTTGTAAATGTATGGAATCGAAAATTTTAGATCCTTTTCGTCTTTGAGAATTGAATTTAGTAGTTTTTGAATTTCTTCAGACCTCGCCGGAAGTGTCTGAAGTTGTTTGTAAAATCCAAAATTATCGAATATTACTGGGGTTTCATACGGACAGGTTTCAGTTAATAGAATACGGTAATAATCCTGTTTTCTCACTCTTTGAGTTTGCCGCTTGGTGCTCATAACCATACCTTCTTAATGACTTCGAAGCTCTTGTACGAAAAAGAGTGAAATCTTCTGTTGGTAAAACCTAAACTGAAGCTGTAGCCGATTAGTTGCTTTCGTTGAGCCAAAGATAAAGCACGCTTTATGCGTAATGAAAGCGGATTTTTTTCCGAAAACATCAAGCCTCTGAGAAAACCGTCTAGCCTCAGAAGTGCGCAATCATCGTCAGTGTTTTTATGGATGTAGCTATAATATATGCCAGTCTTGATGGTGATTTTTGTGCTGGGATCTCTTATCTCGTAGTTTCCGGTAATGGCACGTATTCTATTTTTTAAAAGTCTGAAATCAGCTGAGGTTTTTTTGCTTGCGATGTAACCTGTAAAAGACTTGACTAGTCTGTCTTGTATTTTACGTATTTTGTTTTCTGAAATGTCGACGAGTATTTCCCGGCGCGAGGTGCCTAAAGCTATTTCTTTTGTGGAATTGTTGGAGATCCTTATGTTGTATCCCAGGTAGCTGAGTGAAAAATATTCGTGTGTTTGTGCGTTCTTTTTTTTAGATTGGTAAATTGCAGGAACAGGGATAAAGGAGCGCTTCTCTCCATCATGCAGGCAAAGTTCTTCAGGTAAAGTTTCAGTTACAAGTTCGTCGAAGTTTTTTTGACTTAATTTTTCGGATGTTATTATCAAGATGTCATCGACAAAGCGCGAGAAGAAAAAGACATCGTTGTTGTGGCGCATGCTTTGGTCGAAACTCAATAATCTTAATTCTGCTAAAGCTCCACTTATTGCTAATCCGCGAGGTAGGCCCTGTACTTCATATATGTCGAGTATGAGGAATAGTCTTTTTATTAGTAGTATAGTCTGCCATGTGCAAATGCCATCTGCGATTAAATTTTCCAGAAGAAGCTTGCGATCAATACTTTCATAGAAGCTTTGAATGTCGTATCTAAATACATTAAAAGCTACGCATTCCTTCATTATTGAGATGGTGTTGCTTATGAGGAACTGTCTGTGGGATTGTGTTGCCGGATACGCAGCTCTGATGTTTTTTGCTAAAAGCCTAATGATTATAGTGTCTGAAATATCTCCAAAACCATAACCTGATTTTTTTCCTAGACTGAAGCTTCTTAAGCCGGAAGAAAATGCTAATCCTTTCGTAAGTCTCTGAGACGATTCCTCACCAATTTTTTTACGTATTGAAGAGTTGTGAAGGCTTGCATTTTTGCATTTGTCTGAAAAGTTTATGCGGCGACGCAAATTGGTAGGGGTATAAGGTTGTTCATTCATCGCTACAGTCCTTGTAACCGTATTCGAAGAGGGAAGCTAATGAAGCAGGTTAGGCCGATACATGTAATAGTCACGGTATCAGACGTGATTTGAAATGCCAATGCCGGTGTTTATGCAGGGCATAGAACGCTAGCTATCATTTTTAATGCATGCAAAAAAATTGTTTATTTTGAGTTGAGTTAGGATCACAACGACTCTGCCATAGTGCCGTGAAGCTACCAACGTCTGAAACATGCAATTTAAGCGAGTTGGTTACCTGATAGCTGTTTATAGCGGTTCGACAGCCTCCGTACCATCAGCACAAATACCATCCTAAATCTAATTCGTCGGTTTCTGTCTATTTATCAAATAGTTAGATGGTTGGATTATCGCTTTCTTGGTCGGGCATATACCTACCCATAACAAGTGGCGAAAAAGATTTGACGTGGTCAGAGTCACCGAAATCTACGCCTCAACCCACCGCCCCCGACTCCAAGCACTCAACGAATCCACCCCCCACACAAGCACCAACATCGCCAAAATCACCGTCCCCGCCTGCGCCTCCTGAAACAAACTCAAGCTCACATACAACATCTGCCCCAACCC
>NZ_NEII01000013.1:0-204968 GCF_002112685.1 Pseudomonas sp. R15(2017)
GACCACCGCAGCGCCCTCGACCTCCAGCCGATGCGCCAGCGAGTGACTCCAGCCAAACCCCAGCCCGACATCGATCTCGACCGCACTGGTGCGATACAAACGGCTGAACTCAAACGACAGCAGCCCGTCGAGCACGCCATCGGTCAGCGTCAGCAGCTCTTCGCCGGTGACCATCGACACCGGACACCCGTTGGTGCAGGTTCGGGGTGCACAATCGGCGCTGTCACCGTTGGGATTTTTCGCCTGATCCGGGGTGTCGTCGTGGTGCTCGTCTTTTTTCAGGGAGGCATTGCGCCGGGCATCCCAGCGCAATTGCATGCGGCCCTTTTTCACCCCGGCGGCGATGCCCCGTGCGGCGACGGATTTGTACTGGTTCACGTAGCCGATGAAGGTGCTGACGATGCCGAACATCGCCTTCACCAGGCGCGTCACCGCCGACAGCAACTGAGCGCCACGATCCGCCAGACGCAAGGTCAGATACGCAATCCCCGCCCCGGCACCAACGAAGGTCAACACAACGCCGATCAACACATCGATCAGCAGTTGCACCACTACCATCGATACCGCCTCGGCGGTTTTCCCGGCAATTTCACTGGGTGGCAGCATCTCCAGCCAGAGGCTGGCAGTTCGCAGCAACAAACACAGCGCTGCTTCGTCACTGACCAGTAACTGAAGCTTCTCCATCATTTCAGGCGCGGTTTCTGCCAGCGCGATCAGCTGTGCTGCGCCACTGCCCAACCGCTCGGCAAACTTTCCGGGATCCTTGAGAATCTCCGACAGCAACCCGATGCTGTCCCACACCCCCTCGATCGCCGCCCAACTCCCGGCCAGCATGCCGTTCCCGGCTGCCGTGGCCACCGACTGCGACCACTGCGGCTTGAAACCCTGCCACTCGCTGCGCAGCCAGCCATCCAGCTGCCGAGTCAGGCCATCGTAGGATTCGAAAAGCGCATCAACCTGCTGCTCGCTGGCCTCGCCGTGCACCACCACCCGATAAAACTTGCCCGCCTCACCGGTGAACACCCCTTTGCCCTGAACATCCAGGGTGACGGACTCGACTGCACCGCCCTCCACCGCCACCACATCGACAACGATGTCGCCCAACGGAATGTCGTACGCCGACTCGAACTTGCTCTCGATCTCCATTCGCCCGGAATACGGGCATTGCACGACCGCAGAGGAGAAGCGGTTGTCGTCAATCGCAACCGCCGTGCTGTGCTCGCCGAAACGGATGATCCGCTCCATCCCCATCAGCGAAGGCAGATCAGCCGCATGACTGACGCCGTCTGCCGAGCGAGGGAGCCAGTACTTGAGCTGCTCGCGATAGAGATCAAGGGTGCGGGGAAAGCTGTCGAGTTCTTGCTCGATGCGGGTGACGGCATCCATCAGCGCATTTCCATGCGCATGGCGAAACGAAAAACCGGGTCAAACATGTGCGTTCCCTCGCGCAAAAATCAGGCGAGGGACTTTGCGGGGGATCAATCAGAAAAGAAGTCAGGCGAGTAGGCAGAGGATGTAGGAGAAGTCTGTAACTGCTTTTTTATCGAACTGCAGACGCAAAAACGGGGCGGGAGGTTTCCCTCGCGCCCCGTTCACGGAACAGATGACTTGCTTATCGAGAAGCGTCCCGGCCGGCCAGCTCTTTCAACTTGAGCTCGGCCAACGGATGCCCGGCCTTCGCGGCCATCGTCCACCAGCGAGCGGCTTCCGAAGGATCCGGCGCTTTGCTCGGTGTACCTGCGAGACTGATGACACCCACCTGATACGCCGCCTTGCCATCCCCGGCCAGCGCCGCCAGTCGCAGCAACCGGATACCTTCTTCACGTGCGCCCAGGCCAACCCCGCGAAATGTCAGGATGTGTCCGTAAAAACTCTGCGCGCCGACATCGCCCAGATTGGCCATGCGCGCAAACTGCCCTTCGAGCCAGCGCCAGCCGCGGGGCTGACGAACAAACCACGACCAGTGAAACAGCCTACGGGCCAGCCAGTAACTTGCCCGCGCCTTGAGTCGTAAAAACACTCAAGCCTCCGCCGATTCCGGGTACTCGTACTCAAAGACCCGCACCACTTCCGAAGCATGCCAGGAGGCGGCGGCAACACCGTCGGACGGCCCGGAAAAACGCCCCAGACGCTCGACACATTCAAAGAATCCGGTGCGTGGCAGGCGACTGGCGCCCTGGCTGATCACCAGCGAGCTGCGCAATGGTTGTTCGGCTTTCGCGTCCAGTGCCGCGAGGTGCTCCAGTGCAGCGGTCAATGTCTGCATCGCCGGCGTCGGCAGTTGCAGGCGTTCAAGCAACGCTCGATAAGTCAAAAGATGGCGCTGCCTGCGCGCCTGATCCAGCTCCCCCAGCAATCCGTCCCAATGTTGACGACTGATGCGTACGCTCACGATTGTTCCCTCCACCCTGGCACCGTCAACTCCCAGGCCAGGCTGCGGCGAATCGCGGCGTCGGGCAGACGCTCGCCACTTTCGATCATGGCCAGGTAAGACGGGCTGATGCCTACCGTGCGGGCCAGCGCCTCAATGGCGATGCCCTTCCCTTCGCGCAAACTGCGTAACTGATCCAGACCTGGAAGAATCGGGTCCGGGGTTGCCGCAAGCGGCGCTGGAGCCGGTTGCGACGGTGCTTCGTTGATGCCTGCTGCTTTCAGTAGAGCCTGATACTGAGCCCATGGCAAAACCGCATATTCGGGTTCGCCATCGCGTGCAATTATCTGAATATCCATGACTACCCCGTAGGACAACAACACTTAGCGAGTCGGCACTTTTCCCTAGAAGTGTAATCCTAACAGCGGGCAAGGTCGTGGGGGGTATCTATCTGTGTACGAGGCTGTCGCGATTCAGGACTTTTTCGGCCCCTGAAGCTGAAGTTGCTCGGGCGTATCGGGCAGACGCTCGAGCACTCTGAGCTTTTCCGGCGCCTGGCGCTGACGCCACAGGCGGAAGGCATTCAGTTCATCGTCGAGAGTTTTCATCAGCCAGGCGAGGACGGCGATGTCATCGAGCATGCCGAACATGGGAATGAAATCCGGGATCGCATCCACCGGACTGAGGAAGTACATCAGACCGGCCACTACCGAAACGATCGCCTTGGCGCTGATAGCACGGTACTCGCCGCGCCAGTACGCCAGACACAGTGCCTGCAACAGACGCAAATCATCCTTCAGCTTGCCGAGACGATTGCCTTGGGCGGCGCCTTTGCTGGCCACGGCGAACAACAAGGTCGGCAAGCGGCCTCGAGCCAGCAAGCGGCCGGCCAAAGGCAGGAATCGGGCGAAATTCCATGGCGCTTTCATTTATTTCTCCCGTTGAAATGTTATCCACACAAATTGTGGATAACCTTGTGAACAGAGCTGCATTTCAGCGCTGAGAGCCCCGTTTCACAAGGGCTGCGCTTAAATCGGGCGTTTTTTACTCACATAAAAAATCCCAATATTTCATTGACTTGGCGGTTCCAGACGTCTAGCGCTGACAACCTTAAAGTCTAGGACTGCCCTGGCTGGCATCGGTTCGGTCTGTTTACGCCGACCATCGTCCAGATGCAACAACGCCCCGCATAAGCGAGGCGTTGTTGGGGAAACCGGTGCCGAAGTTTATTGCTTGGCGGCAGCGGCGTCTTCTTTGGCTGGATCCTTGATGGCCAGCAGTTCCAGGTCGAAGACCAGAACCGAGTTGGCCGGAATTGCCGGGCTTGGCGATTGTGCGCCGTAAGCCAGATCGCTAGGGATGTACAGCTTGTACTTCTCGCCAACGTGCATCAGTTGCAGGCCTTCGACCCAACCCGGGATCACACCGCTGACCGGCAGATCGATCGGGCTGCCGCGCTCGACGGAGCTGTCGAAGACGGTGCCGTTGGTCAGCTTGCCGGTGTAGTGAACGGTCACGACATCGGTAGGCTTGGGCTGCGGGCCGTCGGCTTTCTTGACCACTTCGTACTGCAGACCGGAAGCGGTGGTGGTAACGCCAGCCTTCTTGCCGTTTTCTTCGAGGAATTTCTTGCCGGCGGCTGCCGACTCTTCGCTCATCTTGGCCATACGCTCTTCGGCACGCTTTTGCAGCGCGGCGAAGGCTTCGACCAGTTCTTCATCTTTCAGCTTCTGTTCTTTCTTGCCGACGGCATCTTCGATGCCCTGGGCTACCGCTTTGGAGTCCAGATCATCCATGCCTTCCTGAGCAAGGCTCTTGCCCATGTTCAGGCCGATACCGTAGGAAGCTTTTTGCGCCGGGGTTTTCAGCTCTACGCTGGTCTGCGAATCACAACCCGCGAGTACCAGGCTAACCAGGGCAACCGCCGCCGCCAACCGATGCTGTTTCATGCTATTTCCTTGTTCATGCGCCGAAAGGGCAATCGAGTAAAGCCGCGAGCTTATCAGGCCGCCACGACCAATGGCTACCGGCATGAGAGCAGGAATCTTCCGATAAGTTCAGGGATTAAAAAGCATTTGGCGAAAGGCACGATGAAGCTTCTGTCATCTTTCGCCGACAGTGATTGATGCCGCTTCCCACAACACTTGGCGTAATGGCCACTTGCCGCACACGACCTGGCTCAGGCATAACAGCGCAACAACTCGACAAGGATGTTTATCTTGCGCCTCTTATACCGTGTGTTGACGCTGATCGTGGTGCTGCTGGGACTGGCTCTGGCGGTGGTTGTTTACTATGTCGCCAATCCGAGATTGCCCTTCCCCGCACCTGCAAAACAGGTGCATTACCTGAACCAGTGGACTGAGCAAGAGCGCCAGACCTACTACTTCACCCCGCAGGGGACGCAGGTCAAAGGCCTGCGCTATGAATGGTTCCAGGCGCTGGAGCTGCCGTTCTCGCAGCAACGCTTTGCCTCCCCGGAATACCTCGCGCGCTTCGGCTTTCTGATCGATCCGCAACAGAAAGCCACGCCGGACAACCCGGGGAATCTGCCGGTGGGTTTCGCCCGGCACCAGAATCCCGGCAGCTCCGAGCAATATCTCGACATCACTTGCGCGGCCTGCCACACCGGGGAACTGCACTTCAATGGCCAGGCAGTGCGCATCGACGGCGGTTCGGCCCAGCATGTGTTGCCCTCCAGCGTTCCTACATTGCGCGGCGGCAGTTTCGGACAGGCATTGGTCGCCAGTCTCGCCTCGACCTACTACAACCCATGGAAACTCGAGCGCTTCGCCCGCCACGTGCTGGGCAATGACTACGAAGCACGCCACGAACAACTGCGCAAAGACTTCAAAAGCTCACTGAACACCTTCATCAAAGTGGCCTGGAACGACACTCACCTTGGCCTCTACCCCACCGAAGAAGGCCCGGGCCGCACCGATGCCTTCGGGCGTATCGCCAACGCGACCTTCGGCGATGCGATCTCCCCAAACAATTACCGCGTGGCCAATGCCCCGGTGGATTACCCACAGCTGTGGGACATGTGGACATTCGACTGGGTGCAGTGGAACGGCTCGGCGCAACAACCGATGGCGCGCAATATCGGCGAGGCTTTGGGCGTCGGCGCCACTCTGAATTTCTTCAACGCTAACGGCCAGCCGCTGCAAGGCGATGAGCGCTATGCCTCCAGCGTACGTGTGCGTGATCTGCACAAGATCGAAGAAACCCTGCAAAGACTGCGACCGCCGGCATGGCCTGAAGAGTTGCTCGGCGTCGTCGACAGACCCTTGGCAGCCAAGGGGCGAGCCCTGTTCGTCGAGAATTGCGCCGGATGCCACGTTCCGCGTCAGACCCAGGAAGGCGAGCGTTGGGTGCAACACCTGCACATGCTCCCGGTGGACGTCATCGGCACCGACCCGAATGCGGCCAACAACATTGCCAATCACCGCTTCGACCTAACCGCCCTGCAATGGAACCCGGCGGAACTCGAACAAATGGACGTGAAGTTGCACCCCAAACCCAAGGAGCCGCTGGACCTCAGCCAGTTGTCAGTGGCCAAAGGACTGGCTTACGTCACCGCCTTCGTGGAAAACCGTGCGTACCGTGAAGCGGGTGTCACCGCCGCCGAGAAACCACAGCTCGATGGCTTCGGCCTGCCGATCGGCGTTCGCGAAAAAGTCGCCTACAAGGCGCGTCCGCTTGCCGGCGTATGGGCCACGGCCCCGTTCCTGCACAACGGCTCGGTGCCGAACCTTTATCAGTTGCTGTCGCCTCAGGACGAGCGCGCCACCACGTTCTATAAAGGCACCTTCGAATACGACCCGCGCCATCTGGGCTATCGCACCGAAGCCTTCACCAACGGCTTCCTGTTTGACACCCGCATTACCGGCAACCACAACAGCGGTCACGAATTTCGCGCCGGCGAACGCGGCAACGGCGTCATCGGCCGACTGCTGCTGCCAGAAGAGCGCTGGGCGCTGCTCGAATACCTGAAAGTGCTGGGCGGCCCGCTGGAGGCGCAACTGCCATGATCTTCAATTCCTTCAAAAGACTTTCGCTGCTGGCGCGTTTCTGGCTCTGGCTGGGACGGATACTGGGCAAAACCCTGTTGATCCTGCTGGTGATCGGACTGATCGGCTGGGCCCTGACCACCGCCTGGTTCGCCTGGCAGCACCGTGGCCCGGTGTCGGCACTGGAACAGATTCCAGATGGCGAAGCCGCCATGACCCAGGACGTGATTCAGACCGCGGTGCGCATCGTCGATCAGCACCGCGAAAGCACCCGCTACCTGCGCGACGCCCATGCCAAGGCCCATGGCTGCGTGAAAGCCGATGTGCAGGTGTTGCCGGATCTGGCTCAGGAACTCCGCCAGGGCGTCTTCAGCGAACCGGGCAAGCTGTGGAAAGCGACGATGCGCCTGTCCAACGGCAACGCCTATCCGCAATTCGACAGCATCCGCGATGCCCGGGGCATGGCGCTCAAATTGCTCGATGTGCCGGGTAAATCCTTGCTGGCCGATCGTCAGGGGCTGCACGAGCAGGATTTCGTGATGTTCAGCCATCCGAATTTCTTCGTCAGCGATGTCGCCGAGTATCGTCAGAATGTGTCCGCGCAGGCTGACGGCAAGAAGGTCATGGCGTTTTTTCCGGGGTGGGATCCTCGCACCTGGCAAATCCGGCATCTGTTCATTGCGCTGGCGACCCTTTCGCCACCACCGGAAAGCCCGACCCGCACGACATATTTCTCGGTATCGCCCTACAAGTTCGGCGAGGCCAACGCCAAGTTCCGAGTGATGCCGGATCCGGAGCGCTGCCCCGCTTACACCCTGCCGAAACAGAACCAGGATCTGCCGAACTTCCTGCGCAACGCGTTGAATCAACAGCTGTCGACCGATCGAATTCCGGCGTGTTTTGTGTTGCAGATCCAGCGGCAGGACGCGAACAAGTACATGCCGATCGAAGACACCAGCATCGAATGGCGCGAGCAGGACAGCCCATTCCAGACAGTGGCCCGGATTACCCTGCCCCCGCAGGACTTCGACACCCCGGCGCTGAACCTGCAATGCGATAACCTGTCGTTCAATCCCTGGTTCGGTATCGATGCTCATCGCCCGATTGGCGGGATCAACCGCCTGCGCAAAGCGGTGTATGAAGCGGTCAGCGATTACCGCCACAGCCGCAATTCGGCGCAATAGCAGCGCCAGAAACGAAAAAAGCGACCATCAAAGGTCGCTTTCTCATGTTCAGGCCCGGCAAAAGCCAAATCCCGGACAGCAAAAAGCCCGCACTAGGCGGGCTTTCTGTGGTGATCTGGCGTTCAGTGTTCCAGATTACCGAATATGGCGCAGCGGACGGGACTCGAACCCGCGACCCCCGGCGTGACAGGCCGGTATTCTAACCGACTGAACTACCGCTGCGCGAAACGCTTGAAACGAATGGTGGGTGATGACGGGATCGAACCGCCGACATTCTGCTTGTAAGGCAGACGCTCTCCCAGCTGAGCTAATCACCCTTCGCTTCGTTACGGGGCGCATTATGCCACAGATTTTCGTAATGTGTTGATTTAATTGAAGTTTTTTTCAAATAAATCCGAAAACCGGTGAAATGACACATCCCGCAGGTACAACTCGAGGCAGAAAAAAACCCGCCTTGGCGGGTTTTTCCGTGGTGACCTGGCGTTCAGTGTTCCAGGTTACCGAATATGGCGCAGCGGACGGGACTCGAACCCGCGACCCCCGGCGTGACAGGCCGGTATTCTAACCGACTGAACTACCGCTGCGCTAAACACTTGAAACGAATGGTGGGTGATGACGGGATCGAACCGCCGACATTCTGCTTGTAAGGCAGACGCTCTCCCAGCTGAGCTAATCACCCTTCGCTTCGGTGTGGCGCGCATTCTACGGAGCGACCTAACCTCTGGCAAGCACTTTTTTAAATAATTTTCTTAGCCCTTCCAAAGGCTTAGAGAAGGGTTGGCCTATGACCCGGCGAAGACAATAATGCCCCCCTTTGTATAAAGGAGAGACTCACCCCATGTGGTTCAAAAACCTGCTTATCTATCGCCTGACCCAAGACCTGCCTGTCGATGCCGAGGCGCTGGAAACTGCACTGGCCACCAAACTGGCGCGTCCATGTGCAAGCCAGGAGTTGACCACCTACGGTTTCGTCGCGCCATTCGGCAAAGGCGAAGATGCTCCACTGGTGCACGTCAGCGGTGACTTCCTGCTGATCTCCGCCCGTAAAGAAGAACGCATTCTGCCGGGCAGCGTCGTGCGTGACGCGGTCAAGGAAAAGGTCGAAGAGATCGAAGCCGAGCAGATGCGCAAGGTCTATAAGAAGGAACGCGATCAGATCAAGGATGAAATCATCCAGGCTTTCCTGCCGCGCGCCTTTATCCGCCGCTCGTCGACCTTCGCCGCCATCGCGCCGAAACAGGGTCTGATCCTGGTCAACTCGGCCAGCCCGAAACGCGCCGAAGACCTGCTCTCCACCCTGCGTGAAGTGATCGGCACCCTGCCGGTTCGTCCGCTGACCGTGAAAACCGCGCCGACCGCCGTGATGACCGAATGGGTCACCACCCAGCAAGCCGCCCCGGACTTCTTCGTCCTGGACGAGTGCGAACTGCGCGACACCCACGAAGACGGCGGCATCGTGCGTTGCAAGCGTCAGGATCTGACCAGCGAAGAAATCCAGCTGCACCTGAGCACCGGCAAGGTGGTGACTCAACTGTCGCTGGCCTGGCAGGACAAACTGTCGTTCATGCTTGACGACAAGATGACCGTCAAGCGCCTGAAGTTCGAAGATCTGTTGCAGGATCAGGCGGAACAGGACGGCGGCGACGAAGCCCTCGGCCAACTGGACGCCAGCTTCACCCTGATGATGCTGACGTTCGGCGACTTCCTGCCGGCGCTGCTTGAAGCACTGGGCGGCGAAGAGACTCCGCAGGGGATCTAAGCGTAAAGCGGTTGCAACGGAAGAAACCGAATCAACTGTGGGAGCTGGCTTGCCAGCGATAGCGGTGTTACAGATAGCTCAAATGGCGTCTGACATGCCGCCATCGCTGGCAAGCCAGCTCCCACAATGTTTTGTGGTGTCATTAATAACAAGGAACAGGCCATGCGCGCACTGGCTGCACTGAGTCGTTTTGTCGGCAATACCTTCGCTTACTGGGTTCTGATTTTCGCGGTGATCGCGTTCCTCCAGCCGGCCTGGTTCCTCGGCCTCAAAGGCGCCATCGTGCCGCTGCTCGGGCTGGTGATGTTCGGCATGGGCCTGACCCTCAAACTCGACGACTTCGCCGCCGTCGCTCGCCATCCGTGGCGTGTGGCGCTGGGGGTCGTCGCGCATTTCGTGATCATGCCGGGGATGGCGTGGTTGCTGTGCCAGATATTTCATCTGCCGCCGGAAATCGCCGTCGGCGTGATTCTGGTCGGCTGCTGCCCAAGCGGCACCTCATCAAACGTCATGACCTGGCTGGCCCGTGGCGACCTGGCGCTGTCGGTGGCCATCGCCGCCGTCACCACCCTCCTCGCCCCGCTGTTGACCCCGGCGCTGATCTGGCTGTTGGCCTCGGCGTGGTTGCCGGTTTCGTTCATGGAACTGTTCTGGTCGATCCTGCAAGTGGTGCTGCTGCCGATCGTCCTCGGCGTGGTCGCGCAACGCATGCTCGGTGACAAGGTACGCCATGCGGTGGAAGTGTTGCCGCTGGTGTCGGTGATCAGCATCGTGATCATCGTCGCTGCCGTGGTTGCCGCCAGCCAGGCGAAAATCGCCGAATCCGGCCTGCTGATCATGGCCGTGGTGATGCTGCACAACAGCTTCGGCTATTTGCTGGGTTATTTCACCGGGCGCCTGTTCGGCCTGCCGCTGCCACAGCGCAAGTCCCTGGCACTGGAAGTCGGCATGCAGAACTCGGGGCTGGGGGCTGCGCTGGCCAGTGCGCATTTCTCGCCCCTGGCGGCGGTGCCGAGTGCGCTGTTCAGTGTTTGGCACAACATTTCCGGGGCACTGCTTTCGACGTACTTCCGGCGGATGAGCGAAAAACAAGACCGTGAAACGCTGGCGCAACAGACGGCCGACTGATTCCGGATCGCGGTGCGGCGCACATTTTTAGGTAGTATGTGCGCCACGCGGGGACGACCCTGCGGCTCAATCGAGTTTTCAATCTGGGGACGGCCCCGTCAATCGATGGAGGCTTTTCATGTCCTGGATCATTCTGTTTTTCGCCGGCCTGTTCGAAGTCGGCTGGGCCGTCGGCCTGAAATACACCGATGGCTTCAGCCGTCCGCTTCCGACCGTTCTCACCGTTGCCGCCATGGCAGTCAGCTTGGGCTTGCTGGGTCTGGCGATGAAGGAACTACCGCTGGGCACGGCTTATGCGATCTGGACCGGGGTCGGTGCCGTGGGCACGGTGATTGCCGGGATCATTTTGTTTGGCGAATCGATGGCGTTGATTCGCCTGGCCAGTGTCGCGTTGATCGTCACCGGACTGATCGGGCTCAAGGTCAGCGCTTAAGCCACTGGCCTCATCGCGGGGAAGCCCGCTCCCACAGGTTTTCGGTTGTGCACAAAGCTCATGTTCTCTGGAGAGCCTGTGGGAGCCGGGCTTGCCCGCGATGAGGCCGGCACGGCCAATGATTATCTGACAGTCCCGCGCAATTCCCCGACCAACACCTGCAGCTCCGCCGGTTGCGCTGCTTCAACGGCGACCGGTGCACCCGCCACCAGCGTCACCCGCGACCACAAGCGCCGGAACAGTCCTTTATTGGGATCGCGGCTGAAGAAACTCCCCCACAACCCCTGCAACGCCAGCGGAATCACCGGCACCGGCGTTTCTTCGAGAATCCGCGTCAGCCCGCCCTTGAACTCGTTGATCTCGCCATCGGCGGTCAACTTGCCTTCCGGGAAGATGCAGACCAGCTCACCCTCCTTCAGGTACTGGGCAATCCGGGTGAAGGCTTTTTCGTAGATCTGGATGTCTTCCTGGCGTCCGGCGATAGGAATCGTCCCCGCCGTGCGGAAGATAAAGTTCAACACCGGCAGGTTGTAGATCTTGTAGTACATGACAAAGCGAATCGGCCGACGCACCGCGCCGCCAATCAGCAAGGCATCGACGAACGACACGTGGTTGCATACCAGCAACGCCGCGCCCTCATCCGGAATCGCTTCAAGGTTGCGATGCTCGACGCGGTACATGGAATGGCTGAGCAGCCAGATCATGAAACGCATGCTGAACTCGGGGACGATCTTGAAGATGTAGGCGTTAACACCGATGTTCAGCAGCGACACCACCAGGAACAGCTGCGGAATCGACAGTTTCACCACACTCAACAACACGATGGTGACAATTGCCGAGACCACCATGAACAGAGCGTTGAGAATGTTGTTGGCCGCGATCACTCGCGCCCGCTCGTTCTCGGCGGTGCGTGACTGGATCAATGCGTACAACGGCACGATGTAAAAACCGCCAAAAATTCCGAGGCCCAACACATCGATCAACACCGCCCACGCATGGCCAAAACCGAGCACTTCGGTCCAGCTGTGGCCGACGGCGCTTTCCGGGATTCCACCGGAATGCCACCACAGCAACAAACCGAAAACCGTCAGCCCGAACGAGCCAAACGGCACCAGGCCGATCTCGACTTTGCGCCCGGACAGCTTCTCGCACAGCATCGAGCCCAGTGCAATGCCGACCGAAAACACCGTCAGAATCAGGGTAACGACGGTTTCGTCGCCGTGCATCCACTCCTTGGCATAAGCCGGGATCTGCGTCAGATAAATCGCCCCGACGAACCAGAACCACGAGTTGCCGACAATCGAACGCGACACCGCAGGCGTCTGTCCCAGGCCCAGTTTCAGGGTTGCCCAGGACTGACTGAAGATGTTCCAGTTCAGGCGCATTTCCGGGGTCGCCGCTGCTGCGCGCGGGATGCTGCGACTGGCCAGATAACCCAGCACCGCGATGCCGACAATCGCGGCGGACACCACCGGCGCGTAATTGGCCGACGACATCATCACCCCGGCCCCAATGGTCCCGGCCAGAATGGCCAGAAACGTACCCATCTCCACCAGCCCGTTGCCGCCGACCAGTTCGTCGTCGCGCAAGGCCTGTGGCAGGATCGAATATTTCACCGGCCCGAACAGCGCCGAGTGCGTGCCCATGGCGAATAGCGCCACCAGCATCAATGACAGGTGATCGAACAGGAAGCCGACGGATCCCACGGCCATGATGGCGATTTCCGCCAGTTTGATCAGACGGATCAACGCATCCTTGGCGAATTTTTCCCCGAACTGCCCGGCCAGCGCCGAGAACAGAAAGAACGGCAGAATAAACAGCAACGCACACAGGTTGACCCAGATCGAGCGGTCACCCTCGATGGTCAGCCGATAGAGAATGGCGAGGATCAGCGACTGCTTGAACACGTTGTCGTTGAACGCGCCCAGCGACTGGGTGATAAAAAACGGCAGGAAGCGCCGGGTACGCAGCAGGTTGAACTGTGAGGGGTGACTCATCTTCCGTGTGACCCTGTTGTTTTTGGAAAGAGAAGGTAGTCAGTGGCCTGGCTACGCTTATAAGAATCTCGAACCGCGATCCAGGCCACACATTACCTAATCTTCGCAGGTTATTTCTTCAAACCTGCAATGCACGGTGAAACAAACAGCTCGCCGCGCCACGCACCTTGCAGCGTGCGCTTACCGACGATCAGCCACATCACCGCCAGCAACGCCACCAGCACACAACCGGCCACACTGAAGAACGTCAGGTGCAAGGTGCTGCCCAGTTTCAGGGTTGCCAGCGAATACACGCCCAACGGGAAGGTGAAGCCCCACCAGCCAAGGTTGAACGGAATGCCGTCACGCAGGTAACGCACGGTGATCAGCAGCGCCATCAGCATCCACCACAGACCGAAGCCCCACAGCGTGATCCCGGCGACCAGGCCCAGGCCCGACGCCATTTCGCCGATGCCCGGCAGACCGTTGGCCGCGAAGATCGCCGGTGCATCACCACCCAGCAGCAACATGCCCAGGGCGCCGGTGCCGATTGGCCCCAAGGCCAGCCAGCTTGAGGCCGCCATGTTTTCGTGGGGCAGTTTGTGCAAGGCCATGCGCAACAAAAGAATGGTCAGAATGCTGAACGCCACGGGTAAGGAAAAAGCCCACAGCACGTAACTGGTCACCAGCACCACCAGTTGCGAGTGCGCATCAGCGAGATGCGGCACCAGCAGTCCACCGCTGGCCGCGGCCACTTCTGCTGCCACCACCGGCAGCAGCCAGACGGCGGTCATCTGATCGATGCTGTGTTCCTGACGGGTAAACATCATGTAGGGGATCAGCACACCGCAGGCCAGCGACATCCCCACGTCCAGCCACCACAACACTTCGGCCAGTTGAATGACCCCATCGCCCCAGCGCGGCAGACCGAACAGCAGAAAGCCGTTGATGATGGTCGCCAGGCCCATGGGAATGGTGCCGAAGAACATCGAAACCGTGGAGTGGCCGAAGATCCGCCGCGCCTCGTCGAAGAACAGAATCCAGCGGGCGGCGTAGGCAGCGGTAAACAGCACGAACAACAGAATGTTGAACAGCCACAGCCCTTCGGCCACGGCGCGCAGGCCGGGAATGGACACCGGCAATTGCGCCAGCGCCAACGCCAGCACGCCGGTGCCCATGGTGGCGGCGAACCAGTTCGGGGTGAATTGGCGGATCACTTCACGCGGGTGCTGAAGCTGGCTGAATGGCTTGATGCCGGGTTTGACGCTATTGGGGCAAATCATCATGAACTCCTGTCCTCAGGTGAGGTTGAGTCCATGGTAGAACTGAATCGAATATCTATATAACGGGTAATATCTCTAACTGTTATCTGCTTTGTAGATATGCGGTCAGACACTACCTTCGGTTTCGATCACCAGAATCCGCGCTGCGCCCTGAGGATGAGCGACGTGTTCAGTACCAATGGACGCGTAAAAGATGTCGCCAACGTCGAGCAAGGCCTGCTTCTCCTCACCTGCTTCGCGATAGTGCATGAGCACCTGACCGTCGAGCACCACAAACACTTCTTCACCGTCATTGACGTGCCATTTGTAAGGCTGATCGGTCCAGTGCAGGCGGGTGGTGATGCCGTTCATGTTGGCGATGTCGAGCGCGCCCCAGGCGCGCTCGGCGGTAAAGGTTTTGCTGCGGATAATCTTCATGCGTCGATCCGTGAGAAGAAGTGGGGCTGGCCAAGGCTAACCGAATCCGACGGGCTTATGGAGCGCTGCAGGTCTTCGCCGCTTGCGCCCGGAAACTCATCAACAGCGCACCGACCGCCAACACGATCAGCACTGCACCATACACATCGGTGGTGGCCAGCAGACCCACACTGTGGGTGAAGTGCCCGGCCAGCAACGCCGGCAGGCAGAACGCCAGGTAACTCAGCACATAAAATGCCGACATCAAACCCGCACGCTCATGAGGCAATGCCAACGGCACCAGACTGCGCACCGCTCCGAGAAAACCGGAGCCAAAGCCACAACCGGCCACCAGCGTGCCGAAGAAGAACAGCGACAGGCTGGCGCTGTGCACGCCCAACAGAATCAGCACGATACCGGCCGGCAGCAGACTCGCCCCGAGTTGCAGCGCGCGGGAGGCAGGACGATTGCGCAACGTGAAGATCATCAATGCACCGGTCACGGTCAGCGCCGCCACGGTCGCGCCGCCGATCAGATTGGAGGTGGAGCCGGTGGCCGTGCGCACCAGCGACGGCGCCAGCGAGGCATAAAATCCGCCGAGCGCCCAGGTCGCGGTGTTCAGCGGCAACACTCGCCACAGCGTCGAGCGGGCCTGAACCGGCACGTGCAGGGTCGGCCGTAACGAGGCCCACGCTCCGGCCTGCGGCGAGACGCTTTCCGGCAGGCGCCAGACATAAATGCCTTGCAACACAAACAGCGCGAGCAGCAACCAATAGGTCAACTGCAACGGCGCCGGGGCGAATTCCGCCAGCAAACCGCAGCCCATGCCGCCCAACGCCATGCCCAGCAAAGGCGCAACGCTGTTGATCAACGGCCCTTGCTGACGATCAGTGTCCAGCAGTGTCGCGCTCAACACGGCGGTGGCCATGCCGGTGGCGAAACCTTGCAGCACTCGCGCGCCGATCAGCCAACCCACGCTGTCGGCATAGATGAACAACAACATCGCCAGCGCATTAAGCGTCACGGCGGTGAAGATCACCGGTTTGCGTCCCAGGTGATCCGACAGCGACCCGACCGTCAGCAACGCGGCCAGCAGACTGAGGGCGTAGACGCCGAAAATCAGGGTCAGCACCGCTGCCGAAAAATGCAGCTGATCCTGATACAGGTGATACAACGGCGTCGGCGCAGTGGAAGCGGCGAGAAAACTCAGTAAGGTGATCGCCAGAAACCACAGGCTGGAACGGTTGGAAGCAAGGCTGGTCATGGGCACACTCCGCAAAAGCTAATTTTTTGCTTTTGCGGAGTGTGCTCTCGGCTTGCGCTTAAAGCAAATTCTTTGTGTTAAGGTCTGCCGCATGGCTATTAAAGAAGGTTTACGCCCGGGTGGTCGCAGTGCCCGGGTGCAAGAGTCGATTCATTCGGCAGTCCGCGCGCTTCTGCAAGAACAGGAGCGCTCAACGATGACCGTCCCGCAAATCGCGGCGCGCGCCGGGGTGACGCCGTCGACGATTTATCGGCGCTGGGGCGATCTGGCGACCTTGCTGGCCGACGTCGCCCTCGCCCGCATGCGTCCCGACAGCGAGCCGGCGGAAACCGGCAGCCTGCGCAGCGATATCCGCGCGTGGGCCGAACAATACCTCGATGAAATGAGCTCGGAACCCGGGCGCAACATGATGCGCGACGTGCAGGCGAGTGCAACGCCGGGCTACTGCGTGGCGATCATCCGCGCGCAGTTGCAGACCATCATCGAGCGCCACTCCAAGGAACCGGCGCCGAGCGTGGATCGGCTGATCAATCTGGTGGTGTCCCCGGTGGTGTTCCGCATTCTGTTTTCGGCAGCGCCGCTGGAAGTCGAAGAACTGCACCGCTTGATCGACATCGCGCTGAAACCGGACTGATCGCAGAACTGCCCGGTTCTGTTCCTGCGACACCCCGCCGCGTCACGACCTTGGTCGACACTGACTAACCGCCGCGCCCGTGCGAGACTGTCTGACCGGGCGCGAGTCCGGTCGTTTTCTGTCGGGAGTGTTCCATGTCGTTGTCCACCGGGCTGATCGCCGCCGTCGCCCTGGCCTATATGGCCATCATGTTCGCCATCGCCTTCTACGGCGACCGTCGCAGCACGCCGCTGCCGCCACGGGTGCGTGCCTGGGTGTACAGCCTGTCGCTGGCGGTCTATTGCACCAGCTGGACGTTTTTCGGCGCGGTCGGCCAGGCTGCCGAACAACTCTGGTCATTTCTGCCGATTTACCTGGGGCCGATCCTGCTGTTGCTCGGCGCGCCGTGGGTGCTGCAGAAAATGGTGATGATCAGCAAGCAGGAGAACATCACCTCCATCGCCGACTTCATCGCCGCCCGCTACGGTAAATCCCAATCGCTGGCAGTGGTGGTCGCGCTGATCTGTCTGGTCGGCGTCCTCCCTTATATAGCCTTGCAACTCAAAGGCATCGTCCTCGGTGTGAACCTGCTGATCGGGGCCGGCGCCGACGCCATGGGCACCCGTGCCCAGGACACGGCGCTGATCGTGTCGCTGGTGCTGGCGCTGTTCACCATCGTTTTCGGTACGCGCAACCTCGACGCCACCGAGCACCACCGGGGCATGGTGCTGGCGATTGCCTTTGAATCGCTGGTCAAACTGTTTGCCTTCCTCGCCGTCGGCGCTTTCGTCACCTATGGGCTGTATGACGGTTTCGACGACCTGTTCAATCAGGCGATGCTCGCCCCGCGTCTTGAGGAATACTGGAAAGAAACCATCAACTGGCCGTCGATGGTGGTGCAGACCGGCGTGGCGATGATGGCGATCATCTGCCTGCCCCGGCAGTTCCACGTGACAGTGGTCGAGAACATCGACCCGCAGGATCTGCGCCTGGCCAAATGGGTGTTCCCCGCCTACCTCGCATTGGCCGCGCTGTTTGTCGTCCCGATCGCCCTGGCCGGTCAGATGATGTTGCCCAGCTCGGTCATCCCCGACTCGTTCGTTATCAGCCTGCCACTGGCCCAGGCCCATCCGGCGCTGGCGATGCTGGCGTTTATCGGCGGTGCATCGGCGGCCACCGGTATGGTGATCGTGGCGAGTGTAGCGCTGTCGACCATGGTCTCCAACGACATGTTGTTGCCATGGTTGCTGCGCCGCAACAACGCCGAGCGCCCGTTCGAAGTGTTCCGTCAGTGGATGCTCTCGGTGCGTCGGGTCAGCATCGTGGTGATTCTGTTGCTGGCTTACGTCAGCTACCGTTTGCTCGGTTCCACTGCGAGCCTGGCAACCATCGGCCAGATCGCTTTCGCGGCGGTCACTCAACTGGCCCCGGCAATGCTCGGCGCGCTGTACTGGAAACAGGCCAACCGCCGCGGCGTGTTCGCCGGCCTCGCCGCCGGCACGTTCCTGTGGTTCTACACCCTGATTCTGCCGATCGCTGCGCGCAGCCTCGGCTGGTCGCTGGACAGTTTCCCCGGCCTCGCCTGGCTGCACAGCAACCCGCTGAACCTGCCAATCACCCCGCTGACCCAAGGCGTGGTGCTGTCGCTGGCGGGCAACTTCACCCTGTTCGCTTGGGTCTCGGTGCTGTCGCGCACCCGGGTGTCGGAGCACTGGCAGGCCGGGCGCTTCATCGGTCAGGAAATCAGCGCACGGCCAAGCGCACGCTCGATGCTGGCGGTACAGATCGACGACCTGCTGCAACTGGCGGCACGCTTTGTCGGTGAAGAACGCGCCCGGCAGAGTTTCATCCGCTTCGCCTACCGTCAGGGCAAAGGCTTCAACCCGAATCAGAACGCCGACGGCGAATGGATCGCCCATACCGAGCGACTGCTGGCGGGTGTCCTTGGCGCCTCTTCGACGCGAGCTGTAGTAAAAGCCGCCATCGAAGGTCGGGAAATGCAGCTGGAGGACGTGGTACGGATCGCCGACGAAGCGTCGGAAGTGCTGCAGTTCAACCGCGCGCTGCTGCAAGGCGCCATCGAAAACATTACCCAGGGCATCAGCGTGGTCGACCAGTCGCTCAAGCTGGTGGCCTGGAACCGCCGTTATCTGGAGCTGTTCAACTACCCGGACGGCTTGATCAGCGTTGGCCGGCCGATTGCCGACATCATTCGCCACAACGCCGAGCGTGGTTTGTGCGGCCCCGGTGA
This sequence comes from Pseudomonas sp. R15(2017), assembly GCF_002112685.1. Classification (NCBI taxonomy): domain Bacteria; kingdom Pseudomonadati; phylum Pseudomonadota; class Gammaproteobacteria; order Pseudomonadales; family Pseudomonadaceae; genus Pseudomonas; species Pseudomonas sp. R15(2017). The sequence continues at coordinate 18,666 of NZ_NEII01000013.1, forward strand.
AGCGGAAGTTCACGTCGCCCGGCGCCTGCACTGGATGCGTCAGGGTCGTGCTCACACGTCCGAGCGTTTGTTCCCCAACGGCCGGGTGATCGAACTGATCGGCAACCCGATGCCGGGCGGCGGTTTCGTCATGAGTTTCACCGACATCACCGCGTTCCGCGAAGCCGAACAAGCGCTGACCGAAGCCAACGAAGGGCTGGAGCAACGGGTCAGCGAACGAACCCAGGAACTGTCGCAACTCAACGTTGCACTGACCGAAGCCAAGGGCAATGCCGAGGCGGCCAACCAGTCCAAGACCCGCTTCCTCGCCGCCGTCAGTCACGACCTGATGCAGCCATTGAATGCGGCGCGGCTGTTCTCCGCCGCCCTCTCCCATCAGGCGGACGGCTTGAGCGAGGAAGCGCAGAAACTGGTGCAGCATCTGGACAGTTCACTGCGTTCGGCCGAAGACCTGATCAGCGATCTGCTGGACATTTCCCGCCTGGAGAACGGCAAGATCAATCCGGATCGCAAGCCTTTCGCGGTCAATGAGCTGTTCGATATTCTCGGCGCGGAGTTCAAGGCACTGGCCCAGGAACAGGGCCTGAGTTTCCGGGTACGTGGCAGTCAGCTGCGCATCGACAGCGACATCAAGCTCCTGCGGCGCATTCTGCAGAATTTCCTCACCAACGCGTTCCGCTACGCAAAAGGTCCGGTGCTGCTGGGCGTGCGTCGGCGTAAAGGCGAAATCTGTCTGGAAGTGTGGGATCGCGGACCGGGGATTCCGGAGGACAAACAGCAAGTGATCTTCGAGGAGTTCAAACGCCTCGACAGTCACCAGACCCGCGCCGAAAAAGGTCTTGGCCTGGGCCTGGCGATCGCCGATGGCCTGTGCCGCGTGCTCGGCCATACCTTGCGCGTGCGCTCATGGCCGGGGCGCGGCAGCGTGTTCAGCGTTCGTGTGCCGTTGGCCAAAGCGCAGACCGTGCAGCCAACCGCGGCGGTGGAAATAAACGGTAAATTGCACAGCGGCGCGCAGGTGCTGTGCATCGACAACGAAGACAGCATTCTGATCGGCATGAACAGCCTGCTCACGCGCTGGGGCTGTCAGGTGTGGACGGCGCGCAACCGCGAAGAATGCGCCGCACTGCTCGACGAGGGCGTGCGACCACAGTTGGCACTGGTGGACTATCACCTGGATCACGGCGAAACCGGCACCGAGTTGATGGCGTGGTTGCGCACAAGGCTGGGCGAGCCGGTGCCGGGCGTGGTGATCAGCGCCGACGGGCATCCGGAAACCGTGGCCCAGGTGCACGCGGCGGGGCTGGATTACCTGGCCAAACCGGTGAAACCGGCGGCGTTGCGGGCGTTGTTGAGTCGCTACTTGCCGCTCTAGCAGAGCGGCTTATTCAGGCAGCTCGACCAGGCCGTCGGCGTCGGTCATCGCGCGTTCCAGCAGATCCGCCGGCAAGCTTTTGCTGGCTCGTGCGCCGAGCAACTTGAGCTGCTCGCTGCGGCTGACCAGGTTGCCGCGCCCTTCCGTCAGCTTGTTGCGCGCCGCGCTGTAGGCCTTGTCCAGTTGCTGCAAGCGATTGCCGACTTCGTCCAGATCCTGAATGAACAACACGAACTTGTCGTACAGCCAGCCGGCGCGCTCGGCGATTTCCCGGGCATTCTGGCTCTGGCGTTCCTGCTTCCACAGACTGTCGATGACCCGCAGCGTTGCCAGCAGTGTGGTCGGGCTGACAATCACGATGTTGCGGTCGAAAGCTTCCTGAAACAGCGCCGGCTCAGCCTGCAACGCAGCGGAAAACGCCGCTTCGATGGGCACGAACAGCAAGACGAAATCGAGGCTGTGCAAGCCTTCCAGACGTTTGTAATCCTTGCCGGCCAGGCCTTTGACGTGGCTGCGCAAGGACAGCACGTGCTGCTTCATGGCGATCTGGCCGATGGCATCGTCGTCCGCCGCCACGTATTGCTGATAGGCGGTGAGGCTGACCTTGGAGTCGACCACCACCTGCTTGTCGCCCGGCAGGTAAATGATCACATCCGGCTGGAAACGCTCGCCATCCGGCCCCTTGAGATTGACCTGGGTCTGGTACTCGCGCCCCTTCTCCAGCCCGGCATGCTCAAGCACGCGCTCGAGAATCAGCTCGCCCCAGTTGCCCTGGGTTTTCTGGCCCTTCAGAGCGCGGGTCAGGTTGGTCGCTTCATCGCTCAGGCGCAGGTTCAGTTGTTGCAAGCGTTCCAGTTCCTTGGCCAGCGAAAAACGCTCGCGGGCTTCGGCCTGGTAGCTTTCCTCGACGCGTTTTTCGAACGACTGGATGCGCTCCTTCAACGGGTCGAGCAATTGGCCGAGGCGTTGCTGGCTGGTTTCGGCGAAACGCTGTTCACGCTCATCGAAGATCTTGCCGGCCAGTTCGGCGAACTGCGCGCGCAGCTCGTCACGGGAACCTTGCAGGTCATCCAGGCGTTGTTGATGGCTTTCCTGTTGCTCGCGCAATTCGGCATTCAGCGAAGCGGCCTGGGCGTCCAGGCGGCGCAATTCTGCTTCCTTGTTGGCGCGCTCGAGGTTCCAGGCGTGGGCGGCGTCACGGGCGTCATCGCGCTCGATCTGCAGCAGCTCGACTTCCCGGCGCACGGCGGCGAGATCCGCCTGCTTGGCGGCATTGGCCTGGCCGAGGTCGGCGATTTCATCGCGGCAGGCTTCAAGTTGAGCATTGAGGCCATCCTGGGCCATCTGCGCCATGGCCAGCCGCTCTTCGAGCAACGCGACTTCAGACTGGTTCTGACTGGCCCGACGTTGCAGTTGCCAGGCCAGTGCCAGCAGCGGCACCGCCGCACCTGCCAGCCCCAGCAGGATGCTGGTCAAGTCCATCGCCATAGTGATTCCCGCCAATCCGATAAAGCCTGAAGGTTAACCAAGGCGTCTGGTCTTGGACAGCTCAGTCTTCGATCAGGCCGAGTTCCTGTTGCGCGCGTCGGTCACCGGCACGGGCGGCCTGGCGCAGCAGGTCCTGGCCGATCCGCCGATCCCGGGCATTGCCGCACTCGCGGCACATCAACTGGCCGAGGCGACTCTGCGCCGCGACCACCCCCTCCCGGGCCGGTTGCTTGAGCAGGCGGCCGGCGAGGTGCTTGGCATTCTGGCTGTCGCCCAGTCGCGGGCTGTCCAGCAGCCATTCGGCCACGCGCACGGAAAATCGCTTGGGAGCGGTAACACGAGGGGGTTGGGAGGTAACAGAGTCTGTAGCTGAACGAAACTTCATAAAGCACTGTGGGACAGATCGGAAGGCGCGCCACTCTACTCTTTTTTTCGCACAGGTAAAGTCGAAAAAAACCCGGCACGCCCGTGCTAGAGCAAGCGCTCGGGACAATCCACAGAAGCTGTGGATAACTCAGTGGACAACCGCCCCTGACTCGTCGCAAAGCCTTATGGAATGGGGCTCTCAGTCAAACTGACGATTTTTTCACCAGTAAAAAAAAGCGATGTTTTTCATTGACTTAAACTTTCGTTACAGGCAGCCACCAGGGTCAGGATCGTTATGACAGCGCCGTTACAGTCTGCGCAACTAATGTGCACAAGTACCTGTTACGCGGTTATATCGATGCGCCTTTTCGGGTCGTTTTGGCATTCGGCCTGGGGATAGGCCTCTGCGTCGAGCTTCCGCGCCTGCCAGGTTGTGGCGACAGACGGTCATGATCTGAACCGGATCGGGGCAAGTTTCAAGGCCTGGGCGATATCTCGGGATTTTTTTGTTCAGCGGGTTTGCCTTCTTTGGAGCGTTCGGTTAGTATCCGCGGCGTTAGTACCAAGCTGAAAGTCAATTCCGGTCGAATACACCCCCACGGTCAAGGTTCTCTCACAGAAGCCTTCACCGAAAAAAGCGGGATCGACCCCTCGATGGTTTCCAGGTAAATCTTGCGACGACACGGCCTTTGAAATGAATGCAAAGGGTGTTGCGAAGACCATTTACTCTGACCTAACCAACCTGCAAATTGATCAGGATCTTCACCAAGGGCCCAGAACCTCTGCCCTCGATGTGTTGCCTGTCCTCCTAAGTACCTACCTGCCAGCCCAAGCGCGCCAACTTTTATAGCGCTCGAACTGGCTGCCTTGTTCCAGTCGGGTTCTTCGTTCGACCAATGGTGGTTGACGTTACTGGAACGTTTTAACGTTGCACGGTTCTTATCCGTGTCATTTGTAGGAACACCTAATAACTATGTCGACTCAAATCCAGACTCAGGATGCCATTCGCACCCTAACCAACGCTTTTGCCCCAATGAACTGCCTGATCATGGCCGCTCGCAAAGGCTGCTTCAGCTTCACCGTGGTCAATGAACACGGGATCGCCCGCCACAGCGAGCGTCTGTACCCCGATCAATACTCCAGCGCCGAACCGCTGCAGGCCGTGATTGATCGCACCCGTCAGGCATTGATCGCCTGAGAGGCCTAAATGGCTGCAAAAGCAAAAGCCCCGCTGAAAATGCGGGGCTTTTTATTGCCCGATATTTCACCCTTACCTCTTTTCGCTTAAGCACCAACCGATATAACGGTTATAACGCCTCGCCGGAAATATTTTAAAAACAGGCCTTTACGTCGTGAATATGACACTACACTTCAACTCAAGCGGCGTGATCCGCTTCCGGCGAGCCTGAGTCGATCCACAGCTGCCAAGCTCCCCTTCAGGCTCGCCGCCCGATAACAAGATCCGAGGGATTTATGGGTATCGCTGCCAGCGAACTGTGCCGCTATGTGATCCGTCCTACGCTGATCTACCTGGGACGTCACTGCGCAACCGCCGAATCCCTGCTGCTGGGTATTGCCGCCAGCCAGTCCGCCCTCGGTTCAGCCCTGCATGACCGCCGTGGCCACGGCCTGTACCGGATAGCCGAGCATCGTCACCAAGCCCTTTGGGACCATTACCTGGCGCTGGATCCGGAACGCGCCAGCCTGGTTCGCGGCCTCGCCAGCCAGCATGCTTTCCTCAGCGGCCCGCACCTCGAACTGACCGTCAATTTGCGTTATGCCACAGCCATCGCCTGGCTGCTGGTCGAAGAACAAAACCCTACCCTCCCCGAGCCGGACGATCTTCTGGGCATGGCGCGTATCTGGCGTCAGACCTTCCAGCCTCAAGGTCGTCTGCGCGACTTCACCTGCGCCTGGCAAACCTGTGTTTCACCGTTGAATCAGGTCGCTTGCTGACCCAGCGGTTTCGCAACATCGCCCAACACGCAGCGAATTTGGTCGGATTGTCCTACAAAACCGCTCTAACTCAAGGCATACGGACTATAGCGCCGGGACGAAAATGTTGGTAATTTTCGCCCCGGTGATCACCAGGAGTTCTAATAATGAAAAAAGTCATGCTCAAAACCACCCTTAGCCTTGCCGTAACCGTGGCATCCACCCAGATCTTCGCGGCTGGCTTTGCCATCAACGAACACAGCATCAGCGGGATGGGGACTGGGTACGCCGGGCGATCTTCTTCTGCCGACGACGCAAGCACTGTTTACGGCAACCCTGCCGGCATGTCGCGCATCACGCGCGAACAAGTCACCGGTGGCGTTGCATTCCTCGATGCAAAAACCGATATCAGCGACGCCAGCTCCAGCCCGAACGGCGGCAGCAACAAAGGCGACATGGTGCCCTTCACCTCCGTACCTATGGGCTACTACGTCAAGCCGATCGACGAGCATTGGGCATTCGGTCTGGGTGTGTACGTACCCTTCGGCCTGATCACCGACTATGAAAACGGCTTCGCCGGCCGTTACTTCGGCAGCAAGTCCGAAGTCAAGATCATCACCTTCCAGCCAACCGTCAGCTACAAGTTCAACGACGTGGTGTCGATCGGTTTCGGCCCGACCATCAACCGTATCGACGGCTCGCTGGAATCCAACCTGTCGATCACTCAGGCTGCGCCGGACGGCAAGGTCAAGATCAAGGGCGACGACACTGCACTGGGCTACAACATCGGGGTGCTGGTTCAGGCTACCGACAGCACTCGCCTGGGTCTGACCTACCACTCGAAAGTCGACTACAAGCTCGAAGGCAACACCAAGGTCAACTACGGTGTGCTGGGCGCGATCGGCCTGGGTGCGAACCAGAAGTACGACGCTTCGCTGAAGATCACCACGCCTGAATCCGTGGACCTCTCGGTCACCCAGGCGATCAACGATCGCTGGAACGTCTACGCCGGTACCACCTGGACCCGCTGGAGCCAGCTGGAAAAGATCACCGTCAAGAACTCCGGCGTACAGCCTCTGCTGGCTGGCCAGTTCGGCGAAATCACCGAAGAACAGAACTGGCATGACACCTGGGCTTACGCCATCGGTACGTCCTACCAGTTGAACAAGGAATGGGTACTGCGTACCGGTCTGACGTTCGACCAGTCGCCAACCAACAACGTCGACCGTTCGCCACGCATCCCGACCGGCGACCGGACCATCTTCAGTATCGGTGCCGGCTGGAGCCCGACCGAAGACCTGACCATCGACGTTGCCTACTCGTACCTGAAGGAAGAGAAGGTCAACATTCGCAACACAAACGATCGTGGCCAGAGCTACAACTCGCAGTATGAAAACTCGGCAAACGGCTTTGGTGTCGGCGCAACCTACCGCTTCTGATGCTGCACGGCGAGGCTAATGCCTCGCCCACTAAAAAGCCCCGCTCTCTTCACAGAGGCGGGGCTTTTTGATGGGTGTCGATCAGGGTTTCAGCGGCTGGGAGGCAATGGCTTTCTCGATGGCTGCGAGAAATTCCGGATCATCCGGTTTGGTCAGGCTGGAGAAGTTGGCGATCACCTTGCCCTGGCGGTCGACGACGTATTTGTAGAAATTCCACTTCGGTGCACTGCTCTGCCTGGCCAGCACCTGGAACAAGTGAGTCGCATCGTCACCCCGCACCTTCTGCGGTTCGGTCATGGTGAACGTTACGCCGTAGTTGGCGTAGCAGACCTTGGCGGTCTCGGCGCTGTCCTTGGACTCCTGCTTGAAGTCATTGGAAGGCACGCCGAGCATTTCCAGGCCCTGGGCCTTGTAGCGCTGATTGAGCGCTTCGAGCCCCTCGAACTGCGGCGCAAAACCACAGAAGCTGGCCGTGTTGATCACCACCAGCGGTTTGTCGGCGTAGCGCTGACACAGGTCGATGGATTCCTTGGCCCGCAACTTGGGCAACGAACCTTGCAACAGATCCGGACAATCCGCGGCCTGGGCCAGTCCGGTCAACGCCATCAGCAACGCGGGAACAGCACACCAGCGCTTGAGCATGTCGGGCATCCTTGAGCAATCGTCAGACCTCGACGTTACTCGCCCTCCCGCCGATCTAGCAAGCACCCATGCCCAACTGCATCAGCGCCAGCCCGCCCTGATGCCAGCCCCACCACACCAGCGCCAGCAACGCGGCGCCGAGTGCGGTGACGACGATCTGCGGCCAGAAACGGTTCATGCAACGCTCGCACGCGGTTGCAGGCGCTCGACCGGACGCTCGCGCACCGGCCAGTTCAGCGCTGCCGCCAACAGGCTCAAGAGAATCGCCACTTGCCAGATCAAGTCATAACTCCCGGTCCGGTCATACACCACCCCGCCCAGCCAGCCGCCGAGGAACGAACCCAACTGATGGAACAGAAACACGATGCCGCCGAGCATGGACAGGTTTCGCACGCCGAACAAAGTCGCTACCGTACCGTTGGTCAACGGCACCGTCGACAGCCACAGGAAGCCCATCGCCATGCCGAACAGATAGGCCGAAGTCGTCGTCACCGGCAGCCACAGGAACAACACGATCACCACGGCGCGCAATAGATAGAGCCCGGTCAGCAGACGCGGCTTGGACATCCGCCCACCGAGCCAACCGGCGGTGTACGTGCCGAAGATGTTAAACAGGCCGATCAACGCCAGCACGGTGGTGCCGACGGTGGCCGGCAGATGCTGATCAACCAGATACGCCGGCAAATGCACGCCGATGAACACCACCTGAAAACCACAGACGAAAAAGCCGAAGGCCAGCAACCAGAACCCGGAATTCGAGCAGGCCTCGCGCAAGGCTTCGGACAGGGTTTGTTCATGGCCGAGTACCGGCAGCGGCTTGTCCTTGAGCATGCTCACCAGCGGCACGATCAGCGCCACCAGCAGGCCCAGCACCAGCAACGCCGCCGACCAGCCGAGCCAGCCAATCAATCCGAGAGTACCCGGCAGCATGGCGAACTGGCCGAAAGACCCGGCGGCGCTGGCAATGCCCATGCCCATACTGCGTTTTTCCGGCGGCACCGCGCGGCCGACCACACCGAGAATGACCGAAAACGAGGTGCCGGACAGACCGATACCGATCAGCAGGCCAGCGCTCAGGGACAGGCCCAACGCGGTTTCCGACAGGCCCATGAACACCAGGCCCAAGGCGTAGAGCACCCCGCCGATCAGCACCACTTTCGCAGCGCCAAAGCGGTCGGCCAGCGCGCCGGTAAACGGTTGCGCCAGGCCCCAGATCAGGTTCTGCAAGGCGATGGCAAAGGCGAACACTTCACGGCCCCAGCCGAACTGGGCGCTCATCGGCGACAGGAACAGTCCGAAGCCGTGCCGCACGCCCAATGACAACGCCAGAATCAGCGCACTCCCCAGCAACACCCAACCGCACGTACGCCACATCGAACTCATTATTATTCTCCAGTCGCGGGTATATACCCGCTTAGATTCGGAAAAAACCGGCCCTCAGGCCAGTTCATCCAATAGCCGCAGCAAGGTTTCACGCTTCTCGGCACCCAGTCGGTCGATCAACCGCTGTTGCGCCGCTTCCCAGGCTGGCAGTGCCGCTGCCAGGCGTTGCGCACCGGTTTCGGTGAGCCGGACGATGCGGTTGCGCATGTCTTCGCCTTCAGCCAGCGCCACCAGCCCCTCGCCTTCCAGTACCCGCAGATTGCGCCCGAGGGTGCTGCGATCCAGGCCCATCGCCTCGGCCAGTTCGGAAATGCTCGGTTGATCCAGCCGCTGCAGATTGCACAGCAAAGAATACTGGGCAACGTTGATCCCGAAGCCGTCGAGAGCGCCGTCGTAATGCCTGCTGACGCCACGCGCGGCGCGTCGCAGGTTGGTGCACAAACACTGAGATGGAAGCATGATGCGTGTATATACCCGCGACTGTGTTAAATCAAGTTACAGATCAAAGTTACTTATCAAAACAAGGCCAGCCCGACCAGCACTGACATCTCCAGCAATTCCAGCAACGCGCCGGCTGTATCACCGGTGGTTCCACCCAGTCGTCGCACCATCAAATGCCGCAGCCAGATGAACACGATGACCGCCAGCAGCAACGCCACGACAGCGTTGAACCCGGCGATCACCACACACGCCGTCGCACTCACCGCCAGCACCTGCCAACCTGTCTTGCGTGGCAGATGATCGGCCAGCGCCTGCCCCAACCCGCCGGCCCGCACATAGCTCGTGGTGAGAAACAGTCCGAGCAACGCCGCACGCCCGATCAGCGGCACGATGATCAACGCTATCCCCTGCTGCTGCTCGATCAACGCCAGCAACGCGGCAAACTTGAGCAACAAGACGAGCACCAGCGTCACCACCGCGATCGGCCCGCTACGCGGATCCTTCATGATCGTCAGCGTACGCTCGCGATCACCGAAGCCGCCGAGCCATGCATCGGCGCTATCCGCCAAACCATCAAGGTGCAACGCCCCGCTGAGCAGCACCCACACCGCCAGTAACAAAGCGGTATGCAACAGTAAAGGTGCGCCGGCCAGAGCAATGTTAAGCGCCCAGAGAATCACACCGAACAGCAAGCCCACCAGCGGATAAAACAGCAGCGAGCGCCCGAGCTGTTCAGGTGCCGGCATGCCCGGAAGACGAATCGGCAGACTGCTGAGAAATTGCAGGGCGATCCACAGAGGCAACATGTCAGAGTACTTCCTTGAGGGAACCGTCTGCTTCGACGATCAGCGAAAACAGCGCGCCGTGAGCGACTTCGACATTCAGCAACTGCTCACGGGGCAAACCACGGGCCCGCGCCAGCAACAGACGCATCACGCCGCCGTGGCTGACCAGCAACACCCGCTCACCCGCGTGCGCCGCGTGCAGGCGCATCACCGCCGCCAGCACCCGCGCAGAGAAATCGCTGACCGGCTCACCCTGCGGCGGAGTAAAGCCATAGGGATCGGCCCAGAACAGCCCCAGCGCTTCGGCATCGGTTTCCATCAGCGCCGCCGCGCTCTGCCCTTCCCAGGCACCGAAATGCAGCTCCTGCAGATTCTTGTCCAGAGATACCGGCAGATCCCGCTGCGCGCTCAACTCTTCAGCAAACCGCGCGCAACGCTGCAATGGTGAACTGACCAGCCGATCCCACGACCCCTGCCCGCTCACCGCCTCGCGCATCTGCGCCCAGCCTTTTTCGGTCAACGCATCGTCGAGGCTGCCGCGCAGGCCGCCGCCGAGTTCGGTTTCACCGTGGCGCAACAGATCCAGACGCAAGGTCATGCCGGGCGATCCGCCACCGCGGCTTCGGCGAAGGTCGCCATCTGCCCGTGCAGGTCGCAGGCCAGACGCAGCAACGGCACCGCCAGCGCCGCACCACTGCCCTCGCCCAGACGCAGACCCAGTTCCAAAAGCGGTTCAGCGCCAAGGGTTTCCAGCACATGACGATGACCCGGCTCGGCACCGCGATGACCGAACAGCAGCCATTCACGGCAGGCTGGATTCAGGCGTACCGCCACCAGTGCGGCAACCGTGCAGATGAAACCGTCCACCAGCACCGCCACACCTTCCTGAGCACAGGCCAGATACGCGCCGACCAAAGCCGCAATCTCAAAACCACCGAGATTGAACAGGGTCTGCAACGCGTCGCCACGCTGCGCCGCATGCAGCGCCAGCGCCCGCTCGATCACCTGCGCCTTGTGGCTGACGCCTTCGGCATTCAACCCCGTGCCGGGGCCGGTCAGGTGCGCCACCGGGCAGTCGAGCAAAGCACAGGCCAGCGCACTGGCGGCGGTGGTGTTGCCGATGCCCATTTCGCCGCCGATGAACAATTGCGCGCCTGCCGCTTTCGCCCGCAGCGCGCTATCGCGACCGCCCTGCAAGGCGAGTTCGCCCTGGGCCTGAGTCATCGCCGCGCCCTTGGCGAAATTCGCCGTGCCCAAGCCGATGTTCAAATGGCGCACACCCGGCAGGTCCAGCGACGGAGTCACGGTGCCCAGATCCACCACTTCCAGCTGCGCGCCAAGTTGTCGCGCCAGCACGCTGATCGCCGCGCCGCCGCTGACGAAATTCAGCAGCATCTGCCCGGTGACTTCCTGCGGAAACGCGGAAACCCCTTCGGCGACAACACCGTGGTCACCGGCAAAAATCGCAATCCAGACCTGATCCAGTGTCGGTTTGACCTGGCCCTGCAATCCGGCCAGTTGCACCGCCACCGATTCGAGCTGCCCGAGCGAGCCCGCGGGTTTGGTCAATTGCTGCTGACGCGCCGCGGCGTTTTCAACGGCGTCCGTATCCACCGGTTTGCACGGGTTCAGCCACCAGGCTTGGGTCATAACGCAGGTCCTTTCAAAGTCAGGGGCAGGCCGGCGACCGTCAGGACGACTCGCTGACAACGCTCGGCCAGAGCTTGATGCAGCCAACCGGCTTCATCGACGTAGCGGCGAGTCAATTCGCCCAGCGGCACGACACCCATTCCGGTCTCGTTGCTGACAAAAATGATTTCACCCGGCAGCGACGCCAGGCACTCGAGCAGGGCTTCGCGTTCGGCGGCGAGGCGTTCGGCGTCGTCGAGCATCAGCAGATTGGTCAGCCACAGCGTCAGGCAATCCACCAGCAGGCAGCGCTCGGGGCCGGCGTTTTCGCGCAGCACACGGGCCAGTTCCAACGGTTCTTCGATCAACGCCCATTCGGCAGGACGACGAGCGCGATGATGGGCGACGCGCTCATTCATCTCGCCGTCCAGTGGCTGGCTGGTGGCGATATAAGTAACGGCCAGCGCGCTGTCAGTGGCGAGTTTTTCGGCCAGGCGACTTTTGCCGGAGCGGGCGCCGCCGAGGATCAACTGGAGCATGGAGGCATCCTGAAAAAAATTCGTTGAGACAACTGGCCTCTTCGCGGGCAAGCCCGCTCCCACAATGGATTTAGGCCAAACATGGCATTTGAGTACACCTCAGCAACCTGTGGGAGCGGGCTTGCCCGCGAGGAGGCCATCACATCCAGCCTGGATGCCACAGAGCTCACACAACAGATCAGTATCGAGATGCTTCTCCACCAGATCCGCCAGCCGCTCGATATCGCGTTCGCGCAGGCCGTGGTAATCCACCTCCTGCACATCGTTCAGACCGGCCCAGCGCAACAACGCGGCACTGGCTGTGGGAGATTCGAACAGACCGTGCAGGTAAGTGCCGAAAATCTGTCCATCGAGACTTTGCGCGCCGTCGCAACGGCCGTCGTCCAGATGCACAGCGGCGTTTTCCAGCGCCGCTCCCGTGGTCACGCCGGCATGAATTTCATAACCGCTGACCTCGGCATCTTCCAGCGCCAGACGCCCGCGCACATTGCGCAATTGCTTTTCGGCTTCGAGCTGCGTTTCAAACGCCAACAAACCCAGACCGGCGCTGGAACCCGGCGCGCCTTCAAGACCCAGCGGATCGTGCACCTGCTCGCCGAGCATTTGCAGACCGCCGCAGATCCCCAGCAATTTGCCGCCGTAACGCAGGTGACGGCGGATAGCCGATTCCCAGCCATTGGCGCGCAGGTACGCCAGGTCACTGCGCACGCTTTTCGAGCCTGGGAGAATGATCAGATCGGCCGGCGGAATCGCCTGCCCCGGCCCGATGAATTGCAGATCCACCTGCGGATGCAGGCGCAGTGGATCGAAATCGGTGTGATTGCTGATGCGCGGCAGCACCGGCACCACCACTTTCAGGACTTGCTCAGCCTTGTCGGTCTGGCGCTGGTCGATGCCGTCCTCGGCCTCCAGATGCAGGTCCATCACGTACGGCAGCACGCCCACCACCGGTTTGCCGGTGCGCTGTTCCAGCCAGTCGAGACCCGGTTGCAACAAAGCGATGTCGCCACGAAAACGATTGATGATGAAGCCTTTGACCCGTGCCTGCTCGCTCGGCGACAGCAATTCCAGCGTGCCCACCAGATGGGCAAACACCCCGCCACGATTGATGTCGGCGATCAGCAGCACCGGGCAATCCACCGCTTCGGCGAAGCCCATGTTGGCGATATCGCCGGCGCGCAGATTGATCTCTGCCGGCGAACCCGCGCCTTCGACCATTACCAGCGGATAGACGGCACTCAAACGTTCGTGGGAAGCGAGCACGGCCTGCATGGCGATCGCTTTGTAGTCGTGATAAGCGACGGCGTTCATGCTGGTGACCGCGCGACCGTGGATGATCACCTGGGCGCCAGTGTCGCTGTTGGGCTTGAGCAGCACTGGGTTCATGTCGGTGTGCGGTTCGAGGAACGCCGCTTGGGCCTGCACCGCTTGCGCGCGGCCAATTTCGCCGCCGTCGGCCGTCACCGCGCTGTTGAGCGCCATGTTCTGCGGTTTGAATGGCACCACCGCAACGCCCTGACGGGTGGCCCAACGGCAGAGCGCCGTCACCAGCGTGCTTTTGCCGGCGTCGGAGGTGGTGCCCTGCACCATTAATGTGGTCATGCTGGTTTTTCCATGGAGCAATGCTTGGCGAATGCTTGCAGGGCTTGCTCAAGGCGCGCCTCGTCGGCGGCATCGGCGGGCAGCCCGAATCGCAGGCTGCTGTTGTGCGCGAACAGACGCAGAAGAATGCCGCGTCGGGCCATGAATTCGTGCAACGCAGCGGCTTGTTCGGTGATCAGCCACTGAAACAGCGCGCAGCCGCCCTGCGGTTTGAAGCCGTGGCGCTCGAGCAGCGCAGCCAGCCGTTCGCTGGCCTCGTCGCTGCGAATCCGCTGACGCGTGTGGCCTTCGGTGTCGCGCAAACAGGCCTGACCCAGCACGCGGGTCGGTCCGCTGACCGCCCAAGGGCCGACCTGTTCGGCCAGCAACCTGAGCAACTTGCGCTCGGCCAGCACGAACCCCAGCCGCACACCGGCCAGACCGAAAAACTTGCCGAATGAGCGCAACACGATCAACCCCACTTGATGCGCATGCGGGGCAAGGCTCAACTGCGGCGTGTTGTCCATGAACGCTTCGTCGACCACCAGCCAGCCGCCGCGCTGGGCCAGCCGTGCGTGCCAGTCGAGCAGGCGCGCCGGGGTCAGGTTCAGGCCTGTTGGATTGTTCGGATTGACCACCACCAGCACGTCGAGGCTGTCGAGAAAGAAGTCGACTTCCTGCTCCAGCACTTCACGCACGACATAACCACTGCGCCGCCAGGCTTCGGCATGCTCGGCGTAACACGGCGACAGCACGCCGACCTTGCCGGCCCGGCGCAATCGCGGCAGCAACTGGATGGCCATCTGCGAACCGGCCACCGGCAGCACCTGGCTGGCACCGTAGTAATCGCAGGCCGCCTGCTCCAGGCCGTCATCGTTTTCCGGCAAACGCGCCCAGGCCCGCAGCGGGATCTCCGGGACCGGAAACGGCCACGGCGCCAGGCCCGTAGACAGGTCGAGCCAGTCTTCTTCCGCGATGCCGTATTCGAGCGCCGCCCTGCGCAACCGGCCACCGTGTTCAAGCATAGAATTCAGCCCCCACGCAGAGAATCAGCAGCCATAACCATACCCCGCGCTGGACCAATTGCCAGCCGCGATCAATGGAATCGGCATCCGCCGGCGCGCCCTCGCCCAGTTGCGGACGCTCGTGCAGCTCGCCGTGGTAAATCGCCGGGCCGCCCAGCTCGACGCCCAAGGCACCCGCGCCGGCGGCCATCACCGGGCCGGCGTTCGGGCTGTCCCATTTCGGCGCCTGGGTGCGCCAGCATTTCAACGCCAGTCGGGTTTTGCCGAGCAAGGCGTAGGTCAACGCCACCAGCCGCGCAGGAATGTAGTTGAGGACGTCGTCGATTTTTGCCGCTGCCCAGCCGAAACGCTCGAAGCGTTCGTTGCGATAGCCCCACATCGCGTCGAGCGTATTGCTCAGACGATAGAGCACCACGCCCGGCGCACCGGCCACGGCAAACCAGAACAGCGCGGCGAACACTGCATCGCTGCCGTTTTCCAGCACCGACTCGGTGGCGGCGCGGGCGACGGCGGTGCTGTCCAGCTCATCGGTCTGACGGCTGACCAGATAACCCACACGCTTGCGCGCCTCCTCCAGATCATCGGCGCGCAAAGCCTTGGCCACCGGCTCGACGTGCTCACCCAGGCTGCGCATGCCGAGGGCGCAATACAGCGCAAGAATCTCGACGACCCAGCCCACATACGGCGCCCAGGAAAACGCCGTGGCCAGCAGGGTCAGCGGCAACACCGCGATCACCCACGCGGTGACACCATGGCTGCGCCAACCACGACCAGCGCTATTGAAACGTTGCTCGATGCGCCCGGCGAAATTGCCGAACGCCACCAGCGGATGCCAGCGTTTCGGTTCACCCAGCAGCGCATCCAGCGCAACCGCGGCGACACTCAACAACGCCACACTCATTGACTCACTCCCCAAAAATTTTCATATAGCAGCTCATTCAGCGGACGCGCCTGCGCCCACCCTTCGAGTACCAGCATCGGCGCCGGATAGAATGCCTTGACCGGCCCCAGGCAAAGCACCGCCAGCGGCTTGGCCCCGGCCGGTAGTTTAAGCAGATCGGCCAGCGCCTGCGGTTCGAACAGCGATACCCAGCCCATGCCCAGGCCTTCGGCACGCGCGGCGAGCCACAGGTTCTGGATCGCGCAGGACAATGAGGCCATGTCCATTTCCGGCAGCGTGCGACGGCCGAAAATATGCCGCTCGCGATCATCCATCAACGCGGCGACCAACACTTCGGCGCAGTCGTTGATGCCCTCGACCTTGAGTTTCATGAATTCGTCGCTGCGCTCGCCGAGGGCTTCGGCAGTGCGCACGCGTTCTTCTTCAACCAGGTTCTGGATCTGGCCACGCAACGCGCGGTCGCTGATACGGATGAAGCGCCACGGCTGCATCAGGCCGACACTCGGTGCCTGATGCGCGGCCTCAAGCAAGCGGCGCAGCAGTTCAGGCTCGACCTTGCCACCGCTGAAGTGGCGCATGTCGCGGCGTTCGGCGATGGCGCGGTAGACCGCTTCGCGCTCGGCGTCAGTGAAGGCGTTGTCGGTCATGGCCCCATCGCTGGCAAGCCAGCTCCCACAGTGGGCGGTGTGATGTCTGAAGAAACGCAATCCCTTGTGGGAGCTGGCTTGCCAGCGATGGGAGCCTTATGGTCCGGCGCAAATAACGTTGCGATAGCTGCAGGATTCGACGGGAAATAGAAATGCACGTACGAGGCCGTCATCCGCCCTTGCCGGTACACCGCTTCTGCGCCGCGCCCACCGTTGGGGCTGTGGCCACGGGCAATCGGCGTCAGTTCGGTGGTGGTCAAGGAATGGTGATAGGTGTGGCCGCGCAGCAGGCCTTCCGGCAGGTCGACCTCTTGCAGCGCCAGTGCGGCGAGGCGCTTTTGCATCACGGCGTCGCCACTCAACAAGCCGACCAAATCAGCGCGGGTGCCTTCGACATCGGTCAGCGAGTCGAGCAGGTAGAGCATGCCGCCACATTCGGCGAGCAGCGGTTTGCCGGCCGCATGATGCGCGCGGATCGCTTTGAGCATGTCGGCGTTCTGCGACAAGGCAACGTGGTGCAATTCCGGATAACCGCCCGGCAGATACAAGCTGTCAGCTACTGGCAATTGCGTATCGCGGATCGGCGAGAAGAAACTCAACTCGGCGCCCATCGCCCACAACAGGTCAAGACTGGCGCCGTAGGTAAAGGCGAAAGCTTCGTCGCGGGCAACGGCGATGCGCACGCCTTCGAGCAGCTTTTCGGTCTTGACGATTTCAGGCGCGGCGAACTCCACGGCCGGTGGCAGCGCTACCTCGCAAGTGCCGGCCAGCGCTTCGGCGGCGGCGTCGAGGCGCACATCGAGGTCATTCAGTTCGCTGGCCTGCACCAGACCGAGGTGGCGGCTCGGCAGTTCGATCCCGGTTTCCCGGGACAACGCGCCGTACCAGCGCAGGCCTTCAGTGAGGCTACCTTCCAGCAACTGCGCATGACGCACGGTGCCGACACGGTTGGCCAGCACGCCGGCGAACGGCAGATCCGGCTGATAACGCGCCAGGCCCAGGGCCAGTGCGCCAAAGGTCTGCGCCATGGCCGTGCCGTCAATCACGCCAAGTACCGGCACACCGAAATGCCGCGCCAGATCGGCGCTCGACGGCGTACCGTCAAACAAACCCATCACGCCTTCGATCAGGATCAGATCGGCTTCGGCGGCGGCTTCCCACAACAGGCGACGACTTTCCTGCTCGCCGACCATCCACATGTCCAATTGATAGACCGGCGCACCGCTGGCGCGCTCGAGGATCATCGGGTCGAGAAAGTCCGGGCCGCACTTGAATACGCGGACTTTGCGCCCCTGATTGCGATGCAGACGGGCAAGCGCGGCGGTGACGGTGGTCTTGCCCTGACCGGAAGCCGGTGCGGCGATCAGTACCGCCGGGCAGTGACGTGGTTGATTCAAAGTTCGACGCCTTTCTGCGCTTTGATGCCGGCCTGGAAGGCATGCTTGATCATGCCCATTTCGGTGACGGTGTCGCCCATCTCGAGCATTTCCGGCTTGGCGGCGCGGCCGGTGACGATCACGTGCTGCATCGGCGGACGCGCTTGCAGATCGCTGAGTACCTGATCCAGATCGAGGTAACCGTGCTTGAGCGCGATGTTCAGTTCATCGAGCACCACCAGACCGATCGACGGATCGCGCAGCAGCTCGCGGGAGACTTCCCAGGCCGCTTCGGCGGCGGCGATGTCGCGCTGGCGGTCCTGGGTTTCCCAGGTGAAGCCCTCGCCCATCACATGAAAACGTACCTGCTCGGGGAAGCGACGGAAGAACAGCTCTTCACCGGTGCTGTTGCGGCCCTTGATGAACTGCACCACGCCGCACTGCATGCCGTGGCCCATGGCGCGGGCGAGCATGCCGAACGCCGAGCTGCTTTTGCCTTTGCCATTGCCGGTCAGCACCAGCACCAAGCCGCACTCGTCTGGCGAATTGGCGATGCGCTCGTCGATCACGGCTTTTTTGCGCTGCATGCGCGCCAGGTGGCGCTCGTCGCGTTCGGGGGAATCAGTCATGGGGGAGCTCTCCGTTGAGGCTGGATAACGGCGGGCAGGCACAAGAATAGACGGCAACTAGCCTGGCATCGCCCACCGTGATGCCGCTGGATGGATCAGGCCGGTCTCCGGGCTCATGAGCGGCTGGTGCCTGGCTGCGCGCCTTCCCGCTGTTAAGCAGTGGCATCAGGCGCAGCTTTTACTCATTTACCGTTGCGGGGGCAGCGCCGGGATCGTGAGGGTTCTTCGCTCGAAGACCCGCCTCACCGGCTTCCCTGTTTCACTCTGTCGACATGCGCCACAGAGCACCTGAAACAAGCCGCGAAGGTTAGAGGGTTGGGGGTGGAGCGTCAATTGAAGAGGGGCTTGTGCGGTGAATAACTGCCGTCGATCAATTAACTGACGCCAATCTTGTGCCACACTGCCATGAGTGATATCAAAGAGCCATGCTTTTTGACTGCAGAGAGCACATCACAATAATAAGGGAGAGCACCATGCAAGGCATGATCATCAGCAATCCGCGGCTGGAATTCCTGCGCCCGGTGCTGGAACGCTGGTTTGACTGTATCGACCGCTACAACGCCGTGCGCGGCGACAATGACACACCTTATTGGCACGACGAAAAAGCCAACCTCGGCCTGCTGTCGGCCGCTGCATGGATGGCCGAACTGGTCACCCTGCGCGACACTGCCACCCGCAAACAGAATGAAGAAGGCGAGCGCAACGCCCGCGCCGATTTGTTTATTGCTGGCGCCGAGGATCGTGCCTACATTCAGGCGACTCAACGCTGGCCGCGCGTCACCAGCCTGAATCTGACCCAGGCCCTGGCGGATATCACCAGCGACGCCAAGCGCATCAGCTACGCCAGCGACCTGAAACTCGGCTGCCTGTTCGTCGCCCCGCAAAAAGCCCAGCACAGCGCCAGCCCGGAAGAGTTGCAGGACATGGTCGACGACCTGCAAAAGGAACACACCTGCGCCGTCGCTTGGTACTTCCCCTACGCCTACCGCAAATTGCGCAGCGAAGCCGGCAACTATCATCCCGGCATTGCCGTGCTGTTCAAGGAAGCCCGCGGCTGAGGGTTGAACCATCGGGCTTGTGCGCTTCTCTATGATTAGGAATGCATTCATAGGGAAGATCAGCAATGCGCAAGCCCCAGTTCGTTTTCGTCATCATGATCGCCGGAGGGCTCGCCGCCTGTGGTGAATCCTCCAGCCTGCAAGTCTCCGACGGCACCGGTCCGTCACCCAAACTGCCCGAACCGAACAAGACCCTGATCCCGACGGTGAACATCGCCCCGGCCATTGGCTGGCCGGCCGGCGCGAAGCCGACGGCAGCGGCAGGCACTCAGGTGGCGGCTTTCGCCGAAAATCTCGATCATCCGCGCTGGCTTTACGTACTGCCAAACGGCGATGTACTCGTGGCAGAAACCAACGCCCCGCCAAAACCGGACGACAGCAAGGGCATTCGTGGCTGGGTGATGAAAAAAGTCATGGGGCGTGCCGGTGCCGGCGTGCCCAGTCCGAACCGCATCACCCTGCTACGCGATGCCGATCATGACGGCATGGCCGAAACCCGCACGGTGTTCCTGCAGAACCTCAACTCGCCGTTCGGCATGACCCTGGTCGGCAATGATCTGTACGTGGCCGATACCGATCGCCTGCTGCGCTTTAACTACGAGCCCGGCGCGACCGAAATCAAGAGCCAGCCGATCAAGGTCGTGGATCTGCCGGGCGGCACGCTCAATCATCACTGGACCAAGAACGTCATCGCCAGCAAAGACGGCAGTAAGCTGTACGTCACCGTTGGCTCGAACAGCAACGTCGGCGAAAACGGTCTCGATCAGGAAGAAGGCCGCGCGGCGATCTGGGAGGTGGACCGCGCCACCGGCAATCACCGGATCTTCGCCTCGGGCATCCGCAACCCCAATGGCTTGGCCTGGGAGCCGCAAACCGGCGCACTGTGGACCGCCGTGAACGAGCGCGACGAAATAGGCAGCGATCTGGTGCCGGACTACATCACTTCGGTCAAGGACGGTGCCTTCTATGGCTGGCCGTTCAGCTACTACGGCCAACACATCGATGTGCGCGTGGAACCACAGCGCCCGGACATGGTGGCCAAGGCCATCGCTCCGGACTACGCCGTCGGCCCGCACACCGCATCACTGGGCCTGACCTTCGCCGAGGGCAACCGCCTGCCGGCACAGTTCAAGGAAGGCGCATTCATCGGCCAGCACGGCTCGTGGAACCGCAAACCGCATAGCGGTTACAAGGTGATCTTTGTGCCGTTTGCCGCCGGCAAGCCGAGCGGAACGCCAGTGGACGTGCTGACCGGTTTCCTCGACAAGGACGAGAACGCTTTGGGTCGCCCGGTCGGCGTGGTGATCGACCAGCAAGGTGGATTGCTGGTAGCCGATGATGTGGGGAACAAGGTGTGGCGGGTGTCAGCGACCCGCTAGCGTGTTGCAGGCATAAAAAAACCCGTGGGAGCCATTCAGCTCCCACGGGTTTTTATGTATCTGGACTACGGGTTATGCGCCAGATGCTCTGGCTGCAGAACGCGCTTGGCGCTCAGATAGGCTTTCTGCCAATAGGCTTTCGACAGGCTGTCCAGCTTCACCGTGCCGCCAGTGGCCGGCGCGTGAACGAAGCGCCCTTCCCCGACATAGATCCCCGCATGGCTGACCTGAGAGCCGCCGTTGGTGGCGAAGAAGATCAGGTCGCCGGTTTGCAAGCCTTCCTTGCCGACGTTCGGCGCCTGCATGACGATCATCTCGCGGGTCGAGCGCGGCAGGCTGATCCCTGCGGCATCGCGGTAGACAAAGCCGATCAGACCGCTGCAATCGAAGCCCGAATCCGGCGTATTACCGCCCCAACGATAAGGCGTGCCCACCAGCCCGAGCGCGCGAAACAGCACGTCTTCGGCAGCGGGCGAAAAGGCTTGGGAGGATCCGAACACGATCGGAGCGCGAACCACCGGCGCGGGCGGCGGAGTGCGGCTGGCGCAGGCGCTGAGCAGCGCTGCGAAGAACATCAGGGCAAAGCGGGCCGACATCGTCATTTGCAGAACATCCTGATCTGGCTGCGGCTTTGACTGCCGATTCGATAGAAAACAAAACCGCCTGCGTTGGAACGCAGGCGGTTTGCCATCAATATAGATCAGGATTCTAGCGGCTACGCGGCAAACTTCAAGTAAGACTTTAACTTCACCTTGTAAAGTTTAGGTCTATTGCCCCTGAAGTACCGCTTGTCGCCACTAGCGTGACGACAAAGGCGTGATTACTTGCGAGCGGTAACCACGGTTGGAGCGTTCGCCAAAGCGCGTTTGGCTTCGATGAAAGTCTTGCTCCAGTAGCTGTCGCCCAGGCTGTCGATGCGAACACCGCCGCTGCGGCGAGAGCTGGAATGGATGAACTGGTTGTCGCCCAGGTAGATCCCGGCGTGGCTTACACGACCGCGACGACCATTGGTGGCGAAGAACAGCAGGTCGCCCGGCTCGAGGTTGCTGCGCGAAACCAGCGGCGCATCAACGTTGATCATTTCGCGGGTGGAGCGCGGCAGGTTCATGCCGGCTTCTTCGCGGAACAGGTAGCCGATGAAACCGCTGCAATCGAAACCGGCTTCAGAGGTACCGCCGAAACGGTAACGGGTACCGATCAGGGACATGCCGCGTTCGAGGATGCTGTCAGCCAGAACCGGAAGCTGGTAAGGCTTCTTGCCGTTGAAGTCGGCGAGTTCTTTTTCGGTGTCCAGCTCTTCCTGATAAATAACGGAAGACTGGGCGGTGGCAGAATTTTTAGCCTGTTGTTGCTGCTCTTGATTAACAGGTGAATGAGCAGCGCAACCGAACAACAGGGTGACGAGTGCGAGAGGCACGAGGGGTGCGAAGCGCTTTAGCATGGGCACGACCGTGGCTGATAGTTGTAAAGAAGCCGAGACTATGCCCGCTATCAGCCTCATTTGCAAATTCAATCGATCTTTTTGTGACTTCCCGGTTTCTCGTTAACATCTAAGCGCTTAAGCCTATTTGAATCGAGACGCGGCCTGTGCAACCCACAGGAAAGCGGGTTTTCTGGCGCCTGAAATATGCCAAAACCGGCTGAAAGCCCCGGTTTTACCAGCCCAGGGTTTCTTTCAGGAAGGGAATGGTCAGCTTGCGCTGAGCCTGCAAAGAGGCCTGGTCGAGCTGCTCCAGCAGATCGAAAAGCGCGCTCATGCTGCGGGTACCGCGAGTCAAAATAAAATGCCCGACTTCGTCGGTCAGATGCAGACCACGACGGGATGCGCGCAATTGCAAGGCACGCAATTTGTCTTCGTCGGAGAGAGGACGCATCTGGAAGATCAGCGCCAGGGTCAGCCGTGATTTCAGGTCAGCCAGTTTGATCGGCAGTTCACGCGGCGAAGTGGACGCCGCAATCAGCAGACGCCGACCGCTGTCACGCAGACGGTTGAACAGATGAAACATCGCCTCTTCCCAGTCCGCCTTGCCGGCAATCACCTGCAAGTCGTCCAGACAGACCAGTTCGTACTGTTCGAGGTTGTCGAGAATTTCGATGCCGCGATCCATCAACTCGGCCAGCGGCAGGTACACCGCCGGTTCCCCCATCTGTTCGAAGCGCAGGCACGCGGCCTGCAACAGATGCGTACGCCCTACCCCGTGCTTGCCCCACAGATAGATCAGGCTTTCGGTCCAGCCGGCGTCGGCTTCGCATAGACGCTCGACATAGCCGAGTGCAGCGGCATTGGCGCCTGGGTAGTAGTTGATGAAGGTGGCGTCGTCACGCAGACGCACACCTAGGGGCAGCTGAATCGGTTTCATGCTGACTGAACAGTTCCCAAGGAACCGTTAGTGGCCTCTGTGTAAAGTGAGCGAAGTTTATACCCGTGAAGCGGAGCGCACAATGCGACAGACCCCAAGCAAAATCAAAGGTTTGCGTTAACGTGCTGGTTTTATGACAGTTTCTTTGGCGCCATGACCTGCAGGAGACGGGCCAACCCGGTGATCCACCGGACGGCCCGCGCTTCACGATTACAACTCCGGCTCATCCACCCCGCTATAAATCTCGGAATCCTTGTACAGATCGTGGACATGCCGCACCAGCACCATGATCACCGCCGCCACCGGCAATGCCAGTAGCACACCGGTAAAACCGAACAGCTCGCCACCGGCCAGAATCGCGAAGATCACCGCCACCGGATGCAGACCGATCCGGTCCCCCACCAGCAAAGGCGTCAGCACCATACCTTCCAGCGCCTGACCGACCATGAACACCGCGACGATTCCGATCATCGGATACAGATCGCCACCGAACTGGAATAACCCGGCAATCAGCGCGGCGCCAATACCGATCACGAACCCCATGTACGGAACGATCGCCGCCAGCCCTGCAATCAGACCGATCAACAGGCCCAGCTCCAGGCCGACAATCATCAGGCCGGCCGCATAGATCACGCCCAGCGCCAGCATCACCAGCAACTGCCCGCGCACGAACGCGCCCAGCACCTCATGGCATTCACCCGCCAGCGCCACCACCCGCTCTTCGCGATCACGGGGCAACAGGCCGCGGATCTTGGCCATCATCACGTCCCAGTCGCGCAGCAGGTAAAAGCTCACCACCGGGATCAGCACCAGATTCGCCAACCAGCCGATCAGCGCCAGGCTCGAGGCCGTCGCCTGACTCAGCACCACACCGACGATGTCGGTGGTCTGGCCCATGTGCTCGCTGATGGCGGCCTTGACCTTGTCGAACTTCCAGAAACCGTCAGACAGGCCGAGCTTCGATTGCGCCCATGGCACAGCGGTGTGTTGCAACCAGTCGAGCATTTGCGGCGCCAGTTCATAGAGCCGCAGCAATTGCTTGGCGAGCATCGGCACCAGTACCAGCAACAGCGCAGTGACGATCAGGGTGAACAAGGCGAACACCGCAATCACACCCCAGGTACGGGACAAACCCAGACGCTCCAGACGATCAACGAGCGGATCGAACAGGTACGCGAGCAGCAGCGCCACCAGAAACGGCGTGAGGATCGGATGCAGCAACCAGACAAACGCGCAAAGCAGGAGCACCCCACCGAGCCAGAACCAACGCCGCGTATCGGCCATGTAACACTCCATTGCTTATATATAAGAAAGAAAACCTACCAACGGAACCGCAAGGACGGTGCTGCCGGTGTCGGTGTCGGCGCAACGACAGGCGCCGCGCCGGCGACAGCAGGTTGCGGCGGCACCACCGGAGCAGGCGCCTCGGCCGGCAGCTCCTGCAGCTTCGCCAGCGATAATTGCGCCCGCAACTGATCGGCACTGCCGTTGACCCGATACAGAATGCGATCGGCATCGACACTCTGCAGACGCACGCCAAACGGTTCGAGTAACCGCAGCAGCGCCGCGTAGTGCTCCAGATTCATGCCCTGGACTTCCAGGGTCTGCTGGCCGGACGCGCCCGGCTTGGCAACAAAGCGAGGTGCCAGACGCTCAGCGACCGCCAGCATCACCGCATCGGTCACGGCAGCCTGATCCGCGCCCTGCACGTTGCCCGCCTCTTTTTTATCGCCCAGCCACAGTTGCCATTTAGCCTGCCATTGTCCGCCTTCTTCGCGGGCATGCACGGCGAGCAAGGCATCGGCGTTGTAGCGTTCAGAGGCATCGCGCAATGGCGCCGGGTCGGCGCCTTCAAGCGCCGGTGCCGTTGCGACCAATTGCTCGCTCAAGTCCGCCAACGGCAGGCGCAACGGCAAGCCACGGTGCTGGGCCGCACGGCGCAACGGCGCGGCACTGGCCTGACCGTCGCCCACCAGGCTCGAACCTTCGCTCGAATCGTTCAGCCACCAGCTCAGGATCGAGGGCCGATTGGCGCCCCACAGTGCCAGCCCGGCGCGGCGCAACGCCTGTTCGGTGGTTCCCGGGTCGAAATCGACTTTCAGCACTTCCGGCGGCCCGGCATCGAAACCGAACTGACTGATAATCTGCTGCGGATCCTTGCGAACCGGCGCCAGCCCCGGGTTCTGCGGGGCTTTCGGGTCGCCGGTCAGGCGCAACACCAGCGTATCCAGTGCGGCCTGGGTCGCGCGATCACGCTCCTCTGGCGACTGGCCAGTGACCGGTTCGCGCACCTGATAGAGACCTTTGAGATTTTCGGCCTGACTCGCCAGGCTGATCAGAGACAAACCACCCACTAACAGCAATTTACACAAACCCATGGAGAATTCCCGTCGACAAGAGCGGCTGGAACAGGCCGCGTGTACCGTTCTGCAAGCCTGTGACCACAGGCCGTCGCAAAACATTCACACGCGGTCGGTAAGTTTTTGCACAGTCCTAACGATAGACGGTTCCTTATACAGGCACCCGCGATGTCGCCCACAGCGTCAATTGCAAAATTTTTCCACCGATATGCCCCTGCCCGTCGGCGTGAGGATGGCCGCTGCCCCTCAAGCCTGATAAAATCGCGCGCCTTCGCAGACCGGCAACAGCCGGGCACCCCGAACTTCGCGTGAGGCAATCGCCCCTGTCGGATTCGGCGTTCCCGCTGAACTCGGTCGTTACCCCTGAATCCCCTCCCCTAAAGGCCTGGATCATGAGCAAGCAACCCTCCCTGAGCTACAAGGACGCCGGTGTAGACATCGACGCCGGTGAAGCATTGGTCGAACGCATCAAGAGCGTCGCCAAGCGCACTGCGCGCCCGGAAGTCATGGGCGGCCTGGGCGGTTTCGGCGCCCTCTGCGAGATCCCGGCCGGTTACAAACAGCCGGTACTGGTTTCCGGTACTGACGGCGTCGGCACCAAACTGCGCCTGGCGCTGAACCTGAACAAGCACGACAGCATCGGCCAGGACCTGGTCGCCATGTGCGTCAACGATCTGGTGGTGTGCGGCGCCGAGCCGCTGTTTTTCCTCGACTACTACGCCACCGGCAAGCTGAACGTCGACGTAGCTGCCACCGTGGTTACCGGTATCGGTGCAGGCTGCGAACTGGCTGGCT
Source organism: Pseudomonas sp. R15(2017) (assembly GCF_002112685.1). Classification (NCBI taxonomy): domain Bacteria; kingdom Pseudomonadati; phylum Pseudomonadota; class Gammaproteobacteria; order Pseudomonadales; family Pseudomonadaceae; genus Pseudomonas; species Pseudomonas sp. R15(2017). Next base: position 44,799 of record NZ_NEII01000013.1, read on the forward strand.
GCTCGCTGGTCGGCGGCGAAACCGCTGAAATGCCTGGCATGTACGAAGGCGAAGACTACGACCTGGCCGGTTTCTGCGTCGGCGTCGTGGAAAAAGCCGAAATCATCGACGGCTCGAAAGTCGCCACTGGTGACGCCCTGATCGCCCTGCCATCGTCCGGTCCGCACTCCAACGGCTACTCGCTGATCCGCAAGATCATCGAAGTGTCCGGTGCCGACATCGAAACCGTTCAGCTCGACGGCAAGCCGCTGACCGAACTGCTGATGGCCCCGACCCGCATCTACGTGAAGCCGCTGCTCAAGCTGATCAAGGACACCGGCGCGGTCAAGGCCATGGCCCACATCACCGGTGGCGGCTTGCTCGACAACATCCCGCGCGTTCTGCCAAAAGGCGCTCAGGCCGTGGTTGACGTGGCCAGCTGGAACCGTCCGGCCGTCTTCGACTGGCTGCAAGAGAAAGGCAACGTCGACGAAACCGAAATGCACCGCGTGCTGAACTGCGGCGTGGGCATGGTGATCTGCGTGGCTCAGGAGCACGTTGAAGTTGCCCTGAACACCCTGCGTGACGCCGGCGAGCAGCCTTGGGTCATCGGTCAGATCGCTGTCGCTGCCGAAGGCGCGGCTCAGGTCGAACTGAAGAACCTCAAGGCTCACTGATGTCCCAGACCTGTGATGTCGTGGTGCTGTTGTCCGGCACCGGCAGTAACTTGCAGGCCCTGATCGACAGCACGCGGACCGGCGACAGCCCGGTCCGCATCGCTGCGGTGATTTCCAACCGCGCCGACGCCTACGGCCTGCAACGCGCCAGTGACGCGGGTATCGCCACCCGATCGCTGGATCACAAGGGATTCGAGGGCCGCGAGGCCTTCGATACCGCTCTGATCGAACTGATCGACGAATTCAACCCCAAACTCGTGGTACTGGCCGGCTTCATGCGCATCCTCAGCGCTGACTTCGTCCGTCACTACCAGGGTCGCCTGCTCAACATCCACCCGTCGCTGCTACCCAAATACAAAGGGTTACACACTCACCAGCGCGCTCTGGAGGCCGGCGACGCCGAACACGGCTGCTCCGTGCACTTCGTCACCGAGGAACTCGATGGCGGACCACTGGTCGTACAGGCAGTAATACCGGTAGAGTTGCACGATTCGCCGCAAAGTCTGGCGCACCGGGTTCACGCTCAGGAACACCTGATCTACCCGATGGCCGTACGCTGGTTCGCCGAAGGACGGCTGAGCCTCGGCGAGCAAGGTGCTTTACTGGATGGCCAGCCATTGCCGGCCAGCGGTCACTTGATTCGAAACTAGGAGATATTATGCGTCGCGCCCTGCTCTTCGCTTGCGCTCTGCTCGCCCTGCCCTTCGCGCAGGCGGCAGACCTTCAACCGTTCTCCGCCAGCTACACCGCCGACTGGAAACAGCTGCCCATGAGCGGCACTGCCGAGCGCAGCCTGACCAAACAGGCCAACGGCGTCTGGAAGCTCAGCTTCAAAGCCTCGATGATGATTGCCAGCCTGTCCGAGGAAAGCACCCTGACCCTGGACAAGGACACCCTGCTGCCACAGTCCTACCACTTCGAACGCGGTGGACTGGGCAAGGCGAAAAAGGCTGACCTGGACTTCGACTGGGCCAACAAGCTGGTGACCGGCACCGACCGCGGCGACGCGGTGAAAATCCCGCTCAACCGCGGCATGGTCGACAAATCCACCTATCAACTGGCGCTGCAGCATGACGTGGCCGCCGGCAAGAAAAGCATGAGCTATCAGGTGGTCGATGATGGCGAAGTCGATACCTACGACTTCCGCGTGCTGGGTTCGGAGAAAGTCGAAACCAAGGCCGGCCAGATCGATGCGATCAAGGTCGAGCGCGTCCGCGATCCGACACAAAGCAAGCGCATCACCGTCCTGTGGTTCGCCAAGGATTGGGATTACCTGCTGGTACGCCTGCAACAGGTCGAAACCGACGGCAAGGAGTACAACATCATGCTCCTCGACGGCACGGTCAACGGCAAGACGGTCAAAGGCAGCTGATCCGACGCAAAATCAAAAAGCCCCGCAAATGCGGGGCTTTTTTTCGCCTGTCGAACGCTGATCAGACCGAGAACCTGGCGACCATGCTGTTCAGGTCCACCGCCAGCCGCGACAACTCCTGACTCGCGGCGCTGGTCTGATTGGCCCCTGCAGACGTCTGCATCGCCAGGTCACGGATGTTCATCAGGTTGCGATCAACTTCCCGCGCCACGGCCGCCTGCTCTTCCGACGCACTGGCAATCACCAGATTGCGCTCGTTGATCAAGGTAAACGCCGAAGCGATTTCCTCCAGCGCAACGCCGGCGGCCTTCGCCAGCTCCAGCGTCGAGCGCGCCCGAACGTTGCTCTGCTGCATCGAGCTGACCGCCGAATCGGTGCCCTGCTGGATGCCGCCGATCATCTGTTCGATTTCCTGCGTCGACTGCTGAGTGCGATGGGCCAGCGCCCGCACTTCGTCCGCCACCACCGCAAAACCCCGCCCGGCATCCCCCGCCCGCGCGGCCTCGATCGCCGCGTTCAATGCCAGCAGGTTGGTTTGTTCGGCAATCGAGCGGATCACATCCAGCACCTTGCTAATGCTGTAGACCTTCTGCGCCAGATCTTCCACCTGCGTGGCATTCGCCGTGACATCGTCCGCCAGCAGCTCGATGGACGACACGGTTTGCTGGACCTGCTCGCGACCATGCTGGGCAATTCGATCTGATTCACGGGAGGCCTCGGAAGTCGCGACGGCATTGCTCGCCACCTCTTCCACGGCAGCGGTCATCTGATTGACCGCCGTGGCCGCCTGTTCAATTTCCAGACTCTGCTGGTGCAGCCCCCGCGTGGCGTCTTCGGTAACACAGCTCAATTCTTCCGAAGCCGAGGCCAGTTGACTGGAGGACTCCGAGATCTGGCGGATAGTGTCGCGCAGGTTGTGCTGCATGCTCTTGAGCGCATGCAGCAGCCGCGCCGGTTCGTCCTTGCCGGAAATGCTGATATCCCCGGTCAGGTCGCCACCGGCCACCACTTCCGCAACACTGAGTGATTGCGACAGCGGCAGCACGATGCTGCGGGTCAGCAACAACGCCAGGGCGATGGTAATCAGCGCGGTGATGCCGATCATCACCCCGACCCACACCCGCGAGTTAGTGAACACCAAACGTGCGGCCTCAGTGGCCAGATTGGCGTTGTGCTTGTTCAACTCGACCAGTTCACGCAGGGTCACTGCAATTTCATCCGCCAGCGGGCTCATCTGCCCATTGAGAATGGCGGCCGCCTCTTCCACTCGTCCCTGAGCAGACAAGGTCATCACCTGCGCTTGAAACTCCAGATACTTGTGTTCGGCGACCTTGAAGCGGTCGAACAGCGCGCGCTCTTCGGGCAATGCGATCAGGCTGTCGTAACGTTGCTGGGCTTCACTCAGCACACCGCGCAAATCATTGAGCTTGGCCACGTTCTGATCCAGCGCCTGCGGATCGCGATTGAGCAACAGGCGCATGGTCAACGCGCGCAGGCGCAGCATGTCCTGGCTCATCTCGCCCACCGCCATCACGCTGGGCAACCAGTTGTTGTCGACCTCGTCGGACTGCGCGCGCATGTTCGACATCTGCAACAGTGCGAACGCCCCAAGGGCAAACACCATCAGCGCCAGCACGCCAAAACCCAGCCCGGCCCGGGGTGCAATATTGAGACTACGGATACTCATTGCTCTGGTTCCTTCCAAAAGCGCTGCATCAACCCTGCAGCTGGTTGCTCTAGAAGGTATCGGCCCTTTTAAAAAATGCGTAAGACCAAAACGCGATATCAAAAGGCCTTGATCCTACGAACCGTCGGCATTAACGATTCAGCGCAGGTTGACCGGACTTGAGCGCTGTTCGCGGCAAGATCGCCAGGAAGTTGTCCCGTGCGACTTTTTTCGCGACTGCCTCAGGCAAGGCGTCGAGAAACGGCTTGAAGCTATGAATTTCCTTACCGAGTTTGTTGAATCGCCCGACCACGTCCGAACCAATCATGAAGCGATCCGGATAGCGCTCCACCAGTTGCACCCACTCCGCTCGCGGCTGTTCCTTTTCATCCAGCAGATAAGGCGTCAGCAGGCTCCACGACAGATCAATGAACAGGTTCGGGTATGTCTCCAGCATTCGCGTCAGGGTCGGCAGCAGAAAATCCAGCTTTGTCTGATGACGATGGATCTCGGCACTGGTGCCGGCATGGGCCCAAATGAACCGGGTGTGCGGATGATTACGCAGCGGCTCTTCGATTTCCTTCAGGTACAGCGGATTCTTCTCACGCTTGGAGGTGATGTTGGAATGCAGCATCACCGGCAGATCGTTTTCGGCGGCCAGGTGATAGATGCGGGTCATGGCTTCATTATTGGCGCGTGGCGTGTCGCCGGAGGTGAGTGCCGTGAGATCGTCATGACGGGTGAAGACCTCGCCGATACCCTGCCACAAGCCGGGATACAGATCGAGCATGCGCTGGATGTGCGCGGCGGAGTTCTTGTCGTTGGGGTTGAAGCCTGAAAGAAACGGGTGAAAGGACTGGCGCTGCTCCGGCGTGAGCTTCTGCACCGCGTCGGCGACGATCACGTCCGTCGCGCTGTACCAATAGGCATCGGCATCATCGCCAGCGTAATAACGCGGGCGCTTCGGCTCGTCTTCGTGCCATTTCTTCGCCACGGGAATGCCGGAAATCATCACATGCTCAATGGAGTTTTCCTTCATGGCCGTGAGCAATTTCGGCATGCCGGCAGTTTCCTGGAAAAAATCCACGTAATGCAGGTGCGCGTCACTGTAGGTGTATTCCCGGGCGCTGGCGGCGCCGGTGAAAACCATCAGGACGGCAAGACTCAAACGAAACACGGACACAAGCATTCTCCGGCAGACAGGCATAGCCTAGACCCTCGCCGGGCAACGAGGGTTCACCCGGCAAGAAAGTGGAACGCGCCTGTGTGGGAAATGCTCTATACCTGCAAGGTCTTTTTTGATCGAATCCCTTTTCCTACTGCTTGCGAGGTTCACATGACCGTTACCGTCAATACCGTGTCAGCCGAGGGTTTTCGCCACACCGTTCAGATCGATGAGCATGAGCTGTTTGCCGATGTCCCGACGACTGCCGGCGGTGAAGGCTCGGCTCCCGAGCCGCACGATTACTTCGACGCCGCCCTCGGTGCCTGCAAGGCTCTGACCCTGAAGCTGTACGCGAAGAAAAAGGACATCCCGCTGACCGGCGTCGGCGTTGAGGTCAAACGCGACAACAGCCAGGAACAGAAAGGCAAATACGCCCTGCACGTGACCCTTACCCTGAAGGGCGTGCTCACCGATGCCCAGCGCGAAGAACTGCTGCGCGTTGCCGATCGCTGCCCGATCCACAAGCTGATGACCACCAGCGAAGTCACCATCGAAACCCACGCACCCGTCGGCTTCGACAGCCAGTAATCACCCCGACGACACCGGCGGGTTATGCTCCACGCATCACCCGCCCAGCCTGGAATGAACCATGGACACCCAACCCCTGATCATCCGCCCGCGCGCCGAAGACGTCGAAGGCCAGCCGATCTTGCGCCCGCTGCCGTCAGCCAAATGCCGCAGCGTCGGGCCTTTCGTGTTTTTCGATCACATGCTCGAAACGGTTTATCCGGCGGGCAAAGGCATGAACATCCGACAGCATCCGCACATCGGTCTGTCGACCCTTACGTATTTGTTCGACGGGCAGATCCAGCACAAGGACAGCCTGGGTTCGGATCAGGTGGTCAGCGCCGGCGATGTCAGCTGGATGACCGCCGGCACGGCGATCGCTCACGTCGAGCGCACGCCCGAACCGCTGTGGGAACAAAGCTTCAAGATGCACGGCCTGCAAATCTGGCTCGCCTCGCCCAAGGATCACGAACAAGGCCCGGGGCATTACAGCCACCACCCGGCCTCGACCTTGCCGGTCAGCGATAACCTCGGCGTGCAGATCCGCATGATCGCCGGGTCAGGCTTTTGCCTGGAATCGCCGGTGCCGGTGCTTTCTCCTACGCTGTATGCCGAATTGAAGATGCAAACCGCGACCACACTGCTGATCCCGACCGAGCATGAAGAGCGGGCGCTGTACGTGTTGAGTGGTGATGTGCAGCTCAATGGCGAAGCGGTCGAACCCCATGCACTGGTGGTGTTGCCGACCGGGGAAGAGATGAGCCTGTTCGCCGAAAGCGACAGCCACGCGGTGCTGTTCGGCGGTGCGCCACTGGACGGTCCACGGCGGATCAACTGGAATTTTGTCGCGAGCGATCCGGCGGCGATCGATGAGGCGCGGCGCAAGTGGGCGGCCGGGGACTGGCCGACGGTGCCGGGGGAAGTCGAGCGGATCGAGCTGCCTAAATCGCGCAGCGAGCCGACACCGCTGTAAAGCAACACTCCCACGCCAGGCGTGGGAGTGTGTCAGCCGATTCAGCCCTTGAACACTTCTTCCAGCAAATCATGCATCGACTTGAACGCACGCGCTGCGGTCTTCGCGTCGTACATCATCTTGCCCGGCACATTGGCGTGCGGATCGGTGAACGAGTGCACCGCGCCGCCGTAGCTCAGCAACTGCCAGTCCACACCAGCAGCGTTCATCTCGTCTTCGAATGCCGGCAACTGCTCTTTCGGCACCAGCGGATCGGAAGCGCCGTGCAGCACCAGCACCGAGCCCTTGATGTTCTTGGCGTCCGCCGGATTCGGCGAATCCAGGGTGCCGTGGAACGACACCGCCGCTTTCACCGAGGCACCGGTGCGAGCCAGATCCAGCGCACAGCAGCCGCCGAAGCAGAAACCGAACACCGCCAGTTTCGAGGTATCGACCGACGCTTCGCCCTGCTTCTGCAATTGTTCGAATGCGGCCTGCATACGCTTGCGCAGCAGCGCACGATCATTCTTCAGTGGCATCATCGCCGCACCGGCCTCATCAGCGTTCTGCGGACGCACGGCCTGGCCGTATACGTCAGCGATCAGCACCACATAACCCTTGGCCGCCACCGATTTGGCGATCTCTTCAGCGCCAGCGCTGACACCCATCCAGTTCGGCGCCATCAGCAGGCCCGGACGCGCGCCCTTGTGCTCGGCGTCAAATGCCAGGCGACCTTCATAAGGCTGGCCGTCAATCTGATAGACCACGGAACGTACAGTGACTTGGCTCATTTCTGACTCCAGATTGGTTGAATTCCAGAATGAAAAAACCCGCCGAAGCGGGTTTTTCTACAGCTTGATCAGGCCGACAGCTCAACCAGCAGCTTGTTCAGACGGCTCACGTAAGCGGCCGGGTCTTTCAAGCTGTCGCCCGCCGCCAGGGCGGCCTGGTCGAAGAGGATGTGCGACAGGTCGCTGAAGCGATCTTCGCTGGCCTCGTTGTCGAGCTTCTCGATCAGCGGGTGGCTCGGGTTGAATTCGAAGATCGGCTTCGAATCCGGCACCTTCTGCCCACTGGCCTCGAGGATCTGACGCATTTGCAGACCCAGGTCCTGCTCGCCAATCGCCAGGATTGCCGGCGAATCGGTCAGGCGATGGGAAACCCGGACTTCGGCAACGGAGTCGCCCAGTGCGGTTTTCAGACGCTCAACCAGACCTTCCTTCGACTTGGCGACTTCTTCTGCGGCCTTCTTGTCCTCTTCCGAGTCCAGACTGCCCAGGTCCAGGTCACCGCGTGCCACGTCAACAAAGCCCTTGCCGTCGAAATCGCTGAGGTAGCTCATCAGCCACTCGTCGATACGGTCGGTCAGCAGCAGCACTTCGATGCCTTTCTTGCGGAAGACTTCCAGGTGCGGGCTGTTCTTGACCTGCGCGTAGGTTTCGCCGGTGAGGTAGTAGATCTTGTCCTGACCTTCCTTGGCGCGCGCCAGGTACTCGGCCAGACCGACGATCTGCTCGCCATCGGTGCCGTTGGTCGATGCGAAACGCAGCAGACCGGCAATTTTTTCCTTGTTGGCGAAATCTTCTGCCGGGCCTTCTTTCATGACCTGACCGAAGTTTTTCCAGAAGCCCTTGTATTGCTCAGGCTCGTTCTTCGCCAGTTTTTCCAGCATGTCCAGAACACGCTTGGTCAGCGCCGACTTCATCGAGTCGATGATCGGGTCTTTCTGCAGGATTTCCCGCGACACGTTCAGCGACAGGTCGTTGGAGTCGACCACGCCCTTGATGAAGCGCAGGTACAGCGGCAGGAAGGACTCGGCCTGATCCATCACGAACACGCGCTGCACGTACAGCTTCAGGCCTTTCGGCGCTTCACGCTGGTACAGATCGAACGGTGCGCGGGCCGGCACATACAGCAGCGAGCTGTACTCGAGCTTGCCTTCAACCTTGTTGTGACTCCACGACAGCGGGTTTTCGAAGTCGTGGGCGATGTGTTTGTAGAACTCCTGATATTCCTCGTCCTTCACTTCGGTGCGAGGACGGGTCCACAGGGCGCTGGCGCGGTTGACGGTTTCCCATTCAACTTCAGGCTTCTCTTCACCTTCGGCCGCGGCCACTTCTTTCGGCAGCTCGATCGGCAGCGCGATGTGGTCGGAGTACTTCTTGATGATGTTGCGCAGGCGCCAGCCATCGGCAAACTCGTCTTCGCCGGATTTCAGGTGCAGGACGATGCGGGTGCCGCGGTCCGGTTTGTCGATGGTGGCGACTTCGAATTCGCCCTCGCCTTTCGACGACCAGTGCACGCCTTCGCTGGCGGCGGTGCCGGCGCGACGGCTGTACACGTCAACTTTGTCAGCAACGATAAAGGCCGAGTAGAAACCCACGCCGAACTGACCGATCAGGTGCGAATCCTTTTTCTGATCGCCGGACAGGTTTTTCATGAAATCGGCGGTGCCGGATTTGGCGATGGTACCCAGGTGGGTGATCACATCGTCACGGTTCATGCCGATGCCGTTGTCTTCGAGGGTGACGGTCTTGGCGTCCTTGTCGAAGCTCACACGGATTTTCAGTTCATCGCCACCTTCGAGCAACTCAGGCTTTGCCAGGGCTTCGAAGCGCAATTTGTCGACGGCGTCAGAGGCGTTCGAGATCAATTCGCGAAGGAAGATTTCCTTGTTGGAATACAGCGAATGGATCATGAGGTGCAGCAGTTGCTTCACCTCGGTCTGGAAGCCCAGGGTTTCCTTTTGAGTTTCCACACTCATGGTCATCAAACTCCAATCAGATGGCATTGGCCGCGACCTTGCCGGTCGGCGGCGGGTTGTTCTGTGAGTTGGGGGCGTGCTTCAGGATTTCAAGGGCTCATCGATTTTGAAATGCGCGCGGGCGGTCGCGATCGGTTCACTTTCGGTGCTTTGCCAGGCCGTGACCGCGACGTTGGCCACCCGCCGGCCCTGGCGGCAGACCTGACACCGGGCCCAGGTGTCGCGAAATTGCCCGGCCCGCAGGTAATCGAGGGAGAAATCGATAATCTTCGGCACACCGGGCGCACCGGTGAAAATCAGCAGGTGCAGAGCGGCGGACAGTTCCATGAACCCGGCAATCACCCCGCCATGAATCGCCGGCAATAAAGGGTTACCAATGTTGTCCTTGTTCGCGGGCAGTTTGAACAGCAAGTCATCACCGACCCGCGAACACTCGACACCAATCAGCCCGGCATAGGGAATCAGCTTCAGCAGCGGCGCATAGTCACCCTTTGCGTGTGCCTCTTGCAGTTGCTGCTTGAAATCGTCGCTCATGAGCTTTCTCCCTTGATTGCGCCACCAAAGCCTTTCGTGCCTTTAAGGCCTTTGCCCATGCGCATGAAGGTGCCGACGACATGGGCAATCGGCTGCTCGGGATCATCCTGATAGGCAAAGCCGCGAGCGAAGATCACATCGGTGGTGACCCGATAACATTGGGCGAAGCCAAACACGTCTTTATGTGGCTCGGCGGCGTGCATGTAGTCGATGCGCAGATCGAGGGTCGGGCAGACTTCGAATTCCGGCAGCACGCACAGGGTCGACATGCCGCATGCAGTGTCCATCAGCGAAGTGATCGCCCCGCCGTGGACCACGCCGGTCAGCGGGTTGCCGACGATCTGCGCACTGTACGGCAGCACCACCGTCAGGCCTTCGTGGCTGGCGCTGTGCACTTTCAATCCCAGTACCTGACAGTGACGCAGGGCCGAGAGAAACCGTGTCGCACGCTCAAAAACGGGGTTTTCGGCCATTTGATAATTACTCTTGTTAGTCGCTGTTCCCGGTAGTGGAAAGAACAGCAAAAGTTCCATTGCAAAACAAACTTATATATCTGAAACAAATGAGGAACTTAACCCTTGGGCGCGAGTTCTTAAGGCCAGTAGTTATTTTCCATAAGGAGAAACACCCCATGCGTAAGACTTTAGCTATTGCCTTGATGTTGACCGCTTCCCTCGGTCTCGCTGCCTGCGATAAAAAATCCGAGGACAAAGCTCAAGATGCCAACCAACATGCTGAACAAGCTCAGCAGAAAATGAACGAAGCTCAGGATAAAGTGAACGACGCGGCGAAAGAAAATGCCGAAGCCGCCAAAGATCAGGCCGAATCGAACGCTGCAGCGCAAGAAGAAGCTGCCAAGAAGCAATAAGCCGCTTCTCGCTGGCCAAAAAGAAAACCCGCCAAGTGCGGGTTTTCTTTTGCCTGTGATTTTTTGCCCATGCCGGCTTAGAGCAAGACGGTTCTAAAAGTCGGACTAATCATCAGCAACAATGAACACACTAAGCCGACCAGCCAGACCAGACTGCGCAGCTTGGGAATATCCGCCAGGTAGAACCACAGATAGAAAATCCGTGAGATCACAAAGATGATCGCCAGTGTATCGATCAGCCATCCCGCCGTCTGCGTGGTGTGTGCCATCAGCACACCAACGGCAAACAGGGCGAAGGCTTCGATGCTGTTCTGATGTGCCGCCAGCGCCCGAGCCCCATAACCGGTGAGTTGCGCCTGCTGCTGACGCGGCAAGTGGTTGTTGTAACCGCCCTGCTCTTTCATGGCCCTGCCGACCGGCATGCGCGCCACGTAGATCAACAATGCACTGATAAACACACACCAGAACGGAATACTCATCAAGCAGCCTCTTTGTTCGCTTCAGGCAATGGCGCCTCTGTAGGGGTATAGACCATTACATCGAGCACGTCGGAATGAAACTCCCGGCGATACAACACCAGCACCACGCCTGCGCTCATCAACATGAACAGCCACGGGCTGACGAACCACGCCAGCATGCTCATCCCGAAGTAATAGGAGCGCAGACCGAAGTTGAACTGGTTGGCCGCCATCGAAATCACCCGCGCCGCCCGCGAGGCGAACGCCTTGCGCTCCTGCTCCGAGACCTGCCGCTCACCGATCATCGGGGCCGAGCCGACCAGAATGGCGGCGAAGTTGTACTGGCGCATGCACCAGCTGAAGGTGAAGAAGGCATAAACGAACACCAGCGCCAGGCACAGCAACTTGATCTCCGACATCCCCTGCGAGGCCTGTTGCACCATCGGAATGTCTGCCAGCAGCGACACCGCGCGCTCGGAAGCACCGAGCACGGTCAGGATGCCCGCCAGGATAATCAGTGTGCTGGAGGCGAAGAACGAGGCGTTGCGTTCGAGGTTGCCGATCACGCTGGCGTCGGCGATACGGTTGTCACGCAGCAGCATGCGGCGCATCCAGTCTTCGCGATACAGGTGCAGCACGCTGGCCAGACACGCCGTGTCACGGCCCTTCCAGGTGGCATAACGGGTGTAACCGCCCCAGCAGATGACAAACCAGAGCGCGGCCAGCAGATGGATCAGGTTGGCTTGGATGAACGACATGCAATTCCCTGTGATGAAGATTTCGGCTCCCCTTCGACGTTAGTCGAGGGAAAAAGACACTGCCTGAAGCCCATAAAAAATGCCCCGTATCGATTGATACGGGGCATTTCTGTTTAATCGCTCGGCAGCCGCTTGTGGCGACCCGGCAATCTTAAGCGAGTGCTTCGGCGCGCTTGCCCAGCAGGCGGTCGCAAACCACGGCAACCACCAGGGTCATCACGCACGGCACCAGCCACGCCAGACCTTGCTCGCTCAGCGGCAGGTGGGCCAGTTGCGATGGCATCCAGTCAGCCAGGCCAGCACCTTTCAACGCATCGATGGTGCCGAACACGAACGACACCAGCATTACCGGGCCCATGATGCGGCTCTGCTCATGCCAGAACGCGGCGCAGAAGCTCAGGGCCACCAGCACGATGCACGGTGGGTAGATCGCAGTCAGCACCGGGATCGAGAACGCGATCAGCTTGGTCAGGCCCAGGTTGGACACCAGCAGCGAGAACGCCGCCAGGATGATTACCAGGGTCTTGTAGGACAGCGGCAATACGCGGCTGAAGTATTCAGCACAGGCGCAGGTCAGGCCAACAGCGGTCACCAGGCACGCCAGGGAAATCAGCACGGCAAGGAAGCCACTGCCCAGCGAACCGAAGGTGTGTTGCACGTAGGCGTGCAGCACCGCGGCGCCGTTGGTCGCGCCCGCCGCCACTTCATGGCTGCCGGAACCCAGACGGAACAGGCTGACATACACCAGCGCCAGACCGACACCGGCAATCAGCCCGGCGATGATCGCGTAACGGGTGATCAGCGCCGGCGACTCGACGCCACGGGAGCGGATCGCGTTGACGATGACGATGCCGAACACCAGCGCGCCGAGAGTATCCATGGTCAGGTAACCATTGATGAAGCCTTGCGAGAACGGCGCCGCGACGTATTCCGGGGTGGCTACGCCGATGTCACCGGCCGGCAGCGCGAACGCGGCGATGCCGAGCACGGCCAGGGCGATGATCTTCAGTGGCGCGAGGAAGCGACCGACGGTGTCCAGCAGACGCCCAGGGTAGAGCGAAATGAAGAACACCAGCAGGAAGTACACCGAGCTGTAGAGGAACAGTGCCAGCGGGCTCTCGCCGGTCAACGGCGCCAAGCCCACTTCAAAGGAAACGGTCGCGGTACGCGGCGTTGCGAACAACGGGCCGACTGCCAGGTAGCAAGCCGCTGCCAGTACGCCGCCAGCGATCTTGCCGATCGGGCTGCTCAGGGCGTCCATTGCGCCACCAACCTTGGCCAGTGCAACTACCGTGACCACCGGCAGACCGACTGCCGTGATCAAAAAGCCCAGCGCCGCGATCCAGACGTTAGGCCCGGACTGCAAACCGACGATAGGCGGGAAGATGATGTTGCCGGCCCCGACGAACAGGGCGAATGTCATAAAGCCAAGTGCCAGGATGTCCTGACCTTTCAAAACTTTCATTAAGGAAATACCACACTACTGAATCGGAATTTAGAGGGGGATTTCCCTGTGGGGTTAGGGAAATGCTGTCAATCCGTATAAGACTGACCCGTTTAGCGCGTTGCATGCCTTGTGGGCGGCAGACGCAAAATGGCGGCTAGCCTAACGAATTTGCCTGACAAACGCACTGTTCGAGGGCGAACTATCCGATACGCGACGTTTCCGTGTCGCGTTTTTGCATGTTATTGGGTGAGTGCTTATAAATTGCCATCGTCCACCCGAACCCCAGAAACGACAAAGGCCACCCGAAGGTGGCCTCTGTTGCTGGAGCAGAGAAGTCAGCCGAAGCTTACTTCTTCACTTCCCAGCCAGTCAGCTCGGCCAGGGCCTTGCCGATGTCTGCCAGCGAACGCACGGTTTTCACGCCTGCGTCTTGCAGAGCAGCGAATTTCTCGTCTGCAGTGCCTTTGCCGCCGGAGATGATTGCGCCAGCATGGCCCATGCGCTTGCCCGGAGGAGCAGTCACACCAGCGATGTAGGAAACAACCGGCTTGGTCACGTGTGCCTTGATGTAGGCAGCCGCTTCTTCTTCAGCCGAACCGCCGATCTCGCCGATCATGACGATCGCTTCGGTCTTCGGGTCTTCCTGGAACAGCTTCAGGATGTCGATGAAGTTCGAACCCGGGATCGGGTCACCACCGATGCCGACGCAAGTCGACTGACCGAAACCGGCGTCAGTGGTCTGCTTCACAGCTTCGTAGGTCAGGGTGCCGGAACGGGAAACGATACCGACCTTGCCTGGCAAGTGAATGTGACCTGGCATGATGCCGATCTTGCATTCGCCTGGGGTGATCACGCCTGGGCAGTTAGGGCCGATCAGGGTAACACCCAGCTCGTCGCACTTAACTTTGGCGTCCAGCATGTCCAGGGTAGGAATGCCTTCGGTGATGCAGACGATCAGCTTGATGCCGCCGAAAGCTGCTTCCAGGATCGAGTCCTTGCAGAAAGGAGCCGGAACGTAGATGACGCTGGCGGTGGCGCCAGTGGCTTCTACAGCTTCTTTCACGGTGTTGAACACTGGCAGGTTCAGGTGAGTGGTGCCACCTTTGCCTGGCGTCACGCCGCCAACCATTTTGGTGCCGTAGGCAATGGCTTGTTCGGAGTGGAAAGTACCCTGCGCACCGGTGAAGCCCTGGCAGATTACTTTGGTGTCTTTATTGATCAGGACGCTCATTACTTGCCCTCCGCAGCTTTAACGACTTGTTGAGCAGCGTCGGTCAGGCTGGTAGCAGCGATGATGTTCAAACCGCTTTCTGCCAGTACTTTAGCGCCCAGTTCAGCGTTGTTGCCTTCAAGACGAACAACAACCGGGATTTTCACGCCGACTTCTTTCACTGCACCGATGATGCCTTCGGCAATCATGTCGCAACGAACGATGCCGCCGAAGATGTTAACCAGTACTGCAGCGACATTGCTGTCGGACAGAATGATTTTGAAAGCTTCGGTTACGCGTTCTTTGGTAGCACCACCACCTACGTCGAGGAAGTTGGCTGGCTTGCCGCCGTGCAGGTTGACGATGTCCATGGTACCCATGGCCAGGCCGGCACCGTTCACCATGCAGCCGATGTTGCCTTCCAGCGCTACGTAGTTCAGTTCGAACTTGGCAGCGTGCGCTTCGCGCGGATCGTCCTGCGACGGATCGTGGAAAGTCTTCAGCTTTGGCTGACGGTACATTGCGTTGGCGTCGATGTTGATCTTGGCGTCCAGGCAGTGCAGATCGCCGTCAGCCTTGATCACCAGCGGGTTCACTTCCAGCAGAGCCAGGTCGTGATCCTTGAACAGCTTGGCCAGACCTACGAAGATCTTGGCGAACTGAGCAACCTGCTTGCCTTCCAGACCCAGCTGGAATGCCAGCTCGCGACCCTGGAATGGCTGAGCGCCAACCAGTGGATCGATAGTGGCTTTCAGAATTTTTTCTGGAGTGTCGTGAGCGATTTTCTCGATGTCCACGCCACCTTCGGTGGAAGCCATGAACACGATGCGACGGCTCGAACGGTCAACGACAGCGCCCAGGTACAGCTCTTTAGCGATATCAGTGCACGATTCAACCAGGATCTTGGTGACTGGCTGGCCGTTGGCGTCAGTCTGGTAAGTCACCAGACGCTTGCCCAGCCACTGCTGTGCGAAGGCTTTGGCGTCTTCTTTGCTGCGAACCAGCTTGACGCCGCCCGCTTTACCGCGACCACCGGCGTGAACCTGGGCTTTGACAACCCACTCGTTGCCGCCGATTTTGTCGCAAGCTTCTGCTGCTGCTTCCGGGGTGTCTACTGCGAAACCAGTGGAAACTGGCAGGCCGTATTCAGCGAACAGCTGCTTACCCTGATACTCGTGAAGATTCATGCTTTTTACCGTCTTCGTTAGGTACTGCGCATTCGGCGCTGCGCTCTTTATGAGTGCCGCGCCACCTGTGACTGCTGCTTGCGTAGCTTTTCCGGATACCCGGTGCAGCTACGCAAGGCTGCGTCCAGCGGACATTCCGCGGTGAGTCTTGCACGCAAGGCTCACGACGGGCCGTACCGCCGTGGTTTCTTATTGTGTGTCTTAACGCTTCTTGCGGTTGGCAATGTGGATGGCGCCGCCATTCACTGCCAGAGCTGCTTCGTGCAAGGCTTCAGACAGGGTCGGATGGGAGAAAACCATCATGCCCAGGTCTTCAGCGCTGGTGCCGAATTCCATACCGATCGCGCCCTGCTGAACCAGTTCTGCGGCGCTCGGGCCAATCACGTGCACGCCCAATACGCGGTCAGTCTTGGCATCGGCGATGACCTTGACGAAACCACCGGTATCGTTGGCGGCCATGGCACGGCCGGATGCTGCGAACGGGAAGGTGCCGACGTTAACTTCAACGCCTTCAGCTTTCAAGGCCTGCTCGGTTTTACCGACCCATGCGATTTCCGGGTGAGTATAAATAACCGAAGGGATCAGGTCATAGTTCATCTGGGCCTTGTGGCCCTTGATGCGCTCGACAACCATGATGCCCTCTTCCGAAGCCTTGTGAGCCAGCATCATGCCGCGAACCACGTCGCCGATGGCGTAAACGCCCGGTACAGTGGTGGCGCAGTGATCGTCAACGTGCACGAAACCGCGCTCGTCCAGGGTCACGCCGCTGTCGGCAGCCAGCAGATCAGTGGTCACCGGACGGCGACCAACGGCTACGATCAGCTTGTCGAAAGTGATGGTCTGTTCGCCGTTGGCGTCGGTGTAGTTCACAACGACTTCGTCGCCGTTCACTTTCGAGCCGGTTACACGGGCGCCCAGCTTGATGTCCAGACCCTGCTTGGTCAGGGTTTTCAGCGCTTCCTTGGAAACCGCGGTGTCCGCTGCCATCAGGAAGGTGTCCAGGGCTTCCAGGACAGTCACTTCTGCACCCAGACGCGACCAGACCGAACCCAGTTCCAGACCGATCACGCCAGCGCCGATCACGCCCAGACGTTTAGGTACGGATTGGAATTCCAGAGCGCCAGTCGAATCGACGATGACTTTCTGATCGACCGGAGCCGGTGGAATGTCGATCGGACGCGAACCTGGAGCCAGGATGACGTTTTCGGCTTCGATGACTTCAACCGAGCCGTCCGGCTTGGTGACTTCGACTTTCTTGCCGGCCAGCAGTTTGCCGTGGCCCTGGATCGAAGTAACGCCGTTGGCCTTGAACAGGGTGGCAACACCGCCGGTCAGGTTCTTGACGATGCCAGCCTTGCGGCCAACCATCGCAGCGACATCCATTTTGACTTCGCCGGTCGAGATACCGTGGACGTTGAAGCTTTCTTTCGCTTCCTTGTATTTCCAGGAGCTGTCCAGCAGCGCCTTGGAAGGAATGCAGCCTACGTTCAGGCAGGTGCCGCCCAGGGCTTGCTTGCCTTCAGCATCGGTGTACTTCTCGATGCAGGCAGTGCTCAGGCCGAGTTGAGCGGCCTTGATGGCTGCCACGTAGCCGCCAGGGCCCGCACCGATCACTACTACGTCAAATTTCTGCGACATTCAAAAAATCCTCTTTAGCGAAAAGCTTCAAGCCACAAGCTTCAAGCCAAGCCGCCCTTTCTTGCGGCTTGTTGCTCGAAGCTTGCAGCTGCTTCTATCAGATATCCAGCAACAGACGAGCCGGATCTTCCAGCAGGTTCTTGATGGTCACCAGGAAGGTTACAGCTTCTTTGCCATCGATCAGACGGTGATCGTAGGACAGCGCCAGGTACATCATCGGACGGATCACGACCTGACCGTTGATGGCCATCGGACGCTGGATGATGTTGTGCATGCCCAGAATCGCTGCCTGCGGCGGGTTGACGATCGGGGTCGACATCATCGAACCGAAGGTACCACCGTTGGTGATGGTGAAAGTACCGCCGGTCATTTCGTCCATCGACAGTTTGCCGTCACGGGCTTTCTTGCCGAAGGTGGCGATGCCGCCTTCGATCTCAGCCAGGCTCATGTGCTCGGCGTTACGCAGAACCGGAACTACCAGGCCACGATCGCTGGAAACTGCGACGCCGATGTCGGCATAACCGTGGTAAACGATGTCGTTGCCATCGATCGAAGCGTTGACCGCCGGGAAGCGTTTCAGCGCTTCGGTGGCAGCCTTCACGAAGAACGACATGAAGCCCAGGCGTACGCCGTTGTGGGACTTCTCGAACAGGTCCTTGTACTTCGAACGCAGGGCCATGACTTCGGTCATGTCGACTTCGTTGAACGTGGTCAGCATCGCCATGTTCGATTGAGCTTCAACCAGACGCTTGGCAACGGTGGCACGAACGCGGGTCATCGGAACGCGCTTCTCGATGCGGTCGCCAGCGGCGAACACAGGAGCGGCGGCGGCCGGAGCAGCAGCCTTGGCAGGCGCGGCAGCCGGAGCGGCTTTCTTGGCAGCAACGGCTGCAACCACGTCTTCCTTGGTCACGCGACCGCCTTTGCCGGTGCCGGCAACGGAAGCGATGTTGATGCCGTTCTCTTCAGCCAGCTTGCGCGCGGCAGGAGCAGCGATCGGGTCGTCTTCGCCATCAGCGGCAGCAGGTGCAGCGGCGGCAGCGGCCGGAGCAGCAGCGGCAGCCGGAGCAGCGGATGCAGCGCCGCCTTCAACGATGGAGCCCAGGACTTCGTCGGACAGGACGGTTTCGCCCTCGCCCTTGACGATCGCGCCCAGTACGCCGTCGGCGGTAGCCAGCACTTCCAGTACGACTTTGTCGGTTTCGATGTCGACGATCAGTTCGTCACGCTTGACGGCGTCGCCCGGTTGTTTGTGCCAGGTGGCAACGGTGCCATCGGCAACCGATTCCGGGAAAGTGGGGGCTTTGATCTCGATAGCCATTATCTGTGGTTCCTTAAATTCGGTTTCAGGTGCGCGAAGGCGTTAAACGGTAAACGCGTCTTGCAGCAGTTGTTCCTGCTGCTCGGCGTGCATCGATGCGTAACCACATGCTGGGGCAGCAGAAGCCTCACGGCCCGCGTACTCGAGTACGAGAGATTTGTTGAGGTTGCTGATGCTGCGACGCAGGTGGTGCTGGCTGCAGTACCAGGCGCCCTGGTTCATCGGCTCTTCCTGACACCACACGGCCGCTTTGGCATTGGTGTAAGGAGCCAGGACTTCTTTCAAGTCGTCCTCAGGGAACGGGTACAGCTGCTCGATACGCACGATGGCGATATCTTCGCGGCCTTCGGCACGACGTTTTTCCAGCAGGTCGTAGTAGACCTTGCCGCTGCACAGAACAACGCGCTCGACCTTTTTCGGGTCCAGTGCATCGATTTCCGGGATAACGGTCTGGAACGAACCTTCGGCCAGATCTTCCAGGGTCGAGATGGCCAGCTTGTGGCGCAGCAGCGACTTTGGAGTCAGAACGACCAATGGCTTGCGCAGCGGGCGAATCACCTGACGGCGCAGCAAGTGGTAGATCTGGGCCGGGGTGGTCGGCATGCACACCTGAATGTTGTGCTCGGCGCACAGCTGCAGGTAACGCTCAAGACGTGCCGAGCTGTGCTCAGGGCCCTGACCTTCGTAACCGTGTGGCAGCAGCATGGTCAGACCGCAGAGACGGCCCCACTTGTGCTCGCCGCTGGTGATGAACTGGTCGATAACGACCTGTGCACCGTTGGCGAAGTCGCCGAACTGGGCTTCCCAGATCACCAGCGCGTTTGGCGTAGTGGTCGAGTAACCGTATTCGAACGCCAGTACGGCTTCTTCCGACAGGAACGAGTCGTACAGGTCGAAGCGTGGCTGACCTTCATACAGATGCTTGAGCGGAATGTAGGTACCGGCATCTTTCTGGTTGTGCAGCACAGCGTGACGGTGCGAGAACGTGCCGCGGCCAATGTCCTGACCGGTCATGCGGATCGGGTGACCTTCGAACGCCAGGGTCGCGTACGCCATGGTTTCGGCGTAACCCCAGTTGATCGGCAGGCCGCCGGCTTGCATTTTCTGACGGTCTTCGTAGATCTTCGCGACCTGACGCTGAACCACGAAGCCTTCCGGAATTTCCAGCAGCTTGGCGGACAGTTCCTGCAGGGTCTTGAGGTCGAAGCGAGTGTCGTGACGCGCAGTCCAGGCGTGGCCCAGATACGGACGCCAGTCCACGAACAGCTCTTTGTTCGGCTCTTTGACCAGCGATTTCACGACGTGCAGACCGTTGTCCAGCGCGTTGCGGTATTCGTCGACTTTCGCCTGAACACGCTCTGCGTCCAATACACCGGCCTGGGTCAGACGATCAGCGTACAGCTCACGGGTGGTGCGCTGCTTGGTGATCTGCTGATACATCAGAGGCTGGGTGCCGCTTGGCTCGTCGGCCTCGTTGTGGCCGCGACGACGGTAGCAGACCAGGTCGATCACCACGTCACGCTTGAACTGCATGCGGTAGTCGATGGCCAGCTGGGTCACGAACAACACGGCTTCCGGATCATCACCATTCACATGGAGGATCGGCGCCTGGATCATTTTCGCAACGTCGGTCGCGTACTCGGTGGAGCGCGAGTCCAGCGGGTTGCTGATGGTGAAACCGACCTGGTTGTTGATCACGATGTGCACGGTACCGCCGGTCTTGAAACCGCGGGTCTGCGACATCTGGAAGGTTTCCATTACCACGCCCTGACCGGCGAATGCCGCGTCACCGTGGATGGAGATCGGCAGAACCTTCTCACCGGTAGGGTCGTTGCGACGATCCTGACGGGCGCGAACCGAACCCTCGACCACCGGGGAAACGATTTCCAGGTGGGACGGGTTGAACGCCATGGCCAGGTGAACTTCACCGCCGGTGGTCATTACGTTGGACGAGAAGCCCTGGTGGTATTTAACGTCACCGGAACCCAGCTCGACCTTCTTCTTGCCTTCGAACTCGTCGAACAGCTCGCGCGGGTTCTTGCCGAAGGTGTTGACCAGTACGTTCAGACGGCCACGGTGGGCCATGCCAATGACGACTTCCTTGGTGCCGTAGGAACCGGAACGCTGGATCAGTTCGTCGAGCATCGGAATCAGGCTTTCGCCGCCTTCCAGACCGAAACGTTTGGTGCCCGGGTATTTGGTGCCCAGGTATTTTTCCAGGCCTTCACCGGCCGTCACGCGCTCGAGCAGGTGGCTCTTGATGTCCGCGGAATATTCCGGACGGCCACGCACGCTTTCCAGACGCTGCTGGAACCACTGGCGCTGCTCGGAATCGGTGATGTGCGTAAATTCAGCGCCGATGGTGCGGCAATATGTCTGCTGCAACGCTTCGTGAATTTCACGTAGGCTCGCTTCCTCTTTGCCGATGAACAGGTCGCCGGCACGGAAGGTCGTATCAAGATCGGCATTGGTCAAGCCGTAGTGATTGATCGACAGGTCTGCAGGTGCAGGACGCTGCCACAGCCCCAGCGGGTCAAGCTGGGCTGCCTGGTGGCCACGCATACGGTAGGCCTGGATCAATCGCAGCACTTCAACTTGCTTCTTCTCGTGCTCACTGCTCACGCTGCCGGCGGAAACCGGTTGGGCGCGGCGCTGGTTCTTTGCCAGCAGCACGAAATGATCGCGAATTGTGGAGTGCGAAACATCGGTGGCAGAGCTGCCGTCGGCAGGCAGCTTCTGAAAGTAGGTGCGCCACTCTTCTGGCACAGCGTTAGGGTCGTGCAGGTAGAGCTCGTAGAGCTCTTCCACATAGGCAGCGTTTCCACCTGAAAGGTAGGCGCTGTTCCACATGCGCTGCATCACGCTTTCTTGCATGCTTGGTCACCCTCGGTTAGGGGAACACCATCGGTGCCGACACCGAGCAAGCTTGCAGAAGTCCGAATGCAGCGACCAAAACAAGCCACTTAGGATCACACTGATAGTCCGGGTACCAGCCCGGATGCCCCTGCTTGTCTCATTTCTTCAAAATAAGAGCCGCAGCTTATGGCTGCTGCTCTGGTTATAGCCATGGCGCGGGTTGAAGCCCGCGCCTAAGCCCTCTGCGGGTACAGCGGTTACAGCAGCTGAATCACACGCCGCTCGAAAGCAGCATGTTACGGATGTGACCGATGGCCTTAGTCGGGTTCAGGCCTTTCGGACATACGTTGACGCAGTTCATGATGCCCCGGCAGCGGAAGACGCTGAACGGGTCATCGAGGGACGCCAGACGCTCGGATGTCTTGGTGTCACGGCTGTCTGCCAGGAAGCGGTACGCTTGCAGCAGGGCAGCTGGACCCAGGAACTTGTCCGGGTTCCACCAGAAGGACGGGCAAGAGGTCGAGCAGCAGGCGCACAGGATGCACTCGTACAGACCGTCGAGCTTTTCACGCTCTTCAGGGGACTGCAGACGCTCGATGGCCGGAGCCGGCGTGTCGTTCTGCAGGAATGGCTTAACCTTCTCGTATTGCTTGTAGAAGATGCTCATATCGACAACCAGGTCACGGATAACCGGCAAACCTGGCAGCGGACGAACGATCAGCTTGTTACCTTTGACGACAGCGGACAGCGGCGTGATGCACGCCAGGCCGTTCTTGCCGTTGATGTTCATGCCGTCGGAGCCGCAGACGCCTTCACGGCAGGAGCGACGATAGGAGAAACCTTCGTCCTGCTCTTTGATCAGGGCCAGCACGTCCAGCACCATCAGGTCTTTACCACCGGTATCGACCTGGAATTCCTGCATGAACGGCGCAGCGTCCTGATCAGGGTTGTAACGATAAACACTGACTTGCAACATGGCGGTCACCCTTAATAAGTCCGGACTTTAGGTTCGAAAGTCGGAACAGTCTTCGGCGAGAAGTTCACGGCACGCTTGGCGACGCGTTTCTCACCCGGGAAGTACAGGGTGTGGCACAGCCAGTTTTCGTCGTCACGGTCTTCGAAGTCTTCACGGGCGTGGGCGCCGCGGGACTCTTTACGTACTTCGGCAGCGATGGCGGTAGCTTCAGCCACTTCCAGCAGGTTTTGCAGTTCCAGCGCTTCGATACGTGCAGTGTTGAACGCCTGCGACTTGTCGTTGATCTTCACGTTGGCGATGCGTTTGCGCAGATCGGCCAGCTGGGCAATACCCTTCTGCATGTATTCGCCGGTACGGAATACGCCGAAGTAGTTCTGCATGCAGCTTTGCAGCTCGCGACGCAGAGTAGCGACGTCTTCGCCGTCGGTACGGCTGTTCAGGGCGTTCAGACGCGCCAGGGCAGCTTCGATGTCGGCTTCGGTAGCGTCGTCGTATTCGATGCCGTCGGTCAGCGCCTTTTCCAGGTGCAGGCCGGCAGCGCGGCCGAATACCACCAGGTCGAGCAGCGAGTTGCCGCCCAGACGGTTGGCACCGTGAACCGATACGCAAGCCACTTCACCTACCGCGAACAGACCAGGGATGATCTGATCCACGCCTTCGGCGTCCTGGGTGATCGCCTGGCCGTGAATGTTGGTGGCAACGCCGCCCATCATGTAGTGGCAAGTCGGAACAACCGGAACCGGAGCAACCACCGGGTCAACGTGTGCGAAGGTCTTCGACAGTTCGCAGATACCTGGCAGACGGCTGTGCAGCACTTCCTCGCCCAGGTGGTCGAGTTTGAGCATCACGTGGTCGCCATTCGGACCGCAACCGTTACCGGCGATGATCTCTTTAACCATCGAACGGGCAACCACGTCACGACCGGCAAGGTCTTTGGCGTTCGGAGCATAACGCTCCATGAAACGCTCGCCGTGCTTGTTGATCAGGTAACCACCTTCACCACGGCAACCTTCGGTCACCAGTACACCGGCGCCGGCGATGCCGGTCGGGTGGAACTGCCACATTTCGATGTCTTGTACCGGCACGCCAGCACGCAGAGCCATGCCGACGCCGTCACCGGTGTTGATCAGGGCGTTGGTGGTGGAGGCATAGATACGACCTGCACCGCCGGTAGCCAGTACGGTGGCTTTGGCGCGGATGTAGGTGGTTTCGCCGGTTTCGATGCAGATCGCGATCACACCGACGAATTCGCCTTCCTGGTTTTTCACCAGGTCGACAGCGTAGTACTCGTTCAGGAACGTGGTACCGGCTTTCAGGTTGCCCTGATAAAGGGTGTGCAGCAGCGCGTGACCGGTACGGTCGGAAGCGGCGCAGGTACGGGCAGCCTGCCCGCCTTTACCGTAATCCTTCGACTGACCGCCGAACGGACGCTGGTAGATACGGCCTTGCTCGGTACGCGAGAACGGCAGACCCATGTGGTCGAGCTCGAAAACGGCAGCCGGGCCTTCCTGACACATGTATTCGATAGCGTCCTGGTCACCGATGTAGTCGGAACCCTTGACGGTATCGTACATGTGCCAGCGCCAGTCATCGTTCGGGTCGGCCGAAGCGATGGCGCAGGTGATCCCGCCCTGTGCGGACACAGTGTGCGAACGGGTCGGGAAAACCTTGGTGATCACGGCCGTCTTGTGACCGCCCTGGGCCAGTTGCAGCGCTGCGCGCATGCCGGCACCGCCGCCACCAATAATGATGGCGTCGAAAGAAATCGTTGGAATGTTAGCCATGAATCAGATACCCCAGAGAATCTGCACACCCCAGACGAAGTAAGCGAACATCGCGACGCCGCATACTGCCTGGAAAAGGAAACGTACTGCAGTCGCGGACTTGCCCAGCGCCATTGGCGTCAGGTAGTCGGTCGCGATGGTCCACATGCCGACCCAGGCGTGAGCGCCCAGGGCAACCAGTGCCAGCAGACTGAAGATACGCATTCCGTTGTGGGCGAACAGGCCGTGCCATTGGTCGTAGCCAATGCCCGGGTTCGCGGCGAGGTAGCCGATCAGGAATATGAAATAAGCCGCGAGAACGACCGCAGACACACGCTGTGCCATCCAGTCATAGAGGCCCGAACGCGAAAGGTTTGTAACGCTGGTTACCATATCCAAACTCCTGCCAGAACGATCAGCACCACGGAAACGGCGATGATCAGTTTCGAGCCCAGGCGGCCGCCTTCCAGCGTCTCACCGATGCCCATGTCCATGATCAAGTGGCGCACACCGGCAACCAGGTGATACAGAAGAGCGGACAGGAGGCCCCATGCTACGAACTTGGCCAGCGGGCTGGTCAAGCATGCCTTCACCTCGACATAACCTTCCTCGGAACCCAGGGATTTGCCCAATGCATAAAGCATGATGCCAAGGCCCAGGAAGAGGATGATGCCGGAAACACGGTGAAGAAACGACGTAACGCCGGTGATGGGGAGTTTGATGGTCCTTAGGTCTAGGTTTACAGGTCGTTGGCTTTTCACGGCTTTTTTTTCACACTGAAGAGCCCCTAACAATCAGGGCAAAGTTGTTGGGGAGTGCACTGGTCAGGTAACCACCACCCAGGGATGCGACCCCCAATGAAAGCAAGCCCAAAAGCCCTTGGCGGTCGGTCGCCGAGTATAGACAGTTAGGCTACTAATGACAACGCAATCGCCTACCCCCAATAGCGGATTGCACAAGTCGTATAAAAGGCGTAAATGGCAGGCAATTTCGAGGAAAAAGTACGGTTAAAGCCTTCTGGAGCAAGACTTTAGGCAAATTGACATTCGAATTTATCTCACTATAGTGGTGCGGGCCCTGCGTGGGGGGTCTGTCTGATGATTTCAAGCATAAATAGGAGGCCACATGGCTGACAAAAAAGCGCAGTTGATCATCGAGGGCGCAGCCCCCGTCGAGCTGCCCATTTTAACCGGCACCGTTGGTCCCGATGTTATCGATGTTCGGGGCCTGACGGCCACGGGCCGCTTCACTTTCGACCCCGGTTTCATGTCGACCGCTTCCTGCGAATCGAAGATCACCTATATCGACGGCGACAACGGCATCCTGCTGCACCGCGGCTACCCGATCGAACAGCTGGCTGAAAAGTCGGACTACCTGGAAACCTGCTACCTGCTGCTGAACGGCGAACTGCCGACTGCAGAGCAAAAGGCCCAGTTCGTCGGCACCGTGAAGAACCACACCATGGTTCACGAACAGCTGAAAACCTTCTTCAACGGCTTCCGCCGCGACGCCCACCCGATGGCCGTCATGTGTGGTGTAGTCGGCGCCCTCTCGGCCTTCTACCACGACTCCCTCGACATCAATAACCCGCAGCATCGCGAAATCTCCGCGATCCGCCTGGTTGCCAAGATGCCGACCCTGGCCGCGATGGTTTACAAGTACTCCATGGGCCAACCCATGATGTACCCGCGCAACGACCTGTCGTACGCGGAAAACTTCCTGCACATGATGTTCAACACCCCGTGCGAGATCAAACCGATCAGCCCGGTACTCGCCAAGGCCATGGACCGGATCTTCATCCTCCACGCCGACCACGAGCAGAACGCCTCGACCTCCACCGTGCGTCTGGCGGGCTCCTCGGGCGCCAACCCGTTCGCCTGTATCGCCGCCGGCATCGCCGCACTGTGGGGCCCTGCCCACGGCGGTGCGAACGAAGCCGTGCTGACCATGCTCGATGAAATCGGCGATGTTTCGAACATCGACAAGTTCATCGCCAAGGCCAAGGACAAGAACGATCCGTTCAAGCTGATGGGCTTCGGTCACCGCGTCTACAAGAACCGCGACCCTCGCGCGACTGTAATGAAGCAGACCTGCGACGAAGTGCTGAAGGAACTGGGCATCCAGAACGACCCGCAACTCGAACTGGCCATGCGCCTGGAAGAGATCGCCCTGACCGATCCGTACTTCATCGAGCGCTCGCTGTACCCGAACGTCGACTTCTACTCGGGGATCATCCTCAAGGCGATCGGCATTCCGACCAGCATGTTCACTGTGATCTTCGCCCTGGCACGTACTGTCGGCTGGATTTCGCACTGGAAGGAAATGCTCTCCAGCCCGTACAAGATTGGCCGTCCGCGTCAGCTGTACACTGGTTACGAGTCGCGGGATATCACCAAATTGGAAGACCGCAAATAAGAGCTGTCTTGCGATAGCGTCTTAGCGCTGTACCGGGAACGGCCTCCATGTGAATGGGGGCCGTTTTTCGTTTTGGGCATCTCAGCGGCCTTTGGG
This sequence comes from Pseudomonas sp. R15(2017), assembly GCF_002112685.1. NCBI lineage: Bacteria > Pseudomonadati > Pseudomonadota > Gammaproteobacteria > Pseudomonadales > Pseudomonadaceae > Pseudomonas > Pseudomonas sp. R15(2017). The sequence continues at coordinate 71,468 of NZ_NEII01000013.1, forward strand.
CCGACTGTTTTTTTTGTTGATTGGGTGTATATCCGTTGCTTCGGGTGCTGCCGCTGGCGGTTTCGCTCTTACAGCGAGTCCCTTTTTCAAACGCCAAAAAGGAACCAAAAGGCTTTTGCCCCGGCGTACGGCACTTCGCCTAGGCTCAGTGTTCCCTCGCTACGGTGTCCATCAGGGGGCATCGCCTACGGTTTGCTTCGCTGCACCTCCTCTCGATGTATGCGGCTTCGCCGCACGGCGCTGCGCGCCTACCCCCTGATGGACACCTACGCTCGGCCTGCCGAAGGGGCAAAAAATCAAAAGCCAGAGCCAGAGCCAGAGCCAGAGCCAGAGCCAGAGCCAGAGCAAAAGCCAAACACGCCGCGCCCCTCCCCACTCACCACAATGAGCGTTAGCTCGAGTACCGCTGTTGATCGCAGGGCCCGTCGGCAGGCTGAGTGGAGGGATTGATCCGGGGGTGGGAGCGTAGCGACCGTTTGGCGAAGCCAAACACATCGAGAGGAGGTGCAGCGAAGCAAACCGTAGGCGATGCCCCCGGATCAATCCCGGAGCGAAGGAACCCGAGCCACAGCGAGGGCCGTACGTCAGGGTAAAGCCTTTTGGGTTACCTTTTCGGCGTTTGGAAAAGGTGACCCGCCGTAAGGGCGGAACCCCAAGCAGCCGTTACCGCAGCAACGGATATACACACAAACCAAAACCACCCTAAGAAAGTCCGATAATCGCCCACAAAAAAAATGCCCCAATCTCTCGACCAGGGCATTTTCATTCAACTCAACCTACACAAAAAGCCTCAGTGCGAAACCGCCCCACTAGCCCCCAACCCAGTCTGCGAACGCACAAACTGCGGGAAGAACAGCGCACGCTCATTCTCGGCTTCGGCCGACTTATCGGTGACCGAGAAGAACCAGATCCCGATAAACGCAATGATCATCGAGAACAACGCCGGATACTCGTAAGGGAAGATCGCCTTCTCATGATGCAGAATCTGCACCCAGATGGTCGGGCCAAGAATCATCAGACCCACCGCACTCACCAGGCCCAGCCAGCCGCCAATCATGGCGCCACGAGTGGTCAGCTTCTTCCAGTACATCGAAAGCAGCAGCACCGGGAAGTTGCAGCTTGCCGCGATGGAGAACGCCAGGCCAACCATGAACGCAATGTTCTGGCTTTCGAACAGGATGCCCAGGCCAATGGCCAGAACGCCCAGCGCGATGGTGGTGATCTTCGAAACGCGGATCTCATCCTTCTCGTTGGCCTTCCCCTTCTTGATCACGCTGGCGTACAGGTCGTGAGACACCGCCGAAGCACCGGCCAGGGTCAGACCGGCCACGACCGCCAGAATGGTCGCGAACGCTACCGCCGAGATGAAGCCGAGGAAAACGCTGCCGCCCACGGCGTTGGCCAGGTGCACCGCCGCCATGTTGTTGCCGCCGAGCAGAGCGCCAGCCGCATCCTTGAAGGCCGGGTTGGTGCTGACCAGCAGGATCGCGCCGAAGCCGATGATGAAGGTCAGGATGTAGAAATAGCCAATGAAACCGGTCGCGTACAGCACGCTCTTACGGGCTTCTTTCGCATCGCTCACGGTGAAGAAGCGCATCAGGATGTGCGGCAGGCCAGCCGTACCGAACATCAGTGCCAGGCCGAGAGAGAACGCCGAGATCGGATCTTTTACCAGACCGCCCGGGCTCATGATTGCTTCGCCCTTGGCGTGAACCTTGATCGCTTCGGAGAACAGGGTGTTGAAGTCGAAGTTGACGTGTTTCATCACCATCAGCGCCATGAACGAGGCACCGGACAGCAACAGTACCGCCTTGATGATCTGTACCCAGGTGGTCGCCAGCATGCCGCCGAACAGCACGTACATGCACATCAGGATGCCGACCAGAATCACCGCGACGTGGTAGTCGAGGCCGAACAGCAGCTGGATCAACTTGCCGGCACCGACCATTTGCGCAATCAGGTAGAACGCTACCACCACCAGCGAACCGCAGGCAGACAGCGTGCGGATCTGGGTTTGCCCGAGGCGGTAGGACGCCACGTCGGCAAAAGTGTATTTGCCCAGGTTACGCAGACGCTCGGCGATCAGGAACAGAATGATCGGCCAGCCCACCAGGAAGCCGATCGAGTAGATCAGGCCGTCGTAGCCGGAGGTGAACACCAGCGCAGAAATCCCCAGGAAGGACGCCGCCGACATGTAGTCACCGGCAATCGCCAGACCGTTCTGGAACCCGGTGATCTTGCCGCCCGCCGCATAGTAGTCGGCCGCCGACTTGTTGCGTTTGGAAGCCCAGTAGGTAATGCACAGGGTCGCACCGACAAACACCACAAACATGACGATCGCGGAAACGTTGAGTGGTTGTTTGTGGACTTCGCCGGTCAGGGCGTCAGCGGCCCAGACGGCCGGAGCGAACGCTGCGATGCTCAAAAGAGCCAGTAGACGCCGGATCATTGCTGAGCCTCCTTGAGAATCGCGTTGTTCAGGTCGTCGAACTCGCCATTGGCGCGGCGCACGTAAATGCCGGTCAGGATGAAGGCCGAGACAATCAGTCCTACACCGATCGGGATGCCCCAGGTGATGGATGATTCGGGGCTGATTTTCGTCCCGAGCACTTGCGGCCCGTACGCGATCAGAAGGATGAAGCCGGAATAAAGCCCGAGCATGATCGCCGAGAGTATCCAGGCGAACCTTTCTCTTTTCTTCACCAGCTCCTTGAATCGCGGGCTGTTCTGAATCGAGAGGTAAATGCTGTCGTTCATTGTTTTTATCCTCGCAGCACAGATTTTTATTTTTGGAACATATCCACTGTATGCGGCTGCGAGCCGGGTTCCAGACGACCTTAGTAGTAGAACGCCATGACGTTTTCGCCAATTTCCAGACGGATCGAAAACGTCCAACGCTGCCTATTAATAGAGGACAAACAAAAAAGGCCGCCCGACTGTCATGTCGGGCGGCCCTGGGAAGCGCAGATTAGACGCTTCGGCTTAAATCACTTGGTCCAGTCGGCAACACGCTCAGGGTGCTTGGCAACCCAATCCTTGGCCGCTGCGTCAGGTTTTGCACCGTCCTGAATCGCCAGCATGACTTCGCCGATTTCGTCTTTCGAAGCCCACTGGAAGTTCTTCAGGAACTTGGCCACTTCCGGCGCCTTGGTCGCCAGCTCCTTGCTGCCGATGCTGTTCACGGTTTCAGCCGCGCCATACACGCCTTTCGGGTCGTCGAGGAAGCGCAGTTTCCACTTGGCGAACATCCAGTGCGGCACCCAGCCGGTGACGGCGATGGATTCGTTTTTCTTCTCGGCGCGAGTCAGCTCGGCAATCATGCCGGCGCCGGAACTGGCCTTGAGGGTGTATTTGTCGAGGCCGTAATCCTTGATCGCCTGATCGGTCTTGAGCATCACGCCTGAACCGGCATCGATGCCGACGATGCGATTCTTGAAGGAGTCGTCGGTTTTCAGGTCCTCGATCGACTTGGCCTTGACGTACTCCGGCACGATCAGACCGATTTTCGCGTCCTTGAAGTTCGGGCCGTAATCGACGACCTGATCCTTGTTCTTGGTCCAGTATTCGCCGTGGGTCACTGGCAGCCAGGCCGAGAGCATGGCGTCGAGTTTGCCGGTGGCAACACCCTGCCACATGATGCCGGTGGCGACGGCCTGCAGTTTCACGTCGTAGCCGAGTTTCTGCTTGATCACTTCGGCCGCCACGTGAGTGGTCGCGACGCTGTCGGACCAGCCGTCAACGTAACCGATGTTCAGGGTCTGTTTTTCAGCGCTGGCGAAAGTGGAGCTCATCGCAAGTACCAGAGCGGCACCTGCGCCTAAAAGTCGTCGCATCTTCATCGTTACTTCCCCGAAATGCTGCGCCCGACGGATGCCGGGCATCGTCAACGTGTTGTTATGGTGCTCGGCGCCCCCATCACGCCCGTTCGCGAATTCGTTCGAACATCAGCGGAGTACTGACGCTTTTGATCATCAACCTGACGCCCGATAAGACCTGCTCTGCCAGCGACCTCGAAGCAACGAGAAACGACATCAGAACGCCATTAACTGCGTCCGGATATTTGGCGCCAGACAATCCGCCCGAACTTTGCATGTCAAAATCGTGCGGGCCACCAACCTGCTTATAAATGCAGGTAACATGCGTCGCTTTGCAGCCACTCGGCCTGACCATGTCCGCGACTTCCCGCTTCCCCTTTCGTCCTTATCTGTTCGCCTGCCTGCTCGGGCTGTTTGCCCTGTGCGGTTTCTGGTACGGCCTCGGTAAACCGGTGATCCTGCCGGACGTCGCCACCCCGACCCACAAGCTGCAATGCGCCTCCTATACCCCGTTCGACAAAGACCAATCGCCGTTCGACGTGCCGTTCAAACTGCGCCCGGAGCGCATGGACGCCGACCTCGCCCTGCTCGCCACCCGCTTCGAATGCATCCGCACCTACTCAATGAGCGGCCTCGAAGCGCTGCCGGATCTGGCGCGCAAGCACGGTTTGAAGTTGATGATCGGCGCGTGGGTCAACAGCAATCCGGTGGACACCGAGAAGGAAGTCGATCTGCTGATTGCCTCGGCCAACGCCAACCCGGATGTGGTCAGCGCCGTGATCGTCGGCAACGAAGCCTTGCTGCGCAAAGAGGTTACCGCGACCCAGCTGGTGAAGCTGATCAACAAGGTCAAGAGCCACATCAAGCAGCCGGTGACCTACGCCGATGTCTGGGAGTTCTGGCTCAAGCACCCGGAAGTCGCGCCGGCGGTTGATTTCCTGACCATTCATTTGCTGCCGTACTGGGAAGATGATCCGTCGAACATCGACGCCGCGCTGCATCATGTAGCGGAAGTGCGCCAGGTGTTCGGCAACAAGTTCGCCCCCAAGGACGTGATGATTGGCGAAACCGGCTGGCCGAGCGAAGGTCGCCAGCGCGAAACCGCCCTGCCGAGCCGGGTCAACGAGGCCAAGTTCATTCGTGGTTTTGTCACCCTCGCCGAACAGGAAGGCTGGCGTTACAACCTGATCGAAGCGTTCGACCAGCCATGGAAGCGCGGCAGCGAAGGCGCGGTCGGCGGTTACTGGGGGCTGTTCGATGCTGATCGCCAGGACAAGCGCGTGCTGGCCGGCCCGGTGTCGAACGTGCCGTACTGGTCGCAGTGGCTGGCGGTCGGCGGGCTGATTTTCCTCGGCACATTACTGCTGGGCGGCCGGGTTCGCACGACGCGCTCGGCGCTGATCCTGCCGCTGCTCGGCGCCCTCGCCGCCTGCTCGATCGGTGCCTGGGGTGATCTGGCGCGGGTGACCACGCGATTTGCCAGCGAATGGCTCTGGGTCGGCTTGCTGACGGCTCTGAATCTGTTGGTGCTGGCCCATGCTGCGCTGACCTTGAGCGCCCGTAATGGCTGGCGTGAACGGGCGTTCAACGCTTTCGAGCGACGGGCCGGCTGGCTGGTGGCGGCAGCCGGTTTTGCCGCTGCGGTGATGATGCTGGAGTTGGTGTTCGATCCGCGCTATCGCAGCTTCCCGAGCGTGGCGTTCATCCTGCCGGCGCTGGTTTACCTGTGCCGTCCAGTGCCCGTGGCCCGTCGGGAGATCGCCCTGCTGACCTTCATCATCGGCGCCGGCATTGCGCCGCAGCTGTACCGCGAAGGACTGCAGAATCAGCAGGCCTGGGGCTGGGCGCTGGTCAGCGTGTTGATGGTGGCTGCACTATGGCGCTGCCTGCGGGTTCGCAACCACTGATCTTCAGGGCTGAACCGGCCTCTTCGCTGGCAAGCCAGCTTCCACAGGATTCCTGTCTGCCACAGGTTCTGTATCTACATGGATCAAGCGTGGGAGCTGGCTTGCCAGCGATGGCTGACTGTCAGACGCCGCGAGATGCTCGAACCAGTCGCAAACCGGCAATCACCACCGCAAACACCGCCAGCGTCGTGTTGTACAGCGCCAGCGCCGGCAACCCGAACACCAGCGCCAGCACCGCCAGCCACCACCCGGCTCGGCCCGGCACTACAAAACCGATCACCGCAGCCGCGACCGCCGCCCAGCCAAGCAGCTGAAAATGAATCATCAGGCCCAGATTCGAGCGCACCGAGCATTCCCAGCGGCTCGCCTCATCCACGCAGATGCCCACCCACTGCGCGTCCTCCATGAAGCCATAACGCGCGCCATAACTGGCGGCCAGCCACAACGGCAACAGAACGAGCAGCAGAATCACGGGCAAGCGGCGGGACATGGAACACTCCAATCGATGAAATCGGCGGCCAGCTTAATCTGCCGCGGCGCATACGCAAGGACTAACAACTCTTAACTGGTCATTCCTTCCTTGCAAAGTGTATCGTCCGGCTACTATTACTCCGAATTCCGTCAGTTTGGTGCCGAGGCATGGCACTTTGGCGCAACCCCGGTGGTCATAGCCTGCGAACTTCATTCGGCACCTTCCTCTAAGGGATCCAGTCATGCTCCGTTCCTTGCGCTTCGCCGCCCTGTTTGGCGGCCTTATTCTGAGTGCGTCCGCACTGGCGGTGGATATCGACGCCGCCAGCTATGGCTATCCCCTGACCAATCCGTTCGAGGCGACCATCGCTACCACGCCGCCGGACTTACGCCCGGAACTGCCACTGGACGACGACATCGATCAGGCCGATCGCAGCGTCACCCTGCGCCCCGAGCGCGAATTCATCCTGCCGGACAATTTCTGGCCGGTGAAAAAACTGACCTACCGCATCGCCACCCAGGACAAGGCCGCACCGCTGATCTTCCTGATCGCCGGCACCGGCGCGCGTTATGACAGCACGCTCAACGAGTACCTGAAGAAGCTTTATTACAAGGCCGGCTACCACGTCGTGCAGCTGTCATCGCCGACCAGCTTCGACTTCATGAGCGCCGCCTCGCGTTTCGCCACCCCCGGCGTGACCAAGGAAGATGCCGAAGACATGTACCGGGTGATGCAGGCCGTGCGGGCGCAAAACCCGAAACTGCCGATCACTGACTATTACCTCAGCGGCTACAGCCTCGGCGCACTGGACGCAGCGTTCGTCGCCCATCTGGATGAAACCCGGCGCAGCTTCAACTTCAAGAAAGTCCTGCTGCTCAATCCGCCGGTCAACCTCTACACCTCGATTACCAACCTCGACAAGCTGGTACAGACCGAGGTCAAGGGCATCAACAACAGCACGACGTTCTATGAGCTGGTGCTGAACAAACTGACCCGCTACTTCCAACAGAAGGGCTACATCGACCTCAACGATGCGCTGCTCTACGACTTCCAGCAGTCCAAGCAACACCTGAGCAACGAGCAGATGGCGATGCTGATCGGCACCTCGTTCCGTTTCTCGGCGGCGGATATCGCGTTCACTTCCGACCTGATCAACCGTCGCGGCCTGATCACCCCGCCGAAATTCCCGATCACCGAAGGCACCAGCCTCACGCCGTTCCTAAAGCGTGCGCTGCAATGCGACTTCGACTGCTACCTCACCGAACAGGTGATCCCGATGTGGCGCGCCCGCACCGACGGCGGCAGCCTGCTGCAACTGATCGATCAGGTGAGCCTGTACGCCTTGAAGGATTACCTGCACGACAGCCCGAAAATCGCCGTCATGCACAACGCTGACGACGTGATCCTCGGCCCGGGCGACCTCGGTTTCCTGCGCCGCACCTTCGGCGATCGCCTGACCGTTTATCCGCTGGGCGGCCATTGCGGCAACCTTAACTACCGCGTCAACAGCGACGCCATGCTGGAGTTCTTCCGTGGCTAAATATCTCCTGCTGATTGCAGCGCTCCTCAGTGCAGGTATGGCCCAGGCCGACAACAGCAAAGCCAATGCACCGGTGGTCATCGACAGCGACGGTTTCAAGGAGCCGCTGTCCAAACTCAAGTTCAACCCGGGGCTGGATCAGCGCGAATTCGAGCGCTCGACCCTCAGCGCGCTGAACGTCTATGACCCGCTGGAAGAGTGGAACCGCCGCGTCTACCACTTCAACTACCGCTTCGACCAATGGGTGTTCCTGCCGGTGGTCAATGGCTATCGCTACGTCACCCCGAGCTTCGTGCGCACCGGCGTGAGCAACTTCTTCAACAACATTGGCGACGTACCGAACCTGGTCAACAGCCTGTTGCAGTTCAAGGGCAAGCGCTCGATGGAAACCACCGCGCGCCTGCTGCTCAACACCACCATCGGCATCGCCGGGCTTTGGGATCCGGCCACCGCCATGGGCCTGCCGCGCCAGAACGAAGACTTCGGCCAGACCCTGGGCTTCTACGGCGTACCGGGCGGTGCTTACTTCGTGCTGCCGATCCTCGGCCCGTCGAACCTGCGCGATACCGCAGGCCTGGCCGTGGACTACACCGCCGAGTCTGCGATCAACTTCCTCAACGTCTCGGAAGTCAGCTCCAACCACCCGGAAGTGTGGGTACTGCGTGGCGTCGACAAGCGTTACCAGACCAGCTTCCGCTACGGTCAGTTGAACTCACCGTTCGAGTACGAGAAGGTGCGCTACGTCTACACCGAGTCGCGCAAGTTGCAGATCGCCGAGTAAAAACAACAGCCACAAAAAAGGCCATTCGATGCGAGTCGAATGGCCTTTTTATTTGCCTCAGGATTTAACCTTTCAGGGCTTTCCAGACTTTACCGATCACGGACACGCCCGCCAGCACCACCGCACCCGCGATGATCCCCGCCACGCCGTTCAACAGCATCGGCACCACAAACCCGGCACCACCGGCCGCTGCGCCGACGCTTTCGATCCAGTGATGCACCACCGGCACGCCGTGGGTCAGGATGCCGCCACCGACCAGGAACATCGCAGCAGTGCCGATCACCGACAGGCCTTTCATCATGTACGGCGCCGCACGCAGAATGCTGTTGCCGATGCTTTTTGCCATCTGCCCGGGCTTCTGGGTCAGCCACAGGCCGAGGTCATCGAGTTTGACGATACCGGCCACCAAACCGTAAACGCCCACGGTCATGACGATGGCGATGCCCGACATCACGATCACTTGCTGGGTCAGCGAAGCATCGGCCACGGTGCCGAGGGTGATGGCGATAATTTCCGCCGAGAGGATAAAGTCGGTGCGGATCGCGCCCTTGATCTTGTCCTTCTCGTACGCCACCAGATCGGTTGCCGGATCAGCCACGGCTTCAACCAACTGCGCATGCTCGGCCTCGTCTTCAGCCTTGCTGTGCAGGAATTTGTGCGCGAGTTTTTCGAAACCTTCGAAACACAGGTAGGCGCCACCGACCATCAACAGTGGCGTCACCAGCCACGGCACGAACGCACTGATCGCCAGCGCCGACGGCACCAGGATCAGCTTGTTGACGAACGAGCCCTTCGCCACCGCCCAGACCACCGGGATTTCCCGCTCCGCGCGTACGCCGGAGACCTGCTGGGCATTGAGCGCCAAGTCGTCGCCGAGCACGCCGGCGGTCTTCTTGGCAGCCATTTTGGTCATCAACGCAACGTCGTCCAGAACGGTAGCGATGTCGTCGATCAGCACCAGCAAACTGCTTCCTGCCATGAATCATGTTTCCTTATGTGAATAATGCCGCGCAGCATACCGCGACTGCGGGCCACACGGGGCATTGTTGAGCGCCGCGCGAGGCCGGTGCTACCATGCGCAACCGCCAGAACAGGCAAGGAACCACCGGGTTTATGAGCACAATCCGCGAGCGCAACAAAGAACTGATCCTGCGTGCAGCCAGTGAAGAGTTTGCCGACAAGGGCTTCGCTGCGACCAAAACCAGCGACATCGCCGCCAAGGCAGGACTGCCCAAGCCCAACGTCTATTACTACTTCAAGTCCAAGGAAAACCTCTACCGCGAGGTGCTGGAAAGTATCATCGTGCCGATTCTGCAGGCCTCGACCCCGTTCAATCCGGACGGCGTACCGAGCGAAGTGCTGAGCGGCTACATCCGCTCGAAGATCCGCATCTCCCGCGACCTGCCCTTCGCCTCCAAGGTGTTCGCCAGCGAAATCATGCACGGCGCCCCGCACCTGAGCGCCGACCTGGTCGAGCAGCTCAACGGCCAGGCCAAGCACAACATCGACTGCATCCAGACCTGGATCGACCGCGGCCAGATCGCCCCTATCGACCCCAACCACCTGATGTTCAGCATCTGGGCCGCAACCCAGACCTACGCCGACTTCGACTGGCAGATCTCCGCCGTCACCGGCAAGCACAAACTCGACGAAGCCGATTATGAAGCGGCAGCACAAACCATTATCCGGTTGGTGCTCAAGGGCTGCGAGCCGGACTGAAAATTCGCGGTGCGACTATCTCGAGCAAGTCGAATCGTCGCATCGCGGCCCCCACAGGTTTCTGTGCTGAATTCAGATTTAGCAAACAACACAAATCCCTGTGGGAGCTGGCTTGCCAGCGATGAAGGCAACTCGGTTCAAAGTTGCTAAAGCCAAACTGCATCCCACAGCGGATAGTCGCCGATTTTACCCACCAGCCCAGCGCGCAAAGGATTGGCCACTACATAGCGTGCCATTTTCACCAAGTCATCTTCCCGCCTCAACGCCCGGTCATGGTAACCCTGCTGCCATAACGGCCCATGTCTGCCACTGTGCAGATTCACCTCTCGCGCAATCAGGGATTTGGTCTCGCGCATCAGTTTGCGGAGAGAGCAATTTTCCAGCTCGACCAGCCAGTGAAAATGATCGGGCATCACAACCCACGCCAACGATTTCGCCATTCTGTGGTCCTGTGCGCGACGAAGTTGATGAACAACCAGTCTGCCCAACGCGAAATCGGCAAAGATCGGTTCTCGATCAAGAGTGTTTGAAGTCAGTAAATAGATTTGATTCGGCTCGGCATAGCGACCGGTTCGCAGCCGATGCGAAGCAGGAAGATCAGGCAATCCGTTGCCCCTTTCTGATGAGTTCATCAGAAGGCTAGACCTCAATGATTCCTTTGACTGGGTCAGTCTGTTATCTGGATGTGTCAGTAAGACCGCCATCGCTGGCAAGCCAGCTCCCACAGGGTTTGGTGCCGTTCGCAGAGTTTGAATGCAACGCACAATGTGTGGGAGCTGGCTTGCCAGCGATGACTTTCGATCAATCGCCGCACATCACGCAGCCACCCCCGCATCGGCGCGCAGGTCCAGGGCCTCTACGGCCTTGATTGCCACCTGCTCATCGATGTCCGAGAGATCGCCGCTGATGCCGATCGCACCCAGCACGTTCCCCGCCTGATCACGAATCAACACACCACCCGGTGCCGGCACGACGCTGCCCTGCCCCATGCTGTTGAGGGCGGCGATGAACGCCGGGCGTTGTTGCGCGTCCAGCGCCAGCAGGCGTGAGCCCTTGCCCAGGGCGATGGCGCCCCAGGCTTTGCCGATGGCGATGTTCGGGCGCAGCAGGCTGGCGCCGTCTTCGCGTTGCAAGGTGACCAGGTGGCCGCCGGTATCCAGTACTGCAATGGTCAGCGGTGCGGCGGAGATCGCCCGCCCTGCGCTGATGGCTTCGTTGACCAGCTTGACTGCGACTTTCAAGGTTAAAGCGCTCATGGTGCCGTCCTCATTTTGTTATTGGGAAAGTCGTTGGGCTGCGTTTTTTTGCTGCGCGCTTGCGTCGCAGCCCGATGCAACAAATAGAACACAATGAATTATTTTTTTGTATACAATAATTCTCGAAAAGCGCCTCATGCGACGAAAAGCCACAGCAGAACGGGCTTCCGACGAATGAAACAGGCGCTTGAGAAAATGGATTGACCTGCGCCGTCCGCCGTGAATACACTCTGCGCAAAGCCACTTGTATACAATTACAAAACGTAAAGAGGCACAAAACCATGAGCAAAATGAGAGCAATCGAAGCCGCCGTTCTGGTGATGCGCCGTGAAGGGGTTGATACCGCTTTTGGCATTCCAGGCGCTGCAATCAACCCGCTGTACTCCGCCCTGCAGAAAGTCGGTGGCATCGATCATGTCCTCGCTCGCCACGTTGAAGGCGCCTCGCACATGGCCGAGGGCTACACCCGCACCAAGGCCGGCAACATCGGCGTGTGCATCGGTACTTCCGGCCCGGCCGGTACCGACATGGTCACCGGTCTGTACAGCGCCTCCGCGGACTCGATCCCGATTCTCTGCATCACCGGGCAAGCACCCCGCGCCCGTATGCACAAGGAAGACTTCCAGGCCGTCGACATCACCAGCATCGTCAAGCCGGTGACCAAGTGGGCGACCACCGTTCTGGAGCCGGGCCAGGTGCCTTACGCCTTCCAGAAGGCCTTCTACGAAATGCGCTCCGGCCGCCCGGGCCCGGTGCTGATCGACCTGCCGTTCGACGTGCAGATGGCTGAAATCGAATTCGACATCGACGCCTACCAGCCACTGCCGCTGGCCAAGCCGAGCGCCACCCGCGTGCAGGTCGAAAAAGCCCTGGCGATGCTCGATCAGGCCGAGCGTCCATTGCTGGTGGCCGGCGGCGGCATCATCAACGCCGACGCCAGCGAGCTGCTGGTCGAGTTCGCCGAGCTGACCGGCATTCCAGTTATTCCGACCCTGATGGGCTGGGGCACTATCCCGGACGATCACCCGCTGATGGTGGGCATGGTCGGTCTGCAGACTTCGCACCGTTACGGCAACGCCACCCTGCTCAAGTCCGACGTGGTGCTGGGCGTCGGCAACCGCTGGGCCAACCGTCACACCGGCTCGGTCGACGTTTACACCGAAGGCCGCAAGTTCATTCACGTCGACATCGAACCGACCCAGATCGGCCGCGTGTTCACCCCGGACCTGGGCATCGTTTCCGACGCCGCTGCCGCGCTGACCGTGTTCATCGAAGTCGCCCGTGAATGGCAAGCCGCCGGCAAGCTGAAAAACCGCAGTGCCTGGCTGCAGGATTGCCAGCAGCGCAAAGCCAGCCTGCAACGCAAGACCCACTTCGACAATGTGCCGGTCAAACCGCAGCGCGTTTACGAAGAAATGAACCAAGTGTTCGGCAAGGACACCTGCTACGTCAGCACCATCGGTCTGTCGCAGATTGCCGGCGCGCAGTTCCTGCACGTCTACAAACCGCGTCACTGGATCAACTGCGGCCAGGCCGGCCCGTTGGGCTGGACCATTCCGGCAGCGCTGGGCGTGGTGAAGGCCGATCCGAACCGTAAAGTCGTGGCCCTGTCGGGGGACTATGACTTCCAGTTCATGATCGAAGAACTGGCGGTCGGCGCTCAGTTCAAACTGCCGTACATCCACGTCGTGGTGAACAACTCGTACCTGGGGCTGATCCGTCAGGCCCAGCGCGGGTTCGATATGGACTACTGCGTGCAGCTGTCCTTCGATAACCTGAACGCGCCGGAACTCAACGGTTATGGTGTCGACCACGTCGCAGTCGCCGAAGGCCTGGGCTGCAAGGCACTGCGTGTGTTCGAACCGGCTGACATCGCCCCTGCCCTGCGCAAGGCCGAAGAGCTGATCGAAGAGTTCAAGGTGCCGGTGATCGTCGAGATCATTCTGGAGCGTGTGACCAACATCTCCATGGGGACCGAGATCAACGCCGTCAACGAATTCGAAGACCTGGCGCTGGTCGGCAACGATGCGCCTACCGCGATTTCGTTGCTCGATTGATTGCTTTTGCTTGATCGTTCCCACGTCGAGGCGTCGAACCGTCTGCGTGGGAACGCAGCCGGGGACGCTCTGCGTCCCAAAGCGGACGCAGAGCGTCCATAGAGGCATTCCCACGCAGAGCGTGGGAACGAGAATCTAGAACGGGAGACCACCATGCCGCGTTTCGCAGCCAACCTGTCCATGCTGTTCACCGAACAGGATTTCCTTGCCCGTTTCGACGCCGCCGCCAAGGCTGGCTTCAGCGGTGTCGAGTATCTGTTCCCGTACGATTTCAGCTCTGCCGAAATCAAGGCCAGGCTCGATGCCAACGGTCTGACCCAAGTGCTGTTCAACCTGCCGGCCGGTGACTGGGCCAAGGGCGAGCGCGGTATCGCGTGCCTGCCGGACCGGGTCGAAGAGTTCCGCGCCGGGGTTGATCTGGCCATCGCTTACGCACAGGTGCTGGGCAATACCCAGGTCAACTGCCTGGCCGGCATCCGTCCGCAGGGCGTGGACGATGCCACTGTTGAAAAGACCTTCGTCGCCAACCTCAAGTACGCCGCCGACAAGCTGCAAGCCGTCGGCATCAAACTGGTGATGGAAGCGATCAACACCCGCGACATCCCGGGCTTCTACCTGAACAACACGGCACAGGCCCTGTCGATTCGCGAGCAGGTCGGCAGCGCCAATCTGTTCCTGCAATACGACATCTATCACATGCAAATCATGGAAGGCGATCTGGCCCGCACCCTGCAATCGCACCTGGCCGAGATCAACCATGTGCAGCTCGCCGACAACCCGGGCCGCAACGAGCCGGGCACTGGCGAGATCAACTACCGCTTCCTGTTCGAACACCTCGATCGCATCGGTTATCAGGGCTGGGTCGGCTGCGAATACAAACCGCTGACCACCACGGAAGCGGGCCTCGGCTGGCTGAAGACCCACAACGCGATCTGAACGAACACCACAAAAGCCTGTGGGAGCGGGCTTGCCCGCGATGGCGTTGGCACACACAACAGATATGTTGCCTGACCCACCGCCCTCGCTGGCAAGCCAGCTCCCACAATGAATCTGCTGCGTCTCCAGACTGCATTGCAGCATCAGAATAAAAAGAGGAATTTCTCATGGCTAAAATCGGATTCATCGGCACCGGCATCATGGGTCACCCAATGGCGGCGAACCTGCAGAAAGCCGGTCACAGCCTGTTCCTGTCGGCGCACCACGACGCTGCCCCTGCCGACCTGGTCGCCGCTGGCGCCGTCGCTCTGGCCAACCCGCGTGACGTGGCTCAAGAAGCCGAATTCATCATCGTCATGGTGCCGGATACCCCGCAGGTCGACGACGTGCTGTTCCGCGCCGACGGCGTCGCTGCCGGCATCGGCAAAGGCAAAGTCGTGATCGACATGAGCTCGATCTCGCCGACCGCCACCAAGGCTTTCGCCGCGAAGATCAACGAGAAAGGCGCGCAGTACCTCGACGCTCCGGTGTCCGGTGGTGAAGTCGGCGCCAAGGCCGCGACCCTGAGCATCATGGTCGGTGGCGACGCCGATGCCTTCGAACGCGCACTGCCGCTGTTCCAGGCCATGGGCAAGAACATCACCCTGGTCGGTGGCAATGGCGACGGTCAGACCGCCAAGGTTGCGAACCAGATCATCGTTGCCCTGAACATTCAGGCCGTGGCCGAAGCCCTGCTGTTCGCTTCGAAAAACGGTGCCGATCCGGCCAAGGTGCGTGAAGCGCTGATGGGTGGCTTCGCCTCCTCGAAGATCCTCGAAGTGCACGGCGAGCGCATGATCAAGGGCACTTTCGATCCGGGCTTCCGCATCAGCCTGCACCAGAAGGACCTGAACCTGGCCCTGCAAGGCGCCAAGGAGCTGAACATCAACCTGCCGAACACCGCCAACGCCCAGCAAGTGTTCAGCACCTGCGCGGCCATCGGTGGCAGCAACTGGGACCACTCGGCGCTGATCAAGGGCCTGGAACACATGGCCAACTTCTCGATTCGCGACAAGAAGTAAGTTGCGTCCCTGACCCGCTCCCTGTGGGAGCGGGCTTGCCCGCGATGGCATCGACTCGCTCGGTCTGAAAGACCGCAGCGCCTGAATCGCTGGCAAGCCAGCTCCCACAAGGATCGCGTCGCTGCATCGCTGTCGCTCTATCCCAATAACAAGAATTCCGGGAGCCCGCCATGTCGGTCGATCCGCAACAACTGCTGCGCGAGCTGTTTGCCACAGCCATCGACGCGGCCCATCCGAACCAGGTCCTCGAAGCTCATTTGCCGGCCGACCGCACAGGTCGCGTGATCGTCATCGGCGCCGGCAAGGCTGCCGCTGCCATGGCGCAAGTGGTCGAGCGCTGCTGGGAAGGTGAAGTCTCGGGTCTTGTGGTGACCCGCTACGGTCACGGCGCCCCGTGCGAAAAAATCGAAGTGGTCGAAGCCGCGCACCCGGTGCCGGACGCTGCCGGCCTGGCCGTGGCCAAGCGCGTGCTGGAACTGGTCAGCAACCTGACCGAAGACGACCGCGTGATCTTCCTGTTGTCCGGCGGTGGCTCTGCCCTGCTGGCGCTGCCGGCCGAAGGCATCACCCTGGCCGACAAGCAGTCGATCAACAAAGCCCTGCTCAAATCCGGCGCGACCATCGGCGAGATGAACTGCGTGCGCAAGCACCTCTCGGCGATCAAGGGCGGACGCCTGGGCAAAGCCTGCTGGCCGGCGACTGTTTATACCTATGCGATTTCCGATGTGCCGGGCGACCTTGCCACGGTCATCGCCTCCGGCCCGACCGTGGCCGACCCGAGCACCAGCGCCGAAGCGCTGGCGATCATCAAGCGCTACGGCATCGAGATCCCGGCCTCCGTGCGCAGCTGGCTGCAAAGCCCGGAATCGGAAACCGTCAAACCCGGTGATCCGAGCCTGGCCCGCAGTCACTTCCAGTTGATCGCCCGCCCTCAGCAATCGCTGGATGCGGCAGCGGTGAAATGCCGTCAGGCCGGTTTCAGCACGCTGATCCTCGGCGACCTGGAAGGCGAATCCCGTGAAGTGGCGAAAGTCCACGCCGGCATCGCGCGCCAGATCATCCATCACGGCCAGCCGCTGGCGGCGCCGTGCGTGATTCTCTCCGGTGGCGAAACCACGGTGACCGTGCGCGGCAATGGCCGTGGCGGACGCAACGCCGAATTCCTCCTCAGCCTCACCGACAGCCTCAAGGGCCAACCCGGCGTCTATGCGCTGGCCGGTGACACCGACGGCATCGACGGCTCGGAAGACAACGCCGGCGCGATCATGACCCCGGACAGCTACGCCCGCGCCGCCGCCCTGGGCCTGAGCGCCAGCGACGAGCTGGATAACAACAACGGCTATGGCTACTTCGAGGCGCTCGATGCGCTGATCGTCACCGAGCCGACTCGCACCAACGTCAACGACTTCCGCGCCATCCTGATCCTCGAGAGCTCTAAATCATGACGCCTGATAAAAAGGTCAAAATCCTCGCCACCCTCGGGCCTGCCGTCGACGGCATCGAAGACATCCGCGAGCTGGTCGAGGCCGGGGTCAATATCTTCCGCCTCAACTTCAGCCACGGCGATCACGCCGACCACGCCAAGCGTTATCAGTGGATCCGCGAAGTCGAGCGCCAGCTCAACTATCCGCTCGGGATCCTGATGGACCTGCAAGGGCCGAAACTGCGGGTCGGCAAGTTCGCTGACGGCAAGGTTCAGTTGCATCGCGGTCAGGCGTTCCGCCTCGATCTGGATGCGACACCGGGCGACGAACGCCGGGTGAACCTGCCGCATCCGGAAATCATCGCGGCGCTTGAAGCCGGGATGGATCTGCTGCTTGATGACGGCAAACTGCGCCTGCGGGTCGTCACCAAATACTCCGACGCGATCGACACCACCGTGCTCAACGGCGGCGAACTGTCGGACCGCAAAGGCGTGAACGTGCCGCAAGCGGTGCTCGACCTGAGCCCGCTGACCACCAAGGATCGTCGTGACCTGAGCTTCGGTCTGGAGCTGGGTGTGGACTGGGTCGCGCTGTCGTTCGTGCAGCGTCCGCAAGACATCCTCGAGGCCCGCGAACTGATCGGCGACAAGGCGTTCCTGATGGCGAAGATCGAGAAGCCGTCGGCGGTCGAGCAACTGCGCGAGATCGCCGAACTGAGCGACGCGATCATGGTGGCTCGCGGTGACCTGGGCGTGGAAGTGCCGGCCGAAAGCGTGCCGCAGATCCAGAAAAACATCATCACCACCTGCCGCCAGCTCGGCAAACCGGTGGTGGTGGCGACGCAGATGCTCGAGTCGATGCGCTTCTCCCCGGCGCCGACCCGCGCCGAAGTCACCGACGTGGCCAACGCCGTGGCCGAAGGTGCCGATGCGGTGATGCTGTCGGCGGAAACCGCGTCCGGCGAATACCCGCTGGAAGCCGTGCAGATGATGAGCAAGATCATCCGCCAGGTGGAGAACGGTCCGGACTACCAGACCCAACTCGACGTCAGCCGGCCGAAAGCCGAAGCGACCGTGTCCGATGCGATCAGCTGCGCGATCCGCCGGATCAGCAACGTGCTGCCGGTGGCGGTGCTGGTCAACTACAGCGAGTCCGGGGCATCGAGTCTGCGTGCGGCGCGGGAGCGGCCGAAAGCGCCGATCCTCAACCTGACGCCGAACCTGCAGACCGCCCGCCGGTTGAGCGTGGCGTGGGGCATTCACTCGGTGGTCAATGATCGCCTGCGTCAGGTGGACGAGGTGTGCTCGACCGCGCTGGAAATCGCTCAGGCGCAAGGAATGGCCGAGCGTGGCGATACGTTGCTGATCACCGCGGGGGTGCCGTTCGGGCAGCCGGGGTCGACTAATTCGCTGCGGATCGAAACATTGATTTAACCACTGACCAAGATCGTTCCCACGCTCCGCGTGGAAATGCGGCCCGGGACGCTCTGCGTCCCAAGAGCAGACTCATAGCGTCCTTTGAGGCATTCCCACGCAGACGGTTCGACGCCTCGACGTGGGAACGATCAGTACCGAATGACCTGCCATGCCTGCCAATCATTTCAACACCCACTGCCCCGACTGGGCCGAGGCTTTGCTCAACGGCTTCAGTCAAATCTTCCTCCAGCGCCATCCGCTGTGTGGCCTGCTGTGCCTTCTGGCCATTTTATTCACCGCGCCGGTGCTGTTTGCCGGCGCGCTGCTCGGCGCGGTCGCCGGATTGCTCACCGCGCAACGGCGCAACTACGCCAAGGCGGATCGTCAGGCCGGACTGTTCAGCTACAACGGCGTGCTGGTCGGCCTGTTGCTGAGCCTGTATTTCCCCTGGTCGCCGATGCTGCCGCCGCTGATTCTGGCGGCCGGTGGGCTGAGCGCGATGATCACGCAGCAGTGGCTCAAACGCGCACGCCTCACCGAGTACCTGCCCGCCTACACCGCGCCGTTCGTGCTGCTGAGCTGGGTGTTCCTGTGTTTCGCCGAGCCTTTGTCCGCCGCACCGGTGCTTGAACTGAACACCGTGAACCTGCTCGGTGCCGCCCTGAAAGGCTTCGGTCAGGTGATGTTCCTCGACCACCCGTTGGCCGGTGGTTTGATCGCCGCCGGTTTGCTGATCGCCGATCGCCGGGCCTTTGCCTGGGCGCTGCTGGCTTCGGCGATTGGCCTGGGTTCCAGCCTGTTGCACCACGACAGTCAGGTCGCGTTGCTCGGTCTGGGTGGCTACAACGCGGTACTTGCCGCCCTCGCCTTCAGCGCCCAGCGCCAACAACCGTGGCTGCCGCTGTTCGGCATCGGCCTGGCGCTGCTGCTGACGCCGCTGTTCAGTGCCCTGGGTCTGGCGACTCTCACGGCACCGTTCATTCTTGCCTGCTGGCTGCTGCGCACCGGCATTCGCCTGACGCAGCAACCGCAGATCAGCGGCGCGCCTTGCGCTCACGGGGAGAATCAACCTAGGCTGCGCTGATCTTTGATTCAGGCGTGATCCATGGACAGTAACAAGCACTGGCGTGAACAGCTTTACGTCATGATTTTCCAGAGCGACACCCCCGCCGGGCGACGTTTCGACGGCATTCTGCTGCTGATCATTCTGGCCAGCCTGGTGATCGTGATGCTCGACAGCATCGACAGCGTTCACCGCAATTACGCCGATGTGCTGGCGTATATCGAGTGGGGGTTCACCATCATCTTTGCCGGCGAGTACATCCTGCGCCTGTACTGCTCGCCTAAACCGCTGCGCTACGCCTTCAGTTTTTACGGATTGGTGGATCTGCTGGCGATCGTGCCGGGCATCCTCGCGCTGTACTACAGCGATGCGCAGTACCTGTTGATTATCCGGATCATCCGGATGCTGCGAATTTTCCGCGTCCTCAAACTCAGTCCGTACCTCAAGCAAGCCAACTACCTGATGTCGGCGCTGCGTGGCAGCAAGCAGAAGATCGTGGTGTTTCTGGTGAGCGTCTGCACTCTCGTAACGGTGTTCGGTACGTTGATGTACGTGATCGAAGGCCCGGAACACGGCTTCACCAGCATTCCCAAGGGTATCTATTGGGCTATCGTGACCCTGACCACCGTCGGCTTCGGCGACATCGTGCCGAAGACTCCGTTGGGCCAGGTGATTTCGTCGCTGGTGATGATCACTGGTTACTCGATCATAGCCGTGCCCACCGGGATCTTCACCGCCGAACTGGCCAATGCGATGCGTGGTGAACAGTTGCAACACGACTGCCCGGTTTGCCAGAAAAAGAGCCATGAAAGCAGCGCCGCCTTCTGTTCGCGATGCGGCAACCCGTTATTCAAGAAAATGGAATAAGCAAAGTTCTTTTTAATCTTTAAACGACTATGCGCGCCCCGCTATAGTCGCTGGCAAATGGCCTCATCTTTGTAAAAAAACACCCCCACAGAACAAGGAATGCGCAGTGAAAAAACTCTTTGGCGCCTCACTTCTCGCCGCTGGTCTTGCCTTCGGCAGCGTGGCTCAGGCCGCACCGACCCTGCTCAACGTGTCCTACGACGTGATGCGCGATTTCTACAAGGACTACAACACTGCGTTCCAGAAACACTGGCAGGCCGAACACAACGAAAACATCACGGTGCAGATGTCTTTCGGCGGTTCGAGCAAACAGGCGCGCTCGGTGATCGACGGCCTGCCGGCTGACGTTATCACCATGAACATGGCCACCGACATCAACGCCCTGGCCGACAACGGCCAACTGGTGCCGAAGGACTGGGTCACCCGTCTGCCGAACAACAGCGCGCCGTTCACCTCGGCCACGGTGTTTATCGTGCGCAAGGGCAACCCGAAAGCCCTGAAAGACTGGCCGGACCTGCTCAAGGACGGCGTGCAGGTTATCGTGCCGAACCCGAAAACCTCGGGTAACGGCCGCTACACCTACCTGTCGGCCTGGGGCTACGTGCTGAAAAACGGCGGCGACGAGAACAAGGCCAAAGACTTCGTCGGCAAGCTGTTCAAGCAGGCGCCGGTGCTGGATACCGGTGGCCGCGCCGCGACTACCACGTTCATGACCAACCAGATCGGCGACGTGCTGGTGACCTTCGAAAACGAAGCCGAAATGATTGCCCGCGAGTTCGGCCGCGACCAGTTCGAAGTCATCTACCCGAGCGTCTCCGCTGAAGCCGAGCCGCCGGTGTCGGTGGTCGACAAAGTGGTCGAGAAGAAAGGCTCCCGCGCCGCTGCCGAGGAATACCTGAAGTTCCTGTGGTCACCGGAAGGCCAGGAAATCGCGGCCGCCAACTACCTGCGTCCACGTGACCCGGCGGTGCTGGCCAAGTACACCGACCGTTTCCCGAAAGTCGACTTCCTGTCGGTCGAGAAGACCTTCGGCGACTGGCGTACTGTGCAGAAGACCCACTTCAACGATGGCGGGATCTTCGACCAGATCTACAACGGCCAGTAAGGCGTGAGCTGACATGAAGAAGGCGACCTGAAGAGGTCGCCTTTTTTGTGGCCGGCTACATGGGTGGCTTCACGCCATCCTTTCCCGCCGAGATCGATTGCGCGGTCAGCGTGCCGTCCGCGCTCTGGGTCACGAAAGTGACGATCTTCACCCCGACCTTGAGCAGGCTGCGATCGCCCGGCGTCAGGTTGACGATCGGCACGTCCTCCGGCACCAGGATCTTCTGCTGACCGCCCTTGTAGTTGACGGTCAGGACCCGGCCGTTGCTGACCACCAGATCGCCGACGCTGCCGTTGGTCATGCTGCTGCCCTTGGCCAGGTCGAACGGCCGATGACCGTCGCCGCTGCCGGCCAGCTCCGGTGGGAAGACATGAACCTCCAGCGCCTTGAGCGTGCCATCCTCTTGGGGAATGGCGGCCGAACCGATGTAGCTGCCGGGCTTGATGTCTTCGATATTGGCCAGGGTAACCGCGCGGACCTTGGTGTCCGGGGTCAACTGGACCACCACGTTTTCACCCGTGTTGACGTGAATCTTGAGCGAGTCTGGACCGACCCCGGTGATTTCGCCGCGCACGCCCATGCGCATGCCGGGCGCTTCGGCGGCCTGCACGGCCGTGGCGCCGAGCAGACTGATCAGGGCAATCGTTGTGGTGTGGCGAAGCAACTGACGAAACATCGCAATCCTCCGTTGATGAATGCTGAAACTCGGTCACAACATAAGCACGCTATCGGACAAGATGTAAGTGAATGTATCATCGACGCACAACGGTCGGACGCAAGGTTCGCCGATGAACAATGGGTTGTTCGGCGCCACCCATTCCGCAACGGAATAACTGATATCGATCAGAAGCCTCTACTGCCGGCTCGGCCCGTCCCTTAGCCTCACCGCATTCCTTTTCGCTGGATCGAGAAACCCTATGACCGCCACAACTCACGCAATGACCCGAGGCATGGTGCTGCTGTTCGCTTTCTGCTGCGGCGCCATCGTTGCCAACATCTACTACGCCCAGCCGATCATCGGCCTGATCGCGCCGGACATCGGCCTGAGCGACACCATGGCCAGTTTCATCGTGTCGCTGACCCAGATCGGCTATGCGCTGGGCCTGTTCTTTCTGGTGCCGCTGGCGGACCTGCTGGAAAACCGCCGGTTGATGATCATCACCACCGTGGTGGCAATTGCCAGCCTGCTGGGTGCGGCGTTTACCGATCAACCGAATGTGTTCCTGCTGATTTCGTTGCTGGTGGGCTTCAGCTCGGTGTCGGTGCAGGTGCTGATTCCATTGGCGGCGCATCTGGCGCCGGAAGAATCCCGTGGCCGGGTGGTCGGCGGGATCATGGGCGGTCTGCTGCTGGGGATTCTGCTGGCGCGTCCAGTGTCGAGCGTGGTCGCCGACCACCTCGGCTGGCGGGCGATGTTCATGATCGCGGCAGGCTTGATGGTAGCGATCAGCGTGGTTTTGGCGCTGACTGTGCCCAAACGCCAGCCGGATCACAGCGCCTCCTACGGCCAGTTACTCGGATCGTTGTGGACGCTGCTGCGCAAACAACCGGTGCTGCGTCAGCGAGCGTTTTATCAGGCCTGCATGTTCGCCACCTTCAGCCTGTTCTGGACCGCCGTGCCGCTGGAACTGGCGCGCAACCATGGCCTGTCCCAGAGTGAAATCGCGATCTTCGCCCTGGTCGGCGCCATCGGTGCCATCGCCGCGCCGATCAGCGGACGCCTGGCCGACGCCGGCCACACCCGCATAGCCTCGCTGCTGGCCATGCTGTTCGCCAGTCTGAGTTTCCTGCCCGCCTTCATCCACCCGGCCTACAGCGTGATCGGCCTGGCCGTGACCGGCGTGGTGCTCGATTTCTGCGTGCAGATGAACATGGTGCTCGGCCAGCGCGCGGTCTACTCCCTCGACGCCAAAAGCCGCGGCCGCCTCAATGCGCTGTACATGACCAGCATCTTCGTCGGCGGCGCCTTCGGCTCGTCGGTGGCCAGTGCGGTATACAAGCATGGTGGCTGGTTGTGGATCGTGATTGTCGGCAGCGCGTTCCCGCTGCTGGCGCTGGTGCGGTTTTTGAGTGCTTCGCAGAAGACCGTTCTGGCAACGGCCTAGAACCTGAAAAGCCCTGTTGGATCGCTGATCCGACAGGGCTCGAGGTTCAATGCCGGACCAGTTTTTCCATGGCGGCATCCGCCAGAAAAGAGGAGCGGCTTTTGACATTGTGTTCACGCACATAGCGGTCAATGCGCTGGATGACATAGCCCGGCAACGTCACATTGACCTTTTCGGTCTTGCCCATGTACGGCGAGATGTCCAGCTCCAGCATGCCCCAGCCCATGTCGGCAAATTCCGGATTGTTGCGATGGGTCGCCGCCGAGGTCGGCATCGGAATCGAATCACCATCCGCCGCGATTTCCTGCAGCATGATGTGGGCAATCTCGACGGCTGCGTTGTAGGCACCCTCAAACGTATCCCCGGCCGTTACCGCGCCGGGAATATCGGGGATCTGAATCCCGATGGCGGTGTTCTCGTCACCCCATTCGATGCAGATTGGGTATTGCATTACGGATCTCCTCTGTAACTGGCTGGCGGGTCGTACAACCCGGCACGCCTCCTGATGCTCTTGACCGTCCCGACCGGCAAATCCTTTTTCGGATGCGGGACGGGAATCGTGTGTGGGTTGTAACGGTGCGTGAAGATGTGGTGGCTGCCGGTTATCCGGTCCAGCGTCCAGCCTGCCTCCTCCAGCTCCTTGATCAATAACCTGCTCTGCACCAACCGCCTCCTTGCTTCGGCTTAACAAAAGTAACCCTAGAGTTATCTTTACTCAAGCACAGAAATTCGCAGCACGACGTTCGGTTGTTTTGCAGCATGTGATTGATGCACTGCCCCAGCGAGCTGGCATTGGCGCTTCTCGCAAAGCAAGCTCAGGCGTTAAGGACAGGATACGAGTGAGGCATTGCTCATCACCCCAGACAGCAAAACGGCGATCCTGAGATCGCCGTTTTTCATTACTCCCCGAACTGCTTGCCCAGTCCCGCCGGTACGCCGTGGATGTTGGTTTCTTCCCAAGGGCCGTTGGGGCTGATCGAGCGGCTCCAGCCGTTGTTCCAGCGGTAGTAGGTGCGCTGGCGGTAGAAGGTGTTGGTCTGGTCGTCGAGTACGTACACGCCCAGTTTCTGGTCCCAGTGGCTGTTGCCGCCCGGGGGCGGTGCGAAGCTGGCGGAGGTGCGCGGGACGGGTTTGGCGGGTTTGGCCGGGATGCCCGGTTTGCTCGGCGTCGGGGTGGTTGACGGGGTCGGGCCGGGTTGTGACGGCGGGATCGGCGGCAGCCGTGTGGTCGGCTCCGGTCGTTGCACCGCACATGCGCTCAAGCCCAGGGCCAGTGTGAGGACTGTGATTCGGGCGATGGCGTTCATGGCGGTGCTTTCCTGTTGTGTCCGGCTATTTGTCCGGGCTGTCGATGGTCAGTGTCTGCGGCGCGGTGGTGCTGCTGGGCAGAGGCCCGCTGCGACCGACCCACTCACCGGCGGTCGGCTGACCGGCACGGGAGATGCGCGCAACCAGTTGGACTTCGGGGAAGTTCGACAGTTTCAATTGCGGCATCATTGCGTCGGCATCGCCCAGTTCGACGGTCACCGGCAGGTCGGCGACGGTCAGACGCTTGGCCGCCAGCGGCGCCGGTGGGCCCGAGGTGGCGCGGGCAAAAATGAACACGCTGTCGCCCGGTTGCACCTTGGCTTTGAGCTCGCTGGCCAGATCCACACGCACTTTCAACAACGCCGCCGCTTTCGCCGCCGGCGCCTGGGCGACCTTACCGCCGCTGGCCTGCAGTTTCTCGGTGGCGCGGGTGATGCCGCCCTGCAGGGCCTCACGGGATTTGTCCTGCGGCGGCAGTTGCGCCAGCAGACGGTTCCAGTAGTCGATGGCTTCCTGATAGCGCTCGCCTTCGAACGCGGCGATGCCCAGCAGGCCGAGACTGGTGACTTCTTTCGGATCGGCTTTCAGCGCTTCATCGGTCAAGGCCTGAACCTTGTCCGACCATTTCTTGTTGTCGGCGAAATATTGGGCCTGCGCCCACTGGCCGAGCAGTTCCGGCTGACGACCGGCGAGATTGACCGCGCGTTCGAACATCTTCGCCGCGTCCGCCGGGCGATCCTGAGCCATGTAAGTGCGACCGAGGAAGTACACGCCTTCAGCCGAATCCGGTTGTGCTGCGACTGCGCGCTCCAGACGTTGGGTCATCTCTTCCATCGACTGTGGCGCCTGGGCGAACTCGCGGGTCAGTTCGACCTTGTCGCTCGCGCCAAAGTGCAGGTACAGACCGAGGCCCAACACCGGCACCAGCACCGCTGCCAGCAATGGCAAAGGCTTGCCCAAACGCGAAACCCGCGCCGGCGCCACGCCTTCGGTGTCGGCCAGCAATTCACGGGCGGCTTCGGCGCGGCCGCTGTCCATTTGCGCGGCGTCGAGCACGCCTTCGGCCTGCTGCGATTGCAGTTCGGCGACGCGTTCCTGATACAGGGCGACGTTGAGAGCGGTTCGATCCTCTTCACGCTGGGCGCGACGTTCGCGCAGGACGGGGATCAGCAGGAAACTCAGGGCGACCAGAAGCAACAGCCCTGCGGCAAGCCAGAAATCAATCATTCTTGGTTTTTATCCAACAGTTGGTCGAGGCGCTGACGCTCTTCAGGGGACAGCGATTGCGGCGTCTCGGCGCGTTGCCCACGACGGCGGCGGACGATCACGGCAATCACCACGAACCCACCCAGCAATAGGCCGGCCGGGCCGAACCAGAGCAAAGCGGTTTTGGCATTGAGCGCCGGTTTGTAGCGGACGAAATCACCGTAGCGATCGACCATGAAGTCGATGATCTGCTGATTGTCCTTGCCCTCGCCGAGCATGCGGAAAATCTCTTTGCGCAGGTCGGCGGCAATCGGCGCGTTGGAATCGGCGATGTCCTGGTTCTGGCACTTGGGGCAGCGCAATTCCTTGGTCAGCTCGCGGAAGCGCTCGCGATCGCCTTCTTTGGCGAACTCGTAGGTATCGATGGCGGCGTGGGCCACACCGGCCAGGCTCAAGCCCAACACCATGGCCGCTAAAAAGCGCTTCATGGCTTGGCCTCATCGACCAGCGCCTGATACTTGGCCGCCAGTTTTTCCCGCCATACCTGCTCGTCGATCACCCCGACGTACTTGTCGCGGATGATGCCCTTGGCGTCGATGAAGAAGGTTTCCGGTGCGCCGTAGACACCGAGGTTCAGGCCCAGGGAGCCTTCGTCGTCGCGGATATCGAGTTGATACGGATTGTGGAACTCGGCCAGCCACTTCAACGCATCGGCGTTGGTGTCCTTGTAGTTGATCCCGTAGATCACCACGCCGCGCTCGGCGAGTTTGTTCAGCACCGGGTGCTCGACCCGGCAGGAAATGCACCAGGTGCCCCAGACGTTGACCAGTGCCGGCTTGCCGAGGATGTCAGCCTTGGTCAGAGTCTTGTCGCCCTGCACCGCCGGCAGGGAAAACTCCGGAAACGGTTTGCCGATCATCGCCGACGGCAGTTCCGCCGGATCCAGGTACAGACCGCGATAAAGGAATACGGCCACCAGCAGGAAAATCGCCAATGGCACCAGCATCAACCAACGTCTCATGCAGCGGCTCCTTCCATGCCCAGCGCTTCACGCACCTTGGCTTTGACCTTCACTCGATAACGCCGATCCAGCGCCGCCAGCAGACCACCGAAACCGGTCAGCAGGCCGCCGAACCAGATCCAGCGCACGAACGGTTTGACGTGAACCCGCACCGCCCAGGCGCCGTCACCCAGCGGTTCACCCAAGGCGACGTAGAGGTCACGGGTGAAACCGGCGTCGATCCCGGCCTCGGTCATCACCGAGTTCTGCACGGTGTACAGGCGTTTTTCCGGGTGCAGTACGCTGATTTCCTGACCGTTGCGGATCACTCGGACGGTGCCCTTGTCGGAGGTGAAGTTCGGGCCTTCGAAGTGCTTGGCGCCTTCAAACACGAACTGATAACCGGCCAAATCCATCGACTCGCCCGGCGCCAGGCGCAGGTCACGTTCGGCACTGTTCTGGCTCGACAACACCACGCCCAGCGCACAGACGGCGATACCGAGGTGGGCGATCTGCATGCCCCAGTAACTGCGGGTCAGGGTCGGCAGGCCTTTGATCAGACCTTTGTGGCGGGTCTTGTCGAAGATGTCGCGCACACCGGCCAGCAACACCCAGGCCGCAAGCAAGAACGTCGCGATCACCGCCCAGTTGAAATCGCCGTAAGCGACACCGGCCACCACCGCCAGCGCCACGCTGCCCAGCAGCACCGGAGTCAGCATACTGACCAGCCATTTCACCGGGGTGTCCTTCCAGCGCACGATCACACCGACGGCCATCACCAGCATCAACAGCGCCATCAACGGAATGAACAATGCGTTGAAGTACGGCGGGCCGACCGACAGCTTGGCGCCGCTGATCGCATCGAGAATCAGCGGGTACAGCGTGCCAAGCAGGATCATCGACGCCGCCACTACCAGCACCAGGTTGTTACCCAGCAACAGGGTTTCCCGCGACCACAGGTTGAAGCCGACCTGACTCTTGACCACTGGCGCCCGCAGCGCAAACAGGGTCAGCGAACCACCGACCACAAACAGCAGGAAGATCAGGATGAACACGCCGCGCTCAGGATCGGAGGCAAACGCGTGCACCGAGGTCAGCACGCCGGAACGTACGAGGAACGTCCCGAGCAGGCTCAGGGAGAATGCGGCAATCGCCAGCAACACCGTCCAGCTCTTGAACACGCCACGTTTCTCGGTGACCGCCAGCGAGTGAATCAGCGCCGTGCCCACCAGCCATGGCATGAACGATGCGTTTTCCACCGGGTCCCAGAACCACCAGCCGCCCCAGCCGAGTTCGTAGTAAGCCCACCACGAACCGAGGGTGATGCCGATGCCGAGGAAGGCCCAGGCGACGATGGTCCACGGACGCGACCAGCGTGCCCACGCGGCATCGAGACGACCGCCGAGCAATGCGGCAATGGCAAACGCGAAGGCCACGGAGAAACCGACGTAACCCATGTAGAGCATCGGCGGATGAACGATCAGGCCGATGTCCTGCAGCAACGGATTGAGGTCACGACCGTCGGCCGGGATCTGCGGCAGGATCCGCGAAAACGGGTTTGAGGTCAGAATCAGGAACAGCAGAAAACCGGTGCTGATCATGCCCATCACCGCCAGCACGCGAGCGAGCATGACTTGCGGCAACTGCCGCGAGAACACCGACACCGCGAAGGTCCAGCCGCCGAGGATCAGCGCCCACAGCAGCAGCGACCCTTCGTGGGCGCCCCACACCGCGCTGAACTTGTAGTACCACGGCAGCGCGCTGTTGGAGTTCATCGCGACGTAAGCCACGGAGAAATCGTCGGTCATGAAGGCGTAGGTCAGGCAACCGAAGGCGAACAGCAGGAACGCGAACTGCCCCCACGCCGCCGGTTGAGCGAGGCCCATCCACAGACGATCACCGCGCCAGGCACCGAGCAACGGCACCACCGCCTGCACCAGCGCGAAACACAGCGCCAGGATCATGGCCAGATGGCCCAACTCAGGAATGAAAATGCTGGATGTCATCGATCAACCCTCCTTCGCAGGGGTTGGCGCGGATTGACCGCTGTCCTTCAGGGCCTTGGTCACTTCCGGCGGCATGTATTTCTCGTCGTGCTTGGCCAGCACTTCATCGGCGACCACCACGCCATCGGCGTTGAGCTTGCCCAGTGCGACGATGCCCTGCCCTTCGCGGAACAGATCCGGCAGGATTCCACGGTAGGTGATGGTCACGGACTTGTTGAAGTCGGTGACCACGAATTTGACGTCCAGCGAATCCGTGGAGCGTTGCAGCGAGCCCTTCTCGACCATGCCGCCGGCGCGGATGCGAGTGTCCTGCGGCGCTTCGCCGTTGGCGATCTGGGTCGGGGTGTAGAACAGGTTGATGTTCTGCTGCAGGGCGCTCAAGGCCAGGCCGACGGCAGCGCCGACCCCGACCAGAATTGCCAGGATGATGATCAGACGCTTTTTACGCAGCGGATTCACTTGCCGTTCTCCCGGCGCAGACGACGCGCCTCTTGTTGCAGATAACGCTTGCGGGCCGCGATCGGCGCCGCCACGTTGAGGATCAGTACCGCCAGACAGAAGCCGTAGGCCGACCAGACATACAGGCCGTGAGGGCCCATGGCGAGGAAGTCGCCGAATGACGCGAAACTCATCGAGCGGCCTCCAGACAGTTCTGCACTTCTTCTTTCACCCAACTGGCGCGGGCTTCGCGCTTGAGCACTTCAAGACGCATGCGCAATAACAGCACGGCGCCGAAGAAACAGTAGAAACCCAGCACCGTCAGCAGCAGCGGCAGCCACATCTCGACGGGCATCGCCGGTTTTTCGGTGAGGGTGAAGGTCGCGCCCTGATGCAGGGTGTTCCACCACTCCACCGAGTATTTGATGATCGGGATGTTGATCACACCGACGATGGCCAGCACCGCGCAGGCCTTGGCGGCGCTGTCGCGATTGCTGATGGCGTTGCCCAGGGCGATCACGCCGAAGTACAGGAACAGCAGAATCAGCATCGAAGTCAGCCGCGCGTCCCAGACCCACCACGAACCCCAGGTCGGCTTGCCCCAGATCGCCCCGGTGACCAGCGCCACGGCGGTCATCCACGCGCCGATCGGTGCGGCGCATTGCAGGGCGACGTCGGCCAGTTTCATCTTCCACACCAGCCCGACCACCCCGCACACCGCCAGCATCACGTAGATCGACTGAGCGAGCATCGCGGCGGGTACGTGGATATAGATGATGCGAAAGCTGTTGCCTTGCTGATAGTCCGGCGGCGCGAAAGCCAGGCCCCAGATGACGCCAATGGAGATCAGCAACAACGCTGCGATGCTCAACCACGGCAGCAACTTGCTGCTGATGCCGTAGAACCACTTGGGCGAGCCGAGCTTGTGAAACCAGGTCCAGTTCATACTGTTTCCATCACGGGTGCCGCTCATCGGTGTGAGCAGTCTCAGGGTCTTTGCTGGTTAATTTTTAACCAGACCTCATTATTCGCCGACGCTGATCTTCAGGCCAGCCGCTATTGCAAAAGGTGTCAGGGTGATTGCCAGGGCGGTCAGGCTACCAAGCCACAACAGATAACCAAGCGCCGGCATGCCCTGCAACGCCGCCTGCAAGGCGCCACTGCCGAGGATCAACACCGGGATGTACAACGGCAGAATCAGCAGCGCCAGCAACAGGCCACCGCGTTTCAGACCGACCGTCAGCGCCGCGCCCACCGCGCCGAGCAAGCTCAGCACCGGTGTTCCCAGCAACAACGAAAGCAGCAATACCGGCAGACACGCAGCCGGCAACCCGAGCATCAACGCCAGTAACGGCGAGAGCAAAACCAGTGCCAGCCCGGAAAAAAGCCAGTGTGCCAGCACCTTGGCCAATACCAGAAGTGGCAGGGGGTGCGGCGAAAGGACCCACTGTTCAAGGGAGCCATCTTCGAAATCACTGCGGAAAAGCCCGTCCAGCGAGAGCAGGACCGACAACAGTGCCGCCACCCAGACTAACCCCGGGGACAAGTTTTGCAATACTTGAGTTTCCGGTCCGACGGCCAGCGGGAACAGCGCGATGACGATGGCGAAGAAAATCAGCGGATTGGCCAGCTCCGCCGGGCGGCGGAACAGCAGTCGGGATTCACGGGCAACCAGCAGGCCGAACACACTCATACCGCCCAATTCCCCAGATCGATGTCGCGATAACCGGCCGGCATCCGGCTCAGCGTGTGGTGGGTGGTGAGCACCACCAGACCGCCCCGTTCGCAGTGCCCGGCCAGGTGTTCTTCAAGCTGTGCCACGCCCTGCTTGTCCAGCGCGGTGAACGGTTCGTCGAGAATCCACAACGGCGGGCTATCGAGATACAACCGCGCCAGCGCCACGCGGCGCTGTTGACCAGCGGACAGACTGTGGCAGGGAACATCCTCGAAACCGCGCAATCCAACCGCCGCCAGGGCCTGCCAGATCGCGTCGCGTTCGGCGGGTTGATGCAGGGCGCAGAGCCAGGCGAGGTTTTCTTCCGGCGTAAGCAAGTCCTTGATCCCGGCAGCATGGCCGATCCACAGCAGGTTGCGCGCCAGCTCGCTGCGTTGCTCGCCCAGTGGCTTGCCGTTGAGCAATACCTGGCCATCGGTCGGCTGCATCAGACCGGCCAGCAAACGCAGCAAACTGGTCTTGCCGCTGCCGTTGGGGCCGCTGATCTGCACCATATCGCCACTGGCCAGTCTCAATTCGAGATTGTCGAAGAGCAGTCTGAGATCACGTTCACACGCGAGGGCGACGGTTTGCAGGACAGGACTGGTCAAGGGATCACGGGCCTTATACGGTTCAAGTCGGCTCTGGCGCGGCCGTTAAAGAGTTGCAGCATAAATGCAATGACGGCTCAATCCAGAGAGCTGCGTCAAACAATTGCTATGTTTTTTGAACGAATGGAAGGACGGGCGGCATTATACATGGCGTCCCCCGCTCTCCCGAGTGCATTTTCCTCAGGTTGTGTCCGCGTATGACAGGCGAAATGAACATCCTCCCGCTCCCGCCCACCACCCCGGCGACCGTTCGCCCGCAGGTGGGTGAGCTGCTGAAGTTGCTGACGCCGGTCGACGGGCTGATTGCCGCCGGCCAGAGCGCAAAAGCCGAGGTGTTGTCGCTCAAGCAGGCGGATCAGACCTTTGAGTTGCTGCTCAAGGTGACGCTGGACAGCGGCCGTCAGACCACCGTGCAGGCGACCAGCAATCTGCCGCTGCCTCAGGGCACCAGTCTGGCGATCACCCAGCCGTCGGCGGGCAATCTGGCGATCACCGTGCAACAGGCCATCGCCAGCAGCGTCGCCACCCTAACCCGCATCGACACCGCGCAACTGCCGGTCGGCACGCTGCTGCAAGGCAAGGTACTGACGGCTCAGGTCTTGCCGCAGGTGCCGGGGCAACCGACGGTGTACCGCTCGATGGTCAGCCTGCTCAACACCGCGTTGAGCGGCAGCACCCTGAGCATCGACAGCCCGCAACCGTTGCGCATCGGCACCCTGCTGTCGGCACTGGTGCAGGACTCGCAGACCCTGAAGTTCCTGCCGCTGAGCAATCGCCAGGAACAACTGGCGGTCAGCCAGCAACTGGTCAGTCAGCAAAGCCGTCAGGGTTCGCTCGATGGCTTGCTGAAAATGCTCCAGAGCCTGCCCCCCGCCACCGACCAGACCTCCCAGGACTTGCGCGCCGCCGTAGACAAACTGCTCGCCAATCTGCCGGACGTGCAGCAACTGAGCACGCCGAAAGGTCTGGCCCAGGCGCTGGCCAACAGCGGCGTGTTCCTCGAAACCAAACTGCTGACCGGGCAGACCCCGACGCTGGCCCCGGACATGAAAGCCGATCTGCTCAAGCTGATCGCCCAACTCACCCCCGGCTTGCCCGGCAATACCAATCTGAATGCGATCATCGCCGCCAACACGCTGGCCCAGGCGCTACCGAGTTTCGTGCGCAACGCCCTCGGCATGCTCGGTCAGGTCAGCGCGAAACCGGTGCCGAGCAGTTTCCCGCTGCCCGACCGGCTGCTGCAAAGTCTGGAAGGCGAAGGCGATCTGGAACATTTGCTGCGCCTGGCCGCAGCTGCCGTGTCGCGCCTGCAAAGTCATCAGCTGTCGAGTCTGGAACAGACCGGCGTGACCGACGACGGCCGCCTGCTCAGCACCTGGCAACTGGAAATCCCGATGCGCAACCTGCAGGACATCGTGCCGTTGCAGGTCAAGTTCCAGCGCGAAGAAGCACCGGAGAAACAGGAAGCCAACGAGCAGCGCCGCGATGAGCGCGAACCGAAGCAGCAACTGTGGCGCGTCGATCTGGCGTTCGACATGGAACCGCTGGGGCCGATGCAGATTCAGGCGCAATTGATCAGCGGCAGCCTGTCCAGCCAGTTGTGGGCCGAGCGGCCGTACACCGCGAGCCTGATCGAAAACAACCTGAGCGCACTGCGCCAGCGTCTGCTGGATTCCGGGCTGAACGTCGGCGACCTCGACTGCCACCTCGGCACCCCGCCGCAAGGCATCCAAACCCGCCTCGAACACCGCTGGGTCGACGAAACCGCATGAATGACACCACCGCTCCACGCCAGGCCATCGCCCTCAAATACGACGGCAGCCACGCCCCGACCCTCACCGCCAAGGGCGACGAAGAACTGGCCGAAGAAATCCTGCGCATCGCCCGCGACTGTGAAGTGCCGATCTACGAAAACGCCGAGCTGGTGAAGTTGCTGGCGCGAATGGAACTGGGCGACAGCATCCCCGAAGAGCTGTACCGCACGATCGCCGAGATCATCGCGTTTGCCTGGAATCTCAAGGGCAAGTTCCCGGCGGGACAGGACCCGAATGCACCGATGGTCGAGAAGGACATCACCGAACGCGGCGACGATTACTGAAGGCAAAAAAAATCGCAGTCATCGATGACTGCGATTTTTTTCGCTGATTGTTCCCACGCTCTGCGTGGGAACACCCGCCCGTGACGCTCTGCGTCACCCTTCACACGCGGAACGCGGAGCGTTCCAAGATGCATTCCCACGCAGAGCGTGGGAACGATCCAGATCGCAAATATCAGTTCTTGTGCAGCTTGCGCATCAACTCCGCCTCAGCCTGGGTCAACCCGCAGGACTGGGTCAGCTCATCGACACTCGCGCCCATTCCCACCAGTTTCGCCGCCTGGGCGAATGACAGGCTGGAAGGATCGCGCTGTTCGAGCTGGGAAAGCTTGTCCGGAATCGGACTGACTACCGCGCGCAGCTCGTGCAGGGCTTCGCCCATGCGCACGTTGCCGTTCTGGTAATCGTCGACACGTTTGGCCAGGTCCCTGATGCGCTGATCACGCAGCGCATCGCCCTGGGCCTGTTGCGCAGCGATCACCCGCTGCGCCTTGATGTACGCCAGAAACATCGCCAGCGTGCCTGCCCAGAACAGGAACAGGACAATGACCGCTACCTCGAGAATCAATCAGATGTTCTCCAGTTCCGACCACTCTTCTTCGCTCATCATCTTGTCCAGCTCGACCAGGATCAGCAACTCGTTGTTCTTGTTGCACACGCCCTGAATGAACTTGGCCGACTCTTCGTTACCGACGTTCGGTGCAGTCTCGATTTCCGACTGACGCAGGTAAACCACTTCCGCCACGCTGTCGACCATGATGCCCACGACCTGCTTGTCGGCTTCGATGATGACGATACGGGTGTTGTCGCTGATCTCACCGCTCATCAGGCCGAAGCGCTGACGGGTGTCGATCACGGTCACCACGTTGCCGCGCAGGTTGATGATGCCCAGCACGTAGCTTGGCGCACCCGGCACCGGAGCGATCTCGGTGTAACGCAGGACTTCCTGAACGCGCATCACGTTGATGCCGTAGGTTTCGTTGTCCAGCTTGAAGGTCACCCATTGCAGGATCGGATCTTCGGAACCCTTTGCCGCCGTAGCCTTGTCGTTCATACCCTAGCCCCTCGAAAAACCGCGCCTGGCGGTGTGTGTTTCGTTCGCCGGCATTTAAATGCCGGTACTGTCTTTATGTCGGTTTGTGGTTCGGCTTACTGCCGGACATGTGCTTTGCCCCACCGCTGGCGATCAACTCGGCCAGTGCGGAAACATCGAGCAAGGCGCACATGTGTTCAATCACCGTGCCGGCGAGCCATGGCCGCTGACCCCGGTGACTTCTCCATTTGATTTCATTCGGGTCCAGGCGCAACGAGCGACTGACCTGATGCACCGCCAGGCCCCACTCGTAACCCTGCACCGAAATCACGTATTGCAGGCCCTGACGGAAATCGTCGCGATAGCGATCCGGCATGACCCAGCGTGCGGTGTCCAGCACCTTCAGGTTGCCGGCCTGACTCGGCAGAATCCCGAGGAACCATTCCGGCTGACCGAACAGCGGCGTCAGCTCATGGCCGGCCAGCGAATAGATCGAGCCCAGACACACCAGCGGCACCGCCAGCGTCAGCCCGGCCACGTCGAACAACAGGCATTCGAACGCTTCCGAAGCCCAGGCCGGACGGCCATCAGTCTCTACCGGTGGCGGCGTGTTACTGGGTGGCAGATGCACTTCCACCAGCGGCGCAACCAGGGTCGGTTCGACCGGGGCTGGCGCAGGCACTTCAGGCTCGGGCTCTGGTACTGCTGGAGCCGGAGGTGATTGCAGAAGTTGAGTTTGCAGCAGCGGTGCCAGGGGCGAGACCACGCGCACCGGCTCAGGCTCTTTGATCAGGGTCGCGGGCGCTTTGGTCACCACAGCGGCAGGCGCTGCAACCGGGACGATCGGCCGGGCGGCTTTTTGCGCATCCCGGGCCTGTTCTTCAAGCACGGCGGCCTGGAATTCATCCAGCGCCGCAGCGGTCTCGACCACCTCGACCGGCGCCACGACTGGTTGCTCGACCTCGTCCGTCACTTCCTGCAGCAAGCCGTCCAGATAGGACTGCAGCGCCAGTTGCGGCTTGGACGTCAGCTTGATCGGCCGATTCATGCTCAAGCCACCTGCGGAACGAGTTGCTGCGCCAGCAGATGCTTGAGCAGCGCGCGGTAAGCCAGCACGCCACGGCTCTTGCCGTCGAACTGCGAAGGCGTGACACCGGCACGACTGGCGTCGCGCAGACGGGTATCGACCGGGATGTAACCCTGCCAGATCTCGTCGGGGAATTTGTCGCGCAGTACGCGCAAGGTGCCCATCGACGCCTGGGTACGGCGGTCGAACAGGGTCGGCACGATACTGAACGGCAGCGCCTGTTTGCGTGAGCGGTTGATCATCGCCAGGGTGTTGACCATGCGCTCCAGGCCTTTGACGGCCAGGTGCTCGGTCTGCACCGGGATCACCAGTTGCTGACTGGCGGCCAGGGCGTTGACCATCAGCACGCCGAGCAACGGCGGGCTGTCGATGATTGC
Source organism: Pseudomonas sp. R15(2017) (assembly GCF_002112685.1). Lineage (NCBI taxonomy): Bacteria > Pseudomonadati > Pseudomonadota > Gammaproteobacteria > Pseudomonadales > Pseudomonadaceae > Pseudomonas > Pseudomonas sp. R15(2017). The sequence goes on from NZ_NEII01000013.1 coordinate 107,866, forward strand.
GTAATCGAAGTCCTGCCACAGCTGCGCCAGACTCTTGGCGATCACCAGCCCCAGGCCACTCTGCCCCGGCGATTGGCGCTCGAGGGTGGCCAGCGCGGTGCTCGACGGCAACAGGGAAATGCGCTCATCGCTGGTCGACAGCAGCAGTTGGCCCGGCAGACCTTGCGGCACGCCGCCCTTGTGCAGAAACAGGTCGTAGTTGCTGTGTTCCAGGCTGTCGGGGTCGTAACCGAAATAGCTGGTCATCGAGCCGTGCGGGTCGAGATCGACCACGACCACGCGCTTGCCCGCCTCTGCCAGCAACCCGGCTAAAGCGATGGAAGAAGTGGTTTTACCAACACCACCCTTTTGATTGGCGACTGCCCAGACTCTCATTCGGATCGTTCCTCCCGGCCGGGATACTCGGCCGAGACATGGTTCAGCGTATTAATGCGGGCGACGGAGAATTGACGGCACTCTCGCGTCCCGGCGTCTTGACCGGGGTCGGTGCAGTTTGTGTGCCAGCACGCTTCAACGCGGCATCCGGTTGCGCATGGGCGGTTCCGGTGCCGGTCAGGCTGCGGCGCACATCGAGATTGCGCGACACCACCAGCACCACACGACGGTTCTTCGCCCGGCCTTCGGCGGTGGCGTTGTTGGCCACCGGCTGGAATTCGCCGTAGCCCACTGAGGCCAGGCGGCCAGGGTTCACACCCTGCATCGCCAGCATGCGCACGATGCTCGCCGAACGCGCCGAGGACAGTTCCCAATTGGTCGGGTACTGCGCAGTGCGGATCGGTTGATCGTCGGTGAAGCCTTCGACGTGGATCGGGTTGTCGAACGGTTTGAGGATCGCTGCGACCTTGTCGATGATGTTGAACGCGATGTCGCTCGGCATCGCATCACCGCTGCCGAACAACAGGCTGGAGTTGAGTTCGATCTCGACCCACAGCTCGTTGCCGCGCACGGTCATCTGGTTCGACGAGATCAGGTCGCCGAACGCGGCGCTGATGTCATCGGCGATGCTTTTCAACGGATCGCTGGCCCCGGCGATGCCGGCGTCAACCTGTTCGGCATCCTTGACCAGCGGCTTGGCCGGAGTCACGGTCTTCGGTCGTTCTTCACCGATCGGGATCGGCTTGAGTGCGCGGTCGGAGTCGGTGAAGACCCCGATCAGCGCTTCGGAGATGATCTTGTACTTGCCTTCGTTGATCGACGAGATGGAGTACATCACCACGAAAAAGGCAAAGAGCAAGGTGATGAAGTCGGCGTAGGAAACCAGCCAACGTTCATGGTTTACGTGCTCTTCATGCTGGCGACGACGTGCCATGAGGTCAGTCCCTTAATCCATGAAGCCCTGGAGCTTCAACTCGATGGAGCGTGGGTTTTCACCTTCGGCGATCGACAAAATACCTTCCAACAACATTTCGCGATAACGCGATTGCCGCAACGCGATTGACTTCAGTTTGGCGGCAACCGGCAGCAGCACCAGGTTGGCACTGGCCACACCATAGATGGTGGCGACGAATGCCACGGCGATGCCGTTGCCCAGTTGCGACGGATCGGCCAGGTTGCCCATCACATGGATCAGGCCCATCACCGCACCGATGATGCCGATGGTCGGCGCGTAGCCGCCCATGCTTTCAAACACTTTGGCCGCTTCGACATCGCGGGCTTCCTGGGTGTAGAAATCCACTTCGAGGATGCTGCGGATCGCTTCCGGCTCCGCGCCGTCGACCAGCAGTTGCAGGCCCTTGCGCGAGTAGGCATCAGGCTCAGCATCCGCCACGCCTTCCAGACCCAACAGGCCTTCCTTGCGCGCGGTGAGGCTCCAGTTGACTACGCGGTCGATGCCGCCGGCCAGGTCCACACGCGGCGGGAAAAAGATCCAGGCCAGAATCTGCATGGCGCGCTTGAACGCGCTCATCGGCGATTGCAGCAGCGCGGCACCGATGGTGCCACCGAGCACGATCAGCGCTGCCGGGCCGTTGGCCAGCGCGCCGAGGTGACCACCTTCCAGGTAGTTGCCGCCGATGATGGCGACGAACGCCATGATGATCCCGATAAGGCTTAGAACATCCATCAGACGCACGCCTCGACGATGTGCTTGCCGATATCGTCCAGGCTGTACACCGCGTCGGCGAGGTCAGCCTTGACGATGGCCATCGGCATGCCGTAGATCACGCAACTGGCTTCGTCCTGGGCCCAGACCGTGCTGCCGCACTGCTTGAGCAGGCGTGCGCCTTCACGGCCGTCGGCGCCCATGCCGGTCAGTACGACCGCCAGAACTTTGTCACTGTAGGATTTGGCTGCAGAACCGAAGGTGATGTCCACGCACGGCTTGTAGTTCAGACGCTCGTCGCCCGGCAGGATTTTCACCGCGCCACGGCCGTCGATCATCATCTGCTTGCCACCCGGCGCCAACAGCGCCAGGCCCGGACGCAGGATGTCGCCATCCTCGGCTTCCTTGACGCTGATGCGGCACAGCTTGTCCAGGCGTTCGGCGAAGGCCTTGGTGAAGGCCGCCGGCATGTGCTGGATCAGCACGATCGGTGCCGGGAAGCTGGCCGGCAACTGGGTCAGGACCCGTTGCAGGGCTACCGGGCCGCCGGTCGATGTGCCAATCGCCACGAGCTTGTAGTTCTTGCGTTTCGGGGCCGGCGACGAAGCGCTGGCCGCTGGCGCGCGAGTCGGTGCAGGCGCAGGTGCCGGACGGGCCGGAGCGCTGTGGCTGCCAAAGCTCGACGGCGCCGCTGCCGGAGTCGGCGCAGGCGCAGGTGCAGCGGCAGGCGCCGGCGCACTGTAGGCACTGAAACGACGGTTGCTGCGCGAGATGCTGTGCACCTTCTCGCACAGCAGTTGCTTGACCTTCTCCGGATTGCGGGAGATGTCTTCGAAATTCTTCGGCAGGAAATCCACCGCGCCGGCATCCAGCGCATCCAGGGTGACCCGGGCGCCTTCGTGTGTCAGCGAGGAGAACATCAACACCGGGGTCGGGCAGCGCTGCATGATGTGCCGCACGGCCGTGATGCCATCCATCATCGGCATCTCGTAGTCCATGGTGATCACGTCCGGCTTGAGGGCCAGGGCCTGATCGATCGCCTCTTTACCGTTGGTTGCCGTGCCGACAACCTGGATGCTCGGATCCGCTGAAAGAATTTCCGAGACGCGGCGGCGGAAAAAACCCGAATCGTCCACCACCAGGACTTTGACTGCCATAAACACTCCATTAGGTGCGGCGGGACGTTGTCGCCCCGCCGCCCCGGATTCAAATACGCCGTGCGGCGTAACGCTTGAGCATGCTCGGAACATCGAGAATCAGTGCAATGCGGCCGTCACCGGTGATGGTGGCGCCGGACATGCCCGGAGTTCCCTGGAGCATTTTGCCCAATGGCTTGATGACCACTTCTTCCTGGCCGACCAGTTGATCGACGACGAAGCCGATCCGCTGGGTGCCCACCGAAAGGATCACCACATGGCCTTCGCGCTGCTCTTCGTGAGCGGCGGAGCTGACCAGCCAGCGCTTGAGGTAGAACAATGGCAGCGCCTTGTCCCGCACGATCACCACTTCCTGGCCATCCACCACGTTGGTGGTCGACAGGTCGAGGTGGAAGATTTCGTTGACGTTCACCAGCGGGAACGCGAATGCCTGGTTGCCGAGCATCACCATCAGGGTCGGCATGATCGCCAGCGTCAGCGGCACCTTGATGACGATCTTCGAGCCCTGGCCCTTGGTCGAGTAGATGTTGATCGAACCGTTGAGCTGGGAAATCTTGGTCTTCACCACGTCCATGCCCACACCGCGGCCGGACACATCGGAGATCTCGGTCTTGGTCGAGAAACCCGGGGCGAAAATCAGGTTGTAGCACTCGGTGTCGCTCAGGCGATCGGCGGCATCCTTGTCCATCACACCGCGTTTCACGGCGATGGCGCGCAGGACGTTCGGGTCCATGCCCTTGCCGTCGTCGGAGATCGACAGCAGGATGTGGTCGCCTTCCTGCTCGGCCGCCAGGATCACCTTGCCGCCACGGGCCTTGCCCGAGGCTTCGCGTTCTTCCGGCGACTCGATGCCGTGGTCGACGGCGTTGCGCACCAAGTGGACCAGCGGGTCGGCCAGGGCCTCGACGAGGTTCTTGTCGAGGTCGGTCTCTTCGCCCACCAGTTCCAGGTTGATCTCTTTCTTGAGCTGGCGTGCCAGATCGCGAACCAGACGCGGGAAGCGGCCGAAGACTTTCTTGATCGGCTGCATCCGGGTCTTCATGACGGCGGTCTGCAAGTCGGCGGTGACCACGTCGAGGTTCGACACGGCCTTCTGCATCGACTCGTCGCCGCTGTTCAGGCCCAGGCGCACCAGACGGTTACGCACAAGCACCAGCTCGCCGACCATGTTCATGATTTCGTCGAGACGTGCGGTGTCCACACGCACGGTGGTCTCGGCTTCAGTCGTCGGTTTTTCCGGTGGCGGCGTCGCCGGTGCACGGGCCGGAGCCGGTGCCGCAGCGGCCGGCTTGGCCGGTTCAGCTTTCGGCTCAGGTGTTTTTGCAGCAGGTTTTGCCGCAGCAGCCGGGGCCTTGGCGGCAGGCGCTGCAACCGCCGAAGCATTGCCGGCAGTCACGACGGCACCGGTGGCGACGTCAGTGAACTTGCCTTTGCCATGCAGATCGTCGAGCAGCGATTCGAACTCGTGGTCGGTGATCAGATCGCTACCGGCCGCAGCGGCTGCCGGAGCAGCCGTCGCAGGGACCGCAGCAATCGCCGATTCCAGCGCATCGACGGCAAAGTTGCCCTTGCCGTGCAACTGATCGAGCAAGGCTTCGAATTCGTCGTCGGTGATGTCCGAGCTGTCGCCCGCTGCCGGAGCAGCAGGTGCAGCGGCCGCCGGTGCCACGGCGTCCGCCGCGAACTGGCCCTTGCCGTGCAACTGATCGAGCAACGACTCGAACTCGGCGTCGGTGATTTCATCGCTGGCCGCTTCGGTGGAAGCAGGTGCAGCGGCAGCCGCCGGGGCTTCGGCTTCGGCCTTGACGGCGTTCAGCGAGTCCAGCAACTGTTCAAATTCGTTATCGGTGATGTCACCCGAATCGCCTTCGACGACCAGTTCTTCGATCATCTCGGCAACGGGCGAAGCCGGAACTTCATCCGCCGATTGCGGTTCGGCCAGACGCGCCAGGGCGGCCAGCAGTTCCGGGGTGGCGGCAGTGATCGGGCTGCGATCGCGGACTTCGCTGAACATGCTGTTCACCGCGTCCAGCGCTTCGAGCACCACGTCCATCAGTTCTGCATCTACGCGTCGTTCGCCCTTGCGCAGGATGTCGAACACGTTTTCGGCGATGTGACAGCACTCCACCAGCTCGTTGAGCTGAAGGAAGCCGGCGCCCCCTTTTACAGTGTGGAAACCGCGAAAAATTGCGTTGAGCAGATCTGCGTCATCCGGGCGGCTTTCCAGCTCGACCAGTTGTTCGGACAGTTGCTCAAGAATCTCGCCGGCCTCAACCAGGAAATCCTGAAGGATCTCTTCATCGGCGCCGAAGCTCATTAATGGGGTGCTCCTACAGGTCTAAAAACCCAAAAAACCTATAATTCCAAAACTCTAGAATCCAAGGCTGGATAACAAATCGTCCACATCGTCCTGACCGGACACAACGTCTTCTCGTTTATCGGCATGAATCTGCGGACCTTCACCCTGCGAGAGATGTTTTTGTGGATCTTTTTCAGCAAGCATCGCCGCACGGTCATGTTCGATGCCCGCAAAGCGGTCCACCTGGCTGGCCATGAGCACGAGCTTGAGCAGGTTGCTTTCGACTTCGGTGACCAACTGGGTCACGCGTTTGATCACCTGGCCGGTGAGATCCTGGTAATCCTGGGCGAGCAGAATGTCGTTCAGATTGCTCGACACCGCGCGGTTGTCCGCGCTGCTGCGTGCCAGAAAACCGTCGACCCGGCGCGCCAGCTCACGGAACTCCTCAGCCCCGACCTCACGGCGCATGAAGCGGCTCCAATCGGCGCTCAAGGCCTGGGCTTCGTCAGCCAGGCCATTGACCACGGGGGTCGCGCTTTCCACCAGATCCATGGTGCGGTTGGCGGCAGCTTCGGTCAGTTTGACCACGTAGCCCAGGCGCTCGGTAGCGTCGGTGATTTGCGACACTTCCTCAGCCTGCGGCATGTGCGGATCGATCTGGAAGTTGACGATCGCACTGTGCAGTTCACGCGTGAGCTTGCCCACTTCCTGGTACAGGCCACGGTCACGGGTCTGATTGAGCTCATGGATCAGTTGCACGGCGTCGCCGAACTTGCCTTTTTCAAGGCTTTCGACCAGTTCGACTGCGTGTTTTTTCAGGGTCGACTCGAAATCGCCCAATGAAGATTCGTTATGCTCCATAGCTCCCCCGCGCGTCATCAGCCGATGCGTTCGAAAATCTTCTCGATTTTTTCTTTCAGCGCCTGAGCCGTGAAAGGTTTGACCACGTAGCCGTTAACGCCGGCCTGGGCCGCTTCGATGATCTGCTCGCGCTTGGCTTCAGCAGTCACCATCAGCACCGGCAGGTGCTTGAGCTTTTCATCGGCGCGCACGTGGCGCAGCAGATCGATGCCGGTCATGCCGGGCATGTTCCAGTCGGTCACCAGAAAGTCGATGCTGCCGCTGTTGAGCACCGGAATGGCAGTGACGCCATCGTCGGCTTCAACGGTGTTGGTGAACCCGAGATCACGCAACAGGTTCTTGATGATCCGCCGCATCGTTGAGAAGTCATCAACGATGAGGATTTTCATGTCTTTGTTCAATTCGACCTCCAAGCAGTCTTAAACGCGCCCAGCACCTGGACGCGCCATTTCAATCAATCCGGCAAAACACTCGATGACTGTCTGGAGCACAACAGAGCAAGACCGGTGCCGTTCACCACCGCACCAGCCTCGTTCGCAGTGTCCCCACACTGCCTTCAGCGCGCTCGCCACTCCCCCAAACGCCCCCGCAAGCGGGCCGCGCACTGGCTGTGTAACTGACTGACCCGCGATTCACTGACGCCAAGGACTTCACCGATCTCCTTGAGGTTCAGCTCTTCGTCGTAGTACAGCGCCAACACCAGTCGCTCACGCTCCGGCAAATTGGCAATCGCGTCCGCCAGCGCGGCCTGGAAACGTTCGTCTTCCAGATCGCGCGACGGCTCCAGATGAGCACTGGCGCCATCCTCGTGCAGCCCTTCGTGTTCGCCGTCCTGCAACAGGTCGTCGAAACTGAACAGGCGGCTGCCCAGGGTGTCGTTCAAAATCCCGTAGTAATCGTCGAGACTCAATTGGAGTTCGGCCGCAACCTCATGATCTTTAGCGTCACGGCCGGTTTTAGCTTCAATCGAGCGAATCGCGTCGCTGACCATACGGGTATTGCGGTGAACCGAGCGCGGAGCCCAGTCCCCTTTTCGGACTTCATCGAGCATCGCGCCGCGGATCCGGATGCCCGCGTACGTTTCAAAACTGGCACCCTTGCTGGCGTCGTATTTGGTCGAGACTTCGAGCAAACCGATCATCCCGGCCTGGATCAAGTCTTCGACCTGCACACTGGCCGGCAACCGCGCCAGCAAGTGGTAGGCGATGCGTTTGACCAGTGGCGCGTAACGCTCGATCAACTCGTACTGCGCGTCACGCGCCGACTTTTTGTAAAGGTTCATACCGCTGGCGGTCATAGCACAGGTCCTGCCGTTTGCTGCACGAGGCGCTCGACGAAAAATTCGAGGTGGCCGCGCGGGTTGGCGGGCAGCGGCCAGGTGTCGACCTTCTGTGCGATCGCCTTGAACGCCAGTGCGCACTTGGAACGCGGGAAGGCTTCATAGACCGCACGCTGCTTCTGCACCGCCTTGCGCACGCTTTCGTCGTAGGGCACCGCGCCGACGTATTGTAGGGCGACGTCGAGGAAGCGATCCGTGACCTTGGTCAACTTGGCGAACAGATTGCGACCTTCCTGCGGGCTCTGAGCCATGTTGGCCAGGACGCGGAAGCGGTTCATGCCGTAATCGCGGTTGAGCAGCTTGATCAGCGCGTAGGCGTCGGTGATCGAGGTCGGCTCGTCGCAGACCACCAGCAACACTTCCTGCGCTGCGCGAACAAAACTGACTACCGAGTCACCAATACCCGCAGCGGTGTCGATCACCAGCACGTCGAGATTGTCGCCGATGTCGCTGAACGCCTGAATCAGGCCGGCATGCTGGGCCGGGCTCAGGTGAACCATGCTCTGGGTGCCGGAAGCGGCCGGCACGATGCGGATCCCGCCGGGGCCCTGCAACAGCACGTCGCGCAGCTCGCAGCGGCCTTCGATCACGTCGGCCAGGGTGCGTTTGGGTGTGAGGCCCAGCAGAACGTCGACGTTCGCCAGCCCCAGGTCGGCGTCCAGCAGCATGACCCGACGGCCAAGCTCTGCCAGGGCCAGGGACAAGTTCACTGACACATTAGTCTTGCCGACGCCACCTTTGCCGCCGGTCACCGCGATCACCTGTACGGGATGCATGCTGCCCATGTTATTTCTTTACCTTGTCTTGCATAGACGGAGGCCACATTACTGGCTGCGCGTTCACAACCGGAACAATGCGTGGCAGGCCATCGATGTAGGTACGAAAACTGTTCATTACCTCAGCCAACCTGCTTGGTCGGACTGTGGTAGATATCAGCGAACATGTCAGCCATGGCTTCTTCGCTGGGTTCTTCCTGCATTTGCACGCTGACGGCGCGACTGACCAGTTGATGACGCCGCGGCAGATGCAGATCATCCGGAATCCGTGGGCCATCGGTCAGGTAGGCAACCGGCAGTTCGTGACTGATCGCCAGGCTCAACACTTCGCCCAGACTGGCCGTCTCATCCAGTTTAGTCAGGATGCAGCCGGCAAGCCCGCAACGCTTGTAACTGTGATAAGCGGCGGTTAGAACCTGTTTTTGGCTGGTGGTTGCCAGAACCAGATAATTTTTTGACCGAATGCCACGACCGGCCAGACTTTCCAGCTGCATGCGCAGGGCCGGATCGCTGGCTTGCAGGCCGGCGGTGTCAATCAGCACCACGCGTTTGCGCAGCAGTGGATCCAGCGCCTGCACCAGGGACTGGCCCGGATCGACGTGGGTCACCGACACATTGAGGATGCGGCCCAGCGTCTTGAGTTGCTCCTGAGCACCGATACGGAAACTGTCCATGCTCACCAGCGCGATGTTCTGCGCGCCGTACTTGAGCACGTAGCGGGCGGCCAGTTTGGCCAGGGTGGTGGTCTTGCCCATGCCGGCCGGGCCGACCATCGCAATCACCCCGCCCTCTTCCAGCGGCTCGACTTCCGGCACGGTAATCATCCGCGCCAGGTGCGCCAGCAGCATGCGCCAGGCCTGACGCGGTTCGTCGATCTCGGTGATCATCGACAGCAGATCACGGGACAGCGGGCCGGACAGACCGATGCGTTGCAGACGACGGTACAGATTGGCCTGGGCCGGACGGCTGCCTTGCAGCTGGTTCCAGGCCAGGGTGCCGAGTTGCACTTCCATCAGTTCGCGCAGGCTGTTGAGTTCGAAACGCATCGAGTCCAGTGCACGCGGATCGACGCCAGCGGAAACCGCTGCAGGCGCTGGTGCCGGACGAGCCGGCGCTTCGTAGGTCGGTTCGGTCAGCGGTTCGGCAGCGGTCAGCGGCAGGCCCGCCGTCAACGGCAGCCCGGCGAACAACTGGCGATTGGTGTTGCCGTCGGCTTCGCCACGCAGGCTCAGCTCGGCCTGGGCGGTGACGATGCGCGACTGGGTCTTGCGCAGCTCATCCTCGAGTTCCATGTTCGGAACACGCGGGGCCAGCGCAGACAGTTTGTAATCGAGCGCCGCGGTCAGCTCGACGCCGCCGGCGATGCGGCGGTTGCCAATGATGGCGGCATCAGCACCCAGCTCATCACGAACCAGCTTCATGGCCTGACGCATATCGGCGGCGAAAAAACGCTTAACTTGCATAAACCACTACCTCAGCCGTTGGGCCCTACTGTCGCAACGATGGTCACTTGCTTGTTGTCCGGAATTTCCTGGTAGGCCAGCACATGCAGTCCGGGAACTGCCAGGCGACCAAAGCGCGAGAGCATCGCGCGAACCGGGCCTGCTACCAACAGGATCACCGGCTGACCTTGCATTTCCTGGCGCTGCGCCGCTTCGATCAGCGAACGCTGCAGCTTCTCGGCCATGCTCGGCTCCAGCAGAACGCCCTCTTCCGAGCCTTGTCCTGCCTTCTGCAGACTATTGAGCAATATTTGTTCCAACCTTGGCTCCAGCGTGATAACTGGCAGCTCCGACTCAGTCCCTACAATGCTTTGGACGATGGCGCGGGATACGCCGACCCGCACAGCGGCCACCAAAGCGGCGGTATCTTGACTCTTGGCGGCATTGTTGGCGATGGCTTCGGCAATGCTGCGGATATCGCGCACCGGCACGTGTTCGGCCAGCAACGCCTGCAGCACTTTGAGCAACTGCGACAGCGTGACCACGCCCGGCACCAGCTCTTCGGCCAGTTTCGGCGAGCTCTTGGCCAGCAATTGCATCAATTGCTGCACTTCTTCGTGACCGATCAGCTCGCTGGAGTGCTTGTACAGAATCTGGTTCAAGTGGGTCGCAACCACGGTGCTGGCGTCCACCACGGTGTAACCGAGCGATTGCGCCTGGGCGCGCTGGCTGACTTCGATCCACACCGCCTCCAGGCCGAAAGCCGGATCTTTGGCGGTAATACCGTTGAGCGAGCCATAGACCTGCCCCGGGTTGATCGCCAGTTCGCGATCCGGGTAAATCTCGGCTTCGGCCAGGATCACGCCCATCAGGGTCAGGCGATAGGCGCTTGGCGCCAGATCGAGGTTGTCGCGGATGTGCACGGTCGGCATCAGAAAGCCCAGATCCTGCGAGAGCTTCTTGCGCACGCCCTTGATCCGCGCCAGCAATTGCCCGCCCTGATTGCGGTCCACCAGCGGAATCAGGCGGTAGCCGACTTCCAGGCCGATCATGTCGATCGGGGTCACGTCGTCCCAGCCCAGCTCCTTGGTTTCCATGGCGCGGGCCGGCGACGGCAGCAGCTCCTGTTGACGTTTGACCTCTTCCAGCGCGATGACCTTGGCCACGTTCTGCTTCTTCCAGAACAGGTAAGCGCCACCGGCCGCCAGGGCAGCCATGGTCAGGAACGAGAAGTGCGGCATGCCCGGCACCAGGCCCATGACCGCCATCAGACCGGCGGCGACGGCCAGCGCTTTCGGCGAGGCGAACATCTGCCGATTGATCTGCTTGCCCATGTCTTCCGAGCCGGAAGCACGGGTCACCATGATCGCCGCCGCTGTAGATAACAACAGTGATGGCAATTGCGCCACTAAACCGTCACCGATGGTCAGCAAGGCGTAAACCTTGCCCGCGTCGGCGAAAGTCATGTTGTGCTGGAAGATACCGACAGCCATGCCGCCGATCAGGTTGATGAACAGAATCAGCAGGCCGGCGATGGCGTCACCACGGACGAACTTGCTGGCACCGTCCATCGAGCCGTAGAACTCTGCCTCCTGGGCCACTTCCTGACGACGGGCCTTGGCCTGCGCCTGGTCGATCAGACCGGCGTTGAGGTCGGCGTCGATTGCCATTTGCTTGCCGGGCATCGCGTCGAGGGTGAAACGCGCGCTCACCTCGGAGATCCGGCCAGCACCCTTGGTCACCACGACGAAGTTGATGATCATCAGGATCGCGAAGACCACGATACCGACCACGTAGTTACCGCCGATCACCACCTCACCGAAGGCCTGGATTACCTTACCGGCGGCGGCGTGGCCGTCCTGACCGTGGAGCATCACCACCCGCGTCGACGCCACGTTCAGCGCCAGTCGCAACAGCGTCGCCACCAGCAGGATCGTCGGGAACACCGCAAAATCCAGCGGCCGCAAGGCGTACACGCAGACCAGCAGCACGACGATCGACAGGGCAATGTTGAAGGTGAAGAACACGTCGAGCAGGAACGGCGGTACCGGCAACATCATCATCGCCAGCATGACCAGCAGCAACAGCGGCACACCCAGATTGCCTCGACTGAGGTCGGCAACATTCGAGCGAGCAGTGTTGAATAACTGAGAGCGATCCACCGGTTTTCCCCGTTCCTTTAAAGCAAACTTTTGACGCCCGAAGCGGGCGCAGGGCGGCTACTGCAAGAAGCCTTCCAACTTTTGCCAAGGCGTGAAACAGAGGGGTGATGAATGCACAAAGGGGCGGCACGCACGTCGTACGCCCGCCCCTGTTCAGCGATGTTCACTGAGATGAAACCCCGATAGTCAACTGGCTACCAGAATGTGCGCCGAAGTGATCGGACCGAAAGAGAGGGCTGCATTATCCAGATAGCGCGTGCCCCTGAACACGCCGTGACCACCGACATCGACAACATCCTCCTCCGTATACATCAGCACCGCCATGGTGACAGGCGCGACATCAGTGGACTTCACATGACCTTCCATCAGATTCAAGGCCCATCCGAAAAGTATGATTGGCAGGTCGCTGATTTCAATCGGAAGAGCCCCCGCATCCAGCCGAAAGTACTGCCGCGTTGTGATGCGCAATTGGTTGCCGACTACCGTGAACGAGGGTTTTCCATATCGTTGCTCTACAGGCCCGCCATCACTCGCCCACTGGTCCATGTAATAAATGGGGTCGGTAAATAGAGCGAACAACGACGGGTTATCGCGGATATTACCGGCTGCGCCAAAGAAGTAGTTGTAGGAGTAGTGATACGCAAACCCGGCCAGTTCAGGCCGGATCGCATTGATGGGATTATCCAGATAACTCGGAATGAACTGATTGGCCATGACCAGAAAGTTGAGAAAGTCCAGTTTCAGGTTGAACGTCACCTCATAGAAGATGGCGCGCTCGCCTGCGTCCCTTTCCAGCTTCCCCGAAACGAACTCCATCTCCATGCCCGGCAGTTTTCGGTAAACGCGCCTTGTCATGTTCTACCCCGAATTTCCAGTGAATGAGTTATCAACCACTGCGCTCGCAGAGTGCGAATAGGCAACGGCGTGAATTGCGGGTTTATGAGGCGCCAGGAAACAACACGCGTCTACTGTCAGAACTAACAGGTGGAGGGTCTTTTCAGACCGGCGGCACCAAGCGCCCCTTAAACTGCGGTGTTTAAAAGACACCTTCAGACACGCCTTACAGGCTACGAATCCTTGCGCCGTTGCCTACGGCTACGCCAGAATCCGCCGGCTTGTGCGCTGTGGGGTCGGGTTCTATTGTGGATCGGTCGCTGACGAATCAGCGATCGGGTTTAGCGATCCGGCACTTTACAGACACAACATGCCCAGTCTCGATTGCAGGTTTTTCCTTCCTACAATTGGCGTCATGGTGGCTGTGCGCGGGAGACCTTAGGGTCTACCCGGGGTTCCTGTGGCCCGGATCGCTAACCTGCGTACAGCCGCCACCTTTACTTGTTTAGCGATGAGCCGTGGCGGCTAAATCAACCACGGAGCTTCACCATGATCAAACCAACACCCAATCCACCCGAAACCGACCCCGCCTCGCCCTACGAATCCGCCGATTCCAGAAAGCTTCACGAAGCCGCCGACCGCGCCCTGGATCACTATCTCTGCCCGCCCGGCTCCACGCCACCACCGCGCAAAAACCGCAGAATGTATGCCGTCACCGCGGACTTCAAAAACGAAGAGCTGCTGGCCGATGCCTGCGAAACCCTGGCCTCAGCCAGAACCATCGTCAATGACTTCACCCACCTCATGCCTGCCTCGCAGCGCGGGACATTGGTGGGGATTACGCAACTGATCATGCTCGGCGAACTGGCGGTGAATCGGGTGCTGGACAATCTGGAAATACCGAATTAACACGTAGCCACTGATGCCCCCCTGTGGGAGTGAGCTTGCTCACGAAGGCTGACTTACAGGCAACACATCTTTCCAGACAAAAAGAACCGCCGTTCCGAATCAACCGGGACGGCGGTTTTTTCATACAGTACACGACCACTAGTCGTTAAACCGTCGACACCTGCCAGATCTGACAGGTGCGCAATCTGCAATTAAGCGCTCTGATAACCCTGCCCGTTCCCGCCGCGCAGGAGCCTCATCCATGACCACCTCAACCCCACCGGACAACACCGTTCTCGTCCTTAGCCCGCCAATAGTCAACGGCCAGACCACGCCCGTGGCAGGTGCACATATCGGCGTGCCCCTGGTGGCCTATGATCTGGTCACCGACGGTGAAGGCGCCGTTGTCCTCGTCGACCCACCGTTGGCGGGCAACATGGATCCCGACGACGTCATGGAGCTTTGGCTTGAGAATGAAACGGCCGCACTGGACAGCGAAACCATTGTCGATCCGGACGTGCGCACCACGTTGCGCATTCCCAAGGGTCGCCTGCATCCGGACAAGGTCAACATGTTGTACTACACCGTCAGGCGCGGCAGCGCCAATCGAGGCACATCCACACCACCGCTGGAAATCCTCTACAACCGCATCCGTCCCGGCCTGAAGGATCGCCTGACCGATCCCGGTGGCCACTCTGAACTCAAGCTCCTTCTGCCTGACGCGATCAAGAACGGCGTCGGCCCGGATTTCGTCAGCGCCGAAGTGTGTGTGGCCTATCCATATTGCCGGGCGTATGACCTCATCACCCTCAAGTGCAATGGCGAACTGCTGGAGCCCAAGCCCAAGGTCGATCCGAATCAGGCGCCGCAACCGCCGAATCCCGGTGACGAAATCCCCATTACCATTTGCTTCACCATCACCCGGGCCTATCTGGACAAGGCGAAACGTCAGGACAAAAAACTGCATTTCTCCTACACCATCACCGATCAGCTCGGCAACAGCCCGGACACCGATGCACCGTGGTCGCCGGTGCAGACGGTAGATGAGGACCTGGATGGTACGCGTCTGCCAATGGCGATCCTGTTGGAGCGGATGGAGGATTATCCCGGCGACGACGCCGAGGAAATCGATCTGGTGAAACTGGCGGGCAAGCCATTGCTGCTGGTGGTCCTGACGATAGACCCGCGCTTTGTCGCGGGCTATGAAGTCATCGCGACGTACACAGCGAAAAACACGGGGCAACCCGCTGATGTGGTGGTTACCGTCAGCGGCAAAGTCGAAGCGGATCCGTTCGGGCAGAAAAAACCCTGCATCCTTGAAGTGCCGAACAACAAGATCTTTGCCGGTAGCAACGTCATCGTGACTTACGAACTGCGCAAGCCGAACGGTGATCTGGTGGGCACTTCCAAACTGGCGAATGCCACAGTAACAGGGACAGCCCCGGTCAATCTGAAGCCGCCAACACTGGTGGCACCGGCGACCAACCCCATTGATGTGCTGTCCTACGAAAACGGAGTCACCGTGCGCGTCGAACACCTGTCAGCGTTGCCGGGTGACCAGGCTCGGTTGCTGGAAGTTAACTCGTTACCCGGCACAGAACCCTTTCCATTACTGACACTCAACGAGAACAAACGCGCCAACTTCAAACTTGACCCAGCGTTTCTCGTGGCACGGCGCGGGTCAACCATGAAGTTGCGCTGGGAACTGGTTCGCGGAGGAAAACCCGAAGACGAATCTACTGATTTGGCGCTGACCATCCGACCTGTCGCCGAGAATGATCCGCGCTTGCCGACACCCAATATCGCCGGCAATACGAGTTCAGAGCTGAAGGTTCAAGAACTCACAACAGATGCGCGGATTCACGCAGCGAAGTGGCCGCTGTTCGAGCCTGGGCAGCCGATCTGGGTGAAGTGTTCAGGCTTTGACAAGAACGGCAATCCAGTCAGCAAGGAGGTCAGGTCGGGAGAGCTTAATGATTCAGTGGATGGTTTGTCGGTAGAGGCGCCGGTTGAATGGCTTAAGGGCCTCAAAGACGGGACTGAACTGACGACCAAGGTAGAAGTAAATCTGGATAGGATCGTCGATGCCGACACGGCGGTGGCGTTGCCATTGCGCACTTATACCGTCAAGGCATTGCATCCTTTCACCATAGAACCCACCCTCATGGAGCTTAATGGCCTGAACGTCAACGCGGACTTTCTTGCCCTGACCGGAACCCCTGCACCCGGCACGACACAAACACGGGTTCCAACTTCTGGAGATGGCGGCTACTACTATTTTTCCAACGCTACCGATGTCGCGACAGTTAATGGTGTCGGGCTGGTCAGCGGTCTCAAAAACGGCGATGCGACTATTACCGTGCGAGAAAACAGCACTCAACGTGAAGTTTCGTTCCCCGTCAAAGTACAAAATGTTGTACGCCTTGTCATGACCCCTACACATACCTACAGCATCAGCGCAGCTATCAACTGGATGAATTCAATCGGCGGATCACCTGTTTCAAATGCAGCAATCGATGTGCTGAAAATCAAATACAGACCACTGGTATCCAGCGCAGGCGGCTGGCTATGTCGTAATGATGGATGTGGCGCCGGACAATACCTTGCGGTCGCAACCAATAACCCGAACGCATGGTCCATCGTCTGTTTCACTGGCAATAACTCACAGGCACATGGCTGGTGTCTCCTGCCTGGCTGAGCTTGACGTGCAACAAACGGCACGCGCGCTCGACGCAAAGGAAATAAGAAAGAAGGGGACATATTTATTTACCAGCAAAGTCGCTTCCACAGGGAAATGCATTCCAAAGGTGGGAGCGAGTTTGCTCGCGAAGGCGCCCGAGAAATCAGCACAAAATGTCTTTTAAACTCGTACGTTTAAAAGACACCTTCAGACACGCCTTACAGGCCACGAATCCTTGCGCCATTGCCTACAGCTACGCCAGAATCCGCCGGCTTGTGCGCCTTGGGGTCGGGTTCTATTGTGGTTCGGTCGCTGACGAATCAGCGATCGGGTTTAGCGACTCGAATCATAAATAGGTGCACCAGCGCTCGATGCCTTGTCGCAGGTTCAATGTCTGCAACTCCGCTATGGTGGCTGTATGCGGGAGACCCTCGGGTCTGCCGGGTGCCTATAACCGGTTCGCTAACCTGCGTACAGCCGCCACCTTACTGTTTAGCGACAGTTCTGGGCGGCTCCACTTTATAGGAGCTTCACCATGATCAAACCCACACCCAACCCACCCGTAACTGACCCCGCCTCGCCCTACGAATCCGCCGATTCCAGAAAGCTTCACGAAGCCGCCGACCGCGCCCTCGATCACTATCTCTGCCCGCCCGGCTCCACGCCACCACCGCGCAAAAACCGCAGAATGTACGCCGTCACCGCGGACTTCAAAAACGAAGAGCTGCTGGCCGATGCCTGCGAAACCCTGGCCTCAGCCAGAACCATCGTCAATGACTTCACCCACCTCATGCCCGCCTCGCAGCGCAGGACGCTGGTGGGGATTGCGCAACTGATCATGCTCGGCGAACTGGCGGTGAATCGGGTGCTGGATAATCTGGAAATACCGCCGTCGCAGGTCTCCGTGTAAAGGCTTGATAGATGTGTCGTGGCGACTGACGCCTTCGCGGGCAAGCCCGCTCCCACAGTGATTTGTGGTGTGCTCATATTTTCCGAGCGACGCTAAACCTGTGGGAGCGGCGGTGCGACGATTCGACTTGCCCGCGAAGGCGGCCTCACAAGCACCACAGATCATCGGGTATGAAAAAACCGCCATCAGGTTCAACCGGATGGCGGTTTTTTTTGTTTGATCACAAATCAGGAATCGCGCCGCAGATCCGGCGGGATCGGCAGGTCGTCCTTGAGCGGTTCCGGGAATTTGCCCTTGCCCGCGCGGTGCTGACGGATCTGGTAGACGTAGGCCAGTACCTGGGCGACCGCCAGGTACAGCCCGCCGGGGATTTCTTCTTCCAGCTCTGTGGAGTAGTAGATCGAACGCGCCAGCGCTGGCGATTCCAGGAGCATGACGTTGTTGGCCACGGCGATTTCGCGGATCTTCAGCGCCAGGAAGTCGCTGCCCTTGGCCAGCAGCATCGGCGCCCCGCCCTTCTCGGCGTCGTACTTGAGTGCCACGGCGTAGTGGGTCGGGTTGGTGATAACCACGTCGGCATCCGGAATCGCCGCCATCATCCGCCGCTGCGACATCTCGCGCTGGAGCTGGCGAATGCGCTGCTTGACCTCCGGCCGACCTTCCTGATCCTTGTGCTCGTCGCGCACTTCCTGCTTGGTCATCTTGAGCTTCTTGATGCTTTCCCAGATCTGCACGGGCACGTCGACGGCGGCGATGATGATCAACCCGCAGGCCAGCCACAGCGAACTCCAGCCCACCAGTTGCAAGCTGTGAATGATCGCCCGATCCAGCGGCTCGTGGGCGATGCGCAGCAGGTCGTCGATGTCCGAATTGAGCACCACCAGCGCCACACCCAGCGTGATGAGAAACTTGGCCAGCGCCTTGAGCAGTTCGACCACGGCCTTCATCGAGAACATCCGCTTGAGGCCTGCCGCCGGGTTCATCCGGCTGAACTTGGGCGCCAGCGAACCGGCGGCAAACAACCAGCCGCCCAGCGCAATCGGCCCGAGGAATGCCGCCAGCAACAGAGTAATCATGATCGGCTGGATCGCCAGCAATGCCTGCAATCCGGAGTTCATCAGGAACGTCGCCATCGAGCGCTCGTCCATGATCACTTCCCGCGACAGCGTGAAGTTCTGGCGCATCAGATCCATCAATTCCTGCGCCAGCATCCCGCCAAAAATCAGCAGTGCGGCAGAGCCGGCGAGCATGATCGCCAGCGTGTTGAGCTCCTTGGAACGGGCAATCTCACCCTTTTCCCGGGAGTCCTTTTTGCGCTTCTCCGTGGGGTCTTCTGTTTTGTCCTGACCGCTTTCGCTCTCAGCCATGACTCAGCGCGCCTGTGCCAGTTCGCGTAAAAACTGCAGGGCCTCGGTGGCCAGCGGTTGATACTGATTGAGTATGTCCGCCAACCCGACCCAGACAATAAACAGGCCGAGTACGAGGGTCAGCGGAAAGCCGATGGAGAAAATGTTGAGCTGTGGCGCAGCGCGGGTCATCACGCCAAAGGCGATGTTGACCACCAGCAGCGCGGTGACCGCCGGCAGCACCAGCAACAACGCGGCGCCCAGCACCCAGCCGAGTTTGCCGGCCAGTTCCCAGTAATGCGTGGTCATCAACCCGCCGCCGACCGGCAGCGTGGTGAAGCTCTCGGTGAGCACTTCGAAGACCACCAGGTGCCCGTTCATCGACAGGAACAGCAAGGTCACCAGCATCGTGAAGAACTGCCCGATCACCGCCACCGACACGCCGTTGGTAGGGTCAATCATCGAAGCGAAGCCCATGCCCATCTGGATCGCGACGATCTGCCCGGCCACCACGAAAGCTTGAAAGAACAATTGCAGCGAGAAACCCAGCACCGCGCCAACGAGAATCTGTTCGGCGATCAGCAGCAGACCGCTGAGGTCCAGAGGGCTGACCGCCGGCATCGGCGGCAGGTTGGGCGTAATCACCACGGTGATCGCGAAGGCGAAGTACAGACGGATCCGCCGGGGCACCAGCGTGGTTCCGAAGACCGGCATCACCATCAACATCGAGGCGACGCGAAACAGCGGCAGCATGAACGTCGCCACCCAGGTACTGATCTGGGTATCGGTCAGCTGAAGCAGCGATTGCATGGCTTAGCCGATGACCATCGGAATGTTTTTGTACAACTGCGTGATGTATTCCATGAACGTCTGCACCAGCCACGGGCCGGCGACGATCAGCGTCACCAGCATCACCAGCAGACGCGGCAGGAAGCTCAGGGTCTGTTCGTTGATCTGGGTCGCGGCCTGGAACATCGACACCAGCAGGCCCACCAACAGACTCGGCACCACCAGAATCGCCACCATCATGGTGGTCAGCCACAGGGCCTCGCGAAAGATGTCGACCGCTACTTCTGGCGTCATGGCGATACACCTCCGAAACTGCTGGCCAGTGTCCCGATGATCAGCGCCCAGCCATCCACCAGCACGAACAGCATGATTTTGAACGGCAGGGAAATGATCAGCGGCGAGAGCATCATCATACCCATCGCCATCAGCACGCTCGCCACCACCAGGTCGATGATCAGGAACGGGATGAAGATCATGAAGCCGATCTGGAACGCGGTCTTCAGTTCAGACGTCACGAACGCCGGCACCAGAATCGTCAGCGGCGCAGCATCCGGCGTCGCGATGTCGGTGCGTTTGGACAGGCGCATGAACAGCTCCAGATCGCTGGAGCGGGTCTGGGCGAGCATGAAGTCCTTGATCGGCACCTGAGCCTTTTCCACTGCCTGCTGGGCCGTCAGCTTTTCCGCGAGGTACGGCTGCAAGGCATCGTTGTTCACGCGATCGAACACTGGCGCCATGATGAACAGCGTCAGGAACAGCGCCATGCCGGTGAGAATCTGGTTCGACGGGGTCTGCTGCAGGCCCAGGGCCTGACGCAGGATCGAGAAGACGATGATGATCCGGGTGAAACTGGTCATCAGGATGACGGCGGCCGGAATGAAGCTCAGTGCCGTCATGATCAGCAGGATCTGCAGGCTGACCGAATATTCCTGCGCGCCCTCGGCGTTGGTGCCCAGGGTGATCGCCGGGATCGACAACGGATCGGCGGCGAATGCCAGCGGCGCGGCCAACATCAACGCCAGGGTCAAGACGATGCGCAACGCACCCATTACTTCTTATCCTTCTGATCCTTGCCGAGGATCTTCAACAGATGCTGGGCAAATTCCGGAGTCGCTTTGTCGGCGGTGCTCGGCACCTCGACCGGCTCTTTGAGCACGTGCAGCGCAGTGATGGTTCCGGGGCTGAGGCCGAGCAGGATCTGCTCGTTGCCGACCTGCACCAGCATCAGACGGTCACGCGGCCCGAGCGCGCGGGAACCGATCAACTCAATCACCTGGCCCTTGCCGGCGGGGCCTGCCTGCTGCACCCGGCGCAACAACCAGGCGAGGAAGAAGATCAACCCCAGCACCAGTAACAGACCCAGCACCAATTGCGTCAGCTGTCCTGCCACGCCGCTGTTGACGGCCGGCGCAGCCGCCGCTGCCGTGGTCGCCACCGGCTCGGCCGCCAGCACGCTGAAAGGCAACGCCAGCGACAGGCCGAACAAAGCTCCCAGAACCTTTTTCACTCAGCGCAGCTTCTTGATGCGTTCGCTCGGGCTGATCACGTCGGTCAGACGGATGCCGAACTTTTCGTTGACCACCACCACTTCACCGTGAGCGATCAGGGTGCCGTTGACCAGCACGTCCAGCGGCTCGCCGGCCAGACGATCAAGCTCGATCACCGAACCCTGGTTGAGTTGCAGCAGGTTGCGGATGTTGATGTCGGTGCTGCCCACTTCCATCGAGATCGACACCGGGATGTCGAGAATCACGTCCAGGTTCGGACCGTCGAGGGTCACCGGGTCGTTGTTCTTCGGCACGCTGCCGAACTCTTCCATCGGCAGACGGTTGGAGCTCGAAGCACCTGCATCGGCGGCCAGCAGCGCGTCGATGTCGGCCTGCCCGGCTTCACCGGTTTCTTCCAGGGCGGCAGCCCATTCATCGGCCAATGCCTGATCGTCCTGGGTGTTCATATCGTCGTTCATCATTTGTCCTCGGCGGGCAAAAAACCGGTAAAAAAATCAGGGAGTGAAAGCGCCGCTTCAGCGGCGCTCGATCGGCTCGATAACCTGCAACGCGAGGTTGCCTTTGTGCGAGCCCATCTTGACCTTGAAGGCCGGCACGCCGTTGGCGCGCATGATCATGTCTTCCGGCATCTCGACCGGAATCACATCACCCGGCTGCATGTGCAGGATGTCGCGCAACTTCAACTGGCGGCGAGCCACGGTGGCACCGATCGGCACGTCGACATCCAGCACGTCCTGGCGCAGGGCGTTGACCCAGCGTTCGTCCTGGTCGTCGAGGTCCGACTGGAAACCGGCGTCGAGCATTTCGCGCACCGGCTCGATCATCGAGTACGGCATGGTCACGTGCAGGTCGCCGCCACCGCCGTCGAGTTCGATGTGGAACGTGGAGACCACGATCGCTTCGCTCGGGCCGACGATGTTGGCCATGGCCGGGTTCACTTCCGAGTTGATGTACTCGAAGTTGACTTCCATGATCGCCTGCCAGGCTTCCTTCAAATCGACGAACGCCTGCTCCAGCACCATGCGCACCACGCGCAGTTCGGTCGGGGTGAATTCACGCCCTTCGATCTTGGCGTGACGGCCGTCGCCGCCGAAGAAGTTGTCCACCAGCTTGAACACCAGTTTGGCGTCGAGGATGAACAGCGCGGTGCCGCGCAGGGGTTTGATCTTGACCAGGTTGAGGCTGGTCGGCACGTACAGCGAGTGCACGTATTCGCCGAACTTCATCACCTGTACGCCACCGACGGCAACGTCCGCCGAGCGGCGCAGCATGTTGAACATGCTGATGCGGGTGTAGCGGGCAAAACGCTCGTTGATCATTTCCAGAGTCGGCATGCGTCCACGGACGATGCGATCCTGGCTGGTCAGGTCGTAGCTTTTGACACTGCCGGGTTCGGCAGCGTTATCGGTCTGTACCAGACCATCGTCGACGCCATGCAACAGCGCGTCGATTTCATCCTGGGACAGCAGATCCTGCACGGCCATGTCGTGTTCCTACTGCAGTACGAAATTAGTGAAAAGCAACTGTTCGATCACCACTTTGCCCAGCTCTTTCTGCGCCACTTCCTGGACGCTGGCTGTGGCCTTCTGGCGCAACATCTCTTGACCGACCGGGGTCGCCAGCGTGGCGAAATCCTGACCGGAGAAGAGCATCACCAGGTTGTTGCGGATCACCGGCATGTGCACTTTGAGCGCTTCCAGATCAGCCTGGTTGCGCGCCAGCATGGTGATGCTCACCTGCATGTAGCGCTGACGGCCGTTCTGGTTGTAGTTGGCCACGAAGGCTGGCGCCATCGGCTCGAAAATCGCCGGTTGCTTGCCGACCGGGGCCGCTTCGGCGGTCGCCGCTGGCTTGCTCTGGGCACTGTGCATGAAGAACCAGGTCGCCCCCACGGACGTGCCGATCGCCAGCAACAGACCCAGCACGATCACGATGATCAGTTTGAGTTTGCCTTTGGTTGCGGGGTCTTTTACTGCTGCAGCTTCGCTCTTCGCCATGCCAATAATCCGTCACTAATCGGGTTTTCACAGTCGCACGGCAAGGCAAGAGCAAGTGTTATGCCAGAAGTGTCGGAGGGGAGAACCAGAGAGAATGGTGAGTCGATGCGAGTCCCTGTGGGAGCTGGCTTGCCAGCGATGGCTGCGGCACATTCAAAACTAATGTGTCAGACAAATCGCTATCGCTGCGATGCGGCGTACCGACAAGCCAGCTCCCACAGGTTTTGAGGAAGCGCTTTAAATCAGGCGTAGTAGTCGACGGCGCTGGAGCCGATCACGTGAGTGGCGGTGGCCGCGGCTTCAGCGACAGCCGTCGGGGTCAACTCTTCTTCAGCCGAATCCAGGCGACCACCGGCGGCGCTGGTGCGACCGCTCTGCCCCTGCTGCGCCTGTTCCTGGCCCTGGCCCTGCCAGCCACGGTTCTGGTCGGAAACGTTGACGTCGACCTGCCCCATGCCTTGCTGGTTGAACATGTCGCGCAGGCGGTGCATCTGACCGTCGAGGGCTTCACGCACGCTCGGATGCGCGCTCATGAAGGTCACCTGGGTCTGCTGGTCCGGGACCATGTTCACCCGGATATCCAGACGCCCAAGCTCCGCTGGCTGCAACTGGATGTCAGCCGCCTTCAGGTTGTTGCTCGACAGGTACATGACCCGGTTGACCACTTCTTCGGTCCAGCCGTTCTGGTGCATGGCAATCGGTTGGTTCACCGGCACCGCGTTGGCGGTTTTCGGCGTGGCAGCCTGGGTCAGCGCCGCCAGACGGTTGGCGAAATCATCCACGCGGGTGTCGCTGGTGGCGGTTTTCAGGTCCTTCAGGCCGTCATCGATCAAACCGCTGAACGCCTTTTCACCGCCCTGACTGGTGCTGTCCTTGTCAGCCTGCACATCGAGCATGCTGGCCATGCCGGCAGCGAAGTTCTGCGCCGAGGTCAATTCGCCGTCAGCCTGAGCCTGGGCCGGGGTGGCCTTGGGCTGGGACTGGCTGGAAGCAGAAATGTGACCACTCTGCTCCATGGCCATGCGCACGGCGGGCAGTGAATCGAGCGGATCCGCCTCGGGGTCGAAAGCCGGGTCGGTGGCCGGCGCCGGATCCTTGACCATACCCGGCAATGCCGCCACCGCGGGTTTGTCGGTTTCAGGCTTCGCGGCAGTATCGACGACTGGAGTGGCGACTACCGGCGCCGTGACGACCGGCTCTACCGACGCCACTAACGCCGGGTCCACCGGCGCCGTATCGACAACGGGAGCCGGCGCGGTGTCGGCCGAGTCATCATCAGTAGCGGTCTTGTCGTCCGTTGCCGCCGTCGCCGGTTTGTCGGCGGGCAAGGCTTTGCCGCTATCGGCAACCGCCGGCTCCGGGGCGGCAGACTGATCCTTGCCGAGGTCTTTCTTGCCGCTGTTGTCGGCCACCTTGTCACGGGCAGGTTTTGCCGAATTGTCGACGGTCACCGAGGGCTTGTTCGGGCCTTGATCGGCGAACACCTGAGCGAAGCTGGAGGCCTTGTCCCCGGGCTCTGCGGCCACTGCCGATGATTTGGTCGAGGCAGCTTGCGCCTTGGCCTGGGCGGCGGTCTGAAGAAAAATGTTGGGGCTTGCAGGCATGGCACGGTCTCCGCTGCACTGGGATCGTAGGTACAGTTGGGATAGATGACTGCAAGTGCCGGGCCAGTTTCGTCAGAAATCCGACAAAACCGCCCGACGGCAGGATCAGTGCGTCAGCGAGCGCTGCCGCTCGGCGACATAAACGGGCCGCACATCGGCGAATTCGCTATGAATATCGGCGACCAGTTTGATGATCTCGGAAGGGCTTTTGTCTTTGGCATGCTGTTCCAGCTCCTGGCACAGCACGGCAAGACGGGTCGCGCCCATGTTGCTGCTGCTGCCCTTGAAGCTGTGCGCAACGGAAGACAATGCGTCGGCATCGGCAGTCTGCTGCAACTCCCGCAGGCGGTTTTCGGAATCGGCGAGGAAGGTATCCAGCAGTTCCGGATAGCTGTCTTCCATCACTTCCCGCAGCGCGCTCAGCGCCTCGTGGTCCACATGTGTATCAGCCACTTGTTCACTCCCTGATCAAGAATGCGCGGATTATGCCAGAGCCTCCCAGAAAAACTCCACGCGAGCACTGCGACCATCGTCTGACCAGCTGGCATTTCGGGCCAATTGCCGGATCAGGCTGACTCCGCGTCCCGACAGACGGACACCGTCCAGCGGCCGCTCCATCACGCGCGAGACATCGAATCCCTGGCCGCTGTCTTCGACCCGCACCACCAGACAACCGCCCTCGCCTTCCGGCCGCACCTGCAAATGCACGCGCACATAACCGTCCTGCAAGGCTTCGAGACGGGCATTGCGCTGCTCGTAATATCGGGCGAAACCCGACGCATCGCGCTTGAGGCTCGAATCCAGGCCAAGCACGCCATGCTCCAGCGCGTTGGAATAAAGCTCGGCCAGCACGCTGTACAGTGCGCCACTCTGCGCCCGCAATCCATGCACCTCAAGCAGTAACTGCAACAGGTAAGGCAGCGGATTGAAGCGCTTGAGCGTGGCACCGCGAAATTCGAAGCTCACCGACCAGTCCAGCGGACAGGACTGACCACTGTCCGAATACACCGGCGCCGGCGGGTTGACCTGCTCGGCTTCCAGCAGGCTGACCTCGACCATGCTCACATCGTCCCGGGCCTCTCCGCGAAAGTCCTGCAGCGCCTGCTCGATGTCCTCGAACAGCCGATCCGGCTGGCGATTGGCGGCGAACACCTTGTGCAAGCGCTCGACACCGAACAGCTGGTCGTTGGCATCGCAGGTGTCGATGACCCCGTCGGAGAGCAGAAACACCCGATCGCCCACCGCCATCGAGTGAACCTCGGTGCGGTCATCGAAGGTCTGCGGGCTGAGCACACCCAGCGGCAAGTGGCGCGCCGCCAGTGGCTTGCGCTCCCCGGTGGCGAGGCAATGCAGGTAACCGTCGGGCATGCCGCCGTTCCAGACTTCCACCGAGCGCCGCTGAAAACTCAGGCACAACAGCGTCGCGCAGCAGAACATGTCCACCGGCAGGATGCGCTTGAGCTTGGCGTTCATTTCCCGCAGGGTTTCGGCCAGGCCGTAACCCTTGGCAGTCATGCCGTAGAACACCTCGGCCAACGGCATCGCGCCGACCGCCGCCGGCAAGCCGTGACCGGTGAAGTCACCGAGCAACACATGCATGTCGCCGGCCGGAGTGTATGCAGCCAACAACAGATCGCCATTGAACAGCGCATAGGGCGATTGCAGGTAACGGATATTCGGCGCGCTCAGGCAGCCGGAATGCGCCACCTTGTCGAATACGGCCTTGGCGACCCGCTGCTCGTTGAGCAGATAGTCGTGGTGTTTGGCGATCAGGTCGCGCTGCTGAAGAACCGTGGCCTGTAAACGTCGCAAGCGATCCATCGCCTTGATTTTGGCGGCAAGGATCACCTGGTTGTAGGGCTTCGCCAGAAAGTCGTCGCCGCCGGCCTCAAGACAACGAGCCAGGGCTTCGCTTTCCGTCAGCGAGGTGAGGAAGATGATCGGCACCAGGCTTTCACCCGCCAGCTTCTTGATCTGCCGTGCAGCTTCGAACCCGTCCATCACCGGCATCATGGCGTCCATCAACACCAGATGCGGCTTTTGTCGGATAAATGCCTCGACCGCCTCCGCACCGTGGGTGGCCGTCAGCACTTCATGCCCCTGACGACGGACGATGGTCGACAACAGCAACCGGTCAGCGGCGCTGTCTTCGGCAATCAGGATCGTCAGCGGCTCTTGCGGCTGCATGGCCGTCAACTGATGTCGAACAGTTTGTCGAAGTTGGAGATGGCGAGGATCTTGCGCACATCCGAATTGCTGTTGACCACCCGCACATCCGAGTCGTCACCGCCGGCGTGATCACGCAACAGAAGCAACATGCCCAGGGCCGAACTGTCGAGATAGGTGGCATCCTTGAGATCCACCACAATGGAGTCAGGCTTTTTAGTGAGCCGCTCGTAGGACTCGCGAAATTCCTGATGGCGACCGAAGTCGAATCGGCCCTTGACGGAAATCGTCAACTTTTGCCCATCCGCAGACACTTCTGTAACGACTGACATGTACTGGCTTCCTTGTCATTGACGAACCTGTACAAGGTTTAGCACTTGGAAGGGCCATGGGCAAGGAGCGATGGCGTCGGGATTTGTGCGAGATCTGCCCGTCAAAACGCCTCGTGGCGCGGCAAACGCTGGGACAACTCGTCGAGCAGCTTCTGCTCACGCTTGT
Organism: Pseudomonas sp. R15(2017); assembly: GCF_002112685.1. Lineage (NCBI taxonomy): Bacteria > Pseudomonadati > Pseudomonadota > Gammaproteobacteria > Pseudomonadales > Pseudomonadaceae > Pseudomonas > Pseudomonas sp. R15(2017). The sequence goes on from NZ_NEII01000013.1 coordinate 135,163, forward strand.
CTTCGGCACGCTGGGCTTCGTCGCGGTAGCGTTGTACAAGTTTGCGCAGACCTTCGACCCGGGCGAATGCCTGTTGCCAGGCATCACGGGCCTTGTCCAGATTGTTCTGGTGCCACTGCAGACTTTGGCGCTGCTGATCGACGGCGGTGTCGAGTTGCGCCAGAAAGCCCTGAAAACCCAGCAGCCATTGGCCGGTCACGCCGGTGCTGCCGCGCACGATCCACTGCTGCGAGTAATCCAGACGAAAGGCGTTGAGGTCGGCGAGTTTGCTCTCGGCGACTTTCACCTGCCCCTGAAAATAACCCAGGCGCTGCACGGCGGTTTTTTCGGCCTTCTCGGCCATGTCCACCACCGGCGCCAGACGCGCGGCGCGACTCAGGGCCATGACCGGTTACCCGCCGGCCGCCGGGGCGAAAATCGTTTCGAGGTACGCCTCGCTTTCACCCAGGCTGATTTTGTCGTTGAGACCCTGACGCAGGTATCTGACCAGTTGTGGTTGCAGATTGATTGCAAGGTCAGTCTCGCGGTCACCGCCAGCGACATAAGCGCCGACGCTGATCAGGTCGCGGCTCTGCTGATAGCGCGACCACAGCTGCTTGAAGTATTGCGCGCGCTGCATGTGTTCCGGCGCCACGACTGCCGGCATCACCCGGCTGATCGAGGCTTCGATGTCGATGGCAGGGTAATGACCTTCCTCGGCCAGCCGCCGCGACAGCACGATGTGCCCGTCGAGCACGCCCCGTGCGGAGTCGGCAATCGGATCCTGCTGGTCATCGCCTTCGGACAATACGGTGTAGAACGCGGTGATCGAACCCCCACCCTTCTCCGCGTTACCGGCACGCTCCACCAGTTTCGGCAGTTTGGCGAATACCGACGGCGGATAGCCCTTGGTCGCCGGCGGCTCACCGATGGCCAGGGCGATTTCCCGCTGGGCCTGGGCGAAACGGGTCAGGGAATCCATCAGCAACAGGACGTTCTTGCCCTTGTCGCGGAAATATTCGGCGATCCGCGTGCAGTACATCGCCGCACGCAGACGCATCAGCGGCGCATCGTCCGCCGGCGACGCGACCACCACGGAGCGCTTGAGGCCTTCTTCACCGAGGATGTGCTCGATGAATTCCTTAACCTCACGACCCCGCTCACCGATCAGGCCGACGACGATGATGTCAGCCTCGGTGAAGCGGGTCATCATGCCCAGCAACACCGACTTACCGACACCGGTACCGGCGAACAGACCCAGACGCTGACCACGACCGACCGTCAACAAACCGTTGATACTACGAATGCCGACATCCAGCGGCACGCTGATCGGGTCACGGTTGAGCGGGTTGATGGTCGGGCCGTCCATCGGCACCCAGTCTTCGGCCTTCATGCCGCCCTTGCCGTCCAGCGCACGTCCGGCGCCGTCCAGCACACGACCGAGCATGCTCATGCCCATCGGCAGGCGGCCGGTATCGGCCAGCGGCACGACACGGGCGCCCGGAGCAATGCCCGCCACGCTGCCGACCGGCATCAGAAATACCTTGCTGCCGGAGAAGCCCATGACTTCGGCTTCAACCTGGGACGGGTGATAGGTGTCGTCGTTGATCACCATGCAGCGGGTGCCCATGGCGGCGCGCAGGCCTTCGGCTTCCAGCGTCAGGCCGACCATGCGCAAAAGGCGCCCTTCGAGAATCGGCGCACCGGCGATTTCGGTGGCCTCGGCGTAGGTGCTCAGGCGCTTGGCGAAGCTGGTGCGTTCAAGGCGCATCGGGGGCGTCCGCGAGCGGCTCTTCTGTAATCGGTGCCGGTTTGGGTGTTTCCGGCAGGTCCAGGCTCAGGTCCGGCTCGGCCGGGTGCAGGGCCTGTTCGTGCAACTGGTCGAACAGCTTGGCCATGACCTGGCTGACGCGGGTTTCGATGCTGGCATCGATCCGGCTGTGGTCGGTCTCGACCCGGCAACCGCCCGGCAGCAGGGATTCGTCTTCGACGATGCGCCAGGTTTCCTCATGACGTTCGCGCAAGGCTTTGACCTGTCCGAAATCCTGCGGATTGACGTACAGCCGCACATTGCCCACGCCCAACGGCAACAGCTTGAGCGCGTCGCGCATGACGTGTTCGATCTGCGTCGAGTCGATGGCCAGCTCGCGCTGGATCACCTGTTTGGCGATGTGCTGCACGAGATCGACCAGCGACTTTTCGATCTGGGTGTCTTGCTCGGCGATGGGCTCGAACAGGTGGCCCATCAATTGCTCAAGGCTGTTGACCTTGGCCGTCAGGACCACTTCGGCTTCCTGGCGCACCTTGAGGGTGGCGCTGTGAAAGCCTTCCTTTTCGCCGATGGCGAAGCCCTCGTTGTAGGCCTCCTGACGGATGCTTTCGAGTTCTTCCAGAGTCAGTGGCTGGACTTCCTCCAGCGGCACCTCTTCCATTTCCGGCGGTTCAGGCTCCGGTTCCGGCTCGGGCTCAGGTTTCGGCGGGTCGAAGCTGGGCAACGCCCAAGATTCGAAACCGCGGACGTCCCGGGCACGGATCAGGTCCGTCACATCGTCGTCATGCTTGTCCATGGGCTTAGATCATTTCCTCGCCGCCCTTGCCACCGAGCACGATTTCTCCGGCTTCGGCCATACGGCGGGCGATGGTGAGGATTTCCTTCTGTGCGGTCTCCACGTCGCTGACGCGCACCGGGCCCTTGGCCTCGAGGTCGTCGCGCAGCAGTTCGGCGGCACGCTTGGACATGTTCTTGAAGATCTTCTCCTTGACGCCTTCGTCCGAACCCTTGAGGGCCAGCACCAGCACATCGGAAGACACTTCGCGCAACAGCGCCTGGATACCGCGGTCGTCGACATCGGCCAGGTTGTTGAACACGAACATGAGGTCTTCGATCTGACCGGACAGGTCTTCGTCGACTTCGCGGATCGAGTCCATGAGCTGGCCTTCGATCGAGCTGTCGAGGAAGTTCATGATGTCCGCCGCGCGCTTGATGCCACCCAGGGTGGTGCGCGAGGCGTTCGAGTTGCCGGAGAACTGCTTCTCGAGGATCTGGTTCAATTCTTTCAGCGCGGCCGGCTGCACGGTGTTCAACGACGAGACGCGCAGGATGATGTCCAGACGTACCTTGTGGTCGAAGTTGCCCAGCACTTCACCGGCCTGATCCGGATCGAGGTACGCCACCACGATCGCCTGGATCTGCGGGTGTTCGTAACGGATCACGTCGGCCACGGCGCGCGGCTCCATCCATTTCAGGCTGTCGAGGCCACTGGTGTTGCCGCCCAGCAGAATGCGGTCGATCAGGCCGTTGGCCTTGTCTTCACCCAGGGCCTGGGTGAGCATTTTGCGCACGTAGTCGTCGGAGCCGACGCCCAGGCTGGTCTGGTCGCCGACGATGTCGACAAACTCGCTCATGACCTGCTCGACCTGCTCACGGTGGACGTTGCCCATCTGGGCCATGGCCACGCCGACTCGCTGGACCTCTTTGGGGCCCATGTGGCGCAGCACTTGTGCGGCATCGGTCGAACCCAGGGACAGCAGCAGAATCGCGGCTTTATCGACCCGGGACAGTTTGGCGACGGCGGCTCGGTTATCACTCATCTGCGTTAATCCACTCTTTCACGACCTGGGCCACACGACCCGGGTCTTCTGCCACCAGACTCTTGATTGCGTTCAACTGAGCGTCATAACCCTCGCTCGGGCTCGGCAGCAGAATGCTGGTCGGGCCGCCGAGGCTGACGCGATCGTTGGACAGTTCACCATCCAGACCGCCCATGCCACCGAGTTCCATGTCGCCGCCCAGACCGGCCAGCTCCTTGCTTTTGCCACCACCGGTGATGTTGTTGAGCACCGGACGCAGCACGCCGAACACCAGCACCAGGATGAACAACACGCCCAGCACTTGTTTGACGATGTCCCAGAACCATGGCTGGGAGTAGAACGGAATGTCGGCGATCACTTCGCCGCGCTCGGCGGAGAACGGCATGTTGATCACGCTGACGCTGTCGCCACGGCTGGCGTCGAAGCCGACGGCGTCCTGTACCAGACGAGTGAAGCGCGCCAATTCGTCGGCGCTCCACGGTGCACGGGTGGTTTCGCCGTTGGCCGGGTTGATCTTGACCTGATCGTCCACCACCACCGACACCGACAGGCGATTCAGGCGACCCTGCTGCTGTTTGGTGTGGCTGATGGAACGGTCGAGTTCGAAGTTCTTGGTGGATTGTTGACGCTTGTCCGCCGGGTACGGCGCGAGCATCGGCTGGCCGGTGGCCGGGTCCATGATCTGCTGACCGTTGGCATCAACCAGTGGCTGGCCTGGTTGCACCATGCTCGCCGGGGCGGCGGCGCCACCGGTGGTTTGCGGTGCCGAGGCCGGTGACGGCGGCTGGTTGCTCAATGCACCCGGCACACCTTGCGGGCCATTGCTGGCAGTGCGTTGTTCGTTGACCGACTGTTCGCTGCGCAGCGCCGGTTGATCCGGGTTGAACTGCTCGGCGGTCGATTCGACGGCACTGAAATCAACGTCGGCCGAGACTTCAGCCTTGTAGCGATCGTTGCCCAGTACCGGTTGCAGAATGTTGTGCACGCGCTGGGTGAGCATGCTTTCCATGCGACGGCTGTAGTCGAACTGCTTGCCGGCCATGGTCATTTCGGCGTTTTCCGCCTGATCCGACAGCAGGTTGCCCTTCTGGTCGACGACGGTGATCTGCGATTTGCTCAACTCGGGAACAGAAGTCGCCACCAGGTTGATGATGGCAACGACCTGGCCCGGCTCCAGCGAACGACCGGAGTACAGCTCGACCAGTACCGAAGCGCTTGGCTTGCGTTCGTCACGCACGAATACCGAACTTTTCGGAATCGCCAGGTGAACGCGCGCGCCCTTGACGTTGTTCAGGCTGGAAATGGTGCGGGCCAGCTCGCCTTCAAGGCCGCGACGATAACGGGTCGCTTCCATGAACTGGCTGGTGCCCAGACCCTGTTCCTTGTCGAGGATTTCAAAACCGATGTTGCCGTCGCTGGGAGTGACACCAGCGGCCGCGAGCTTGAGCCGCGCACGGGACAGGTCATCGGCCTTGACCAGCAAGGCGCCGGAATTCGGTTCGACGGTGTAGGGAATGTCGGCGGAGGCCAGGGTGTCCATGACCTGCTTGGCGTCCATGCCGGCAAGGCTGCCGTACAACGGACGGTAATCCGGCTGCTGCGACCACAGCACCACGGCAAAGCCAATCGCCACGCTCGCGGCCAGGCCGACCAACAGGCCCACCTGACGCAGCATGGTCATCTCGGAGAGGTTTTCCAGGAAGGACAGTCCGAACAGCGGCGGTTTGCCGTCTATCGGGGTGGCCTTGGCCGGAACGTTATCGGCGACTGCTTCTGCCATGACTCAATCTCGTCCTTAAACCGGCATCTGCATGATGTCTTGATAAGCCTGAACCAGCTTGTTGCGCACCTGGGTCAGGGCCTGGAACGACACGCTGGCCTTTTGCGAGGCAATCATCACGTCCGTCAGATCGACGCCGCTCTTGCCGATTTCGAACGCGTTGGCCAATTGGCTCGACGCCTGTTGGGTATCGTTCACTTTGTTGATGGCCTGACCGAGCATGTCGGAAAAGTTGCTGCCTGCCACTTCCGGGACAGCGGAAGTCGATTTCGGCTTCGACATGGCGTCCATTTGCATGGCCTTCATGTCCATCATCAACCGATTAAATTCAATACCTTGGCTCATGGTCTACTCTCTTGGGCGGCCCGCAATTTTTTGACACTCACTCGGCGGGTACTCAGGTGTTAGCAACAACGGTGCCAGCTCATGGGCACCGCTTTGAGAAAAGCCGTTTCAAACGTTTGCGCCACCCGTCAGGTTGCGAACAGGTAGCCTTCGACATCCATGCCCGCATCGCGCATTTGCGCCAGTTTGTACCGCAGGGTGCGCGGGCTGATGCCGAGTTTTTCCGCTGCTTCCTTGCGTCGACCGCGCTCGGTACGCAGGGTGTCGATGATCATCTGGAACTCGCGACGACGCAGGTCATCGCCCAGCGCACCGGCCGAATCCGCGTCGATTTCGACCTCTCGAATGATCGACGCGGCGGGCACCACCGCCGGCAATGGCGCAAACAGCGCAGGCCCGGAGAGACAGAAATCCTGCGGCTGGATCAACCCGCCCTGCTGCAGAATCAAGGCGCGCTGAACCGCGTTATCCAGCTCGCGCACGTTGCCCGGCCACGGATAACCGATCAGGCACGCTTGCGCCTCGGGCGAGAATTTCGCCGTCGCATGCTTCATTTTATTGACGTGTTTGGCCAACAGACGCTCGGCCAGTGGCAGGATATCGGCGGTGCGCTCGCGCAACGGACGCCATGCCAGGGGAAAAACCGACAGACGATAATAGAGGTCTTCACGGAATCGCCCCGCTGCCACTTCACCGGCCAGATCACGGTTGGTGGTGGCTACCACGCGAATATCGAGGGTGATCGGCTTGCGTGCGCCGACCCGCTCGACTTCCCGCTCCTGCAACACCCGCAGCAGCTTGGCTTGCAGACCGAGGGGCATTTCGGAAATCTCATCGAGCAGAATGGTGCCGCCGTCCGCCTGTTCGAACTTGCCGGCCTGGGCCGCGATGGCGCCGGTGAACGAGCCCTTTTCGTGACCGAACAGGGTGGCTTCGAGCATGTTGTCGGGGATCGCCGCACAGTTGATCGCAATGAACGGCTGACTGGCGCGATGGGATTGCTGGTGGATGTAGCGCGCCAGCACTTCCTTGCCGGTGCCGGACTCGCCGGAAATCAGCACGGTGGAATCACTGCGTGCAACCCGCGCCGCCAGATCCAGCAATTGAGCACTGGCCGGCTCGACCGCGACCGGGCCTTCGGCGTCGCTGGCGCCAAGGCTGCCCAAGGCGTGACGCGCTACCAGATCCAGCAGAGCCTTGGGCTCGAACGGCTTGACCAGATAATCCGCCGCGCCCTGGCGCATGGCATCGACCGCGCGTTCGACCGCGCCATGGGCGGTCATCAGCAGCACCGGCAATTGCGGTTGCCGTGCGCGCAGCAGGCCGAGCAATTGATGGCCGTCCATGCCCGGCATGTTGACGTCACTGACCACCAGACTGAACGCTTCGCGCTCGACGGCGTTCAGCGCCTCTTCGGCCGAACCCACCGCGTGATAGTCGTGACCGGCCAGCAACAGCGTATCGGCCAGCGCTTCGCGCAACGAGCGGTCATCCTCGACCAGCAGAACCTTGATGCCCATGACCTTCACTCAGCTCCCTGTACAGCAGAAAACAACGGCAGGATGACCTGCGCGCACGTACCGCGCCCGACCCGCGAACGCAGCTGCAATTCTCCCTGATGCGCACGCGCCACGGCCTTGACCACGGTCAGGCCCAGGCCGGTCCCGGTGACTTTGGTGGTGAAAAACGGCTCGCCCAGCCGCGCCAGCACCGCCGCATCAATACCGCTGCCACTGTCACTGACACACAAACGCAGGGTGTTATCGCGGGTATAGCAATGCACTTTCAGACGCACCTCACCGGCACTCGCCTGAATCGCGTTTTCAATCAGATTGAGCAGCGCGCCGACCAGCGTGTCGCGATTGCACAGCAGCTCGCCGGCATGGCTGTCGCACTGCCAGCGGATCGGCAGATCCTGCACATGGGTCAGCGCCGCGGCCTGCAGCGACTGCATCAAGGCATTCGGCGTGACACGGTCGGTCAGCGGCAGCTCACCGCGGGCGAATACCAGCATGTCGCGCACCTGATGCTCCAGCTCGTGCAGACGCTCCTTGAGGCGACCGGCAAAACGCTGCTGGGTCGCGACCGGCAGTTCCTGCTCGGTCAAATGACTGGCGTACAGCAACGCGGCGGACAACGGTGTGCGGATCTGATGCGCCAGCGACGCGACCATCCGCCCCAGGGACGACAGGCGCTCGTGACGGGCCAGCTGATCCTGCAAGTGACGGGTTTCAGTCAGGTCGTTGAGCAGCACCAACTGCCCCGGCTCGGCATCCAGCGAGCGGGTGGCAATCGACAGGCGTCGACCGTTCTTCAAGGAAATTTCGTGACCGTCGTCTTCACGGGGCGCAAAGCAACGGGCAATGACATGGCGCCACAGCTCGCCTTCCAGCGGCAGGCCGAGCAATTCGATGGCGGCAGGATTGGCCTCGCACACAATGCCGTGACCGTCGATGACGATGACGCCACCGGGCAACAGATCGAGGAGGTTTTGCAGACGGTTGGCCAAGCGTTCTTTTTCCGCCAGTTCCTGCATGCGCTGGGCGCTGACCACGGCCAGCTCGCCCTTGAGCTCGGTGACCCGGGCTTCGAGCATGCTGTAGGAGTCGGTCAACTGGCTGGACATCTGATTGAACAGGGCGAATGCCTGCTCAAGCCCCTGGCGGCTCGCCTGCTCTACGGACGGCAGTTGCCCCGAGGACTCGGGAACAGAAGACATCTGGGAGGCTTGGGGCATTGTGCTCTCTCGCTTGGCTGACCGTCAGTGAAACGGAACGTTGCGAGGGATGTAGCAATACCCGTGCCTAAAAAAAACCGCTTATAAATGAAGCATTTGAAAAACAGGCGTCAATCATCCGCCTGTTCATCACCTTCACGACGGCTCATGCCGTACTTGCGCATCTTCTCTACCAGCGTAGTGCGGCGGATGCGCAGGCGTTCGGCGGCGCGGGCCACGATGCCGTTGGCATCGTCCAGCGCCTGCTGGATCAGGCCCTGCTCCAGACCACCGAGATAATCCTTCAGATCCAGACCTTCCGGCGGCAACAGGGCGTTGGCGCTGAAATCCGGCGTATGGCCGTTGATCGCCACGCGCTCTTCCAGATCGCTGCGCAGGCTGTCGACCATTTGCTCGTCTTCGTCGTCGACGTAGCGGAATTTCTTCGGCAGCTCGACCACGCCGATCACCCCGTACGGATGCATGATCGCCATGCGCTCCACCAGGTTGGCCAGCTCGCGAACGTTGCCCGGCCAGCCGTGGCGGCACAGCGACATGATCGCGGCGGAGTTGAAGCGGATCGAACCGCGCTTCTCGTGCTCCATGCGCGAGATCAGCTCGTTCATCAGCAGCGGAATGTCTTCAACGCGCTCACGCAGCGGCGCCATCTCGATCGGGAACACGTTCAGGCGATAGTAGAGGTCTTCGCGGAAGGTGCCGATCTCGATCATGCTTTCGAGATTCTTGTGGGTCGCGGCAATGATCCGCACGTCGACGCTCTGGGTCTTGTTGCTGCCCACGCGCTCGAAGGTGCGCTCCTGCAGCACGCGCAGCAGCTTTACCTGCATCGGCAGCGGCATGTCGCCGATTTCGTCGAGGAACAGCGTACCGCCGTTGGCCAGCTCGAAGCGGCCGGCACGGCTGGTGATCGCGCCGGTGAAGGCGCCCTTCTCGTGACCGAACAGTTCGCTTTCCAGCAACTCGGCCGGGATCGCCCCGCAGTTGACTGGTACGAATGGCGCGTCACGACGCTTGGAATGGTAATGCAGGTTGCGCGCAACCACTTCCTTGCCGGTCCCGGACTCGCCGAGGATCAGCACGCTGGCATCGGTGTCGGCCACTTGCTGCATCATCTGACGCACGTGCTGGATCGCGCGACTGGTGCCGACGAGACTGCGGAAAAGGTTGGGTTCGCGATGACGGCCGCGCTCGCGGGCCTGGTCGTACATCTCGCGATAGACCTGGGCACGGTGCAGGGAGTCGAGCAGCTTGCTGTAGCTCGGCGGCATTTCGAGGGTCGAAAGTACCCGGCGGCGCTGGTCTTCGGGCAGGTCCACCGAAGAATTATCGCCCATCAGCAAAACCGGAAGGAACTCATCCCAGGTTGAGAGTGTCTTTAGCAAGCCCAAAAGCGCACCAGGAGCATTGACCGTCCCGATCAGTACGCAAATGACCTCACGACTAGACGACAAAGAGCCGACTGCCTGCTGCCAGTCATGGCTTCCGCAGGGTAAATTTTCTTCGCCAAGAAAATTTAAGATCACCGCCAGGTCGCGGCGGCGGACGCTATCGTCATCGATCAGCAGAATTTTGGTTTCACGCCACATGCAATAGCAACTTCCCTAGTCAACTCAATGCCCAAAATGAGGGGCAAGCGAGACGCTTGCAGGACACCTTGTGCCTGTAGACGCCTGAAATCTGAAAACAGCCACTAGTTAAGTCAAAAAACCGTGCACAGTCAAATTTATGGCGCACATATCTGGATTAACTGAGGGTTAATTAACCAAACAGATGGTAAACCTTTGCCGCGTTCTGCGCTTGGGTGATCTGCGACATCTCGTCGACTATCGCCTGACGCTCACCCATCGCCACTTCAAGCAGCTGCTTGTAGACATGCAGCAACTCTTCAAGGTTATCGCGCAACGCAACCTCGTCCACCGAAGCTTCACTCAAGACATCTTCCATGCAGGAACGGCAATCCAGATCCAGTTGACCGATCGCCTCCCAATTGCGCTCGGCCAGGGCTCCGACCAAGGCTGCTCGGGTTTCTTCAATTCGCTGCAAAACAAGACTCATGGTGATCTCCTCAGAACTGCGGAGCAGGCGCAGGTGCGATCGCGTCCCAGCCTTCCTTGACGGTGCTCAGCAAGCCGGCTACCTCATCAAGAATGCGCGGATCGCTGCTGATGTTCGCCTCGGCGAGACGCTTCATCATGTAGATGTAAAGACCGTCCAGATCAGCCAGCGTGTCCGCGGAATTTTCCAGATCCAGACCTTCACGCAGTCCGCTGACGATGCCGATGGCCTTGCTGATCGACGTGCACTTGGCTGGAATATCCTTGCGCTCGATCGCACCTTTGGCCTGAGCGATACGGTCCAGGCCGCCTTCCATCAGCATTTGCACCAGGCGATGAGGGCTCGCTTCAGATGTCTGAGCGTGCGCACCTACTTTCTGGTATTGCCGAAGGGCTAACATCGGATTCATGTTCTACCTCATTTGCCACAATGACTCGTATGAACAGTGTATCGCCAGCGAGTCGAAAAACTTTAGACCACAAGACAAAAACCCGGCACACGCTCGAAAGCGTAGCCGGGTTTTTGTCGCTCTTGCATGTTACTTCGCGGATTGCTGTGCGTTGAGCGAGGCGAAGAACGACGTAATACTGCTTGCCGTAGACTTCATCTGACCTACCAGCAAGTCCATGGCGTTGTATTTTGCAGTCAACGTCTTGGTCAGGTTGGCAACACGCAGATCGAGCGCCAGTTGCTGACTGGTCAGGCTCTTGGTGTTGTTGTTCAGGATGCCCATGCGCTGATCAAGCAGGCCCTTGGCGGTAGGGAGACTACCTGCAGGAGGCTTCAGATACGGATCCACAGCCTTGCTCATGCGTGCCAACAGACCGTTGGTGTCATTGGTACCAGTAAACATCTGCTGGACCTGACCGGTCATGCCCGGCGTGGACATGGCCTTGTTGAAAGCAGTCGTATCGAGCGACAGGTTGCCGGTGAGTTTGTCGGTCATCACACCCAGCTGCGACAGATAGGCCATCGGGCTCCCCGCAGCAGCGGCACCCGGAGCTGTCAGCTGCCCACGAATATCGGCAATCAACGAACGTGGCAGAGAGTCACCGGTGAAGGCCGCCTGAACGGTCAGTTTGCCATCCTCATCCGGTGTTGCCTTGGACAAAGTGTCAATGGTGCTCTTCAAGGTATTGTAGGCATCAACGAATGCCTGAACAGACGTCTGCAAGCCCTTGGTGTTGGTATCGACAGTCACCGTGACCGGCGTCCCGGGCGTCGCCGGAACAGTCAGCAGGTTCAATGTCAGACCGCTGATTGCACCGGTCACCGTGTTGCTCTTGCTGGATACCGCCAGACCGTCAATGGTCAACGAGGCATCCTGAGCGAGGCCGCCGACCGATCCGGACGCGCCCGCCGCCGGAGTAGCGCCCATCACCTGGGTGCCATCGATTTCCAGACCGGCAATACCGCTGACCGAGAGGTCGGAACCTGCACCCGTCTTGCTCGAACTGATCACCAACCGCGAAGCACCGCTACTGTCGGTGACGATGTTGGCGGAAATACCGTTGGAGCCCTGAGCCGTGTTAATGGCGTCACGAGTGCTCTGCAAGGTCGCGTTGGCCGGAATCGTGACATTGTAATCAGTGCCATTCTGACTGATTTTCAGGGTACCACTCGGAATGGCACTGGCCGCACCGCCGGCAAAGGATGCACTGGCTACTTTCGAACCGGTGGCCAGTTTACTCACGACAACACTGTAAGTACCGGAAACTGCGGTGTTATCCGAAGTCACACCCAAAACCGCAGGCGTACTCGACGTGGCGGTGTAGCCGGCAAATGCAGGATTGGTCTTGCTGCCAAGGTTCGTCATCGCCGTCTGGAAGGCGGTCAGCGCACTCTTCAGCGTACCTACACCGGAAATCTTCAGCGTGTTGGTTTTCGTCGCATTGTCGATCTGCGTCTGCTTCGGCGACTTGTCGGCGTTGACCAGCGCAGTAACGATTGCACCGATGTCCAGACCGGAACCCAGGCCCGAACCCGGTAAAATTGGACTTGCCATGTGCATCTCCCTTGGGTTGTTGCCAGTCTTTTGACCACGACCTGCGTCTAAAGAACTTCAAACACTATTCATGCCAGCTATCAGACTTTGGCGTCGAACAACACGTGACTTGCGTTGGCGAGGCTGTCTGCCAGCTTGAGGGCTTCTGCGGAAGGGATCTGTCGTACGACCTCGCCCGTCTCGCTTGCGATCACCTTGACGATGACCTTGCCGGAATGCTCGTCGATCGAGAATTCCAGATTGCGCTTGATCGACTGAACGAACTTCTCGATCTCCTGCACCGCCAGCTTCAGCTTGGTTTCATCTGCTTCCTGGCTCTTTTTCGAGGCAGGAACCGCTTCAACGGCCTGAGGCTTGGTCTCCGACGGCTTGTCGGTGACGGTATTGGCTGGCTTGGGAGCCGGATAAGACACGTTAAGCTTGACGCTCATGTCCATGCTCATCACCTCATAACGTAAAAAGCGAGAGAGCACGCAAGCGCACTCCCCCGCTAAAACTCATTCCGAAATTACTGAAGCAGCTTCAGTACAGCGGAAGGCAGTTGGTTGGCTTGAGCCAGAACAGAGGTCGAAGCCTGTTGCAGGGTTTGCTGCTTGGTCAGGTTAGCAGTCTCTGCGGCGAAGTCGGTATCTTGTACGCGACCTTGTGCAGCAGTGGTGTTCTCGGTGATGTTCTGCAAGTTCTGGATGGTGCTGGTCAGACGGTTTTGCGAAGCACCCAGGCTGGCACGAGTTGCACCGATTGCAGCGATAGCGGCGTCGATTGCAGTGATCGCGTTGTCGATGTTCTGCGAAGCAGAACCAGCGCCAGTACCGGTGGTACCGGTCAGAACTACAGTACCGCTGCCTACGGACAGGCTGACGGCGTCGAACTTGGAGCTCAGTACCAGGTCGATGTGGTTAGCCGAACCGGTGTTTGCGCCCACTTGCAGGGTCACAGTACCAGCCGAACCGTCCAGCAGGTTTTTGCCGTTCAGGTTGGTAGCAGCCGAGATACGGGTGATCTCGTCGGACATCTGAGCGAATTCAGCGTTGGTAGCGGTCTGGTCAGCAGTGCCGTTGGTACCGTTACGTGCTTTAACAGCCAGTTCACGCATACGCTGCAGAATGTCGGTCGAAGCTTGCAGAGCGCCTTCAGCGGTCTGGGCAACGGAGATACCGTCGTTGGCGTTCTGGATTGCCTGGGTGTTACCGCGGATCTGGGAAGACATACGGTTGGAGATCTGCAGGCCAGCGGCGTCGTCTTTAGCGCTGTTGATTTTCAGGCCGGAAGACAGGCGCTGCATCGAAGTCGACAGAGCGTCGGAAGCGCGGTTCAGGTTTTTCTGAACGTTCAACGACGTGGTGTTGGTGTTTACTGTTAAAGCCATGACGAATTCCTCGTTGGTTGGGTACTGCGGCTTCCGGCCCTGGCAACCGCCGGGTATGGCCTAGAGAACCTTCGTAATAGTTATCGTCGGGTTTGCAGGTTGCTTGAGGGCTTTTTTGAAAAAATTTGCCATCACCCTGCCACCCCCTAGAAAACAAAGACTTAGCAGCACTTTACCCTCGAAAAAATGACGTCATAAAACCGTCCATGGCGCAAACCTGCGGGCCAGCGCCTTCGCCCCTCGTCAGGCGGACGATTCTTCCAGCAATCGAATCAACTCGTACTCCATGAAATCGGCAAGTCCCAACCAGTCCTGACGCTCCTGGCACTCGAGCATCTGCGTGAGCAACTGCGCCCAGGCGTGCTGCTTCTGTACACCGGCCGACTGCAATGACCGCTGCGCGCCCTCGAATACATCGACCATGGTCAACGCTGCCTCGACGTCACGTCCCAAGCGGAACAGCCCGGCACACTGGTGGCACTCGTCTACCCAGCCTTTCAGCGCAGTCATTGCACAAACTCCTGATTGAACGCTGTACCGGCAATCTGCGCCCCCGCGCGGCTGCTGTTGAAGAACGCCACCTGCGGCTGACTGGCGATGTATCGCTCCAGCACGCACAGGTAACCGCGAAAATTGAGCTGGGTACTGACACGCTGGCCATATCCGTCACGCACCCAGTGCCGCGCCTGATTCACCGACGGCCCGAGGTCACCGTCATTCCAGCCGGCATGGGTTTTGTTCATAGGGAAGGCAAAATCGGCGCCGAACAGGGTGATGCGTGCAGCGCCCATCTTCACAGCCAGGTCCACGGCCGGGTGAATCACGCTGCCACCCACATGCAGCAACGCCCTCGGGTGCTGCTCACGCAATGCCGCATAGACCGGACTGGCCGAGCAAGCGCCATAACGCTTGCCCTTCCAGGCCCTCAGCACCTCCGGGTCACTCATGGGCAGATACACCAGCGGGATGCCGTCGGATTCCTCGAAGGGCAAATGCCGGAAGCTGATGCGCTGATCGATACTCACCACATAGTCGGGCACGATCCCGTGTTCGCGCAGCGGTCGGTACGCGGTGTCGACGCAAATGAACAGCGGACGCTCCGCCCGCTCGCGAATCGCCGCCAGACGTTCGAAGTGCTGCTCAAGGGTCGGCCCGGTACCGATCACATAGATCTCCCGACCGGCACAAGTGCCGAACAACGTCGCCACATCATCGTCAGCCAGCAATACCGGCAAGCAGTCCTGCAGACGCTGTTGAATGAACGGTGACTGCGGATCGAACTCGCGGTTGTTGAAGCTCAGATGCACTTCGCTGACCAGCCGATCTCGAATCTTCGCGTTGAAGTCATCGGCCAGCAGCATCTCGGCAGGCAATGCGAAAAACGGTGTGCAGATGTCGGGCAGGTCGCTGGCGTACAGCAATTCGACTCGCGGATCCCGCAGCCACTCCCGCTGATCGAGCAGTTGCAGCACCAAGGCGAACAGTGCGCCGTTGAGGATGTGCACATATAGCCGCTCAAGCCCGGAGCGTTCCAGCAGCACCGTGGGCAAATCCCCGAGTCCGGTGCCGTAGACATGCAGTTGCGGCTTGTCTGCCGGCAGGCTGGCAGCCTGAATCTGCGCTTCGCGGACACGGTCATGCCGACTGGTGAGCTGAATGCCGCCAACGCTCAGCGTCGAGCCCAGCCCCTGCGTCAGTTCGGCCTCGATTGCCGAACTGTCTTCGTTCAGCAATCGGGCGAACAGCGCCGGCCAGCGTCGTTCGATGACTTCAGCGTTGGCCTGGAAAAACTCACTCATGACGCCTCGCGCTCCCTTCAGGCAAAAAAATAGCGTTCAAGGTTAACCCTTGAACGCTATTTTTGTATCCGCCGTTTTTAACCGATTCAAGGACGATAAATAATCGCCGAACCCCACGACAGACCGACGCCGAAACCACTGATGGCGATGCGGCTCCAGTCGGAATCCATCACGTGTTTTTCCAGCAGCAGCGGCACACTGGACGACACGGTGTTGCCGGTCTCGACCATGTCCTTGATGAACTTCTCCGGCTCGCCTTCGAAGCGCCGCGCCACGGCATCGACAATCGCCGCACTGCCCTGGTGAATGCAAAAGGCATCGATGTCATCGGCCTTCAGACCGGAATCGTCGAGCAGTTCGTGCAGATGCGCAGGCACCTTGAGCAGTGCGAAGTTGAATACTTGGCGGCCGTTCATGAAGAACACGCCATCGGTGACTTTCAGGTGCGGTGCGCCGGAACCGTCGGTGCCAAATTTGGCCTTGCCGAGTGCCCAGACCGGGTCTTCCCCCATCCAGGTCGCGGTAGCGGCATCGCCGAACAGCATGGTGGTGTTGCGGTCTTCCGGATCGACGATCTTCGAATACGGGTCGGCGGTGATCAACAGACCATTCTTCAGGCCGGCGGCTTCCATGAAGCCCTTGATCGCGTAGATGCCGTAAACGTAGCCGGAGCAACCCAAGGAAATATCGAACGCCGCGACATTGGTCGGCAGCCCGAGTTTGTCCTGGACGATGGCAGCGGTGTGCGGCAGGCCTTCTTCGTCACCGTTCTGGGTGACGACGATCAGCGCATCGATGGATTCACGTTTCAGTTCAGGGTTGTTGGCAAACAGCGCATTGGCCGCTTCAACGCACAGATCGGAGGTTTCCTGTTCCGCGTCTTTACGCGGGAGGAAGGCCGAACCGATCTTGCCGAGGATGAATTCTTCATCCTTCTCGAATTTTGCACCTTGTGCGTAATTGTCCACGCCGGCTACAGGAACGTAGCTCGCAATGCTTTTTATGCCAATCATTACGGCTTCCCAATAATAAACAGCCCAATACCACCGCTCGCAAGGATTCGAGGGGCGCCGACAAACAGAAAACGGCCGCCACAACGGGCAGCCACGGGGAGCGCAAAGGGCTACCACTGGGACCGAAAAACGGGCCAGGCGCCATCTCCCCGGTCATTACAATACAGTGAAGATGCGCGTTATGACTCGCAGGTCACGCTATTTTGCCGAATCGGTGGCAGATTGGCTCATTCGACCAATGACCAGTCCAGCGGCGTACCGCGCTTGATCGGCTGGCGCGCACGGCGCCCGAGGACGGCTTCGGTGTGCTTGGGCGGCAGACCGAGACCGGGACGAATGGCACGCACATTGGCCGCCGTGAAGGGCTCACCGGCCGCCATATCGGCCGTGACGTACAGCGACCGGCGGTAAACCAGCGATTTTTGCTCAGCCTCGGTGACGCCGTAATGCACCTGGCCCATGGCCTGCCAGGCGCGCTCGGTTTCGACCACCAGACTGGCCAGTTCCGCCGGTTCCAGCGAGAAACTGGCGTCAACCCCGCCGGCCGATCGGTCGAGGGTGAAGTGTTTTTCTACCACCGTCGCACCGAGCGCCACCGCCGCCACCGACACGCCAACGCCCATCGAATGGTCTGACAGCCCGACCTCACAACCGAACAACTCACGCAGATGCGGGATCGTGCGCACGTTGCTGTTGGTCGGGGTCGCCGGGTAGGTGCTGGTGCACTTGAGCAGCACCAGATCCTTGCATCCCGCCTCACGGGCGGCGCGCACGGTTTCGTCGAGTTCGGCGAGGCTGGCCATGCCGGTGGAAATGATCAACGGTTTGCCAGTCGCTGCGACACGGCGGATCAACGGCAGATCGGTGTTCTCGAAACTGGCGATCTTGTAGGCCGGCACATCGAGGCTTTCGAGAAAGTCCACGGCGCTGTCATCGAACGGTGTCGAAAACGCAAGCATGCCCAGCTCTTTGGCCCGGGCGAAGATCGGCGCATGCCATTCCCACGGGGTGTGGGCCTTCTCATACAGGTCGTAGAGCGAAGTGCCCGCCCACAGACTGTTCGGATCCTTGATGAAGAACTCGCCTTCCGCCAGATCCAGGGTCATGGTATCGGCGGTGTAGGTTTGCAGCTTCAAGGCATGGGCACCGGCCTGTGCCGCCGCTTCGACAATCTGCAGGGCGACGTCCAGCGACTGGTTATGGTTGCCGCTCATTTCAGCGATGATGAACGGCGGCGCATCGGCACCGATCCGGCGGTTGCCGATCTTGAAACTGCTCATTGACGGGATTCCTTCAAAACCTTGGTGAACGCGCAGGCACTCTGGGTGAACCCGGCGTCACGAAAAACATTCATCGAGGGCTGATTGGCCGGTAAGACCTGGGCGGTGATGGCGGTCATCTGCGGCCAGTGTGCAGCCACAAAGGCTTCACCCTGCGCCAGCAGTGCCCGGCCCCAACCCAGGCCAAAACGCCCCTCGAGCAGATACAGCGAAACCTCTGCCTCAAAGCCGCGCAAATCGTAGCGCAGGACGCCGACCGGGCCGTCATCCGCCTCGGCCACCAGCAGCAACCGCTGAGGATTGCGCAGGCTCGCGCCCAGCCAGTTCACATGTTGCGTCCAGTCAATCGCCCCGCTGTCCAGCGACCAGCGGCGTACCACCTCGGCATTGCGTCCGTCGAACAGCAACTGCGCATCCTCCGGTGTCGCCAAGCGCAACTTGAGCACCGCGCCGGCCAGTGCCGCCGCCACACGCAGCGCACCGCGTCCGTCGACCAATTGCCGCGAACGCTCGGCCAGGCTCTGGCGCAGATAAAAGTTGCCCACGACAAAGCCGATCGCATCGCGCAGTTGCTCGACGCTGACCTGCTCCCGCGCGCCCATGAACACATGCGCCCCGGCCGCCGCCATCACCTCACCGTTGGCCTGCTGGTTGTTCGACACCGCAATGCAGATCGTCGGCAGGCCCAAGGCCGCGCGCTCCCAACTGGTGCCGCCGCCGGCGCCGATAAACAGGTCGGCCTCGGTCATGCGTCGATGAAAATCGCTGACGAAACTGTGCAGGCGCCAGTGCGGCCGCGTTTCGGCCAGTGCCTGCATCTCTGCCCAGGCCGGGTTGTCGGCGCCGGCGACAAAATCCACTTCAAGCGCCGAAAAATCCGCCAGCGCCAGCATGGCGTGATGAGTCTGGCGTGCCGCATCGAAGCCGCCAAAATTCACCAGCACCCGGCGCGCCACCGGTTTGATCTCGATGGCCGGGCCACTGAATTCTTCGCGCAGCATGGCGAAGCGCGGGCCGAGCAGTGCTCGGCAACCGGCCGGCAGCAGCGGCTGATAATTTTCGCTGAGCCCGGAGAGGTTCTGATTAAGCAACAGGTCCACGCTGTAGCGGCGGGTCGCCAGATCATCGACGGCGGCGATCCGTGGTGCGAAGCGACGAGCTGCGGTCTGCCAGTGATGATCGAGGCCGTAATGATCGGCGATGACCCAGTCAAATCCGGGCTGCCCTTCCAGCTGCGTCGCCAGTGCATCGATATCCGCTTGCCACGGCAGCATCGACTCGATGGCCTGCTCCGGGTCTTCACCGGCATAGCGATCCGGCAACGCGAAGGTCTCGAAGCCTTCGCTTTGCAACGCATCAAGCCGATGCCCCGGCAAACGACGACAGGCGAACGCAACGTGACTGCCTTGCGTGCGCAATACCCGCGCCAGCGTCAGGCACCGGGCGATGTGGCCGCTGCCGATGGTCGGCGAGGCGTCGGCGCGGATCAGCACTCTCATTGCAGTTCTCCACCAGCCTTGAGGGCGGCGTAAAGGTACTCGGCGCGCTTCCAGTCTTCGTCGGTATCGATGTCCTGCACCAGATGGCGTGGCAGGATCACCGGCAGACTGGCCGGCGAATACAACACCTCGCCACCCAGCCAGGCCTCACTACGGCCCCAATAGAACTGGCCGGCATCCTGAAAGGCAGCCGGCAGATCCTGCGAACGGGTATTGCGAAATTCGGGGTACAACGCCGTCAGTGCGCCCTGCCCGTCCAGGGTCAAGGCGCGCTGCACCGGAAAGCCGAAATCGGTGACCGAAAAAGCAAAGGACTTGTCCGGATGCTGAGCCAGCAATTCAAAGCCCTGACGCAGAAACCGCGCCTGCAGCAGCGGCGCCGTGGCATACACACAGCAGGCGTAATCGAAGGCCGGCAGTTGCTGCAAGGCATGCACGATGACCGCCGCAGTGCCGGTGAAATCATCGGCCAGTTCCGCCGGACGCATGAACGGCACGTGAGCACCGTTGGCTCGCGCCACGTCGGCGATCTCTGCGTCGTCGGTGCTGACCACCACCTGCTCGAACAACCCTGAATCGAGGGCCGTACGAATCGAACGGACAATCATCGGCACACCGTCGAACGGCGCAAGATTCTTGCGCGGGATGCGTTTGCTGCCCCCGCGGGCCGGGATGATTGCGACGTTGTTCAAGGACGTTTTTCCAAAAGGAACCAGGTGATGTCGTCCACCGGAAATTGCGGATCGCGGTGATAACCGAAGCCGTAATCCAGCAGTTGCAGATCAGGATAACGATCAAGCATTTCACCGGCGAAATCACGTTTGAACAGCTTGCCGCTGTTGCCGCGATAGGACACTTCCACCGGCGAGGGATTGTAATACTCGGCGATCAGGATGTAGCGCGAACTCAGCTCGTACAACTGCGCATAAGCGGTCGGCAACAGCTCCGGCGCCAGATGGATCAGCACGCCTTTGCTCAGGGTCAGGTCGTATTGGCGCTCACGGGGAAAGTCGAACAGCGAACCGTGCCAGATGTTCGCAATCTCCAGCGCACGCGCCTGAGCGCAGGCACTGGCATTGATCTCGACCCCGAACAGCTCGCAACGCGGCAGCAACTGACGCAGCGCCTGCAAGTTGTTGCCGGCATTGGTGCCCAGCTCCAGCAGGCTGTCGATCCGCCCGGTCCGGGTCAGCGCCTTGGCGAACAACGCCAGATTGGTCGCCACCAGTGGCTGACCGATATTGCGATCCACGTACTGGTTACCGAATTCGCCCTGCCAGAATTGTTCCTGCTCGCTCAGATCACGCATCACCGTTTTCCGTTCACCGCCGCGGCGGCAATCATTCGGTCAACCGACGCAATTGCTCGACCACGTAGTCCTGCTGCTGATCGCTCAGCAACGGGAACAGCGGCAGGCTGATCGCTTCGGCGTAATAACGCTCGGCCTCGGGGAAGTCACCCTCGGCAAAACCCAGGTCGCGATAGTACGGCTGCAAATGCAGCGGAATGTAGTGCAGGTTCACGCCGATGCCGGCGGCGCGCAAGCCTTCGAATACCTGACGGTGGCTGAGGCTGATGCGTTCGGTCTGCAAACGCACCACGTAAAGATGCCAGGCCGACTCGGCGTCCGGCTGGGGGCTCGGCACGGTAACCGGCAAATAAGCCAGCAAGCGATCGTAACGCGCGGCCAACTCCCTGCGACGGGCGATGAACTCGTCCAGTTTGCCTAGCTGTGACAGGCCCAGCGCGGCTTGCAGATCGGTGATCCGGTAATTGAACCCCAGCTCGACCTGCTGGTAGTACCACGGGCCGTGGCTGGGTTCGGTCATCTGTTGCGGATCGCGGGTCATGCCGTGGCTGCGCAGGCGTTGCAGGCGCTCGGCCAGTTCCGGGCGATTGGTCAGCACCATACCGCCTTCGCCGCTGGTGATGATCTTCACAGGATGAAAGCTGAACACGGTCATCGCGGCAAATTCACCGCAACCCACCGGGCGCCCGGCGTAACTGGCGCCGACCGCGTGGGAGGCGTCTTCGATGACGGTGAAGTTATAGCGCTCGGCCAGTTCGGCAATCCGCCGCATGTCGCAGCTCTGCCCGGAGAACGCCACTGCCACCAGCACTTTGGGCAGCGTACCGTCGCGTTCGGCAGCATCGAGTTTGCTTGCCAGAACTTCGGCATCGAGGTTCCAGGTCAGCGGATCGATGTCCACGAAATCAACGTCGGCACCGCAATAACGGCCGCAGTTGGCCGACGCGAGAAAGGTGTTCGGCGTAGTCCACAAGCGGTCGCCCGCGCCGAGCCCTGCCGCCAGACAGGCAATGTGCAGCGCCGCCGTGGCGTTGCACACCGCCACGGCAAAGTCCGCCTGACAACGCTCGGCCATCGCCTGCTCGAAGCGTTCGATGGTCGGCCCCTGGGTCAACCAGTCGGACTGCAACACCTCGACAACGGCGTCAATGTCCCTCTGGTCGAGGCTTTGCCGACCGTAGGGAATCATACCGAGAGCTTCGCGTGCAGGTCGGCGATCTGACCCACCGAGAGGAAGTGCGGGTTGGTGTCGGAGCGGTATTCGAAATCTTCACCGACCGGCACGCCACGCTCGCCGAGTTTGTCCTCGGCAAAATCCACGTCGACGCTGGTGAAACGAATCGACGGCTGGATGGTGTAGTGGTCGGCAAACTCCAGGGTCATCCGCGCATCGTCCAGCGGCACCATCAGCTCGTGCAGCTTCTCGCCCGGACGAATGCCGACGTTCTTGTGCGGCAGATGCTCGGCCATGCCACGCGCCAGATCGACCACGCGAATCGACGGGATCTTCGGCACGAACACTTCACCGCCGTGCATCCGCGCAAAGCTGTCGAGCACGAACTGCACGCCGTGATCGAGGGTGATCCAGAACCGGGTCATGCGCTCATCGGTGATCGGCAGCTCAGTCGCACCGTCAGCGATCAGCTGGCTGAAAAACGGCACCACTGACCCGCGCGAACCGGCGACATTGCCGTAGCGCACCACGGCAAAACGCGTCTGTTGTTCGCCGGCGATGTTGTTGGCGGCAACAAACAACTTGTCCGACAGCAACTTGGTGGCGCCGTACAGGTTGATTGGGCTCGCAGCCTTGTCGGTGGACAGCGCGACGACTTTCTTCACGCCGTTGTCGATGGCGGCGGCGATAATGTTCTCCGCGCCGTTGACGTTGGTGCGGATGCATTCGGTCGGGTTGTATTCCGCCGCCGGCACCTGCTTCAACGCTGCGGCATGCACCACGTAATCGATGCCGCGCATGGCCTGGCGCAGACGATCGGCGTCGCGCACATCACCGAGGAAGTAACGCATGCACGGCGCATTGAACGTCTGCTGCATTTCGTATTGCTTGAGTTCATCCCGGGAGAACACCACCACGCGCTTGGGCTGGTATTGCTCGAGCAGGCGCGCAATGAATTTGCGCCCGAACGAGCCGGTGCCGCCAGAGATGAAAATCGATTTTCCGTTGAACATGTCTTGAGTTCCGTTCCTTGTCCGCCAGACCTAGGCGATCAACTGCGCCCAATTGAGCGAAGCGCTGTCGTTCAGCACAAAGCCTTTGCCAGTCAGGCTCAGGTTGGCGTTGTACGCCTGATCCTGGGCGAACGCCGCCGCCCATTTTTCCTGCAACGCAGCCAGTGCCTGATCAGCCTGGGCGATATCGCCCTGATGGATGACTTGCACCGATGGCGTCCAGACCGTCAGATAGCCGGCCTGGCCGGCCTTCAGGCACAGGTCGACATCGCTGAAGCCAGCAGCGAACGTGCTGTCGTCCAGACCGCCCAGCGCCTCGAACAGCTCCTTGCGCACCATCAGGCATACGCTCGAAACCGCCGAGTAGTTCTGGTCCACGGACAACCGGTACAGGTAGCCTTCGGCGTCGTGTTTCTCGCCGATGAATGCAGAGCCGACCCCACCGTTCATGCCCAGGATCAGGCCGGCCTGGCTGATCTTGCCGTCGCGGTTGACCAGTTTGGGGCCGACCACACCGATTTCCGGGCGCAGGGCATGGTTGAGCAACGAGTCCAGCCAGTTCGGATTGACCACTTCCGCATCCGCCGCCAACAGCACCAGAAATTCGCCCTGAGCCTGCTGGCTGGCCGCGTTGCACAGCGCAGCCGTGCTGAGTGATTGATCGGCACGCAGCACGCTGACTTTCGGGTGCTGATAAGTCCCGAGCCAGTCATTGACCTCGGCCGATTGCGAAGCCGTGGTTGCTATCAGGATTTCGTACTTGTGATAGCGGGTGCGCAACAGTACGCCTTCCAGGCAGCGTTGCAGAGCAGACAGATCGTCCCCGACCGGGATAACGATCGAAACCAGAGGGCGATCGCTATGGTGATAATCGATCTGGTAGAGCCCCGGCACCGCCGACGTGACCTTGGCCTTGTAACCGCGATTGCCCAGATGACGCAGCAATGCCAGACGCTCATGCGGATTCTCTTCCAGCTCCGGCGCCTGTGTGATCAGCAGCGGCTCATCGAGGTGCGCCAGGCTGTTCAGGCCACCCTGTTCAATAATGCGCAGCAGCAGATCGAACTCCAGCGCCTTGCTGAAATCGGCGCGGTAGCCGTCAACTTCCAGCAATACTTCACGCCGGATCAACCAGTGCCGCGCCATCAGGCCTGGCAGGCTCAGCAACAGGTCGAGATTGAAGCCTGGACGGAACACATCCATCAGCGCACCGTTTTCCCGGCGCTGAATCTCGTCCGTGGAAACAGCGCTGATACCACCGGCGTTCATCAGCTCCAGACTGGCGCGCAACAGGCCGCCGGCAGTGAACTCATCTCCCGCCTCAGCCAGCAGCAACCAGTCGCAAGGCGACTGACGAGCACTCTGGTTGAGCTTGTCGACGAGATTGTCGGGCGTCACGCGGACAAAGTGCAGGGTGTTCTGCGCAGTGGTCGCCGCCGGTGCTTCACCGGTGGTGAACACGACAATTCGGAACGCCTTGCATTGACCTTCGAGCAGGCTGTCGAGGCTGACCTGCAGCTTGTCGATGTCGTCATCCATATCCAGCAGGAAGATGGCGAACTGCGGGCCACCACCGTTCACGGCCAGATGTTCGGCAATCGCCTCGATCTGCCCCGCATCGGCTTGACGCGTCTCCAGCCACTTCAGCAGACGGCCGGACTGCATCTGGTCGAACACCTGATGGTGATCGGCGACAGTCAACGTTTCCAGACGTGCGATCCAGTCACGCATCGTCTGCGCTTGCTCATCCTCACCAGACAGCTGCAGTTGCTCGGCCAGGCGCTTGGCTACGGTGCGGTTGAACGCATTGAGGTCATGGGCCTGCCACAGGCGGTCGAGCACGCTTGCCGGCGTATCGTTGTTGCGCGCCTGGATCAGGTGCGCCTGACGCGTCCACACGCCCTCGAGTTTCTCCAGTTGAATACGCCCTGCCGGCATCGCGTGCAGCATGAACTCGAACTGTTCGAGGCGATCGAAGAAAGCCTGGTTGTAGAACGGCATTTCGACGTACTGCAGGGGGCCGAAGCGGCGGTCCGGGCGCTTGAGTTCATGGTTCCAGGTCGACTGAATAATCAGCTCCGCAGTCAGAGCGCGGCCGCTTTGCAGACTGTCGACCATCGCCTCGAAACTTTGCAGGGCAAACGCCTTGCCCTGCTCTGCATTCAAATCCTTGATACCGGTCGGCAGACCCGCCAGGAATTCGGCAAAGGCTTCGCGTTCGGCCACGGATTTGGCATCGATATAGGTCAGCGAGTGGTAGACCTCGGTGCTGTGCTCGGAGTTGCCATAGTTGATCTCACGCACCACATACGGGATCGGCAGGATCCGTGCCTTGGCACTGGCCAGCAGGAAGTACACGTGGCCGATCTCCTGCCACTGGAAGCTGGTGCCCGGCGGCAATGCCGAATGCCAGGTTTTCATCAGGTCGGTACGGGTCACCGCGTAGAACGGCGGGATGTACTGACTCATGTAGTCGACGACGCGGTCCTGCGCCCGCTCGGACGCATAGTCCTCCTGCACTTTCTTGTCGCGGCGGTAGTAGCTCACGCCACCGCCCAGCGTCAGGTACATCATGCAGTAGCCGTGGCACATGCCGTAATCCGGATTCGCCTGCAGGAAGCCCACCGACTCGGCCAGCGAGTCGTGCAGGATGAAGTCGTCGTCGGCTGCCAGCACCATGTACGGCGTGGTCAGTTGCTCCACGCCATAGGCCAGCTTGGCCTGCATGCCCCAGTAGGCGAACTGCGGCACGTGGTGGTAATCGACTGCGCAGAAGTCGCCTTCCGGCCGCTCGGCCGTGGAGTCCAGCACCATGATTCTGCAGGGCAAGCTGCTGTAATACTTCACCGCCCGACGCAGGAACGCCGGACGATTGTGCGTAATCAGCACCACGGTCAACAGCTCGTTGAGCGGTAGCGTCAATTCAGAACTGAACTTGCCTTGCATAACTTTCTCCACAACCGGCGATCCGCCGAGACAACGCTTGGGTGATGTTGCGAATTAACGAACGCGACGCAGATAGCCGTCCGGCGCCACGGTGATCAGCAGCTTGTTCTGCAGCTGAACGTCGATCTCGAAATCCTTGTTCTCTTCCAGGTATTTCCACACGGCAGTCTTCGGGTTGTCGCCCGGGCCCCATGGACGATCCGGGAAGAAATCGGCCGGCATGTCTTCAACCACGGTGTCCATCACCACGCAGTAGCTGTCGACCGAAACCAGTGGCGCGTAGAGGCGCAGCTCTTCGAGCACGTGGTCGTGGGTGTGGTTGGAATCGAGCACCAGAATGACTTTCTTGCCTTCGGCGGCAGCGCGAACCTGGGCAGCGATGGCCGGATCGATGCTCGAACCTTCGATCATCTTGATGCGCTTGCTCATCGGGTGGCTTTCGATGGCTTCACGGTTGTGCGCACGGATGTCCAGATCGATGCCCAGCACTTCGCCGTGACCTTGCAGTTCCAGCAGGGAGGCGTAGTAGATGATCGAACCGCCGTGGGCGATGCCGCACTCGATGACCAGATCCGGCTTCACCTGCCAGATGATTTCCTGCATGGCCATCATGTCTTGCGGCAGCTGGATGATCGGACGGCCCATCCACGAGAAGTGGTAGCTGTACTTGTGTTTGGCCGATTCATTGAAGAAATCACGGGCCAGGCCGGTGAGTTTCTGGTCGTCACCCTGCTGGGCGATCTGCTCGCGGCATTCGGCTTCAAAAGCTTTGTTGATGCTGTTGTCGGTCATTTTCAAAATCTCAAGGGTCACTGGAACGAAGCGCTGTCGACGGCGTGATAGACGTAACGTCCACCGGTCATCCGCTTGATCTCTTCGAGGTAATTGGAATTCATCACAAACAGATTGGCGCCCTCGGGCAAGGCGTCCATCGCCTCTTGCGGCGAGGATACCCGGGCGCCGCTCAGGGGCAGGTAACGCCCCTGCTTGGCCGGGTTGATATCGACCACGCGATCCACCGCCACGCCGGCGCGTTGCAGGAACAGCGAATAGATCACGCCTTTGGACGAGGCGCCCCAGATCGCCGAACCCTGCCCGGGTGCACCCTGGATGATCTGCACCGCGCGCTCGAGGCTGGCGGTGAAATCGTCCGGCAACGCCAGGCGTGGCACCGGTTGTTCCGGGGTCAGGCGCAACGTGGCAAGGTCTGCAACGATGTACAGGTATTGGCCACCGAACAGGTGACCGGCCTCATGCACCGTGCCGAACATCCGGCGCAGGTCATCGAGGCGGAAGTAATTGACGTGCTCGTAGAACAGGTCGAACCAGGCGCGGTGTTCGAGGATCCAGTCGAAGCACGGCACTTCGATGTAGATCTGCCCGCCGCCCTGATTGGCTTCGGCGATTACCGCCAGAAAGCCCAGCGGATCCTGGATGTGCTCCAGCACATGGCGCAGCACGATGGCGTCCGCCGCAAGGCCCAGGCCTCGGGTGAACGGGGCCTTGATCACGTCGGCGTTCTCGCCTTCGTAGGCGGGGTCGATGCCGGTGATGTGGTAACCCAGGCCCTTGAGCAGCTCCAGGAAATAACCTTTGCCGCAGCCGACTTCGATCAGTTCCTGGCCCTTGAAGTGCCGGGCGATGATGCCTTCGACATCGCTCAGGTGTTTCTGGAACTGGCCGGAATGCGCCTGCTCGTTCTGGTAATCAGCGTCATAGCTGAGCTTGTCGGCGTCGAACGCCGCATTGAAGATCAGACCGCTGCGTTCATCCTGCACCAGCAACATGTCGGCGCTGGCCGAGGCCTTCGCCGATTCGGGATCGGCAAAGGTGCGGTTCTGCAGCACCGGCAGGTCGGTGACCCGATACAACTCGTGCCTCATTGCAGCTCTCCCAATAACTGTTGCAAGCGCTCGGTCACCGCCCAGAACGCCAGCGGTTCGTGGGTCGGATACGGGTAGTGGCCGAGGTTCAGGCCGATGGTCGCGCCGCGCTCACGCACGCGCTGTTCGACCAGCGCCCGCACCGAAACCGGCTGGCCGCTGGCGCAGTTGATCGTGCCGTCGAAATCGCGTTTGTGCAGGATCGCGGCGAGATGAGCGGCAGCGGTTTCAATCGGCAGAAAATCGCGCAGCTGTTCACCGGCCGACATGTTGAACGTCGCATCGCCGGCATCGATGGCCCGGTCCAGCGCCGCCAGCAGACTGTTGGGGTTCTGCCCTTCACCATGCAGATAGAACAGCCGTGCCCATTGCAGGGTGAACGAATGCTCCTGCTGCAGACTTTGCAAAAACAGGTGCAGGGTGTGCTTGGCCAGACCGTAGGGATTGGCCGGCTGCGCGTCGTTCTGTTCGCTCAATGGACCGCTCTGCATGCCGTACTCGAAGCACGTGCCGGTCACCAGCACCTGCTTCACGCCCGCCCCTACCGCGCCTTTGATGAAGCGGTAGTCGGCCATCAGGTTGTGCTCGAAATGAAACAGCGCCCGATAGTTCGGCAACCCCGGCCAGGCCAGGTGCGCGAGTGCATCGACACCCTCGGTCAGCGCCGCGACATCCAGATCCGCCGCGTGAATATCCGCGCTCACGAACTCGACGTCATTGATCCACGGCATGTCCGCGGCTTTCTGCGCGTCGCGTGCAACCGCCCGCACCGTGCAACCACGGGCCAGCAATGCCGCGACCAGATGACGACCGACGAAGCCCGTGGCCCCGGTGACCAGAACCTTCACAGCACGCTCAACTCAGGCACGGCGATCACGAAGCGGCCATCCCACTGACGCACCTGAGCCAGTTGCTGACTGACTTCGTGAAGCAGGTTCCAGGGCAGTACCAGCACGTAATCCGGTTTTTCGATGTCGATCTGAGCCGGCGCGACGATCGGGATGCGGCTGCCCGGCAAAAACTTGCCCTGCTTGTGCGGGTTGGCATCGGCGACCCAGGCCAGCAGGTCCGGTTTGACCCCGGCGTAGTTGAGCAAGGTGTTGCCCTTGGCCGCAGCGCCGTAGCCGACCACACGCTTGCCGTCGGCCTTGGCCTGCAACAGGAAGCGCAGCAGATTGTGCTTGATGCGTTCGGCGGCCGGCGCCAGCGTGGCGTAGTACCCGGGGGTTTTCACACCCGCATCGAGCTCGGCCTGCAACTGCTGTTGCACCGCTGGCTGCACGGCGCGGCGTGCACCGTCATTGCGTTGCACGAACACCCGCAGCGATCCGCCATGGGTGGACAACTGGCTGACGTCAAACACTTCCAGACCATTGCGCTCGCACAGGGTCTGCACGGCGGTCAGGGACAGATAGGAATAGTGTTCGTGATACAGCGTATCGAACTGCGCGCCAGCCATCAGCGTCAGCAGTTGCGGGAATTCGAAAGTGGCGACGCCGGTCGGTTTGAGCAGCGTGGCGAAACCACCGAGGAAATCGTTGATGTCCGGCACGTGGGCCAGCACATTGTTGGCGGCCATCAGGTCGGCGGCCCAGCCTTCGCTTTTCAGCTGGGCGGCGGTGTCGCGACCGAAGAACAGTTCACGGATCTCCAGGCCTTTTTCCCTTGCTGCCTGCGCGGTGCTTCGGGTCGGCTCGACGCCCAGGCACTTGATACCGCGAGCAGCCACGTACTGCAGCAAGTAGCCGTCATTGGCGGCGACCTCAACCACGCGGCTGTCGGCGGTCAGGCCGAAGCGCTCGACCATCTCGGCCACGTAGCGCTCGGCGTGAGCCAGCCAGGTACTGGAGAACGAACTGAAGTAGGCATAATCGGCGTCGAACAGGCTGTCGGCGCTTGTGTAATCCTCGGTCTGCACCAGCCAGCATTGCTCGCAAACAGCGACCTTCAGCGGCACCCATTGCTCGGCCTGCTCGATTCGATCGGCGTGCACGTAGGCGTTGGACGGTGGCGAGGTGCCGAGATCGATCAGCGGCAGGCTCAGCGGTGCAGCGCACCCACGACAGTTCATAGACGCACTCCAGCAAAGTGTTGATCGAGCGCGGGATGGCTGGAATCCCGGGCTGACAAATTATTGACAGGCAACGGCCAGGCGATCGCCAGCCGTGGATCGTTCACCGACAGACCGCCCTCGTGCTCCGGCGCGTAATCGGCGCTGTGCAGATAAAGCAGTTCGGCGTCTTCGGTGAGGGTCTGGAAACCGTGGGCGAAGCCGGCGGGAATCAACAGGCTGCGACCGTCGCCGGCCTTCAGGTGCTCGGCGTGCCAGTGCAGGAAGGTTTCCGAGTCCGGGCGCAGATCCACCGCCACGTCCCACACCTCACCGCGCAGGCAGGTGATCAGTTTGGCTTCCGGCGCATTGGCATTCTGATAATGCAGACCGCGCACGCTGCCCTTTTCGCGGGTGCAGGAATGATTGATCTGGCGGATGTGAAACTCACTGCCGAATGCCTTCAGACTGCCTTCGCAGAACAGCCGGGCGAAGTGCCCGCGCTGATCTTCGAAGCGTTTGTGCTGGACGCTGAACAACCCGGCCAGGGGCAACGGCTTCAAGGAAAACTCGCTCACAGCGCGCCCCGGTACAGGTTCAGTTGGCCGAGAGTCACGGTGCGCATGTCGTCGCCGTTCTGCCACGCCAGGTGCCAGTCGAGGGTCTGGGTCAGGCATTGCTGCAACGTCCAGCGCGGTTGCCAGCCCAGCACCTGACGGGCGCGACTGCTGTCCAGACGCAGCAGGCCGGCTTCGTGCAGGTCACTCTTTTCGATACGCAGGCCTCGGGCCTGAGGCCAGCGGTTGGCAAGCAGTTCGACCACTTCGCCGACGCTGCACATGTCCGCCTCGCCCGGACCGAAGTTCCACGCTCCGGCGTACTCCGGGCCTTGTTCGTAGAGCCCGGCGGCCAGTTGCAGATAGCCGGCCAGCGGCTCCAGCGCGTGCTGCCACGGGCGCACGGCTTGCGGATAACGCAGGGTCACCGGCTCGTCGGCCGACCAGGCTTTCAGTACATCGGGAATCAGGCGTTCTGGGGCGAAGTCGCCGCCGCCCAACACATTGCCGGCCCGCGCAGTGGCCAGGGCCAGACCGTGTTCGGCGTACTTGTCGGCCGGGAAAAACGATGCCGCGTAAGACTGCGCCAGCAACTCGCAGCAGGCCTTGCTGCTGCTGTAAGGATCGTGGCCACCGAGGGCTTCGTCCTCGCGGTACGGCCACAGCCATTCCTTGTTGGCGTAGACCTTGTCGGTGGTCACCAGCACGCAGGCCCGCACGCAACCGACCTGACGAATCGCTTCGAGCAGATTCAAGGTGCCCATGACGTTGCTGGAATAAGTGCCGAGCGGATCGCGATAGCCTTCGCGCACCAGCGGCTGGGCCGCCAGGTGCAGGACGATCTCCGGCTCAGTGTCGGCGATGATCTCGAGCAAGGCGCCCAAATCACGCAGGTCGCCGCGCTGATCGTTGATGCCTTCGCTCACGCGCGCCAGTTCAAACAGGCTCGGCTCGGTCGACGGGTCGAGGGAAAAACCGCTGACTTGCGCGCCGAGGCTTTGCAGCCACAGAGTCAGCCAGCTGCCCTTGAAACCGGTGTGCCCGGTGACCAGAACCCGCTTGCCGAGCCAGAACTCAGGACTCAGGCCCATTGCTTCCATGGGGCCTCCCCGCTCTGCCACAGCGCTTCGAGATGGTTCTTGTCGCGCAGGGTGTCCATCGGATGCCAGAAGCCTTCGTGCTCGAAGGCTTTCAGTTGTTCGTCCTGAGCCAGTCGAGCCAATGGCTCCGCTTCCCAGGTAGTTTCGTCGCCAGCGATATACGACAGCACTTTTGGCGACAGCACGAAGAAGCCGCCATTGATCCAGCCGCCGTCGCCGCGCGGTTTTTCGGTGAAGCCGAGGACCTGATCGCCGTGACGCTCGAGGGCGCCGTAGCGGCCCGGTGGCTGCACGGCGGTGACGGTCGCCAGACGGCCGTGGCCCTTGTGGTAGTCCACCAGTTGCGCAATGTTGATGTCGGAAACACCATCGCCGTAGGTGAAGCAGAACGCCTCTTCATCCTTGAGGTAACGGCCGGCACGCAGCAGTCGGCCGCCGGTCATGGTTTCCTCGCCGGTGTCGATCAGGGTGACGCTCCACGGCTCGCTGTAGTTCTGGTGCACGTCCATGCGGTTGTTGCGCATGTCGAACGTGACGTCGGAGGTGTGCAGGAAGTAGTTGGCGAAGAAATCCTTGATCGCGTAGCCCTTGTAGCCGAGGCAGATCACGAAATCATGAATTCCGTGGGCGGAATACTGTTTCATGATGTGCCAGAGAATTGGCTTGCCGCCGATCTCGATCATCGGCTTGGGCTTGAGGTGCGACTCTTCACTGATGCGCGTGCCGAGGCCACCCGCCAAAATAACTGCCTTCATCGTCTCCCCTCTTCTACGTCACAGGGCTCGGCCTCGCTGTTGCAGGCCTTTGCGGCTGAACCTTTGCCAGTCCGGGCGCAGGTGAATGACCGCGAGCGCTCGTTTTATGGCGATTTGAGGGGGACTTGCAGGAAACGCGCCAGCTCCACCAGCCCTGTGTCGGCGAGGAAATGCAGGCATGAAAAAAGGGATGAGTCCGTGGCCGGACTCATCCCTTTCATCAAGCTGTTTCAATCAATCGGACGGATCAGCCAAACATCGCGAATCCATCGATCGTGGCCGGCAGGTCGTAGATCTGGCCGTCAGCGGTCTGCAGATGCTCGATTTTGTTGTACCCGGCATACCCGGGATACCCGGCAGACTCGGCGTACCAGCCTTGCAGTTTCACGCCGCTGTAAGGAACGCCGACGCTGCCGTCGTTGGCGCCATGCAGATAGGCGTCATCACCGATGCGAGTGACGTTCAGCTGGCTGAGATTGGCGACAGTATTCAGGATCAGCGTGTCATTGAGGTCCCAGCCTTCGTCCTGAATCGTTATCAGCCCGGTGGTGTTCACGACATAGGTGTCATCACCCGTACCGCCGAACGCGAAGCCGCCACTGCCGGACTGGCCCGCAAGGTTGAGAACCAGCACGTCATTACCGCTGTCACCGAACAGCATGTAGTTGCTGCCGGTCCCGGTCAGCACGTCATTGCCTTCATCACCGTAGGCAACGCCGCGGTTGACCGTGACGGTGTCATCGCCCTCGTCTCCATGGGCCAATGTACCCAGGTCATTCACGACACTGACGATGACGTCATCGCCCGAACCGCCAGACAGCAAGTCGGCCTGCGCGACATTTGTGTCGAGACCGGATTTCAGTCCGCCATAGAGATAGTCATTGCCATCGCCACCCACAATCTGGTCACTACCAGACCCGCCTTCGAGGACGTTGTCACCCGAGTCGCCTCGCAGGAAGTCATCGAACCGGCTACCGCGCAGCCCTTCAATATCGACGTAGGTATCGTAGAGCGCGATACCGCTTTGCGGCCCCCAGCCCAGCGAGGCGCTCAACCCTTCGTTGCTGTCGTCGTAGCTGACGATGTCGATACCGGCTCCGCCCTCAAAGCGATCACCGCCCGCGCCACCCGACAGGACGTCATTGCCGGCACCGGAGATGATTCTGTTGGATTCGTCATTACCG
This sequence comes from Pseudomonas sp. R15(2017), assembly GCF_002112685.1. Classification (NCBI taxonomy): domain Bacteria; kingdom Pseudomonadati; phylum Pseudomonadota; class Gammaproteobacteria; order Pseudomonadales; family Pseudomonadaceae; genus Pseudomonas; species Pseudomonas sp. R15(2017). The sequence goes on from NZ_NEII01000013.1 coordinate 168,586, forward strand.
TATCCAGTGAAATCCGCAGTGCCGGTGTAGGTCATGTTCTCGATGAACGCAGCCATGTGCATCGACGACAGGCTGGTGTTCAGTTGATCGATGCCACCGGGGAAATTCTGCTCGACGATGGTCACACCCTCGCTGTTGATCGTGTACACATCATCACCCGCGCCGCCCTCCAGGGTCAGGCCGCCGACGTTGGCGGTGAAGTGGTCAGCGAACGGCGTACCGATGACTTTCTCCACGTTCACCAACGTGACATCCGGAGCACCTGCCTGCTGACCAATGCCGATATTGACGCCGTCCCAGGAGAGGCGGTAGCTCACGGTGTCGTAACCATCAGCTCCATCCACGATCATGGCGTTATCGAGCAGATACACCACGTCATCGAAATTCGATCCCTGAATCGCCTCGATGCCGGTGAAGGAGTCGCCATAGGCGATGGTCAATGCGTCGAAGTTCTCGAAGTCCAGGACTCTCACACCTTCGAGGCTGTCGGAATAGCTGACGGTATCGAAGCCTTCGCCACCCACGAAGTGATCAGCGCCGGCGCCGCCCCACAGCCAGTCGTTGCCGGCGCCACCGATGATCTCGTTGTCGCTGGCATTGCCGTAACCCTTGAAGTCGCCCGTGCCGGTAAAGGTCAGCTTCTCGATGAACGGGTCCATCTTGATGGTGTTGAGACTGGTGCGCAGCTCGTCGTAGCCGAGATAGTTTTCCTCGATGATCGTCACACCCTCGCTGCCGACGATATACACATCGTCACCGACACTGCCTTCCAGCGTCACGCCGGCCACATTGCTGGTGAAGGTGTCATTTTGAAAAGTGCCGAAGACCTTCTCCACGCCGATCAGCGTATCGACCTTGCCGTCAGCGGCAGTGACGGTCGTCGAGGTATCGTTGAACTCGACGCTCACCCCCGAGGACAAGGCGTAATAATTCGCCGTATCAAACCCGTCACCGCCATCCAGTACGTCTGATCCCGCAGTGGCGAACAGCAGATCATCCGACTCCAGTCCATAGAGTTCGTCATTGCCATCGGTGCCCCACAGGCCGTCCGCATCACTCGTTCCATTCACTACTGACATTTGCGTCTTCCTTGCGTTGTTGTTGAATCGGGAAACCTGCCTCCCGGGCACAAGCCGATCACGCCAGCAGCAACCGTCCGAGGTCAGCGAATAGAGAAGTATCGACAGGAAAATTTCGATTCTTGAGGCTCTGCGGTGAAAAAAGTATCGATTCCGATACAAACAGAATCTTGAAGACGCAAAAAAGGCGACTCGAAAGTCGCCTTTTTTCAGCAGTGCCGGTCAGTCCGCCAGCCAGCCATTTTCCCAGTACCGCAGGTTGTCGCCACGCAGCACGTAGTCGCGCAGTACGACTTCACGCAGCTGATCACCCATGCGATAGCTCGCATCGGGGTCGGCCAGGTGCATGCGGATTGCCTGCAGCCACTCGTCCGTGGAATTGGTCTTGACCCGGGTGCACGGCAGATAACCCTGATAGGCCTCGGTGTCGGTACAGACCACCGGATAACCGCACGCACCGTACTCCAGCAGGCGCAGGTTGCTCTTGCAGTCGTTGAAGATGTGAAACTCCAGCGGTGCAAGGGCCAGGTCGAGGTTGAGGCTGGCCAGTTTCGCCGGATACACATCCAGCGGGATCACGCCGTGGAACTCATGCATGTACGGACGCAAGTCATCCGGGCACATGCCGAAAAACACCCAGTCGACCTCGTTTGCCAGCTCACGGACCACATCGGCAATCACCGCCAGATCACCATGGTGACTGGTGCCGCCGCCCCATCCGACCCGCGGTTTTTTCGAGGTGCGACGCTGGCTGCGCAGGTCAGTCCACAAGTGCCGCGACAACATGTTCGGTACGACCCGGATGTCGTGATGCATGTCCGACAGAACGTTGGCCAGCGGTTGGGTCGACACCACCACCCGATCGCACAGACCGATCGCCCGTCGCACCAGCCGCTCCATTTCCTGCTTGTTCGGCATGTTGCGGATGTGCGCATTGCGATGAGGGACATCGATGACATAGTCATCGAGTTCGTAGATCCGCCGGGCGTTGAAAAAGTTTTTCAGCGGTGGAATTTCATCGATGGCACTTTCCGAATAGCGCCCCTGCAATACGATCACATCGGGGGCCTGCCGCTCGATGTCGATGATCGAAGGCAAGCCGTAGCAAATCCGCCCCTCGGCACGGTTGGCCGCCTCCAGCTCGATCATCGGCTGGCTGATGCGATAGTGGCCGATGGCGGAGGCGTTGATAGGCACCGCCAGCACATTCGGCAACTGCTTGCGTGAAAACGGGCTCCAGCCGGTACGCAGGCCCGGTTCCAGACTGAAGCTGGTCGCACCTACTCCATGCACCGCCAGATTGACGTTGAACGCAGGATCGCGCGCAATCAGTGGCAACCAGCGCTTGTAGAACGTTTCGTGCTCCTGAATCTGCAGTTGCTCTTCTTCTGCCGTGGCCTCGGCCGTCGGCCGCGCGCCCAGGGCCAGCATGGCATAAGGTGTCCAGACCACCAGGTAACCTTCCCGGCCGACGCGCAGACACAGATCCGCCACATTCAGAGCCTGCGCCAGATCCTGCTCGTCGAGCCCGTCGACAGTTTCATAGATAGCCTTGCGAATCATCAGGCAATCGCCGCCGACAGCACTCAGGTCATGCACCGCCTGCAAGCGGAACATGTACCCGTCCGCCTGCAACGACTGACCATAGAAGGGCAATCCCACGGCACCTTGCATGCCCAGAATCAGGCCGGCATGCAGCACGCAACCGTCCGGATTGTACAACTTGGCACCGACGACCCCGACTTCCGGGCGCTGTGCATGGTTGAGCAGTTCGTCCAGCCAGTCGGTCTGGGTGATCACTGCAAAGCTATTGAGCATCAGCACGTATTCGCCGCGGGCCTGCCCTACCGCAAAGTTGTGTGTGGCGGCTGCATTGCCCTGTTGCGCAAAGCTCAGCACACGAACCCGGTCGCTGCCCAGTTGTGCCATGCCGTCCAGCCAGGCCAGTGCTTCGGCGCTGGTGCTGCCGTTATCGACCAGCAACAGCTCGTATTCGGTGTAGGCGGTTTTTTCCAGTAGCGTCTCGACGCAGCGCTGCAAGGCGGCAGTCTGATCCCGGGTCACGATGATGATCGATACCAGCGGACGCCGGCCGTGGTGGTAGTCGACCCGATTGAGCAGTTCACAGCTGCCACGACGGATGTCATGGGCCAGACCGAGGCGCTGCAGATGCGCTTCGAGCACCCGCGGATTCTGTTCGAGGACACCCGGGGCCACGAGCCACTTGGACAGGTCGAACGGCGACTCCAGCATGACCTCGGCAATGTGGCCGACAACCTGTGTGCCATCGCTCTCGACCAGACGCCACAGCACATCGTGCGGCGCGAGCTGCGCGAAGTCAGGGGCAAAACCACCGAGCGCCAGAAAACGCTCACGCTCGAATGCCAATGCCCGACCGACATAGGGGTAGCTGCGCATCAGGTCGAGGTTGAAATCCGGCTTGAACGCAGGCTCTGCCGACTCCCCGTTACGCAAGCTGCCCTCGTCGCTGTACAGACATTTCAGTGACGGGTAATGCACGATGCGCTCGGCCATGACCAGCAACGCCGGTGCCACCAGCCGATCACCGGCCTGCAGCAGGTAGAACCAGTCAGCCCCCGCCAGTTGCGGCAGCAGGGTATTGATCTGCGCCATGCCATCGTCCTGCAAAGGCATGCGGAACACTCGCCCGTCCAGCTCGGTATCGGTACACGAGGCGGACAGGACAAGGATCAGCTCCGGCGGATAATCCTGAGCGGCAAGCGATGCCAGCGTGCGTTCGACACCGTCGCGACTGCCCTGCCCGTCGATGACGATCGGCACGATCCGGGGTTGATGCGTCCAGCCGGCGAGGGTTTCGGGCAGCAGCGTGCGCTGACCTTCGGTCAGTACCCGGCAGTTGAGCCACTGAGCGTAGAGTTCGGCAAAACTCCAACTGTCGATGCCGACACTCCACTCCTGACGACTCTGTTTGGTGCCGAGCGTACGACTCAGCGGCAACTCCTCCCAGACCCTGGGCAGATCATCAGCCTTGGTCAGAGGGATGTAACGAACCCAGCCCGGTGCAGGCGCCGACTCGCCGCTGCGCGCCTTGAGCATCTGCGTCATCCACACACGCTCGACCTCAAGCGCATCTTTCATCGGCTGTTGTGCACTCAGGCGCTCAGGGTACAGCCGCTCGGCGCTTAGCACATTGTTGGACACCGCCAGATTGCCGCGCCTTAGCAGGCAGACATACAGGGCAAAATCCAGCGACGCGACGAAGCAGTGACCTTCCTGAGTCAGCGCCGGCAACAACTCTTCAACGTCGACACGCCGGAACAACGCGTTGGTAAACCCACCGAGGACATTGACCGGGAATTTCTCGAAGATGCCCAGCAGGTCATCGCCCTTGAACAGACCACTGTGCGGCGACAACGACGTGTTTTCCAGGCGCGCGGGCAGAATGATGTCCTGCTCATCCCAGAGCAGCCGCTGGGCCAACACCAGACTGACCTCGCCACGCATCATCTCGTGGGCCTGCTGCCGGATGCAGTCGGCATACAGGTGATCGTCGTCGCACAGGAACTTGATGAACTCGCCCTGCGCCTGACTCAGGCAGGCCTTGAGGTTGCCGACCATTCCCAGGGTGCGCGGATTGCGTATGTAGCGCACGCCCACACCGGACTGTTCGATGACCGACGCAACGATGCGCTCGATCTCGGGCCCCCGACTGTCATCGCAGACGATGATTTCCAAAGGGCTGTAAGTCTGGCTGACAGCACTGTTCAATGTCCGCTCGAAGAAGCGCGGATTGAAGGCAGGAATGACGACGCTGACAAGAGGAAGTGAATTCACGGCGGACTCGCAAGCGGCGGGAACCCGCCCGGAACAGCGAGCCCTTTGAAACCGCAGAAAAAGACAAATGATACAGAGCGATCGGAGCAGGCGGGCGCTTGCGCGCCCGCCCAGGCTTCAGATCTTGTTGAACAGGCCCAACTGAGAGATTTTGCTGAACGCCAGCTGCGATGCCTGCAGCATGGTTTGCTGCAAGGTCAGGCGGGTCATCACTTCGGCCGGATCCGAATCACGGATCGTGCCCTGGGTGGTGGCGTTTGCCAGTTGCAGGCTCTGGTTGGTGGTGCTCTGGTCATCCAGCGACTGCCCGCGGGCGCCGATGGACGTTACCGCACTGCCGATCTGGTTGGCGGCACTGTCGATGTTGCCCAGTGCCGACTCCATTGCCCCCTGGAATTTCTGCTTGGCGACCGGATCACCGTCGATCGGTGTATTCAGCGCCGCGACCATCTGGCCCAGGGTGTCGAGCACGTTCTGGGTCTGGTGGTTGTTGGACTGGATCGAAAACTGATCACCGGCGGCTGGCGTGCCGCCAAGAGCGAAGGTCACGCCTGCTGCCGTGGCGTTGCCGCCGGCCACGGTACCCGACGAGATCGGCTTGCTGTCGGCAGTGACAGGGGCCGCGTACAGGTCGAACGCAGTGGCGCTGGTGAACTTCAGGACTGCGCCGCCGCCCGACGGGAAGGCCGCGTCGTAGGCTGCCTGGTTGGTCACGCTGGAACCGGTGATGACCGCAGTCGACGGGTTGCCTGGGCTGCGTGCGGTGGTGAACGAGTCCGGCGTGGCCGACAGCTGGAAACTGTGACCGGCAATGACGGCATCCGGGTTGGTGTCACCGGCCTTGAGGTTGATGTTCAACTTCAAGTCGACGCCACGGAAGCTGACCGTCTGGTTGGCGCCGTTGCTGTTGCTGATCAGACCGTTCTGGCTGGCTTCGGCCGTCACATCGTTGCCCAAGGCATCGGTGATCTTCAACTGAGTGCTGCTGATGAAGTCCACGGTGTATGGCTGGCCGGCCGCGAACTTGGAGTTATAGGTCGCGGCGTTGCCAACGATACCGTTGGTCAGCACAACGCGACCGTCATCAACGGCCGGAGCCGTCATATTGGTCTGGGTGCGCGCAGTATTGATGGTCTGCTGGAAAGCATCCCAACCGGTAGTGTTGGTGGCCACCGACAAACCGTCGCCAATGCCCAGGTTGATCTGGGTCTGGTCACCGTTGTAGGTGTAGGTGCCATCGGCATTCTGCGAGTACGGCGCGGTATCGGTCTTCGAGCCGGAGAACAGGTAGTTGCCGTTGGCGTCCTTGGAGTTCATCAAGCCCAGCACTTGTTGCTGGATCTGGCCCAGTTCGGCGGCGTAAGCCTGGCGGTCCTTATCGGTGGCGATGCCGTTGTTGGCTGCCAGCCCGATCTCCTTGGCGCGCTGCAAGGCGTCGGTGATGGCCGTCAGCGTGGACTCCTGAACCGTCAGCGAACTCTTGGTGGTGTCGATGTTGCCTTTGTACTGATCGAGCATCGCGGCCTGCTGACCCAGACGGAGCAAACGACCCGCCCCGATCGGATCGTCGGCGGCGGTGTTGATGCGCTGCAGGCTGCTGGCTTCGTTGGCGGTCGCGACCGTCTTGCTGTAGTTGCGCTGATATTGGGCAGCTTGTGTCGCGTAATACTGGGCGGTGGAAATGCGCATGAATTACGGCTCCTTAAAGGCTGTTGATCAGCGTGGCGAAGGTTTCCTGCGCAGCTTTGATGATCTGCGAAGACGCTGTGTAGTACTGCTGATACTTGACCAGGTTGCCGGTCTCTTCATCCAGGTTGACCTGGGACAGCGAGTCCCGCGCACCCTGGGCCTGATCCAGGATCACCGAGGTGGCTGCGCTGTCGGACTTGCTCTGGGCGGCCTGGGTACCGACGTTGGTCACCAGTTTGTTGTAGGCGTCGGTCAGGCTGATGCCTTTGCTGGCGGTGCCGGTGTCCACGGTCTGCTTGGTTTGCAGGCCGACCAGTGCCTGGGCGTTGCGGTTGTCCGAAGAAGCCGCACCGGTCAGGTTGATGGTGAAGGTTTCGCCGGACTTCGGCGTCGCGCCCACGGTGGTCTGCACGGTGAAGGTCTTTTGCACGTTCGGGATGACGGTAGTGTCCATCACCGGAGCACCGGTGGAGTCGACCATGCCGATCTTCAGGTTCAGGGTGTTGGCCTGCCCCGGCACAATGGTCCCGGTGCCGATGGTGTTGCCCTTGGCGTCGACCATATTGTACGACTGGCTGCCACTGGCGACTGCACCGAACACCAGCTTGACCGGAGTCGAATACTTGAGCGCGTTCTGCAGCTCCGCCTGGGACGCCGGATTGTAGATGTCGACGACGTCAGTCAGCGTCGGCTGGGTGTAGGTGCCCGCGTTGTTGGCACTGGCCACGCCGGTCAACGGTCCGGCTGCGGCGATTTTCTTCGGGTCGGTAAGCACGGTCTGAATGCTGGACGCCGCGTTGCGGGTCGGGGTGACCTTGAACGTATCGCCAGCGCTCAGCGCACCACCGTTAAGGGCCAGGGTAAAGCCGTCGATCACCGGTGGCGGCGTGGTCGTGGTACTGAACGAACCCATGTCGGTGCCGTCGGAGCGCTTGACCGTGTAGTTGGTCGCGCTGGTGAAGGTGACCTGGTAGTCGCTGGTGGTCAGCTTGCCGGTGTCCTTGATGGTGACATCAAGGTTGCCCGAACCTGCGCTGTTGCCGGACTGGGCAATACTGCGCTGACTGATCAGGGCGGCACTGTTGATGTTGTTGAAAATCGCTGCGCCGAAGTCACCGTTCTTGTCGATGCCCTGGGCTTGCTGGCGGTTGATCTGGTCGGCAACGACCAGTGCCACGCGGCCCAGCTCGTTGAGTGCCGGATCAAGCACTTCCTTGCGATAAGTCAGCAGGCCGCCGATTTCACCACCGGTCATCGCCGAGGTGATGTCGATGGTGCTCGAACCACGATCCATCTGGATGCCCATGCGCGATGGGTCATCCTTGAGCGGCACGGTGCTCAGGGTATTGGTGGTATTGCCGATGACCAACGGCTGGCCGCTGCCGATGTAGATGTCGAAGCTGGTGCCACGCTCAACGACTTGCGCGCCGGTCAGCTCGGAGAGCTGACGCACGGCTTCGTTACGGCTGTCGAGCAGATCGTTGGGCTGGCCGCCGCTGGTGGAGATCTCGCCGATCTTCTGGTTCAGCGTGGCAATCGAGGTTGCCAGCTTGTTCACCTGGGACGCCATGTCGGACAGGTTGCCGTTAAGCGTGGCGTTCTGATCGTTCATCTGCTTGGCCAGCGCATTGAAGCGACTGGTCAGGGCCTGGGCGCCGGTCAGCACCGACTGACGGGAAGTGTCGTCGGTGGCCGAGGTCGACACGCCTTGCATCGAGGTGAAGAATTTCTGCAGCACACCGGTGAGGCCAGTGTTGGTGTCGGACAGCGAGCCGTCCAGCGCGGTCGCCTGCGCACCGAAGGCGGCGGATTCGCTGTTGAGCGATGTGGCGGTACGCAGCTGCGATTCAAGGTAGGAGTTGTACACCCGACGCACGTCGGCCAGGGTCGTACCGGTACCGATGAACACGTTACCGTACTGAATCGAGGACTTGGTGCCCTGCACGGTTTGCTGACGTGAATAACCGGCGGTGTCGACGTTGGCAATGTTGTTACCTGTCACAGCCAGAGAGGACGAACTCGCGGCCAACCCCGACATCCCGATATTGAGCAAACTCATGATTCAAACCTTACCTTGTGTTTATAAGGGCGTTGTTGAAACGCCGGCCGCAGCGTAGTTCTGATTGACCGTCATCTGCCTGGCAATCTGCGAAATCTTCGTCGCGTAGTTCGGGTCGGTTGCATAACCGGCCTTTTGCAATTCGCGTACAAACTGTTCTGGGTTATCGGCCGACTTCAACACTTCTTGATAGCGATTATTGCTCTGCAACAACGTCACCAGATCGTGGAAGCTGTCCTTGTACGAGGCATAGGAACGGAACTCGGCCGTCTCCTTGACCATCTGCCCGTTGCGGAATTCGCTGGTGATCGCCCGGGCCGAATCGCCCTTCCAGTTGCTGCTGGCCTTGATGCCGAACAGGTTGTGACTGCTGCTGCCGTCCTGGGCGCGCATGACCGACTTGCCCCAGCCGGTTTCCAGCGCAGCCTGAGCCACCAGATAACGCGGATCGACGCCGATGCGAGCTGCGGCTTCCTGCGCCATCGGCAGCATGGTGTTGACGAATTGGTCGGCGCTGCTGAATGCACGCTTGGCTGGCGCCAGCGGGATCTGCGCCATGGCGCGACCGTAAATCTGCATCTGCCCGCCGGAAGCCTTGTCCGCCTCGGCGCGGGCCAGCCAGTCGCCGTTGTACAGCGGGCCGGCGCCGGTGGCAGCGACGGTCGTGGCGCGTTGCGGCAATTGAGTGGCCGCTGCCGGCGTGGCCGACGGCACAAGACCTGCGAGCAAGCGATTCGCCAGTTTCGGCGGCAACGCCAGACGACGCTGGTTGATCATTTCCATGTCATTGCGATGGGTCAGTTCAGTGTTCGGCGCATGCACCGAACGCGATGCCCACAGCGGACGCTCGCCATTGAGTCGCGACAACGGACCATTGGCAGCCACGGTGCCAGCGGCAATCGGCGTGGCCACGGCAGCGGCCTTGGCCCTGGCTTCTTCCTGCTTGGCGGCGGACGCGGCCGCAGCCTCGCCCGGCGCCATCGGTTTGTTCTTCGACATCTGCTTGATCAGCACGTCGGCCAGGCCAATACCACCGCCCTCGCGGGACATGGAGACCGCCAGTTGCTGGTCGTACATTTCCTGATACTGCTTGGCGGCCGGCGTATTGAGCGGGTTGTCCTGCCCCAGCGCTTCAGTGGCCGAACGCATCGACTTGAGCATTTCACCGAGGAACAGCGATTCGAATTCCTGCGCGACCTTGCGCATGTTCGCATCGCTGTTCTTGTCGCCGACCTTCAGCTGATTCAAGCGATTGAGGTCGGAGTACGAACCCGAATCGCTGCTGCTGACCAGACCGCTTTTGCGCATATCCATGATCGGCGTCCTCAGATCACGATCAGGTCGGCTTGCAACGCACCGGCCTGCTTCAGGGCTTCGAGGATGGCCATCAGGTCACCCGGCGCGGCGCCGACCTGGTTCACCGCACGGACGATCTCGTCGAGGGTGGTGCCCGGGCCGAACTTGAACATCGGCTTGGCTTCCTGCTCGGCATTCACACGCGAACGCGGCACCACGGCGGTCTGGCCATTGGACAGCGGGCCCGGCTGGCTGACGATCGGGTCTTCGGTGATGGTCACGGTCAGGCTGCCGTGGGTCACGGCGGCCGGCGATACCTTCACGTTCTGGCCGATGACGATGGTGCCGGTACGCGAGTTGATGATGACTTTCGCCACGGCCTGACCCGGATCGACTTCGAGGTTCTCCAGGATCGACAGGTAGTCGACACGCTGGCTCGGATCGAGCGGCGCGGTCACGCGGATCGAACCGCCGTCGATGGCCTGGGCCACGCCAGGGCCGAGCATGTCGTTGATCTTGTCGACGATGCGCTTGGCGGTAGTGAAGTCGGAACGGTTGAGGTTCAGCGTCAGGCTGTTGCCCTGGTTGAAACCACTCGGCACCGAACGCTCGACCGACGCACCGCCCGGGATGCGACCGGCCGACGGAACGTTGACGGTGATCTTCGAACCGTCACGACCTTCGGCGTCGAAACCACCCACCACCAGGTTGCCCTGAGCGATGGCGTAAACGTTGCCGTCGATACCCTTGAGCGGGGTCAGCAACAGAGTGCCGCCGCGCAGGCTCTTGGAGTTACCGATGGACGACACGGTGATGTCGACCTGCTGACCCGGCTTGGCGAACGCCGGCAGATCGGCACTCACCGATACTGCCGCGACGTTTTTCAGCTGCACGTTGCCCGATCCCGGCGGCACCTTGATGCCGAACTGCGAGAGCATGTTGTTGAAGGTCTGCAGGGTGAACGGGGTCTGCGTGGTCTGGTCGCCGGTACCGTTAAGACCGACCACCAGGCCATAGCCGATCAACTGGTTGGAACGCACGCCAGAGATGCTGGCGATGTCCTTCAACCGTTCGGCTTGTGCATTGAAGGCCGCCGACAACAGGAACGCGGCCACCATGAGACTTCTGAAATTCAACGTAGCCACCTAGAAAGGGAACAGCGGGCTGAGGAAGAAACGGTCGAACCAGCCTGGCTGACTCGCATCGGCGAACGAACCGGTGCCCGAGTAGGTGATGCGCGCATCGGCGACCCGGGTCGAGGACACGGTGTTGTCGGTGGCGATGTCATCGGCCCGCACGAGGCCGGCGATCCGCACCAGCTCGTCGCCGGTGTTGAGGGTCATCCACTTCTCGCCACGCACGGCGATGATGCCGTTGGGCAGCACGTCGGCGACGGTTACGGTGATCGAGCCGGTCAGGGTGTTGCCCTGCGCGGCCTTGCTGTCACCTTTGGTCGCGCGGTCACCGCTGTAACCGACATCCAGGCTCAGGTCGTTACCGCCCAACGGGTTGTTGGTGGTGGCGCTACCGCCGAACAGCGACGTCAGGCCGATGCCGGTCTTGCTGTTCTTGGCCACCTGCGAGTTGGCGTTCTTGCTGGCCTGGGTCCTCTCGTTCAGGGTGATGGTGATGATGTCACCGACCCGGAACGCCTTGCGGTCGCTGTACAGGTTCTGCTCGAAACCGGCCTGATAGATCGAGCCGTTGTTGGCGGCCGACGGCAACGGTGTGCGCGGCAACACCGGGGCGTAGTAAGGATCATTGGGCTTGGGCGTCGGAGCGACGCAGCCCGCGAGCGAGACGACCCCGCTCAATGCCACAACAGATACAAAGCGTTTCATGACCCTTACCTCACGGTGTTGCAGGCGACCTCATGGCCGCCTCATAGACTTGATTACAGATTCTGCGTTACGAACGAGAGCATCTGGTCGGCGGTGGAGATCACCTTGGAGTTCATCTCGTACGCGCGCTGGGTGGTGATCATGTTGACCATCTCTTCCACGGTGCTGACGTTGGAGGTTTCCAGGGTGTTCTGCAGCGTGGTGCCGAAACCGTTCAGGCCCGGAGTACCGACTTGCGGCGCACCGGAAGCGGCGGTTTCCAGGAACAGGTTGTTGCCCACCGCTTGCAGACCGGCCGGGTTGATGAAGTCAGCGGTTTGCAGGTTGCCGATCACCTGAGCGGCAGGGTTGCCGGCGACGGTGATCGACACGGTGCCGTCACGACCGACCGTGAAGGTCTGGGCGTTGTTCGGGATGACGATGGCCGGTTCCAGGGCGAAACCGCTGGCGTTGACGATCTGGCCGTTGGAGTCGAGGTGGAAAGTACCGTCACGGGTGTAGGACGTGGTGCCGTCCGGTTGCAGGATCTGGAAGAAACCGCGACCGTCGATGGCCATGTCCAGCGGCTGCTCGGTGGTTTGCAGGCTGCCGGCGGTGAAGTTTTTCTGGGTGCCGACGATGCGCACACCGGTACCCACTTGCAGACCCGACGGCAGTTCGCTGTCCTGGGTCGACTGGGCGCCTGGCTGACGCTTGATCTGGTACAGCAGGTCCTGGAACTCGGCGCGGTCACGTTTGAAACCCGTGGTCGACACGTTCGCCAGGTTGTTGGAAATGGTGGTCAGGTTGGTGTCCTGGGCGGACAGACCGGTTTTGGCAACCCATAGAGCCGGAAGCATTCGATTCTCCTCGTGCGCCTGTTTTACGGCGCGACGTTCTGATAATTAGCTGATCTGCAAGACCCGAGCCATGGCCTGGTCGTCGTCTTTGGCGGTGTTCATCATCTTGACGTGCAGTTCGAACTGCTTGGCCAGAGCCAGCACCGACGTCATTTCTTCCACGGCGTTGACGTTGCTCGACTCCAGGAAACCCGACACCAGTTTGACGTTGGCATCGGCCGGCGCAGGCTGGCCGTCCTTGGTATAAATCGAACCGTCCAGGCCCTTGTTCATGTTCTTGATGTCCGGGTTGACCAGCTTGATCCGGTCGACTTCGGCCATGACGCGCGGGCCTTCGCCCATCGCCCGAATGCTGATGGTGCCGTCTTCGCCGACTTCCACCTGCTGCTCCGGCGGCACCGCGATCGGCCCGCCATTGCCCATGACCGGCATGCCATTGCCGGCACGCAATACGCCAAGTGCGTCGATATTCAGGCTGCCGGTGCGCACGTAGCTTTCGCCGCCGTTGGGGTTCTGCACGGCGATCCAGCCGTTGCCGGACACAGCCACGTCGAGGTCACGACCGGTCTGCACCAGCGAGCCCGGCGTGAAGTCAGTGGCGGGCCGTTCGCTCATGGCAAACGCACGCGCCGGAAAGCTGTCACCGAACACCGGCATCGAACGCGCCTGCTCCAGGTCGCGCTGAAAACCATTGGTGGAGATGTTCGCCAGGTTGTTGGCATGAGCCTTTTGCGCCAGTGCGTTCTGGCTGGCGCCGGTCATTGCCACATAAAGGTACTTGTCCACACTCTTTCCTCTGCATGCCGGACGTTTGCCGCCCACCGCTGTACTGCTGAGCCATAAGCAATTTGCAGACCAACTTTTTTCTGACGGCCGAGGACCCGGTAAACAAAGGACTTGAGGGATTAGGCGGGGATGAGGGCAATGTATCGAAGACGAAAAACCGGCGGTGTCATGCCGCTTGGCGGCAAATACCTGATCCTGATTGCTGATCGCGGATCGTTCCCACGTCGAGGCGTCGAACCGTCCGCGTGGGAACGCAGCCCGGGACGCTCCGCGTCCCAAAGCGGACGCAGAGCGTCCATTGAGGCATTCCCACGCAGAGCGTGGGAACGATCAGCGTGGGGGGATCAGTGTGTGGCTGATTAGGCGCTGCCTGACTCCTTGCCGACTTCATACTCACGCAGCTTGTTGGCAATCGTAGTGTGCGAAACCCCGAGCCGCTTACCCAGTTGCCGACTGCTCGGATGCTCGGAATACAAGCGCTCCAGCACAGCTTTCTCGAAGCGCCCGACAATCTCGTCCAGCCCGCCCTCGAGGGAGAAATCGCCAAGCGGCTGACGCACGCCGTAATCCGGCAGGCGAATGTGCTCGGCCTTGACTGTGCCGCCGTCGCACAGCGAAACCGCCTGGAACAACACGTTCTCCAGCTGCCGCACGTTGCCCGGCCAATGGTAGTGACTGAGCCGATCCATCGCCGCCGGCGCCAGTTTCGGCAGCGGGCAGCCGATCTGCCGGCTGGCCTGATCAAGGAAGTGCTCCACCAGCGGCGTCAAACCGTCGAGACATTCACGCAGTGGCGGGATGTGCAGCGACAGCACGTTCAAGCGGTGATACAGATCCTGGCGAAACTCGCCGCGCGCGCACAGCTCCGACAGGTCGACCTGGGTTGCGCAGATCACCCGCACATCCAGGTAAACCTCTTCATCACTTCCCACACGACGGAAGCAGCCGTCCTGCAGGAAACGCAGCAATTTCACCTGCAAGCGCGGGCTCATTTCGCCGACGCCGTCGAGAAACAACGTACCGCCTGCCGTCAGCTCCAGCAGCCCGAGCTTGCCTTCGGCACGCGCACCTTCAAAGGCACCGGGACCGTAGCCAAACAGTTCGGTCTCGGCCATCGACTCCGGCAGCCCGGCGCAGTTGAGCGCCATCAACGGCGACTGGCCGCGCGGGCTCGCCAGGTGACAGGCCCGCGCCAGCAATTCCTTGCCGGTGCCGGTTTCGCCTTCAATCAACAACGGCGCATCCAGCGGTGCCATGCGTCGCGCTTCGCGCACCACCGCCGCCATCACTTTCGAGCTCTGGAAGATGCTGTCGAAGCCACGCAGTTCCTGCTTGCGCACGTTATAGATGCGCTCGCCGACGCGGTCCGCCCGGTGCAGGGTCAGCACGGCACCGGCCATGGCCTCGCTGTCGTCGTGCTCCGATTGCAACGGCGCAATGTCGGCCAGAAAGATGTCGCCCTTGACCTTGACCCGCATGCCGTTGATTCGCGATTTGTTGGCGCGCACCAGTTCCGGCAGATCGAAATCTTCGGCGTAACGCGACAGAGGAATCCCCGGCACCTCATCCACCCGCACCCCGAGCAACTGCGCCGCCGCCCGGTTGGCCGCCACGATGGAGCCGCCCATGTCGATCGACAGCACCGGAAATTCCAGCGCGCCGAGCAGTGCATTCAATTCCATGTGCCGCCGCTCGCTGGGCATCAGCCCTACCCGCTTGACGCCGAACACCCCGGCAATCGCCTCGAACTTGGGTCGCAGCGCCTGGAACTGAATGTTGATCAGGTTCGGGCAATGCAGATAGATCGCGTTGCCATGCTCACCGCCCACCTCGCCACGGGCGACGTTGATCCCGTACTCCACCAGCAGATTGAGAATGTCGCGCAGGATGCCGATGCGATTCTGGCAGTGGACTTTGATACGCATATAAAGGCCCGAAACAGGTGAGGCGGCGGTCTGACGCCGGAATTTTCTGCGCAGCGCGCAAGATAGTCGTCAAGATTATGTGACAGCCATCGGCGTTTTCAAACCCGACAGTCACCGAAAACACGACTTATCGCACGAAGCGTAACGAAAATTTTACGAATTAAAGAGACTTTTCCTACTCGGCCGGTCTTCAACCTGCTGCAACAACGAACGTTCCGGGGTATTTCTCAGTCCATCGCAGGACATAACAAGAACGAAATTCCCCTCGCAGGAGAGCAGTATGAAGCAGACGCAATACGTGGCCCGCGAGCCCGATGCGCAAGGTTTTATCGACTACCCCGCCGAAGAACACGCGGTGTGGAACACGCTGATCACCCGCCAGATGAAAGTGATCGAGGGGCGTGCGTGCCAGGAATACCTGGACGGTATCGAAAAACTCGGTCTGCCCCACGACCGCATTCCGCAATTGGGCGAGATCAACAAGGTGCTCGGCGAGACCACCGGTTGGCAGGTTGCCCGCGTTCCCGCGCTGATCCCTTTCCAGACCTTTTTCGAATTGCTCGCCAGCAAGCAGTTTCCGGTGGCCACGTTCATTCGCACCCGTGAAGAACTGGACTACCTGCAAGAGCCGGACATTTTCCACGAGATCTTTGGCCACTGTCCGCTGCTGACCAACCCGTGGTTCGCCGAATTCACCCATACCTACGGCAAACTCGGCCTGCAGGCCACCAAGGAAGAACGCGTTTATCTGGCGCGGCTGTACTGGATGACCATCGAGTTCGGCCTGGTCGACACCCCGCAAGGCAAACG
The DNA here is from genome assembly GCF_002112685.1 of Pseudomonas sp. R15(2017). NCBI lineage: Bacteria > Pseudomonadati > Pseudomonadota > Gammaproteobacteria > Pseudomonadales > Pseudomonadaceae > Pseudomonas > Pseudomonas sp. R15(2017). Next base: position 184,726 of record NZ_NEII01000013.1, read on the forward strand.
CATCTACGGCGGCGGCATCCTGTCTTCGCCGAAAGAAACTGTTTATTCGCTGTCGGACGAGCCCGAGCATCAGGCCTTCGATCCGCTGGAAGCCATGCGCACGCCGTACCGCATCGACATCCTGCAACCGCTGTACTTTGTTCTGCCGAATCTCAAGCGCCTGTTCGACCTGGCCCACGAAGACATCATGGCCATGGTCAAGCAAGGCATGCAGCTGGGTCTGCACGCACCGAAGTTTCCGCCAAAACCAAAAGCTGCGTGAACCGTGGCTTTTACTTACAAGTGAGTCTGTCAGTCGTCGCGGCTTTGGTTTAGCGTGACGACATTGACGACCGTAACAGCTCTTATAAAAAAGACATCCGATCTCAGGAATCAAACCATGTCCACTTTGAACCAAGCCCATTGCGAAGCGTGCCGTGCCGATGCCCCACAAGTCAGCGATGAAGAACTGCCGATCCTGATCAAGCAGATCCCTGACTGGAACATCGAAGTCCGCGACAGCATCATGCAGCTGGAAAAAGTCTTCCTGTTCAAGAATTTCAAGCACGCGCTGGCCTTCACCAACGCCGTCGGCGAGATCTCCGAGGCCGAAGGTCACCACCCGGGCCTGCTGACCGAGTGGGGCAAAGTCACCGTGACCTGGTGGAGCCACTCGATCAAAGGCCTGCACCGCAACGACTTCATCATGGCCGCGCGCACTGACGAAGTGGCCAAGACCGCAGAAGGACGCAAGTAATGCACTTCGACGCCATCGGCCGGGTGCCCGGCGACCCGATCCTCGGCCTGATGGAGGCCTACGCGCAGGACTCCAACCCGCGCAAGTTCGACCTCGGCGTGGGCGTCTACAAGGACTCCCAGGGCCTGACGCCGATCCCCGAAGCGGTGAAAATCGCCGAGGCGCGACTGGTCGAGAGCCAGGACACCAAGACCTACATCGGTGGCCACGGCAATCCGCTGTTCGGCAAAGTCATCAATGAGCTGGTGCTTGGCGCCGACTCGAAGCTGATCGCCGAGCAACGCGCCGGCGCCACCCAGACCCCGGGCGGCACGGGCGCCCTGCGTCTGGCAGCAGATTTCATCGCCCAATGCCTGCCGGGCAAAGGCGTCTGGCTGAGCAACCCGACCTGGCCGATCCACGAAACGATTTTCGCGGCCGCCGGGGTCAAGATCAGCCATTACCCGTACGTCGGCAGCGACAACCGCCTCGATGTCGATGCCATGCTTGCCGTGCTCAACGAAGTGCCGAAAGGCGATGTGGTGCTGCTGCACGCGTGCTGCCACAACCCGACCGGGTTCGACCTGAGCCACGACGACTGGCAGCGAGTGCTGGAGGTGGTACGCCGCCGTGACCTGCTGCCGCTGATCGACTTTGCCTACCAGGGCTTTGGCGACGGACTGGAGCAGGATGCATGGTCGACCCGGCTGTTTGCGGCCGAGTTGCCCGAGCTGCTGATCACCAGCTCCTGCTCGAAGAATTTCGGCCTGTACCGCGACCGCACCGGTGCGTTGATCGTCAGCGCGAAAACTGCTGACAAGCTCATCGACATCCGCAGCCAGTTGGCGCACATTGCCCGCAACCTTTGGTCGACGCCACCGGATCACGGCGCGGCCGTGGTCGCCACGATCCTCGCCGACCCGGAGCTGAAACGCCGCTGGGCCGACGAAGTGGAAGCCATGCGTCTGCGCATCGCCCAGTTGCGCAGCGGTCTGGTGGAAGCGCTGGAGCCGCACGGTCTGCGCGAGCGTTTTGCACACATCGGCGTGCAACGCGGGATGTTCTCCTACACCGGGCTGTCGCCGGAACAGGTGAAAAACCTGCGCGAGCATCACAGCGTGTACATGGTCAGCTCGGGCCGGGCCAACGTTGCCGGGATTGATGCAACGCGTCTCGACCTGCTGGCCGAAGCGATCGCCAACGTCTGCAAATAACTCCCCCTGGTCTTGATCGTTCCCACGCTCCGCGTGGGAATGCAGCCCGGGACGCTCTGCGTCCCTGCCGAAGCGGACGCAGAGCGTCCATTGAGGCATTCCCACGCGGAGCGTGGGAACGATCAGGCGCACTCATCACGAGCAGGCTCGCTCCCACATTTGCCCTGCGTCACCCTGTCGCACTTGTCTAGACAATCCCGCCTGTCGAAACAAATGGATTTAAAAATCTGTTTGTCACTTTTCCTGCTGTATCCTTCGCAAGCTTTCTGAAAGCGCGGATCTACCAGATCTATCAACAGACTTAGCGAGGAGCGCAACCATGCACGAGATTCCGAATCTCCCCTTCCCAAGCCTGCACGAAACTGAGCAGACGACCACGCAACAAGCCGGTGCCCAACAGCCCGAGCCGAAAGAAGCCGCCGAGAGCCGTCCGGCCGACAGCGAAGAGTAAGCAACACCCGCCGTACAGACCGTGTGGAAAGCGCTAACATGCGCTTTCCACACTGCCTGAAACCTGAGCTGCCATGTCCAAAGAATTCGATGAACAACAGGCCGAGATCCTGATCGGTGCCACCGAGAAGATGATCGAGATCTGGAGCCGTCTCTCGCCCGAGAAACAGGCTGCCCTGCTCGCCCGTTTCGGCAGCGAAGAAAACGCGTTGGCCGCACTGGTCACCACGCAATTGGTCGCCCCGGCCAAATAGTTTTACTTTTCCCCGCCCCAGACGCGTCCGCATCGGTATCATGAGCAGCCTATCTATTCTGCTCTTCCCGTGGATCGTTATTCATGTCGTCCTCTATGCCAGAACCCCAGCGCCCCCTGGCGGTCACGCTGCAAGTCGTTTCCATCGTCCTGTTCACCTTCATCGGTTATCTGAATATCGGCATTCCGCTGGCGGTGCTGCCGGGCTACGTGCACAGCGACCTGGGCTTCGGCGCGGTCATCGCCGGGCTGGTGATCAGCGTGCAATACCTCGCTACCCTGCTCAGCCGTCCGTATGCCGGCAAGATCATCGACAACCAGGGCAGCAAACGTGCCGTGATGATCGGTCTGGCCGGCTGTGGTTTGAGCGGTGTGTTCATGCTGATTTCGGCGTGGACGCCCCACCTGCCGCTGCTGAGCCTGATCAGCCTGTTCGTCGGCCGTCTGGTGCTGGGCAGCGCGGAAAGTCTGGTCGGCTCAGGCTCGATCGGTTGGGGCATCGGCCGGGTCGGTGCAGCCAACACCGCCAAAGTCATCTCGTGGAACGGCATCGCCAGTTACGGCGCGCTGGCCGTCGGTGCGCCGCTCGGGGTATGGCTGGTCAGCCGTTTCGGTCTGTGGAGCATGGGCGTAAGCATTCTGCTGCTCGCCAGCCTGGGATTGCTGCTGGCCTGGCCGAAAACCGCCGCGCCGATTGTGGCTGGCGAGCGTCTGCCGTTCATGCACGTTCTCGGGCGCGTCTTCCCGCATGGCTGCGGACTGGCGCTGGGCTCGATCGGTTTCGGCACTATCGCCACCTTCATCACCCTGTATTACGCCACGCAGCACTGGGATAACGCGGTGCTGTGCCTGAGCCTGTTCGGCGCCAGCTTCATCGGTGCGCGACTGCTGTTCGGCAACCTGATCAACCGCCTCGGCGGCTTTCGTGTGGCGATTGCCTGCCTGTCGGTGGAAACCTTGGGCCTGCTGTTGCTGTGGCTGGCGCCGGACGCGCACTGGGCACTGGCCGGCGCGGCATTGAGCGGTTTCGGTTTCTCGCTGGTGTTCCCGGCGCTCGGCGTGGAAGCCGTGAACCTGGTGCCGGCCTCGAGCCGTGGTGCGGCGGTCGGGGCTTATTCGTTGTTCATCGACTTGTCGCTGGGTATCACCGGGCCGCTGGCAGGGGCGATTGCAGCAGGCTTCGGTTTTGCCTCGATCTTCCTGTTCGCCGCCCTCGCCGCGCTGAGCGGTCTGGCATTGAGCGTCTATCTGTACCGCCACACGGCGAAATACCGCGAAGACTAGAAATCCACCTTGCCCCGCCCGGCCTTGATGCTGCCGCGCTTGGTCTTCGATTCGAGTCGACGCTTCTTTGAGCCCAGCGTCGGCTTGGTCGGCCGCCGCTTCTTCTCGACCTTGGTGGCGCTGAGGATCAACTCGGTCAGACGCTCCAGTGCATCGGCGCGGTTCTGTTCCTGCGTGCGGTACTGCTGGGCCTTGATGATCAGCACGCCGTCGCCGGTGATGCGACTGTCGCGCAGCGCCAGCAGCCGCTCCTTGTAGAACTCGGGCAAGGACGAGGCCGGAATGTCGAAGCGCAGGTGCACGGCACTGGAGACCTTGTTGACGTTCTGCCCACCGGCGCCCTGGGCGCGGATGTACGTCAGTTCGATCTCGGCATCCGGCAGATGCACGTTGTTTGAAATCACCAGCATGGAAAAGCGTCCCTGATCAGAACCTGCAGGATACCGCGAAAGTACAAAAAACCCGGCACTTGGCCGGGTTTGTTGTTTTTGCAACGACGCTTACTTGGCTGCGCTCGCTGCGTGCAGTGCCTGTTGCGCACCACGCTTGTTCTTGATCACGTAGCAGACCCACATGAACACCACCCACACCGGAATCGCGTACACCGAGATCTGGATGCCCGGGATCAGCAGCATCACGCCAAGGATGAACAGAACGAACGCCAGGCAGATGTAGTTGCCGTACGGGTACCACAGCGCCTTGAACAGCGGCTTCTGGTGGGTCTTGTTCATGTGTTGGCGGAACTTGAAGTGCGAGAAGCTGATCATCGCCCAGTTGATCACCAGCGTTGCAACCACCAGAGACATCAGCAGTTCCAGCGCATGTTGCGGGATCAGGTAGTTGAGCAGCACGGCCACCAGAGTCACCGCCGCCGACGCCAGGATCGAACGCACCGGCACGCCGCGCTTGTCGATCTTGGCCAGCGCTTTCGGCGCATCGCCCTGCTCGGCCATGCCCAGCAGCATGCGGCTGTTGCAGTAGGTGCCGCTGTTGTACACCGACAATGCCGCGGTCAGGACCACGAAGTTGAGGATGTGCGCGGCGGTGTTGCTGCCGAGCATTGAGAACACCTGCACGAACGGGCTGCCGCTGTAGGAATCGCCTGAAGCGTTGAGGGTTTCCAGCAGGCTGTCCCACGGAGTCAGCGACAACAGGATCACCAGTGCGCCGATGTAGAAAATCAGGATCCGGTAGATCACCTGGTTGATCGCTTTCGGGATCACGGTTTTCGGCTTGTCGGCTTCGGCTGCGGTGAAACCGAGCATTTCCAGGCCGCCGAAGGAGAACATGATGATCGCCATGGCCATCACCAGACCGCTGACGCCGTTCGGGAAGAAGCCACCGTGGGACCACAGGTTGCTGACCGAAGCCTGCGGGCCGCCATGGCCGCTGACCAGCAGGTAGCTGCCCAGGGCGATCATGCCGACGATCGCCACGACCTTGATGATCGCGAACCAGAATTCGGCTTCACCGAAGACTTTGACGTTGGCCAGGTTGATCGCATTGATCAGCACGAAGAACGCGGCGGCAGTGACCCAGCTCGGGATTTCCGGCGCCCAGTAGTGGATGTATTTGCCGACCGCGGTCAGCTCCGACATGCCCACCAGGATGTACAGGATCCAGCAGTTCCAGCCCGACAGGAAACCGGCGAAGCCGCCCCAGTATTTGTGCGCAAAGTGGCTGAAGGAACCGGCCACCGGCTCTTCGACGATCATTTCGCCGAGCTGGCGCATGATCATGAAGGCGATGAAGCCGCAGATCGCATAGCCGAGGATCATCGACGGGCCGGCGGATTTCAGCACCCCGGCCGAGCCGAGGAACAATCCGGTACCGATCGCGCCACCGAGGGCGATCAGTTGAATATGGCGATTTTTCAGGCCGCGTTTCAGCTCGCCTGATTGCGAGTTTTGTCCACTCATGAAAAAGGTCTCACGCAAGGTTTGATGATGTTCAGTAGACGTTGCTGCAAGGTGGCGATTTCAGCCAACCTTGATCAAACCCCAGCGCAGGCACCAGGAATTCAGCTTTTTTACAACGGTCATGCGTCACCTGTTTGTTTTTATCTGTGACGAAATCGAACCCGACACGCTTGTGACGCGGCGGAGTGAACAAGGCGGATAAACCTTGAGGTTTGCGCGATTACGCAGAGGGTCACAGTTAAAACGCGGCGCATTGTACACCGCTAACCCCCTGCTGCCAGACCTCGCCGGATCAGCGTGTCGGTTGCCGGGATTGCATGTGTCCACCCCGGGAGGCCCGGGCGGCTGCAAAATTTGAGTCAGGCCTTTGCAGGCCATCGGCGTGGACGATGGAAGATTCGCCCCACGTGGAGAAGTGAAAATGGATAACGGCGTTCATTGCGCCTCCTTCTTGTTATGCACCTGCACGACAGGCATGGGGCGCATCTCACCCTCCAAACGACACTGAAACAAGCGCGCCAGAGCGCTACGCAAGGCCCGGAGGGACTGGCTCCGGCAGATTTTCCTTACAGTCTGATAAAGACACCCGATTTACGGGTTTGCGACGGCCTTTTCGTAAATATTCACTGACAGTGCGTAACGTAAAGTTTCCACTCCAGACCCATCGAAGCCCGGAGCAGCGATTGACGTTAGCTGACTAACTATTTGAAAGGCGTTAAGTTTTTTGTTTTAAAACAAGAAAAACACGCCTGAAAAAAAGAAATAAAAAGTCCAAAAAAAAAACGCCAACCCTAAGGTTGGCGTTTCTGTTTTCAGCTTGAAGCTTGCCGCTCGAAGCTTACAACTGCTTTATTCCGGCTTCTTGCGACCGAAACCCGGACGCTGGCCGGAACCGGCCGGTGCGCCACGGCGCTTGCCCGACGGCTTGTCATCATCAGCCAGCTTGATGCCCGGACGCTTCGGCGCCGGTTTGGCCGGACGCTTGGTGTCGACTGGGCGATCCGCCACCGGCGTACCGCGACCTTCGCCACGCTCGGCACGACCATTGGCCGGACGCGGACTACGCGGGCCACGCTCGCCATCCGGGCGCGCTGCCGGCTTGCGACCTGGACGCTCGCCTTCGATCTGCGGCTCGCGGACCGGACGCGGACCGGCGCCAATCGGTGCACCGTTGGCCGGACGCAGGGTGCGCACGCGCTCGGTACGCGCCATCGGACGCGACGACTTGCGCTGCATGCGGTCGAGCTTGTCTTTGCTCTTGGCGTTCAGTTGCGGCATGGCCACCGGGGTCAGACCGACTTCGGCGCTCAGCACGTCGACTTCGTACTGGCTCATTTCGCGCCAGCGGCCCATCGGCAGGTCGGAATTGAGGAACACCGGACCGAAACGCACGCGCTTCAGGCGGCTGACCACCAGGCCCTGGGATTCCCACAGGCGACGTACTTCACGGTTACGGCCTTCCATCACCACGCAGTGATACCAGTGGTTGAAGCCTTCGCCGCCCGGTGCCTGTTGAATGTCGGTGAAGCGCGCCGGGCCGTCTTCCAGCACGACGCCGGCCTTCAGGCGCTCGATCATTTCGTCGTCGACTTCGCCACGCACACGCACCGCGTACTCACGGTCCATCTCGTAGGACGGGTGCATCAGGCGGTTGGCCAGTTCACCGTCGGTGGTGAACATCAGCAGACCGGTGGTGTTGATGTCGAGACGACCGATGTTGATCCAGCGGCCTTCCTTAGGACGCGGCAGCTTGTCGAACACGGTCGGACGGCCTTCCGGGTCGTCACGGGTGCAGATCTCGCCATCGGGCTTGTTGTACATGATCACGCGGCGAACCGACTCGGCGGCTTCTTCGCGCTTGATGACCTTGCCATCAATGGTGATGGCGTCGTGCATGTCGACACGCAGGCCCAAAGTGGCGTCTTTGCCATTGACCTTGATGCGGCCGGCAGCGATCCAGGATTCGACGTCACGGCGCGAGCCGACGCCGATACGGGCGAGGACTTTCTGCAGCTTTTCGCCTGCTGGGCCGATTTCCTGGTCGTCTTTCTGATTGATGTCACTCATCTGGGCACCTCCCGGTGTGGTCTGTTCAGCGGCGCTGAATGAGCCGCTGAAGCGTTGAAATCTGGGTTTTCGGACGAAGGGATCGCCGAAGGGTCGCGAATCATACGCGGATGTGGCCGCGCGCGCATCAGAGACTAGTCGATCAGGGCAAGGTTATTTCTTTTTCCGCCGACCGGTGGCGCCGAGCTTGATCAAACGCAGCGCGGCTTCGGCCAATACAGTGCGCTTGTCGTCCTTGTCGAGTTTCTTCCAGGCCCGGATCTCACGCTTGCTGCGGCCGCAGCCGAGGCAGATGTCGTCGCTGAACTTGCAGACGCTGATGCACGGGTCCTTGGTCGAGCTCATGCTCAATCCTCGAACTCGCGGCGTTCGGCTTCGATGGCTTCGGCCAGGGCGCGGGCCTCGGCTTCTTCTTCGCTCAATTCTTCCTCGGCGGCGGGTTCGGGTGCGGGCTGCTCAAGCCGGGCGACGGCGGCCAGCAGCTTTTCCCGGGCTTCGGCCACGCCGAGTACATCGTCTTCCTGCTCGGGCTCAAATTCAGGCTCAAACTCAGATTCAGGCTCGAATTCAGTTTCGAATTCACCCTCAACCGGCGGCTCGACAGGATCGGATTCAAACCCGGTCGGCATCGATTCGCCGCCCACCCCGTCACGCAGCAAGTCGTCGAAGTCGGTCTTGATCCCCTCCTCCATGCTGTCCAGTTCCAGCAGCAGAGTGTGAAAACTGGTTTCCTCCTTCGGTTCTTCCGGCTCGGCACTGGCATCGGCCAGCTCCTGCAAGCCCGGCGGCACCGGAGCGTCGTCGAAGTCGAGCACCGGTTCCGCCTCGATCTCGCGCAACTCGGCCAGCGGCGGCAAGTCGTCGAGATTCTTCAGGTTGAAGTGGTCGAGAAACGCCTTGGTGGTAGCGAACATCGCCGGTTTGCCCGGCACGTCGCGGTAACCGACGATACGGATCCACTCGCGTTCCATCAGCGTCTTGACGATGTTGGTGTTGACCGCCACGCCCCGCACGTCCTCGATTTCGCCCCGGGTGATCGGCTGGCGATAGGCGATCAGCGCCATGGTTTCCAGCAGCGCTCGGGAATAGCGCTGCGGACGCTCTTCCCACAAACGACCGACCCACGGCGCGAACTTTTCGCGAATTTGCAGACGATAGCCGGAAGCGACTTCCTTGAGCTCGAACGCCCGGCCCTCACAGGATTTGCCGAGCAGGGTCAGGGCTTTCTTGAAGACCGGCGGTTCCGGGCGCTCACCTTCTTCAAACAGTTCATACAGACGCTCGAGGGATTGCGGCTTTCCCGAGGCCAACAGAAAGGCTTCAAGCAGGGACGCCAGCTCGCGGGGTTCAGTCAGGTTCATATCGGGACTCGTTATTCGGCTCGGGCTCGCACGTGGATCGCGGCGAACGGCTCATTCTGCACCAGCTCGATCAGGGATTCCTTGACCAGTTCAAGGATCGCCATGAAGGTCACCACCACCCCGAGCTTGCCCTCCTCGGCGGTGAACAGCTCGACGAACGGCACAAACCCGCCGCCCTTGAGCCGTTCCAGCACATCGCTCATGCGCTCGCGGGTGGACAGCGCCTCGCGGCTGACCTGATGGCTTTCGAACATGTCGCCGCGGCGCAGCACCTCGGCCATGGACATCAGGATTTCCTCCAGCGCCACGTCCGGCAACAGCTTGCGCGCACGGGCTTCCGGGGCGTCGAGCTTGGGCACGATCACATCGCGACCGACCCGACTCAGGCCATCGATGCCTTCGGCGGCAGCCTTGAACCGTTCGTACTCCTGCAGACGGCGGATCAGTTCGGCGCGCGGGTCGTCCTCTTCGTCCTCGACGGTTTCGGCCCGGGGCAGCAGCATCCGCGACTTGATCTCGGCCAGCATCGCGGCCATCACCAGGTACTCGGCGGCCAGTTCCAGGCGCACCGACTGCATCAGCTCGACATAGCCCATGTACTGGCGGGTGATTTCCGCCACCGGGATGTCGAGGATGTTGATGTTCTGTTTGCGGATCAGGTACAGCAGCAGGTCGAGGGGGCCTTCGAAGGCTTCGAGGAAGACTTCCAATGCATCCGGCGGGATGTACAGGTCCAGCGGCATTTCCGTGACGGCCTGGCCATAGACCATGGCAAACGGCAGTTCCTGCTGGGCACCGGCCTGGGGATCAACGGTTTCCACTGCGGACATTCAGGCCTCGGCCATGAATGGAGCCGGGTCGCCGCAACCGACGCGGATCACTTCCGGATCATCGCCGGTCAGGTCGATCACGGTGGAGGCCTTGATGCCGCCGGAACCGCCGTCGATGATCAGATCCACCTGATGCTCGAGCAACTGGCGCATTTCGTATGGATCGCTCAACGGGTCTTCATCACCCGGCATGATCAGAGTCACGCTCATCAGCGGCTCGCCCAGTTCGGCCAGCAGCGCCAGCGCGATGGGATGGCTCGGCACCCGCAGACCGATGGTGCGTTTCTTCGGATGCAGCAGCAGGCGCGGCACTTCGCGGGTGGCGTTGAGAATGAAGGTGTACGGCCCCGGCAGGTGGGCTTTGAGGATTCGAAAGGTCCCGGTATCGATCTTGGCGTAGTTGCCCAGTTGCGAAAGATCGCTGCAGATCAGCGCGAAGTTGTGCTTTTCGTCGAGTTGACGCAGGCGACGAACGCGCTCGATGGCGCTCTTGTCACCGATCTGGCAACCGATTGCGTAGGAAGAGTCGGTGGGATAGACCACAACTCCGCCCTTGCGGATGATCTCGACGGCCTGTTTGATCAGGCGCGCTTGCGGGTTTTCCGGATGAATCTGGAAAAATTGACTCACATTCTCTACCTGTTCAGACGGCGGCAATAACTGGGTCATGTTTGAACCGACACCACAGGGGTGGAAGGTCCTCCGGCACCGGCCGGTACTGGCCGATCTCGGACCAGCCACCAGGGCCATGGAAATCACTGCCGGCGCTGACCAGCAGACCGAACTCACGGGCAAGGATTGCCAGGCTGCCCACCTGTTCCGCAGGCTGATGACCATTGACCACTTCGATCGCCTGCCCGCCCGCTTGAATATAGTCGGCAATCAGCTTTCGGCGCTTGCTGCGGGTGAAATCGTAGTGCCACGGATGCGCCAGGCTGACCCAGGCGCCGGCGGCGCGCAGCGTACCGACGGTGTCTTCAAGGGTCGGCCAGTGCAGCTTGACGTCCCCCAGCTTGCCGGCGCCGAGCCATTTGCGAAACGCCTCGGCGCGATCCTTTACAAAACCTTCACGCACCATCCAGTCGGCGAAATGCGGACGGGCCGGGGCGTTGCCGCTGTCGCCCAGTTCCTGCTGGATCTGCCGCGCGCCGTCGAGCGCATTCGGCATGCCCTTGAGGGCGAGCTTGCGGCTTATTTCCTCAGACCGCAGCCAACGGCCATCGTGCAACTTCGCAATCGCCTCGACCAACGGTGCGGCATTGACGTCGAAACCGTAGCCGAGCACGTGAATGGTCGCCCCGCCCCAGGTGCAGGACAATTCGACGCCGTTGACCAGTTGCATGCCCAGCGCCTCGGCGGCCGTACGCGCTTCGGCGAGGCCTTCGAGGGTGTCGTGATCGGTCAGGGCCAGGACTCGCACGCCGTTCTCGAACGCACGCGCAACCAGTGCCGCAGGCGCCAGGGCGCCATCGGAGGCCGTGCTGTGGCAGTGCAAATCAACATTCACGGGGATGTGTTACCTCAAATCAGCTGGCGCTATCGCGCGCCCATATGTTTGTTATTATGCCGCCACATCCAGCTTCTGGCTCTCACTGTGAAACAATTCATCGATTTCATCCCGCTTCTGCTGTTCTTCATCGTCTACAAACTCGATCCACGTACCGTCGACGTTGCCGGCCATGAACTGACGGTAGGCGGCATTTACAGTGCCACCGCCATGCTGATCATCAGCTCGCTGGTGGTGTACGGCGCGCTCTTCATCAAGCAGCGCAAGCTGGAGAAGAGCCAGTGGCTGACCCTGATTGCCTGCCTGGTGTTCGGCAGCCTGACACTGGCCTTTCACAGCGAAACCTTCCTGAAATGGAAAGCCCCGGTGGTCAACTGGCTGTTCGCCCTGGCCTTCATCGGCAGCCATTTCATCGGTGACCGCCTGCTGATCAAGCGCATCATGGGCCACGCACTGACCCTGCCGGATCCGGTCTGGACCCGACTGAACATCGCCTGGATCGCCTTTTTCCTGTTCTGCGGGGCCGCCAACCTGTTCGTTGCCTTTACCTTCCAGAGCATCTGGGTGGACTTCAAGGTATTCGGCAGCCTGGGCATGACCGTGCTGTTCCTGGTCGGTCAAGGCATCTACCTGTCCCGTCACCTGCACGACGCCGATACCACAACGCCAAAAACCGAGGACTGACATGCTCTACGCCATCATTGCCACCGACGTCGCCAACTCCCTGGACGCCCGCCTCGCTGCGCGCCCGGCACACCTTGAACGCCTGCAGGTGCTCAAGGGCGAAGGCCGCATCGTGCTGGCCGGCCCGCACCCGGCGGTCGACAGCAATGATCCGGGCGCAGCAGGTTTCAGCGGCAGCCTGATCGTTGCCGAATTCGACTCCCTGAGCGCTGCGCAAGCCTGGGCCGATGCCGATCCTTACATCGCCGCCGGCGTCTACGCCAACGTGATCGTCAAGCCGTTCAAGCAAGTCCTGCCGTAACCTCCCCCTCGTAAAAGCCCTCAGCGCGATGAACCTTGTCCGTTCATCGCGCTCTCAATCGCTCATTATTCTCGTTTGCCGGCCGACAACCTGCCCAATATCCATTTGGAAACAGGAGTCGCGATGCGCAAGGGTCCGTTGTGTCTGATGTTGGTCACGTTGTCGATCATGGCGCCCGCCCATGGTGACGAAAGCACCGAGGGCGGCAGCTCCACGCCGCTTTCATTGAGCGCCGGCAGTCAGATCACCGAGTTGCAGCAGCGCCTGAAGGCCAGTGAGCAGCAACGGGAAGAACTGAGCAAACAACTGCAAAATGCCGACAACACCCGCGAAAGCGCCCAGCTCGCCCGGCTGCGCCAGGAGAACCAGCGTCTGAAGCTGCAACTCAAGGAGGCCCAGGCCAGCCCGCTGCCGCGCCTGCTGACCGAACAGCAGCAATGGTTCGTCACCGGGGCCGGGGTAGCGCTATTGGCGCTGCTCTGCGGTATCTTTGCCAGTGGAGCAAGCCGAAAACGTCGGCAATGGCTAAATTGAGTGAGTCATGAGCGAGCTGTTACTGATTGATGATGACCAGGAGTTGTGTGAACTCCTGAGTAGCTGGCTGAGCCAGGAAGGCTTTCAGGTCCGGGCCTGTCACGATGGCCAGAGCGCCCGCAAGGCGCTGGCCGAAACCGCGCCGGCGGCCGTGGTGCTGGACGTGATGCTGCCCGACGGCAGCGGCCTGGAACTGCTCAAGCAACTACGCAGTGATCATGCCGACCTACCGGTGCTGATGCTTTCGGCCCGGGGCGAGCCGCTGGACCGGATTCTCGGCCTGGAACTGGGCGCCGACGATTACCTGGCCAAACCCTGTGATCCGCGCGAACTGACCGCCCGCCTGCGCGCCGTGCTGCGCCGCAGTCATCCGGCCGCCGTGTCGACCCAGCTGGAGCTGGGCGACCTGAGCTTCAGCCCGGTGCGCGGCGTGGTCAGTATCGACGAAAAGGAATTCACCCTCACCGTCTCCGAAAGCCGTCTGCTCGAGGCCCTGCTCAAGCAACCGGGCGAGCCGCTGGACAAACAGGAACTGGCGCAGATCGCCCTCGGCCGCAAGCTGACCCTGTACGACCGCAGCCTGGACATGCACGTCAGCAACCTGCGCAAAAAGATCGGCCCGCACCCCGACGGCCGCCCGCGCATCGTGGCCCTGCGCAGCCGTGGCTACTACTACAGCCTCTGATCGTCTGTCAGTTTTGTCAGGTCGGCGCGAAAACGTGTTTACCCAAGCTTTACACAGCGCTGACCGCCGCTGACCTTGATCTCCGTAATCTGTACTCATCCGGAACGTACCGGGAACGAGACAAAGGAGATTCACCATGCGCAAGACTCTTATCGCTCTGATGTTTGCCGCTGCCCTGCCGACCGTCGCCATGGCCCTGCCACAGGATGGCGGCCCGATGGGTGGCCCGCTGGACGGCCCGCGCCATGGCGGTCAGATGCACGGCATGCACGGCAAAGGCCCGTACAGCCAGCTGGACCTGTCCCGCGAACAGCGCGAGCAGATCCGCAAGATCATGGGCGAGCAGATGCACGAGCGTAAGCAGACGGTCGAAAAATACCTGGAGAAACTCTCGCCAGCCGACCAGAAAGCCATGAAAGACGAGATGGCGGCCAACCACAAGAAGGCCGAGTCCGATGTCCGCGCCGTGTTGAAACCGGATCAACAGAAGAAATTCGACGAGATCCAGAAGAAACAGGCCGAGCGTCGCGCCGAATGGGCCGAGTTCAAAGCCTGGAAAGCGCAACAGCCGCAAAAGGCGCAATAATGTTCTAGCGTCACGCCCCGACCCAACGGCTCACCGCCGTTGGGTTTTCTTTGTTTGAGGATTTTCTGTGCGTTCATTGTTCTGGCGTATCCTCGCCAGCTTCTGGCTGGCCATCGCTCTGGTTGCAGGGCTTTCCATTCTGCTGGGGCACATGCTCAACCAGGACGCCTGGATCCTCAGCCGCCACCCGGGCCTCAACACCCTGGCCGCCGAATGGACGCAGACTTACGAAACCCAGGGCGAAAACGCCGCCCAGGACATCCTCGAACAGCGCAAGCGCCAGTACCACATCGACGTGCAAGTGCTGAATGAAAGCGGCGACCCGGTGGTGCGCGGCACCTTCCCTCGGCGCGCGGCGGCCTTCGAGGCGCGGCAGAACAACGATGACCGACGCCTGCCCTGGCGCCGTCTGACCGACGAATTCACCAGCGAAAAAAGCGGCGACACCTACCTCTTCATCTATCGCATCCCGCACCCGGAACTCGACGCCTGGCACCGCGAAAGCCTGCTCTGGCCATTGAGTGCGCTGGGCATTGCGCTGGTGGTGCTGACCCTGTTCAGCCTGCTGGTGACGTTCTCCATCACCCGCCCGCTCAGCCGTTTGCGCGGCGCGGTGCACGACCTCGGCCAAACCACCTATCAGCAGAACAGCCTGGCGCAACTGGCCAACCGTCGGGATGAGTTCGGCGTGCTCGCCAACGACTTCAACCGCATGGGCGCACGCCTGCAAAGCCTGATCGGCAGTCAGCGCCAGTTGCTGCGCGATGTGTCCCACGAATTGCGTTCACCGCTGGCACGGCTGCGCATTGCCCTGGCTCTGGCCGAGCGTGCAAGCCCGGAAGAACGGGAAAAACTCTGGCCGCGCCTGACCCGCGAGTGTGATCGGCTGGAAGCGTTGATCAGTGAAATTCTGGTGCTGGCGCGGGTCGATGCCGACAACGCCAGCGCCGAAGAGGTGGATCTGAATGCCTTGCTCGCCACCCTGCAAAAGGACGCGCAACTCGGTTCGCCAGAGCAGACCGTGCGTCTGGAGGCCGAGCCGGTGCTCAATCTGACCGGTTGGCCGACCATGATCGAACGCGCCGTGGACAACCTGCTGCGCAATGCCCAGCGGTTCAACCCGGTCGGGCAGTCGATTGAAATGCAGGCGTCACGTCAGGGCGAGCGGATCGTGGTCAGCGTGCGTGACCATGGGCCAGGGGTGCAGGCCGAACATCTGAGCCAGTTGGGCGAACCGTTTTATCGGGCGCCGGGGCAGACCGCCGCCGGGCATGGCCTCGGACTGGCGATTGCCCGGCGGGCGGCGGAGCGGCATGGCGGGACGCTGGTGCTGGCCAATCATCCGCAGGGCGGCTTTGTGGCGAGTCTTGAATTGCCGCTGGAGCCTGGGGCTGTTGTTCAGCCCTGATGGAGTCAGGCTTTACCCGGCCAGGCGCTGACAAACTCCGCCAGATCAACCTTCTCGGCCACCCGCGGTTCTTTCTGCGGTGTGCCGAGGTACAGGAAGGCAATCACCTCTTCGTCATCCGTCAGGCCCAAACCCTTGGCGACATGTTTCGAGTAAGCCAGATCACCCGTACGCCACACCGCACCAATCCCCTGCGCGTAAGCCGCCAGCAGAATCCCGTGAGCTGCACAGCCTGCGGCCAGCAACTGCTCGGCCTTCGGGTATTTGACGTGATCCTGCAACTTGGCGATGACCACGACCACCAGCGGCGCCCGCAGCGGGCCGTTGCGCGCCTTGTCGATCATCGCTTCGGTGACTTCGCCTTCCTGCATTTTTGCAGCTTCGGCCAGCAACTCGCCCATCTGCTCACGCGCCGCACCTTCGACGGTCAGGAAGCGATACGGCTGCAAATGGCCGTGATCCGGTGCGCGGGTCGCGGCGGCGAACAGCACTTCGCGCTGTTCGGCGGTGGGGGCCGGATCGATCAGTCGTGGAACGGAAACACGGTTGAGCAAAGCGTCGAGAGCCTGCATCGGCCACCTCCTGAAAAAAATGTCCGGCTATTCTAGCTGCAAGTGATCCAGACGCGTCGGTTTACATGCCTTGCACCGCAGGTAGAATGGCGCCCTTCCCACATCAACCCGAGCGGACTTCATGGCGTTGCCGACCTTACGGATCATTGGTTTCATCATCGGCATCTTCCTGATCACCCTGGCCATCGCCATGGTCGTGCCCATGGCCACCCTGGTGATTTTCGAGCGCACCGGCGATCTGCCGTCGTTCCTCTGGGCGAGCATGATCACCTTTCTCGCCGGCCTCGCACTGGTGATTCC
This sequence comes from Pseudomonas sp. R15(2017), assembly GCF_002112685.1. Taxonomy (NCBI): domain Bacteria; kingdom Pseudomonadati; phylum Pseudomonadota; class Gammaproteobacteria; order Pseudomonadales; family Pseudomonadaceae; genus Pseudomonas; species Pseudomonas sp. R15(2017). The sequence continues at coordinate 201,396 of NZ_NEII01000013.1, forward strand.
CGGTCGCCCGGAACACATTCACCTGCGCCCCCGGGACATGTACCTGCTGACCGTCAGTAGCTGGCTGGTGGTGTGCATCTTTGCCGCGCTGCCGTTTTTGCTGACCCAGCACATCAGTTACACCGACTCGTTCTTCGAAAGCATGTCCGGCATCACGGCCACCGGATCGACCGTGCTCAACCACCTGGACGACATGTCCCCCGGCATTCTGATGTGGCGCTCGCTGCTGCACTGGATCGGCGGCATCGGCTTCATCGGCATGGCGGTGGCGATCCTGCCGCTGCTGCGCATCGGTGGCATGCGCCTGTTCCAGACCGAATCCTCGGACCGCTCGGAAAAGGTCATGCCCCGCTCGCACATGGTGGCGCGGCTGATCGTGGCGGCGTACGTCGGCATCACGATTCTCGGCAGCCTGGCGTTCTGGTGGGCCGGGATGAGCCCGTTCGATGCGATCAACCACGCGATGTCGGCGATTTCCACCGGCGGGTTCTCGACCTCCGACCAGTCCCTGGCCAAATGGACGCAACCGGCGGTGCACTGGGTGGCCGTGGTGGTGATGATTCTCGGCAGTCTGCCGTTCACCCTGTACGTGGCGACGCTGCGCGGCAACCGCCGGGCGCTGATCAAGGATCAACAGGTACAGGGTTTGCTCGGCATGTTGCTGGCGACCTGGCTGGTGCTCGGCACTTGGTACTGGTGGACTACCAACCTGCATTGGCTGGACGCGTTGCGCCATGTGGCGCTGAACGTGACGTCAGTGGTCACCACCACCGGATTTGCATTGGGCGACTACAGCCTGTGGGGCAACTTCTCGCTGATGCTGTTCTTCTATCTGGGCTTCGTCGGCGGCTGTTCCGGTTCGACGGCGGGCGGGATCAAGATTTTCCGCTTCCAGGTCGCCTACATCCTGCTCAAGGCCAACCTTAACCAGTTGATTCACCCGCGTGCGGTGATCAAGCAGAAGTACAACGGTCACCGCCTCGATGAGGAAATTGTCCGGTCGATTCTGACGTTCTCGTTCTTCTTCGCCATCACCATCTGCGTGATCGCCCTGCTGCTGTCGCTGTTGGGCGTGGACTGGATGACGGCGTTGACCGGCGCCGCCAGCACCGTGTCCGGCGTCGGCCCGGGCCTGGGCGAGACCATCGGCCCGGCCGGCAACTTCGCCAGCCTGCCGGATGCGGCCAAGTGGATTCTGTCGTTCGGCATGCTGCTCGGCCGACTGGAGATCATTACGGTGTTTGTGCTGTGTATTCCGGCGTTCTGGCGTCACTGATCGCCTTCGGCGCTTCCAGCAACCGCGCCCGGTAATCGCCGGGCGTGGTGTCGAACCAGCGGCGGAAGGCGCGGAAGAAATTGCTCGGGTCGGCAAAGCCCAACAGATAGGCAATCTCCAGCAAGGTCATGCTCGGCTGCGCCAGGTATTGCTCGGCGAGTTCGCGGCGGGTGTCATCAAGCAACTGCTGAAAACTGGTGCCCTCCTCCTGCAAACGTCGTTGCAAGGTGCGCTGCGACAGGTGCAGGGTCTGCGCCACCGTGTCGCGCTTGGGTTCGCCCTGGGGCAGCAGGCGGCACAACACCTGACGCGCCTTGTGTGTCACGCGGCTTTCGGAAAACCGCGCCAGATATTCCCCGGCAAACCGGTCGTGCAGCAGCGCCATCGCCTCATTGGCGGTGGGCAGTGGCGCTTCCATGTCGGCCCGTTCGAAGATCAGCGCGTCATACGGCGCGTTGAACACCAGCGGTGCATGGAAGGCTTGTTTGTAGGGTTCAAGGTCATCCGGCTCATCGCCCTGCACCAGCACTTTGCGCGGGTGCAGCGTGCGCCCGGTCAGCCAGCCGCACAGCGCCAGCGCGCAGGCCAGCGAGGCTTCGGCACTTTGCCGGGTCGGCGGCAGGTGATCGCCATGCACCGTCAGAATCAACGCATAACCTTCATCGAGCAGGCGAAAACTCAGGTCGGCACTTTCGGCGATGATTCGCTGATAACGCACCAGTCGCTGAAAACCTTCCGCCAGCGTATTGCTGGACATCAGTGCATAGCCCGCGACATGGAACGAAGCCGGTCGCACCACCTTGCCCATGTTCAGGCCGATGGCGGGATTGCCGGACAGCTCGACCGCCCGTTGCCACAGTCGGGTCATGGAATCCTGCGGGAAGCGCGCGTCCGGATCCTCCAGCGCCGCGTAGTCGAGCCCCAGCTGTCTGAACAAAACCCGGCAATCCAGGCCGTCCATTTCCAGTGCCTTGACAATCCCCATCGCCCAGCTTGCAGAAGTCGTTCGTTCGCTCATGGCGTTTTTTCTTGGATGACATGGTGAGCCGCATACTACGGCCGATTTCCCAAGGATAGTAAAGTGGCGCCGATTGTCACTGGCCGACGCCAATGATCACTCTAGACTCAAATAAGCTACCCGCCGAACAACTTGCAATCAGAACAATAACCACAGAGATCGCAGTCGTGGAAACCCTCAAGCCTTTCAACAGCTTCGCCGAGTTCTATCCGTATTACCTCAGCGAGCACAGCAACAGCACCTGCCGTCGCCTGCATTTCATCGGCACGACACTGGTGATCTTCATTCTCGCCCTGACCATCGCCAAGGGCGCCTGGCTGCTGTTGCTTGCCTTGCCGCTGGCCGGCTACAGCTTTGCCTGGGTCGGCCATTTCTTTTTCGAGAAAAACCGCCCGGCCACCTTCCAGCACCCGTTCTACAGCCTGCTCGGCGACTTCGTCATGTACCGCGACATGATCCTGGGCCGCGTGCCGTTCTAGAAATTCCGACCAAGAGGACTGCCATGAGTGCCACTGCCCGTTTCACCCACATGAAGGACGGTACACAGGAAGACTGGGCGATCATTGCGGCGGATTTCAGCGCCTACGCCCGCCAATTGTCCGGCCGGATCGTGGCGCACCTGAAACTGCTAGAAGGCGATTTCGGCGGTTTCCCGGTGGATCGCCTGACCCACTCGCTGCAAACCGCGACCCGCGCCTTTCGCGACGGACGCGACGAGGAATACGTGGTCTGCGCGCTGCTCCACGACATCGGCGACACCCTTGGCTCCTACAATCACCCGGACATCGCCGCCGCCATTCTCAAGCCGTTCGTCAGTGCCGAAAACCTGTGGATGGTGGAAAAGCACGGGATCTTCCAGGGCTACTACTTCTTCCATCACCTGGGCATGGATCGGCACCTGCGCGAGCAGTTCAGCGACCACCCGCAGTTTCTGGCGACCGCGGAGTTCTGCGCAAGATACGACGCGGCGGCGTTCGACCCCGAGTACGACACCCTGCCGCTGAGCTTCTTCGAGCCGATGATGGAAAGGCTGTTTGCCCAGCCGAAAAACTCGATCTACAAAGCGGCGATGGAAGAGCACACCCCGGCCTGATGTTGTCTGCACCGGCCTCATCGCTGGCAAGCCAGCTCCCACAGGTTTTTTGGGGTGTACACAAAGGCTACGTACACCTTCGACCACTGTGGGAGATTCTATGTTGCAGGGGAACCCTGCAACCTTAAATTGGGTTGGTATTCGCTCTGATTTTTCATGAGGGCGAATGCCACCCGGCAAAGCTTA